>NZ_CP136758.1:1864959-2474918 GCF_032930845.1 Parvularcula sp. LCG005 | reverse complement strand
CGATGGTGAACTCGTGCTGCTGCAGCAGGTTGGGGCGCTCGAAGTGGACCCCAACATCCGCGCCATCCTGGCCGCTGAAAATGGTGGCCGCGCGCAAAAGGATGACAGCCTCGCCAACCAGCTGATCTTCTGGAAATTCGAGGGTCGCAACATCAACGACGAGGAAGCGCCTCTGCGCGTTGAGGATCGTGAGAGCTGGGAAGCGACCCGTCTTGAATCGATCGATGCGGTGACCGGTGGCCAGCAAGTGGTCATCTCCAAGGATGAGCGTGCGGTCCTGAACCTGCCTGGCGTTAAGTAAGCTGTTCGGCGGTTGAGCGCGGACAGGGCTTGTCCGCGCTGTTTTCCACGCTTATGTGGTCTTCACAATTGAAACGAACTTTCGGGGCGGGGTGAAAGTCCCCACCGGCGGTGATGAGGTATTCCTCTCAGCCCGCGAGCTGACGGCTTTCGCCTGACGCAGGATCTGGTGCGATTCCAGAGCCGACGGTCATAGTCCGGATGTGAGAAGGTTCATGATGTGCCGCCTGGCGAGGATTGTTCCCGCCAGGGCGTTCTTGGCCGTATTCCGCGTCGAATAGGTCAAGCTCATCATGCGTGCCCCCAAAGTCCGGTTGCGAAAGGACTGACGGCGGCATTGACTGGCGACACTGCATATCTTGAACAGGCCATCGCGCTGGCCAGGCAGGCGGCGGGTCGCACCGCGCCAAACCCGATGGTCGGGTGCCTGATCGTGGCCAATGGTCAGGTCGTAGGGCGCGGTTGGCATCGGGGGCCCGGTACACCGCATGCCGAAGCGGCCGCGCTGGCCGATGCCGGAGATTCCGCACGCGGCGCCACAGCCTACGTGACCCTTGAGCCCTGCAATCATTACGGCAACACGCCGCCCTGCGCCGGTGCTCTCCTTGACGCCGGGATTGGACGGGTCGTGTACGGTGCCGCAGATACTAACCCTCTTGCAGCGGGCGGTGCCGATCGTCTGCGCGAGGCGGGTGTTGATGTTCACTATGCCGATGACAAAGCGGCGCATGACCTGGTCCGTCCCTGGATCAACCGTGTGCTGAATGGTCGCCCTTACGTCTACGCCAAGCTCGCCATGTCTCTGGACGGTCGGACGGCGACCCCGTCGGGTCAATCGAAGTGGATCACGGGCAAAGAAGCGAGGGCTGCGGGTCACGACCTGCGGCAGCAGACGGATGGTATTATCGTCGGCATAGGAACGGTTCTGGCGGATGACCCATCGCTTGATCCCCGACCAGACGGCGTGGTTCCAGCGCCCAGCGTCAAGATTGTCCTTGATACACATCTGCGTACACCACCGACGGCAAAGCTCCTTTCCAGTCCAGGTTCGGTCATGATCGTTTCCGGTCCCCATCCCGATGCCGACCGCCGCGCCGCGCTCGAGCAGGCGGGGGCTGAGATCTGCCCACTGTCGCTTCGGAATGGTCGCCCTGATCTTGCGCCGCTTCTTGACCAGTTGGGTCAGCGCGGCCTGAACGCCGTGATGATCGAGGGTGGTGGCACGGTATTGGGCAGCGCTTTTGATGATGGCCTGGTGGATGAGGTCTGGGCCTTTATTGCGCCCGTCATTCTGGGCGGCGGTCGGTCGGCCATCAATGGTGTGGGGGCAGATCAATTATCGGATGCGCTGCGTCTCCGCGATGTTTCAACCTGTACGCTCGGGCCGGACATTCTTGTCCGGGGCCGGGTTTAGTCGGAGGAATTATGTTCACAGGCCTCGTAGAAGAGATGGGAATCGTTCTGTCGGTGGGACCGAAAGATGACGGATTCCAGCTGACAATCGGTGCGTCCACAGTCCTGACCGATGTGCGGTTTGGCGATTCCATCAATGTCAACGGTGTCTGCCTGTCAGTTGTTACCTTTGATGATGGTCAGTTTACGGTTGGCCTTGCGCCTGAGACCTTGAGAAAAACATCGCTGGGCGTGTTGCGGGAAGGTGATCGCGTCAATCTGGAACGCGCCGTTCTGCCCACAACACGGCTGGGCGGACATTATGTGCAGGGGCATGTCGACGGCACCGGTAGCATCCGTGCGATCGAGCCTGAAGGGGACGCGCTCAACTACACGATCGAAACACCGCCTGAGCTGATGAAATATATCGTCCGCAAGGGATATGTCTGCGTCGACGGGACCAGCCTGACGGTCGTCGATACGGGGCCGGATTATTTCACCCTGACCCTCATTTCTCATAGCCAGGCGCTCGTTGTCCTGGCGCTCAAATCCGTCGGTGATCCGGTCAATCTGGAGACTGACATCATGGCGAAATACGCCGAAAAGATTATGGAGGCCCGCGCATGAGTTTTGCGAGCATTGATACCGCCCTTGAAGCCATACGGGCAGGACGTTTCGTTATCGTCTGTGATGATGAGGGGCGTGAAAATGAGGGCGATCTGATCATCGCGGCTGAATTCGCTGATGCCGCAGCGGTCAATTTTATGGCTGTCCACGGCCGCGGTCTGATCTGTTGTGCGTTGGCGCCGGACTGGATCGACCGTCTGGGCCTGCCGCAAATGGTGCCGCCTGAGGATAACCATTCCGGCTTTGGAACGCCGTTCACAGTCTCGGTCGAAGCACGTGAGGGGGTGACCACGGGAATCTCCGCCGCCGACCGTGCACGGACCATCGCCGTGCTGATCGACCCTGAATCGCGCCCCGACGATCTCGTCAAGCCCGGTCATATGTTTCCGCTTCGCGCCCGTGCTGATGGCGTTCTGGCCCGCACGGGGCAGACCGAGGCAAGTGTGGACCTGGCCAAGCTCGCTGGATGCCGGCCAGGTGCCGCTCTGTGCGAAATCATGAATGATGACGGCACCATGGCACGCCGCGACGACCTCATGGTGTTTTCCCGCAAACATGACATCCCCGTGGTCACCGTCGAAGCATTGGTGGCCTATAGACAGAAAGCAGAGGCAGCCTGATGGTTGTGAAAATTGAAGCCACCGCAAAGAACGCAGACCTAAAAGTGGCCGTGATTGACACGGGATGGAACGAGTTCATCGTTGAAAAACTGACCAGTGGCGCCATCGCGACCCTGCGTCGCCACGGCGTGCCGGGCGATGCGATCACGCACATTACCGTGCCCGGTGCATTCGAGCTACCGCTCGCGGCAAAGACGGCGGCTGAGACCGGCCGATACGACGCCATTGTCGCGCTCGGCTGTGTCATCCGCGGCGCGACACCGCATTTTGACTATGTGGCCGGTGAGGCCGCGAAAGGCATTTCCCACGTCATGCAGTCAACCGGCGTGCCGGTCGCCTTTGGTGTACTGACCACTGACACGATCGAGCAGTCGATTGAACGGGCAGGGACGAAAGCGGGCAATAAGGGCGCGGAAGCGGCCGCCGTTGCGGTTGAAATGGCGGGGCTGGTCGCTGCGATCAAGGGAGCATCGTAATGGCGAAAAAGCCGACGAAGGCCGATGCAGAAGAAGCAGTCCGTACGCTTCTCGCTTATATCGGTGAGGACCCCCAGCGGGAAGGGTTGATCGATACGCCGAAACGTTTTGTGAATGCCTATGATGACTGGTTCATGGGCTATCGTGAAAACCCTGAGGCCGTACTCTCGACGACGTTCGAGGAGGTAGAGGGATATGACGATATCGTCCTTCTCAAGAATATTCGTGTGGAAAGCCATTGTGAACACCACGTCGCTCCACTGCTCGGCACGGCGCATGTGGCTTATCTCCCCAGCGATCGGGTGGTCGGCCTGTCCAAACTGGCGCGGCTCGTGGACACGTTTTCCAAGCGGCTGCAAAGTCAGGAAACATTGACCAATCAGATCGCGAACACGATCGACAAAGTGCTGAAACCGCGCGGCGTGGCCGTTATCATCGATGCAGAGCACCAGTGCATCACGACACGTGGCATCCATAAGGATGAAGTGACCTGCGTTACGCGTTGTTTCCTGGGCGAGTTCAAGACCGATCCCCGTCTGGCCGATCGCCTCTCACGCCTGATCGCCTGACACCGCCCCCAGCCGGGTTGCGATATGGCGGGGCAGGCGCCGTGGCCGTCCCGCCATATCCATACAGGCGATTGTGACGCGGGCCTCAGTCAGCTTCTCCTCGTCGAGGAAGGCGGTCTGAAGAAAAACGAGCCGGGCCCCGCGCAACTCGGCGGTCTGTGTCCGGATGGTCAGAAGATCATCGATCCGGGCGGGTTTGAAATAGTCGATCGACAGATGGCGGACGGTGAGCGCCGTGGGCGGTTCCGCTTCGATCAGTGTCCGATGATCAAGCCCCGTCTGGCGCAGCGCTTCTGTCCGTGCCCGTTCAAAGAATTTGAGATAGGCGGCGTGATAGACGACACCCGAAAAATCGGTGTCCTCGAAATAGACGCGCACCTCATGCTGCCATTCCATCAGATCAGCTCACCGATCTGCCGTCCCGGTGGCGGTAGCCCCAGATGCGCATAGGCTTTGTCTGTCAGCATACGTCCCCGGGGCGTTCGCTGGATCAGTCCCTGCTGTAACAGGAACGGTTCAATCACGTCTTCGACGGCGTCGCGCGCCTCGGACAGGCTTGCGGCAATTGTTTCCACGCCCACCGGACCGCCGCCGAAATGCTCGGCAATGATCGAAAGGTAACGCCGGTCAAGCATTTCCAAGCCCAAGCGATCCACGTTCAGGCGACTGAGTGCGCTGTCGGCCACCTCGGCCGTGATGGGCAGGCGCCCCTCCACAACCGCAACGTCCCGCACGCGTCGCAGCAGACGACCGGCGACCCGCGGTGTTCCGCGTGACCGGCTCGCGATCTCCTGCGCGCCATCTTCACTCATCGCGACACCCAATTTTTCCGCCCCCCGACGGATAATTGCGCGTAGCTCATCTGCCGAATAGAAGTCGAGGCGCAGCGGGATGCCGAACCGGTCAAGCAACGGTTTTGTCAGCAGGCCGGACCGTGTGGTGGCGGCGACCAGCGTAAATCGCGGCAGGTCAATCCTGACCGACCGGGCCGACGGGCCCTCACCGATCAGAATGTCGAGGGCGTAATCCTCCATTGCAGGATAGAGAATCTCCTCGACGGCCGGACTGAGCCGGTGAATTTCGTCAATGAACAGAACGTCATTGGCTTCAAGGCCAGTCAGAATCGCCGCCAGGTCACCCGCCTTGCTGATGACCGGGCCGGATGTCGATCTGTACCCCACGCCCAGCTCCGCCGCGATGATCTGGGCAAGGGTGGTCTTGCCAAGGCCGGGCGGGCCGTGCAGCAGGACGTGATCCATCGCTTCGCGGCGCTGCTTTGCGGCCTGAATGAAGACGGACAGATTGTCCTTGGTCTGCGGTTGACCGGTGAAGTCCGACAGGCGCTTGGGCCTTAAGGCGGCGTCAGGGTCGTGCTCCTGAGGGCGGGGGTCGACGACGCTCATGATGTAGACAGACTTTTCAGCGCCGCAGTGATGATGGCTTCGACGCTGTCATTCTCTGCAGCGACGGTTCTGACGGTTCGTCGCGCCAGCGTTTCATCATAGCCAAGATTGATCAACGCGGAGACGGCATCTTCGGCCATGGACGTTGGCGCCGGTGGGCTGGCCGCAGGCGGTTCAGCAGTACCGGGCCGGAAGTCATCCGCATGCAGCAGGACGCCGGTCTTGCCTTTCAGTTCGGTGACAATTCGTTGCGCCAGCTTTGGTCCGACCCCTTGGGCACGGGCGACAGCGGTCTTATCCTGAACGGCGATGGCATCCATCAGCGCATGGGGCGACAGGACGTGCAGGATGGACAGGGCCGCTTTTGCACCCACCCCCTGCACACTTTGCAGCAGCCGGAAGGTGCGACGCTCTGTTTCTGTCGGGAAGGCGACTAGGCGGATGAAGGTCTCAGCCACAAGTGTTTCGATCGACAGGGAAACCTCGTCGCCCGGTGCCATGTTGCCCAGGAGGCGGGAGGTGCCGCTGACCTCATAGCCAACGCCGCCAACATCAATGATGGCGGTATCCGCGTATACGCTCAGCACACGTCCGTTCAAATGACCGATCATGCGCTCACCCGGGCCAGATGCTGGCGGTGGCTGGCATGACAGACGGCAACGGCGAGGGCGTCCGCGGCATCGGCAGTCAGGTCCCGCGCCTGCGGCATCAGCCTGCTGATCATGGCCGAGACCTGATGCTTCTCAGCGTGCCCGGCACCGACCACGGCCTTTTTGACCAGATTGGCGGCATACTCAGCGACGGGCAGGCCAAGTCGTGCCGGGGCGAGCAAGCAGATGCCTCGGGCATGGCCAAGTTTCAGCGCAGATCGGGCATTGGCGTTGACAAAGGTTTCTTCAACGGCGGCCTCGTGCGGGCCCATATCCGCAACGACGGCTTCCAGCGCCAGTGACAGTTGCGCCAGCCTGAAGGCCAGTGAACCTTCCGTAGGCGTGGAAATTCGGCCGCTTGCCACATAGGAGAGGCGTGATCCCTCAGCGATGATCAGGCCCCAGCCGGTGTGGCGCAGGCCGGGATCAAGCCCCAGAATTCGCACGTGATGTTGCTTCATTGTTCCTGTCTACGGAGTCTCGCTGCCGCTGAACAGCCTCAGAGCCCAAGGTTTTCTGACAGCCAGTCGCGGGCGATGCCGGAATCCTTGCTGATCTGCGCTTTGAGCGCGTCAAGCCCGTCAAATTTCTGCTCCGGCCGGATGAAGTGGAGCAGGTCGACGCGGATGGTCTGACCGTAGAGATCGCCGTCAAAGTCGAAAAGATGCGCTTCGAGCAGGGGGGCGGTCCCATCCACTGTCGGGCGGATGCCCACATTGGCAATACCCGGCACGTGCCGATCGCCAATATCCACGTTGATGGCGTAGACGCCGAACAGGGGACGGACATAGTCGGCAAGCGCCACATTCGCTGTCGGCACACCGAGGTTACGCGCCAGTTTGCGACCCTCAATCACGTCGCCGCGAATGCCGAAGGGGCGCCCCAATTGCTGGGCGGCGTCCTCTGGTCGTCCTTCGCGCAGGGCCTGGCGGATGGCGGAGGAGGAATATTTGTCCCCGCCGTCCTTGAGGATCGGTGTAATGGCATGCGCTTCCATGCCCATCTGTTCGGCCAGCCCTTTCAGGGCATAGACATCCCCGGCGCGGCCCTTGCCAAACTGGAAGTCGCTGCCGGTCACGATGCCGGCAAGGCCCAGTCGCTGGCCGAGAGTTTGCTGGACGAATTTCTCCGGCGTCTGACGGTAAAGGTCGTCGATAAAGGGCAGAACAAAAATTGTGTCGATGCCGTGTGCCGAAATAATCTCTGTCTTGGTGGTCAGGTCGGTCAGCAGGAACGGCGCGCTTTCGGGTGCGAAGACGCGGCGCGGATGGGGTTCAAAGACGATGGCCGCTGTGGGCCGCTCACCGGCCAGCCGAACGGTTTCGTCGAGCAGCACCTGATGACCCAGATGAACACCATCCATATTGCCAATGACGGCCAGCCGATCGCGCAGCGCCGGCGCAACATCACAATGCAGCGGTGCCCGGATGACTGTCGGCGTGCTCACCAGACCAGTCCATCCATTGCATATTCAGCATGCACACCGTGTTTCTTGAGCAGCTGCGCCAGTTTGCCCGTGTCGAGATGGCCGCTATCGTCTCGGCTTTCTTCGCTGAAGATTCCTTCGGCGACAAAGACGACATCAATATTCTGCTCGTTGGCTCCCAATATATCGGTCTGGACACCGTCACCAATGGCCAGGAGGCGCGCATCGGCGGGCAGCCCCTTGTCGCGCAGGACGTCGCGGGACAGTTCATAGATCGGCGCATGGGGCTTGCCGCCATAGATGACGTTGCCGCCAAGCTCAGCATACACATCCGCAATCGCACCGGCGCAGTAGATCAACTGGTCACCGAGTTTCACCACCTTGTCGGGGTTCGCGCAGATCATCGGAATGTTCCGGCGCGCCGCATCTTTCAGCATGTCGCGATAGTCTTCAGGCGTCTCGGTCATTTCATTGAACAGGCCGGTGCAGACGATCACATCTGCCTCGTCCAGCGGGACAAATGAAATGGGCAGGGCTGAAAACAGGGTCTCATCCTTGGACGGACCCAGTTTGAAAAAGGCACTGTCGGCCCGTTGTGTCACGGCTGCCCGCGTCGCATCGCCTGAGGTCACGACGCGCGTATAGGCATCGCGGGACAGACCGAGACTGTCGAGCTGGGCAGGGATGACATCGGAAAGGCGCGGCGCGTTCGTCAGGATGATGACGGGCCCACGGGTCGCTTGGAACTGGGTCAGCGCCTCACCGACGCCGTCATAGAGCCGCTGGCCGTTGTGCACGACGCCCCATGCATCACACAGCACCGCATCATACTGGTCGGCGATCTGGGAAAGGCCGGTCAGGGCACGAGGCTCGGTCATGAAAATTCTGCTCTTTCAGGTCTGAGGCGGAGGTGCGGTCCTCGTGTCGCCGGCCCTCCCCAGTGTCAAGCGGCGATGGATTTTACCGACGTTTTGCCCCCCGTCGGCGTGCAGCGACGGGGAATATTTTTATCGTTTTTCGGTTAGACGTGGCGCGTCGGCGTGCTATGCTTTGCTGGGATGTAATGGGGCGGCTATGAGCGTGGCGAGAGGACATTTGCTGCAATTGCGCGGTCCGGGCTGGCTGACGGTGCCAGCGGGTATGGCCGCGGGCGGTGCTTCGGCTTCCGGCGTTCTTGGCTCACTGGTCCTTTATCTGGGGCATGTGCCGCCTGCCAACGCGCTTGTCGGGGCGGCAGTGTTCGTGGCGGTGGTGCTCGGTCTGGCGCTCGCCGTGGTGCCGCGCGCCGATACCGCCATGTCGAGCCTCTTTGCGATGCTGTACAGCGTCGGACACAGTGTCATTCTCCTGACTTTTGCCTCCATGCTGTGGTGGCCAGCCGCCGAAAGTGTGGCGCTCAGCTTTGCGGGCATGTTGCCGTGGTCGGCGCTGACGGCCGATTTGCCGAGCTCCGTCATGCGACTGGCGCCGCTCTATGTGTTTGTATTAATAGTCTATTCAGCTTTCGCTCCGGTTTCCTTAATCATATTTCGGTACATCGCTCTCACCAGACGTTCCAGTTCTCAGTGAGTCGTTATGTCCATCGTCGCCCTTTTTGCGCTCGCCTCGAGCGCCGCACCGATTGCTGACGTACGCGTCGGCGATGACGGCCATACCTCCCGCGTGGAGGTCGTCTGTTCAGCCTCCTGTTCGGCCGAACCGATGGGCGAGAGCAGCTTTCTGATCGTGTCGGCCAGAGCTGATTTCTCAGCCGACGTCAGCAGCCGCAGCGAGTATATTCGCCGGATTTCCATGAGTTCCAGTCGCGAAGGGACGGCCCTGACCGTTGAGGCCGCATCGCTGCCCCGCGCGATCAGCGTGACGCCGTGCGGGCCAAACCGCTTGTGCTTCGACTACGAATTTTCGGCGGCGACTCCATCGCCGCGCCGCGCGACAGTCGATACTGTTGAGGCAGACCTCGACAGATTGCTCAGCCGTACCGGGCTTGCGACCGCAGCGCCTCAGGCCGTGATGGCTGCGGCCGACAACGAGACTGGCTGCCGTGCCGCAGAGCGTGCCCTGTCGCAGGATGCCTGGAATTTGTTTGCCTATCGCACGGTCGCGCTCTGCCGGGCGCGTCAGGGCCAGCCCGAAGAAGGCGCCCGTCTGATGATCCGGCTGGATTCGTTCGCTGCCAACGCGGCGGAGAAGGCATCGCCTTCAGCGCGTCATTCCGCGTTGCGCTAAGGCGCGCTCTCGCCTAGCTGTCGTGGCGATATGACCGACAAAAGCACTGACACCAAATCGTTTCAGGACCTCATCCTGACGCTGCAGAATTACTGGGCCGATCACGGTTGCGTGATCCTCCAGCCCTATGACCTCGAAATGGGGGCTGGGACCTTTCACCCCGCCACCACGCTGCGCTCACTGGGTCCGAAGCCATGGAACGCTGCCTATGTGCAGCCCTGCCGTCGCCCGGGCGATGGCCGCTACGGTGCGAACCCCAACCGGTTTCAGCACTATTATCAGTTTCAGGTCGTTCTGAAGCCATCGCCGGACAATATCCAGCAGCTCTATCTGGGCTCTTTGGACGCCATCGGCATTGATCGCGCCAAGCACGATATCCGATTTGTCGAGGATGACTGGGAGAGCCCGACGCTCGGCGCCTGGGGTCTGGGCTGGGAAGTCTGGTGCGATGGGATGGAAGTCACGCAATTCACCTATTTCCAGCAGGTCGGTGGTTTTGATTGCAAACCGGTGACGGGTGAGCTGACCTATGGCCTTGAGCGCCTCGCCATGTATGTGCAGGGCGTCGATAATGGCTATGACCTCGTCTATGGCGGCAAGAAACCCGACGGAACGCCTTTCACCTATGGGGATGTATTCCACCAGCAGGAGGTGGAATTCTCGGGCTATAATTTCGAAATCGCTGACACCGATGTGCTGCTCGACAAGTTCCGTGAGGCTGAGGCCGCGTGTGAGTCGACGATTGAAAAAGGCCGTGCCGAGGGGCGGAGTTTCGTGCTTCCCGCCTATGATCACTGCATCAAGGCCAGCCATCTCTTCAACCTGCTTGATGCCCGCGGCGTGATTTCCGTCACGGAACGCCAGTCCTATATCCTGCGGGTGCGCAGGCTGTCGAAGATGTGCTGTGAAGCTTGGCTGGAGAGCCCTCAGGGGCGCACCGCCGGCGCCGGTATCGTCGCACAGGAATAGGTCAGGGGCCCGGGAACAGGTGGCTTTATGAGTTTACCGCTCAAGGTTTCCATCGGGTCGCTGCTGCCATGGCTGTGGCGGTGTGTGCGATATGGCTTGATCGGCGCTGCGACCTTTGTGGGCCTCAGTATTGCCTGGGTCTGGTTCTATGGCTTCGCGCATCCGCCTGAGACCATGTTGATGGGCATCCGTCGTCATGACGGGATGGATATTCAGTACACATATGTCCCGATCAGCCAGATTTCACCCAATCTGGTGCGTGCGGTCATCTCGGCGGAAGACACCAAGTTCTGTTCCCATCACGGCTTCGATCTCGAGCAGATCAAGTCAGCTCTCAACGATGCCGAAGACGGGGGGCGTCTGCGCGGTGCCTCAACGATTTCGCAGCAGACGGCCAAGAACGCTTTTCTGTGGCCTGGTCGCGGCTTCATCCGCAAGGGGATGGAAGCTTGGTTCACCTTGGTGTCAGAAGTGCTCTGGTCCAAGACCCACACAATGGAAGTTTATCTCAATGTGGCTGAATGGGGCGATGGCCTGTTCGGCGCAGAAGCGGCCGCGCAGGCCCGCTTTGGCAAATCCGCCCGGGACCTGACAGAATACGAGGCCGCGCTGCTGGCCGCCGTCCTGCCGAATCCGAACGATTGGCGCGTCGCGCCGCCCGGTCCCTATGTGCAGAAAAGAACGCGCACATTGCAGGCGCGGATGGCTGTTGTTCAGCGCGATGGCCTTGATCGCTGCGTCCTGCGCTGAGCGATCGTCAGGTCTCGCTGCACGTGCCGCCCAGCATGGCGTCGACGGCGGTGAGGAGTTCATCATCGTCGAATGGCTTGTAGAGAACGCTGCAGGCCCCCAGCGCATCGGCTCGCGCCGTGACCATTTCAAGGGATCGGCCCGGTCCCCCGCCAGACATGATGATAAACGGCTGGGTTGGCATCCGCTCGATCAACGTCGCGGCCAGGTCTAGCCCGTCATCACGACCGAGCCAGACATCCAGAATAATGCCGTCTACTGACTGCTTTTCGACCACATCGAGGGCATCGCGCGGCGAGTGGGCAACAAGGCACTTATGGCCTGCCTCGCTCAGCACCAGCTTCACCACATCTGCGACGGCGGCGTCGTCATCGACGATCAATATAGTGCTCATGACATATCTCTCCTGCCGCGCTGCACGGCAGCGGGCTCCCCATGGGACGTTATTCTTCCATATTCCCCTGAGGTATCCAAATATGAAATGTAGAGCCGAGACCCGGACGGGTATCGACCGACACCACGCCGCCCCAGCCATTGACGAGGCCCTGAACCACCGCAAGCCCAAGGCCGGTGCCCCGACCAACCGGTTTGGTGGTGAAAAACGGCTCGAATATGCGTGATCTGACCGTATCTGTAATGCCCGGCCCCTGGTCACTGACGCTCAGGCGGACAAAAGGTTCCGTGCCTGTCGGGATCAGATCGAGGTCGTAAGGTCGCGGCAGACCATCGGCCATGGTGATCGTGATCGTACCCCTATAGTGCATCGCCTCGGCCGCATTGTTGATGAGGTTGAGGAGGACCTGGCGCAATTCACCTGGCTGGCAATAGGCCATGAAGGCGCGCCGTTGATCCATATAGGCATAGTCCAGACCCGTCGGTGCCAGATCTTCGGCAGACGCAATGGTGGCTTCGACCGTTTCGCTGATGTCTGTCAGACGCAGCTCGGTCCGGTCAGTATGCGCCATGGCCAGTGTGCGGCGGAGAATACGGCCCGCGGCCAATGTCCCCTGATTGATTTTCGCCGCAAACTGCTGCCGGTTCTCGTGGTCGGGATTATTGGTCAGCATGCGTGCGTATGCGCCAATCGGGTGCAGCAAATTGGAGAGTTCGTGGGCGAGGTTGCCGGCAAAATCATTCAGCGCGGCGATCTTCTGCGTCTGGTGTATCGCTTCGGCAAATTGTGACCGCTCCTCGCGCAGGCGAACGCTATCGGTGCGGTCAACGGCGATGGTGAGAATGCCGGCACGCGTCCCATCCCGCGTGGAAATATCCTTGCCGAAAAGCAGCCAATGGGTGCCCGCCAGCGGGCCCTCGGTGACCTCGGCGATGCGGCCGTTGACGGCGGCGCCCTTGATGCGGACATCATCGACCAATTGCTGGAAGAGATTGGACACCTGGTCACCGCAGGCCTCCTGCAAAGACTTGCCGATGCAGTCGTCAGCGGTCAGGCCGATTCTGTGCGGCAGGTAGTCATTGGTGTACAGAATCTTGCCATCGTCCGCATGCAGGCAGACGCCGACGGGCAGGGAGGTCACGATCTGTCGTTGCCGGTCCTGGATTTCGAGGATCGATCGTCTTGCTTCGACCCGGTCTGTCCGGTCATTGGTGACAAGGACGATCTGGTCATCCCCCGCCCGGACCGCCGTGCCTTCGAAATAGCGGATAGAGCCATCGGGCATATGCCAGCGCACCATGCCCTGCCAGCGTTGCGCCTCCTCAATGAATGTCCGCCAAAGCGCCGCGCGCTGCGCAATGGTCTCTTCGGGCGCCGGATCCCGCATGAACCATGGGCGGTCATCGTTCGGGTCAGCCCATAGCGCGGTGTGCTGACGATAGGTCGGGCTGCAGGACCGAATAACGCCGCCCAGATCTGTAACCGCATAGCCCACCCCGGCACGGTCGATCGCGTTCAGGATGACCAGTGGATTGTCCGGCATATCCGACGTCATTCTGGCGTCCGGCGCTTGAGCAGTTCAGTCTGGATTGTGTCGAGGGTCTTGCTGAGAAGCGCCAACTCCTGAGGGGGAAGGGTGTCCAGAATGGCGGCGATCTCGAGCATCGGATCTTCGGCCAGTGTGGCCTCGCCCTCCGGTGTCAGCCTGAACGTGACGGAGCGGGCATCATGCTCTGCGGGGCTTACGGTCAGCAACGCCCTGTCCACAAGGGACCGGGCCGTTCGTGAGGTCGAGCCGCTCGTGTTCCCCAGATATTGGGACAGGCCGATCACATTCGCCGTCTGGCGTCCGGCGCGCTGAAAATAGCGAAGGGCTGACCATTGGGCCGCATGCAGGTCGTCGCGGTGGCGCTTTTCCAGAATGCGACGGGCGACCTGTTCGAACAGCTGCGCGGTACCACGAGCCCGACGTTTTTTTATGCGTTTTGTCGCGTCCATTGGCATGCTCTCCTTCCCCTGAGACCATGCTAGACAATTTCGCTGCTACTGGCAAACTTTTCGTTGACACCGCTACACCGTTTTGCTTTAGTGTGCTTCCCCTGACGGGCGCGGGCAGCGTCGGTTGTGGGTCACTTATTTTGGTTTGGTCGTTGCTGGTCTCTCTCTCCCCCCTTGAACTAGCATGACCGATCAGGCGCAGTCTTCGGACTGCGCCTTTTTCTTTGTCCGGCAGATGGTCGGTTCAGATGTCTTCGGCCTTCGCTTCGGTCAGCTCAACCTCATAGCCCCACAGGGTCTGAAGGTGCCCGAGCACGACGCCGCGTGTGGCGGGGTCCAGTTTGCGGCCATTATAGATCGTGTGTTGCACGACCAGTTTCCGGTCGCCGGACAGATCCGCCGCCACCACTTGCAGATTCGGCTCGTGCAGCCCCAGATCATACATCCGGGACAGGCTGTTGCGGGCCTGCCTGTAGCCTTGCTCATTGTGAATGGCCGTGACCTGATAATATGGCTTCTTCCCGTCGTCGCCGAGGGCAAAGAAGCGGAAGTCCCGCATCAGCTTCGGTGACAGATATTGCAGGATGAAACTTTCATCACGATAGTTTGCCCACGCATCTTTTAATGCACCGCGCCAGTCACCTCGGCCGGCAAGGTCCGGGAACCATTCGCGGTCTTCGTCTTCCGGCGTTTCGACGATCCGGACGATGTCCTGCATCATCGCAAAGCCCAGGGCATAGGGGTTGATGCCAGAATAGCGCGGATCATCGAATGTCGGCTGAAAAACGACCGAGGAATGAGAGTGCAGGAACTCCATCACCGACCCGTCGGAGATCTGTCCGCGGGCGTGCAGCTCATTCATGATGTAGTGGTGCACAAAGGTGGCGCAGCCTTCGTTCATCACTTTGGTCTGCTTCTGCGGGTAGAAGTACTGGGAAATGTTCCGCACAATGCGGATCAGCTCGCGCTGCCATGGTAGAAGCGAGGGGGAGGCCTTCTCGACGAAATAGAGGAGGTTTTCCTCGGGCAGCTTGATGTTCGCCACTTCCATCTGGCGTTCCTGCTGATCGGCTTCGCTTTCTTCGGAATTTGGCAGGGTGCGCCACAGATCGTTGAACGTTTCCCGTTCGTGTTCTGCGCGGGCGCGGATCTTCTCGACCCGCTCACTGTCGGACAGTTTCGGTGGCCGGTTATATCGGTAAACGCCCTGGTCCATGAGCGCGTGGGCGGCGTCGAGAACGCTTTCGACCTCGTCAAATCCGTACTCGTCCTCGCACTTCGCGATATATTTCTTCGCAAATTCAAGATAGGTGAGGATGGATGAAGCATCCGTCCACTGACGGAAAAGATAGTTGTTCTTGAAGAAGTGGTTGTGCCCCATACAGGCATGGGCGATGACCAGCGCCTGCATGGTCATCGAATTCTCTTCCATCAGATAGGCGATACACGGATCGGAGTTGATCACGATCTCATAGGCAAGGCCCGAATGACCCTTCTGATAGGACTGCTGGTCGCGGGCAAAATGCTTCCCGAAGGACCAGTGCCGGTACATCAGTGGCATGCCGTGGGAAGAATAGGCGTCGAGCATCTGCTCGGAAGTAATCACTTCGATCTGGTTGGCGTAGGTGTCGAGCCCGAGATCATTGAGACCGATATCTTCGATCGCGTCATAGGCGCGCTGCAAATCCTGAAAGGTCCATGCCGCCTCGTTAAAAAGGAGGTTGTCCGTTTTTGCAGTGACACTCATGGCCGGCCCTTTCGCGTCTGTCAGAACAGGACCTTACGGCCCAGTTCTTCATAACACATTATTGGCAGGCCGTGACCTGTGGCGAATAGTTAAGTTCTGGCAGGCCCATGGACGTTGCCTGCATCAGGCCGGGGAAGCGGGCAAAGGGGATGACCGCGCGCTGGGTCGTGCCGGGAGCAATGACCATCTTGCAGGCATGACCATCGACAAGGTCCGTCGCAGACGGGTCACAATAGCCGATATTCTCATCCTCGATCGGATAGCGTTGGCCCGCCACCAGCGCGTAGACGGACTGGCTGGCCATGTTCAGGCTGCCTGATGGAGTGGCTTCCTTGCCCAGAAAATCAGGGGACGGCCAGTCGCCATCCGCGATGCAGACCGGCACGTCGGACGGATTATAGAGAGAGACCTCAAAAACGCCGGCCGCGACATTGGTGCGCGTATCAATCTGCGGATCCGCGGCCCTGATCGTTGGCGGCGCCATGGCCGTGTCATCGGGCAGGGCGCTTGTGCTTGCGCAGGCGGCGAGGAGAGAGAAGGCGCCAAAGGCGGCCAGTGTAGTGATTTTCATCGGATAACTCTTGATTGTTGCCCCGACATCTCCATCCGGATGCCGTCAGGTTCTAGCCTAGCCGGGACTGTGGCCGCGCTATGGCTAATTTTCGTTCATTTTGGTGGTGGCTGATTATTCTTTGCCGGAGACGGGCAGGTCATCCGCCCGCCAGGCCTTGATGCCCCCATCGAGATGATAGAGGTCACGCGCGCCGAGTTTCTCGAGGATATCTGTTGCGCGGGCCGAACGGTTGCCACTTCGACAATAGACAAGGTGCGGCTTGGAGAGATCGAGCTGACGCACGCGGCTTTCGAAATCTGGTGACAGAACATCGATGTTTACAGCCCCCTCAATATGGCCTTCTGCAAATTCCTCCGGGGTCCGCACGTCAAGAAGGGTGATCTCGTCACGCTCACTGATCAGCGCGGCGGTAGCCTTGGCATCAAGATGAATAGGGCGCGCCTCCTGCGCACTGCAGGCAGACGCAAGACAAAGTGCGACAATGACAGCCGCGAGGCGGCAAGACACGTGCGCGCTGTCGCCTCTCATGCCGCCTTGCCCTGACGGTCCTTCGCGAACAGTTCGCGGAACACCGGGAAGATGTCCTTGGGCGACGCAATTCGCGTCTGGGCGAAGCGCGCATCGGAAATCGACCGATAGGCGCGCCACAGCTCCGCTCCGGCATCGGGGTCGGAGAACACATCCATCTCCCGCTCATCCAGGATTTCGATATAGGCATAGTACTGAAGGATCGGCAGCACTTCCTCATTCAGAAGCTGAACGCAGCGCTGGGCATCGCCGGACTGGGTGTACCCGTCCGAGGCCTGGGCGACATAGATATTCCATTGGTCCGTGGGGAAACGGTCGCGCTGAATATCCTGCATGACCTCGATTGCTGTGGACACAATCGTCCCGCCCGACTGGCGGGAATAGAAAAAGGTCTCCTCGTCCACTTCCTCGGCATGGTGTGTATGCCGAATGAAGACGACTTCGACTTTCTCATAGCGCTTTTTCAGGAAGAGGTAGAGGAGCATGTAGAACCGCTTTGCGAGGTCCTTCTCCCGCTCTCCCATCGATCCGGACACGTCCATCAGGCAGAACATGACGGCCGCGGTGGTCGGGACGGGGGTCGGTTCAAACGCATTGAACCGCACATCCAGCGGGTCGATATAGGGCGCCCAGCGACGGCGCGCCTCAAGCTCTTCAAGCTTGGTGATGATGTCCTTGGTTTCCTGAATTTCCTCGGCACTGGGCTGGGCGATCATTTCCAGCGCGAACAGACGCTCTTTCAGTTCGCTGATGGCAGCGGAGGAGGGGCGCCCAAGTGCGAGACGCCGGCCATGGGCATTCCGCATCGTGCGCAGCAGATTCATATTGGTCGGACTGCCGACCGAGGTCATGCCCGCCCGGCGATATTTCCAGTTCTCCATCTGCTTGAGGGACGTCTTGACCAGATTGGGCAGCTCAAGGTCCTCAAAGAAGATGTCCAGAAACTCTTCCTGGGTCAGGGTGAACGAGAAATTGTCCTCACCATCACCGGAGTCAGAGGCATCTTTCCCGCCGCCGCCCTGACCCGATGGCGGTTTGCGCAGGCGATCACCTTCGGCAAATTCCTTGTTGCCGGGATGGACGTGCTCGCGTCGGCCGCTCGTCGGGTCGTGACGAAAGCGCGGTTCGGCCGTTGATTTGGCGGGAATGGAAATGCGACCGGACTTGTCCAGTTCCTTAACCGATCGATCGCGCAAAGATTTTGCGACAGCCTCCTTGATTTGCCCTTTGGCCCGGCGCAGGAAGCGCTGCCGGTTGCCAAGGGACTTACCTTTTGGATTCAGCCGGCGATCAATAAAATGTGTCATGGCCCTACCCTAGTCTGATTTCCATTCTAGATCAGTAAATAATGTAGGACTTCGTATCCGCCGCATCAAATGGTGGAATATGCTACAGACTGCCGCGTGAAATCAGGCGCCCGCCCAGATTGGCCTTGATTTGACGCAAAAAATAATGGCTTGCTAACTCTTTAATGAGTCGTTAGATAATTTCTTGCAATGCAACATAACGCCCAACTACCAAGCCTGACTACACACCTGTAACCACCTGAGTACCTAGGGGAACTGATTATGAAAAAAATGACCTCGGCTCTCGTGGCTGGTCTCTTGGCCGTCGGCGGAGCCCAAGCCGCGACGATCACCAATGGCAGCTTCGAGAACAACACTGGCACAGCTTTCAGCTATGAAGGCGTACCTGCTGGTGCTTCTACAATCGCTGGCTGGACCGTCTCTGAAGGCGGCGTCGATCTGAAGAACAACTACTGGTTCGCTTCAGAAGGCGATTACAGCCTCGACCTGAGCTATTTGAGCGCAGGCATGGTCTCCACGATGATCACTGATCTCGTTGTGGGTCAAACCTACGTGATTTCGTTCGACATGGCGGGCAACACTGATGGCGGTAATGTCGTCAAGCAGCTCGAAGCCATGGTTGGCGGCGTGTCCCAGATCTTTTCGTTCGACACGACCGGCAAAAGCCGCATCAACATGGGCTGGATGACAATGTCTCTGGTCTTCACCGCGACGGCAGCGACTGAAACGCTCTCTTTCCTGAGCCTGGAATCAAATCCCTACGGTCCAGCTCTGGATAACGTCAGCATCGCCAGCATTCCTGTCCCAGGCGCCGTCCTGCTGATGGGTTCCGGCCTGATCGCCGGCGGCATTGCCCGCCGTCGCGCCAAGCGCGCCTAAGCGATACTGATCGACTGAATAAGACCGCCGGCACGAATTCTCGTGCTGGCGGTTTTTTTTATGCCTTTGTGGAATTTTTCTGCAGACGGTCAGACTACTCCCGCCGCAGGATCTTTTCGGTCAGAAGAGATCCGAGCATGCCGGCCCGGAAGGACTGGGTGACCTCGTCACGGACATAGTCTTCGCGCACCCAGTTCAGAAAATGGGTCCGGTTCGGCTCAATGCCGTCTTTTTCGGCCGCGAGGCGATAAACGTCAAAGAAATGGTCCAGCACACCGGTTTTGCCGGTTTTCACATGTCCGTAGCGATAGGTGAGCATTTTCAGCGCTTCGGCTAGCGGCTTCTCTTCTTTCAGAAACAGATACAGCGTCGAGGCGATGCCCGCACGGTCCGCGCCCGACTTGCAGTGCATGATGGCCGGATAGTCGATCCGCCGGAACAGGGCATCGATGTCCAGCAGGAAGTCGGCCGTCGGGGCCTCCCGCGAAAAGGCACGGAAATTGACCAGCTCAATACCCAGTTCGCGGCATTTCTCTTCTTCCAGCCAGTAAAAGCCCGGCTGCGGCACGGCGTTGCGCAATCCCCGCAGATTGATGACGGTCCTGACGCCATGCTTCTCCACCCAGGTCTCAAGATCCTTGGGAGAGGGCTGATAGGTGCGCCACATCCCGTCACCAATGCGGTGGGAATTGTCGTAGACCTTCCGCAGAAAGCCGTGATCCTCAAGCATCAGCGACCGCCACGCGGCCTTGTGGCCTTCGGGGGTGTCGAATTCCTCGCGGGTCATGAAAGTGGGCATGGCGGGCTAGTCTTCCGTCGATCCGAAGTAATGGCGTTCGTACATTTTGACGTCCTTCAGCCAGCGGCCGATGGCGATGGTCAGACAGAAAGAGAAGCCATAGGCGCCTTTCAGGAACAACCCCTTCAGCAGGTATCGTTTGAGAAAATAAAGCGGCAGGCCAAAGACGATCCGCAGACGAAGCAACCACTTTGGCTTCAGCGGCGCGGACTTCGCGCGCTGGGTCATATTGCGCTCCTGCTTGCGCAGCAGAAAGCCAATATCGGTGAAGGAATAGTGGATCAGCTCACCTTTCAGTTTTTTAGGGTGGATGTCCTTGGGCAGGTCAAGCTGGTCCCAAGCCTCACTGTCCGGCATGGACCAGCGGCGGCCATCATACAGCTTATTGCGATAGTCCGTATCAAGACCATACCACGGTTTGCCAATAGGGGGTGCCGTCACGAGCTTCAGCGCGAACACCTGTCCCGTCGGCTCGCCAGTGGCGAAAACCTGGCGAATACTTTCGGCGAGGGCAGGGGTCATGACCTCGTCGCCATCCAGGTCGAGCCGAAACGGATATTTACACAGATCCTCCGCGGCGCGTTTCTGTTTGCCTGTGCCGCGCCATTCAACATTGTGGACGCGGGCACCCGCTTTGGTCGCGATTTTCACCGTCGAGTCGGTGGAGCCTGAATCCACAATGACGACTTCCCGCGCCACCTGCAGCGCGGCGCGGACGGTCTCGCCGATCAGACGCTCTTCATTCTTGGTTCGAATGAAACATGAAATAGGCGGCTTGTCGGTGGGGTCGGGGATGGGGGCCAATTGTCCCTCCTCATCGTGGGTCCAATGCTGGGCAATCCAGCGCGCGGGTCGCGCATGTTTGTAGTACCGTTTGTGCCAGGCGGCGGGCCAGTCACCGCGCAGGGCTTCGTCAATATCGGGTCGCCCGGTGAAGACCACCACCTTGGCGCTTGGCGGCGGCTCTGGTGACTTCATCCAGTTCAGGGGGAAGCTTGGAACGATCGAATGCTTGAAGGACAGGCACCAGTCGCGTGGCCAGAAGGTCTGATCCTTGATGACGGTCGAAATGTACTGCTGCTCAATGCGGTGCTGGGACAGGATACGGACAGGGTTTTCGACAAAGCCGTCATAGACCTGCGGGTAGGCGCCGGCACGAAACCGGAAGACCGATGTGTTTCCGATGCCTTCGCCTGGCTGGGTCCAGTTCTCAATGACGCAGTACTTGCCCGGCTCGTGATCGAACATTTCGTCGAGACTGCCTGTGATCACCAGATCCACGTCGAGAAACAGACAATCGCCCTCAAGCCCCGCCAACGGGTACTGCCACACGGAGATCTTCCGCCAGGGCGTCCAGCGATAGCTATCAGGCAGGGTCATGTCGGGAAGTGGCAGCGCCTCGATCCTGGGGTCGAGGCCAGTCCGGTCATCGGTAAAGCAGACAAACCGGAACGGGCGGGAAAGATGGCGGCACACGCCCGCATACAGGCGGTTCACGTAGAACGCCGGATAGCGTGTCCCCCATTTCATGCAGATGACATTGACCGGCATCGGCCGTGACAGCCCTTTATCCTACGCGTGACTGGAACCGCCGCGCCTAGCACGGTGCAGGAGGAAGGGCGACACCTTTGCCTGATCGAATAACCCGCCGCGATGGCAAACTTTCGGAGAGGGATGATGTGATGCGACAGCCATCGGTGATTTCCGCGGCTGCGAATGAGGTAGCGGGAAAGTGCTGCGACGGGCCTCGGGATTAACCGTAATTCTCGCCGCGATAGGTCTTTCCGGGCACAGACTATCGTGCGGCATTTTGCAAGCCAAAGCGAATGTCGCCCAGACCCCAGGGGTGCGTTCCCTGAATATATTTCCCAATTAATTGTTTGATTCTACGAAACGAACGCCGTTGCGCCGCGTTGCTCTTGGCACGGTGAAAACGAACGTCGCAGCCCGTCACAAATCGTGATGCGGTCGCACATATTTTTGCCTGCGGAGCGTCTTGCTTCCGTCTCATTAACGTTGTTCGGTCACAATAGCGAACAGATCAAATCCAGCAGGTGAACGAAACCATGTTGAACAAACAGGACCAAGTACAGCTTAATCATCTCAATGCCTTTTCCGCATTGGAGACAACGAAACCATCGGTCCGCCGGTCATATCAGCCGCAGCAACAGCAGCAGGCGATGGATCAGGCCGAGCGTCAGGATTTCTGCCTTCTCGATCGGTTTGACGCGATCACGGCGCATTCGTCGGACGTCTAATTTCAGGCTGATCTGACAATTTGCCGTTTCATTGCACTGCAAAAACGGTAGATAAGGGGCGATGAATACCCTGATCGCCCCATCAAATTTGCGCATGGCCTCTTGCCGGGCGACCCCATACACCATTAGTCGGGGCCGTTATGCCAGATCTGCTGCTTGAGATATTCTCCGAAGAAATTCCCGCGCGCATGCAACGCCGTGCCGCTGATGATTTGTCCCGTCTCGTTGGCGACCGCCTTGCCAAGGCCGGCTATGCTCCAACGGACCAGAAGGCCTTCTCAACGCCGCGTCGGCTGACCCTTGTTGTTACAGGATTGCCGACGGCGCAGGCTGACCGGCGTGAGGAGCGCAAGGGCCCGCGGGTCGGTGCGCCGGAAAAGGCTCTCGAAGGGTTCCTCAAAAGCGCCGGGCTATCGTCCATTGACGAGGCAACGATTCAGGATGACAAGAAAGGCCAGTTCTATGTGGCTGTCATCGAAGAAAAAGGGCGTCCAACCCCCGATGTGCTCGCCAGCATCATACCAGAGATTATCGAGACCTTCCCCTGGCCCAAATCCATGCGCTGGGGCGATGGCTCGCTGCGCTGGGTTCGCCCGCTGCACCGTATCCTGTGCACATTCAACGGCGAAGTCGTGCCGTTCACGGTAGCCGGAATTGAGAGCGGTGATGTGACCGAGGGGCATCGTTTTCTCGCGCCGGATGAGATTCAAGCCCGCAGTTTTGAGCCCTATGCCGAGGCATTGCAGCGGCAGAAAGTCATCCTTGATCCTGACGATCGTGAAGAACGTATTCTGGGCGAATCCCAGGCCCTCGCGGCGGCTCAGGGCTATGAGCTGGTCGAGGATGCAGGGTTGCTCGCCGAGGTCGCGGGGCTGGCCGAATGGCCGGTGCCGCGGATCGGCTCCTTTGATCCTAAGTTTCTGACGGTTCCTGATGAAGCGCTGATCGCGTCGATGAAGGGACATCAGAAATATTTCTCGGTTCGTGACCCCGCTACGGGTCGTCTTGCACCCAAATTCATCTGTGTGGCGAATATTGAGCCCCCTGATGGTGGCGCCGCCATGATGGTCGGGTATGAGCGCGTGTTGTCTGCCCGCCTGTCGGATGCGTGGTTCCTGTATCAGCAGGACCTGAAAAAGCCGCTGGCCGTCCATGCCGAGAAGCTCAAATCGATCACCTTCTTTGAAGGTCTTGGCACAGTAGCAAACAAGGTCGAGCGCGTCGCTGCGCTGGCCCGCGAGATCGCGCCGATTGTCAGCGCTGACCCTAACGCTGCGGAGAAGGCGGCGCGCCTCGCCAAGGCGGATCTCGTGACCGAAATGGTGGGCGAGTTCCCTGAGCTGCAGGGTGTCATGGGCCGCTATTACGCCATGGAAGAGGGCATTGAGCCCGCAATCGCCGATGCCATTCGCGATCACTACAAGCCTGCGGGGCAGGGCGACGACGTGCCGACCGCGCCGGTCAGCGTGGCCGTGGCACTGGCGGAGAAGCTCGCGACCCTCGCCATGTTCTGGTCGATTGATGAGAAACCAACGGGGTCGAAAGATCCCTTCGCCCTGCGCCGGATGGCGCTTGGTGTCATCCAGATCGTGCTAGAAAATGGCGTCCGGTTCGGTGTGACCGATCTGCTCAACGATCTTGCTGCGGACAAAAAAAGCGATCTACTTTCTTTCTTCCACGACCGGTTGTCGGTGTATCTGCGCGACAAGGGATATCGGCATGATCACGTTCGGGCCGTGCTGCCCGCGGGCGAAACCGATTTCGTTCTGGTCGTCCGTAAGCTGAATGCGCTTCAGGCATCGTTGAAGACCGACGATGGCACGAACCTCATCGCGGCCTACAAGCGGGCGGGTAATATCCTGAAGGCAGAGGGCAAGAAGGACGGCGCGCCGATAGTCGCCGACGTTCAATCCAGCCTACTGGCCGAGCCTGGCGAAAAAGATCTCGCCAGTGCGCTGTCGCAGGCGGAACAAACCGCGCTTCCTGCTTTGAAGAACGAAGATTTCGAAGCCGCGATGTCCGCTCTATCGACCCTCCGTGCACCGCTGGACCGATTTTTTGAAGGTGTTACCGTTAACGTGGATGATGAGGCCTTGCGGAAAAACCGCCTGGGGCTTCTACAGTCCATCGTGTCACTTTGTGATTTGGTGGCGGACTTCTCCCAGCTTGAGGGATAGTCGGCCACTCTTGTTGTTTTGCGTTCAACAGGCCCAAGTTTGAACGGGAGAGATGGTCATGGCTCAATATATCTATAATTTTGGCGGTGGTTCGGCTGACGGCACCACGGACATGCGGAACCTGCTGGGCGGCAAGGGCGCCAATCTGGCAGAGATGGCGTCTTTGGGCCTGCCCGTTCCTCCCGGGTTCACCATCACAACCGATGTCTGCATCGAATATTACAAGAACGGTCGTCAGTATCCAGATGGCTTGAGCGCTGCCGTTGCCGACGCCCTCGCCCGGGTTGAGGACATTGTCGGCAAGAAATTTGGTGACGCCAAGAATCCGCTGCTCGTATCCGTCCGGTCGGGCGCCCGCGCGTCCATGCCGGGCATGATGGATACGGTCCTCAATCTGGGGCTCAACGACGAGACGGTTGAAGGGCTGGCAGAGCTGGCAGGCGATGACCGCTTCGCATTCGACAGCTATCGGCGTTTCATCCAGATGTATTCGGATGTGGTGCTGGGGGTCGATCATCACACATTTGAAGACATTATTGATACCTACAAGGACGAGCGGGACTATTTCCTCGACACGGACATGGGCGCGGACGACTGGCGCGCGGTTGTTGATCTTTACAAGGACGCTGTTGCCGAAGCGCTCGGTCGGCCATTCCCGACGGATGTCAACGAACAGCTGTGGGGCGCCATTGATGCGGTGTTCGGCTCATGGATGAACGATCGGTCGAAAACCTATCGCCGCCTGAACAACATTCCTGAAAGCTGGGGGACAGCCGTCAATGTGCAGGCGATGGTGTTCGGCAATATGGGGGATACGTCGGCGACCGGCGTGGCCTTCACGCGGGACCCCTCGACCGGTGAGAACAGCTATTACGGTGAATTTCTCGTCAATGCCCAAGGCGAGGACGTGGTGGCCGGCATCCGCACCCCCCAGGCCCTGACCACGAAGGCGCGGGCTGAGATGGGTTCGAACGACCCGTCCCTCGAAGAGGTCATGCCCGAGACGTTCAAGGAACTGTCGGACGTCTTTGCCAAGCTTGAGGCGCACTATGCCGATATGCAGGACATCGAATTCACAATCGAGCAGGGCAAGCTGTGGATGCTGCAGACCCGAAGCGGCAAGCGTACGGCCAAGGCAGCGCTGAAAATCGCTGTTGATCTTTGCCAGGAAGGCAAGATCACGGAAGAGCAGGCGGTGATGCGCGTGGGGCCGGCGTCGCTGGACCAGCTGTTGCATCCATCGCTCGACCCCCATGCGCCGCGCGATCTTCTGACCAAGGGCTTGCCCGCCTCCCCAGGGGCCGCGTCAGGCGAGATCGTTTTTTCTGCTGACGAAGCGGAGAAGCGCGCGGCCGATGGTCATAAGGTCATGCTCGTCCGTACAGAAACAAGCCCTGAAGACATTCACGGGATGCATGCGGCCGTCGGCATTGTTACCGCCCGCGGGGGGATGACCTCTCATGCCGCGGTCGTCGCACGCGGCATGGGCCGCCCTTGCGTCTGCGGTGCGGGGGAGTTGCGGATCGAACGGGACGGTTCGGGCGCAACCATTGGCGGACGTGCCATCAAGGCCGGGGATATGCTGACCATCGACGGCTCAACCGGTGAGGTTTTCTTTGGCGAAGTGCTGACGGTCCAGCCCGAACTGTCTGGCGATTTTGCCAAGGTGATGGAGTGGGCGGATAAATGCCGCCGCATGAAGGTGCGGGCCAATGCGGAAACGCCGCTTGATGCGCAGACGGCACGGGATTTTGGTGCAGAAGGCATCGGCCTTTGCCGCACTGAACACATGTTCTTCGAAGCAAGCCGCATTCTCGCCGTGCGCCAGATGATTCTGGCCGAAACCGAGCGCGGTCGCCGGTCGGCGCTCGAAAAGCTGCTACCGGTACAGCGCAGCGATTTTACCGAACTGTTCGAGGTGATGGCGGGCCTGCCAGTTACCATCCGCTTGCTTGATCCGCCGCTGCACGAATTCCTGCCTCACACCGATGCCGAGATCGTTGAGGTGGCGGAAGCCACCGGCGTGGACCCGGACGTCTTCCGGCGTCGGGCGCGTGAGCTTGAAGAGGCGAACCCCATGCTCGGGCATCGGGGGTGCCGTCTGGGGATCACCTACCCTGAAATCTACGAGATGCAGGTGCGGGCGATCATGCAGGCGGCCTGCGACGTGGCCAAGGCATCCGGCGAATCGGTTGTGCCCGAAATCATGGTGCCGCTGGTTGCGACGGTATCAGAGCTGCGCATCCTGAAAGCGCGGATCGAGGCGGTGGCGAAAGAGGTCTTCACTGAAAAAGGCCAGACGCTGGAATATACCATTGGCACGATGATCGAGCTGCCGCGCGCGGCCCTGACGGCGGACCAGATCGCTGGAGAAGCTGAGTTTTTCTCCTTCGGGACGAATGATCTGACCCAGACCACCTTCGGGCTCAGCCGGGACGATGCGGGGTCATTCCTGCCGTCCTACGTTCGGGCCGGCCTGCTGGAGCAGGACCCCTTTGTCAGCATCGACCGCGATGGCGTCGGCGCTCTGGTGGAAATCGCGGTGGAGAAGGGGCGGCGCGTCAAGCCGGACCTGAAACTGGGCATTTGCGGCGAACATGGCGGCGATCCCCTGTCGATCGACTTCTGCGAAAGGGTGGGTCTCGATTATATTTCCTGCTCACCATACCGGGTGCCTATCGCCCGTCTGGCCGCGGCCCAGGCCGCTGTTTCGGCCAAAAAAGGGTAAACGCACACCCTTTTCCCGGGAGCTTTCCGCAAGCTTTTCCCGGGAGCTTGCCGCAAGATTGCGCGCAGATTACGGCTTTTAGAGTCGCCAAACTCGTTTCGGGTCTCTAAAGGCGTCGCTGCTGACGAAAGACAAGACAGCGGCCCAGCCGCTGACACCGGAAACTTACGAGCAAGACCATGACAGACACGATCACCGGGGCGCCGCTTTGGCGTGCGCTCAAGCGACCGACGTTTTTCATCGTGGCCCTTCTGTCGGCCGTGATGGCCACAGATGTCCCTGCACGCGAAATGCCGGCGCGCTCTGCATCCAGTGCCGAATTGGTGCGACGGTTCGATACCGTGCGCATGGACATCCTTTCACTGGCCAATGCTGTTGGCAAGGTCCTGCCGCCGCTTCCTGCAGCCCCTGCAGCCGATCCCTTCATGCAGCTGACGAAAGTGGGCATTGACGGTATCGACCTGAAGAAGACGGCTGAGCGTCTGGGCGTCGATCTCAACCTTGTAGCGGGTCTCGACCTTTCGCAGATCAATTTTGCCTCCATCGACAAGGCCGAGCGCACATGTCTGGCCCAGGCGATCTACTACGAGGCGCGCAATCAGAAGCCGTCAGGGCAGATGGCCGTGGCTGATGTGGTGCTGAACCGCGTGGCGTCCGACCGGTATCCCGACACGATCTGCGGTGTGGTGTTTCAGGGCAGCGAGCGGCGCACCGGCTGCCAGTTCTCGTTCACTTGCGACGGTTCGATGGACAAGGCCGTCGAAGAAGACGTCATGTTCCGTAATGAAATTCTTGCCACGGCGATCATGGGCGGCTTCCGCCTCCCGCTATCGGGTGAGGCCACGAACTATCACGCGGCCTATGTCGATCCCTATTGGGCGATGACGTTGGATCAGACCCGGACGATCGGTGACCACGTTTTCTACAAGCGTGGACGCAATTTCCAGGTCGCAATGGCGAACTGAGGCGGGCCTAGCCCAGCGTCAGATCCAGCCCGATGTCGAGATTGGGCGCCGAATGTGTCAGACTTCCCGATGAGATGATGTCGACCCCTGTCTCGGCGATGGCGCGGACCGTTTCAGCCCGCACATTGCCCGACGCTTCAAGAATCGCCTGTCCCTGCGCCAGCGCAACAGCCGTGCGCAGCATTTCAGGGCCCATATTATCCAGGAGGATAATGTCTGCCCCTTCGGCGAGGACCTGTTCCAGCTGGGCGATCGTGTCCACTTCGATCTCGATCTTCACCGTGTGACCGACCGAGGTCTTGGCGGCGCGCAGGGCCGGACCAATGCCGCCGGCCGCGACGATGTGATTGTCCTTGATCATCACCGCGTCATGCAGGCCAAAGCGGTGGTTCATGCCGCCGCCGCACTTCACCGCAAATTTCTGCAGCGCGCGCAGGCCGGGCAGTGTCTTGCGGGTGCAGGCGATCTTCGCCTCGGTCCCCTCCACGAGGTCGACCAGATGGCGCGTGGCTGTCGCGATGCCGCTCATATGGCCAAGGAGGTTCAGGGCCGGGCGTTCTGCCGTCAGCAAGGACCGCGCATTGCCGATCACAGTCATGATGGTGTCACCCGGTGCAAGGCGCTCGCCATCCCGCTTGGTGATGGCGACGGCGAGCGACGCATCGACATGGTGAAAGACCATCTCGGCCACAGCGACACCTGAAACGGTGCCAGCCTTGCGCGCATTGATGTGTGCCGTCGCCGTCACATCGTCCGCGATCGTCGCCAGTGTCGTGATGTCCCCAGCGTCCCCCAGATCTTCGGCCAGCGCCGTTTCGATCAGGGGCCGGATGGATGCATAGGGTAGGGGGAAGGGGGTCATGGGGCCTCTCCCCCGGCAATACTCGCCTTGGCATGCGCTTCGGCAAAGCGGATGACGGGATTGCCGTCTTCGCCCTTGACCGTCAGGCTGTGTACTGGCGGCGCAAGGTCGGGAAAGTCACTGCGCTGGTGCGCCCCGCGGCTTTCGAGCCGTTGCCTGGCCGCCTGCGTCACGAGACGAGCGGCGAGGAGGGCGAGATAATCGCCCTGCGTCACGGTCTCCGTCTTTCCGATCAAGGAAAGAACCGCATCAAGACCGTCATCGCTGCGCAACAGGCCACATTGCAGCGACATGGACTTCCGCACTGCGCCGATATTGTCGGCTGGTTTGATCGGTCGCGGCGGCGCGGGGTCTTCGACGCTCATCTCCACAGACTCGGGATTGGCCTTAAGCAGCGCTTTTGCCGCGCGATCACCGAAGACAAGCGCTTCAAGTAGCGAATTGGACGCGAGCCGATTGGCGCCATGGACGCCCGTGCTTGACGCTTCACCAACGGCCCAGAGGCCGCGTTTGGTACTGCGCCCGTCCAGATCGGTCAGTATGCCCCCCATATGATAATGCGCCGCCGGGGCGATGGGGATGGGGTGAATGGCCGGGTTGATGCCCGCCTCCATGCACGCCGCATAGACGGTGGGGAAACGATCCTTGAAGGACAGTCCAATGGCCTGGCGTGCGTCAAGAAAGGCCTCGCCGGTCTCGGCAATCGCTTTGGCAACGCCGCGCGCGACCACATCGCGAGGGGCAAGCTCTGCGTCCGGATGAATGGCGGTCATGAACCGGCGCCCATGGGCATCATGCAGAGTGCAGCCTTCGCCGCGAAGCGCTTCGGTCGCAAGCGGCGCGGGGTCCTTGCCGATATCAACGCCGGTGGGGTGAAACTGGACGAACTCCATGTCGCGCAGCACGGCGCCGACATCATAGGCCATGGCGAGACCCAACCCTTGCGCCCGCAAGGGGTTGGTGGTGACCGCATACAGGCCGCCGATCCCGCCGGTGGCCATGACTGTTTCCTGGGCTGTGATCAGAAGCGGCGACTGGGTTTCTACGTCCCAGACGCGGGCGCCGACCACGCGGTCGTCTTCGGTCAGCAACTGATGCGCGATCATCCGTTCGTGCAGATCGATATGCTCGGCTTCGCGCGCCCGGTCCAACAGGACACGCATGATGGTCGCGCCGGCTTCATCGCCACCGACGTGAACAATGCGATCAAGCCCATGGGCGGCTTCCCGCCCGAGTTTTAATTGTCCGTCTGCGGTGTGGTCAAACGGCACGCCCATGGCAAGGAGGTCACGGATGCGCGCGGGTCCGGCTTCGCACAGGATACGCGCCGCCTCTTCATCAACGAGGCCTGCACCGGCTGCAATGGTGTCAGCCATGTGCAGGGCCGGGGAGTCCTCCTGCCCCATCGCCGCGGCGAGACCGCCTTGCGCCCAGGGAGAAGAGCCGCCTTGGCCCACCGGTCTTGCGGAAATGACCGTGACCGGGTGCGGCGCCATTTTAAGGGCGGCGTAGAGGCCTGCGACCCCTGCGCCGATGATCAGGACACCGCCGTCTGCGGCGCGACGCGCAGTCATCTCAGCGATGCTCGATCGCAATCACGTCCCGGTCGGCATGAGGCCGGAAATTCGTGGCGGGTCCTGACAATGGCAGGTCCACCATGCGCTGAACCGCGAGCCGCGCTTTCTCCGCAATCACAGGGTCCACATGCACTTCGTGAGTCATGGTCTCCAGCGCGTGCAGAATATTCTCCAGCGTGATGCGCTTCATGTGCGGACACAAATTGCAGGGGCGGACGAACTCGACGCCCGGGTTTTCCAGCGCCACATTATCCGACATCGAACACTCTGTGATCAGCACAACGTTCTTGGGCTGCTCGGTCTTCACGTAGCCAGACATGGCGGAGGTCGAGCCGGCGAAGTCTGCTTCGGCCAGCACCTCGGGGGGGCACTCGGGGTGCGCTAGCACCACGACACCGGGGTTGCCGGCACGGATTTCGCGAATGTCCTCTGCGGTGAACCGCTCATGCACTTCGCATGCGCCAGCCCATGTGATGACTTTCTTGTCCGTCATCGCCGCCACATTGCGCGCAAGATACTGGTCCGGGATCAGAATGACCTGATCGGTGCCCCACTCGGCGCAGATATGCTCGACCACCTGCACAGCGTTTGACGACGTGCAGCAGATGTCGGTCTCGGCCTTCACATCGGCGGTCGTGTTCACATAGGTGACGACAGGCACGCCGGGATAACGCTGTTTCAACAGCCGAACGTCAGCACCCGTAATAGAGGAGGCGAGCGAACAGCCAGCTTCCATCGACGGGATCAGGACGGTCTTCTCTGGCGAGAGGATCTTTGACGTCTCGGCCATGAAGTGAACGCCCGCCTGGACGATGACCTGGGCGTCGGTCGCGGCGGCTTCTTTCGCCAGCTGCAGGCTGTCGCCGCGGAAGTCGCCGACGGCGTAGAAAATATCCGGCGTCATGTAATTGTGCGCCAGGATCACCGCATTCTTCTCGACCTTCAGGTCGTTGATGCGGGCGATGGTCGGGGCGTGCAGATCCCATTCCAGACGCGGAATAAGGTTAGCGACGCGGTCGTACAGATGATCGGTCTTGGCGCGGACCTCGTCCGTTAACGCCAATGGGACTTCTGCTTCAAATCCGTGGGCAGGCATGTGACCCTCCTCACTTTTGCTCATAAAGAGAATATGGGTGCTCACCATATGCCCATCAAGAGCAAAACGCAAATCGATTTCTCAGGGGAGGATTTGGCGCAAATTTGAGGCGGGACGAGGGGTTCTAGCTTCCCGTCACGAAACAGCCGTCTGGGACATTGCGACACATCTCGTCGGCTTCTTCCTTCGGCATGGGTCCGACAAGGAGGCGGTAAATCACGCCGCTGGTCTGTTCCACCGTGCGAATTTCCGTCGCGTGGCGTCCAAACGCGGTGTTCTGTTGCGACCCCAGGGCCATGCGGGCTTCGGCGAGACGCAGATAGGCGCGGCTTTCTGTCGAGAAGGCGCCGAGCTGGGCGTATACACCATTACCCTCGGTTAACCTTAATGACTGAGTGTTTAATAAAGACGACTGGCGGACGACCGGATCCTGCCGCGCATCGACGATAGCGATGGCTTCTGGTTCGCGTACCGGCGCAGCATCTGTCACGACACGGGTCGCGTTGGTAGCCGCCTCGGCCACAACAATCTGAGGCGGCGCGGTACGGACCGGTTCAGGTGCTGGTTTCGCGGCGGCAAGAGCGGTGACGGCCTGAGCGCGCGGTTTTGCTGCCGCAGCACCTGGGGTCGGCAATGGCGCATCTTCGGCAGGCATGCCGAGCATCATCGGCTGCGCCAGTTCCTCTTCTTCAAGAAAATCGTCGGCGCTGGCGAGCGGCTCAGGGGTAGGCAGCGGCGCCATGGTTGCCGGGGCGGGGCGCGCTGCGGGCGCCGCCGGCTGCGATTGCGCTGGTGCGCCATATCCGCTGTCAGCAAAACTCTGATCTGGCGGCATCATCGATCCCATACGGAGGAGCTCAAGCTCCATCTTGAGGCGGGTCATTTCCAGCTCATAGAGCTTCGTACAGTCGACGCGCTTACGCTTGCCGCCGCCCAGGGGGACGACGACCCGGCCGTAAAGAGATGTGGAGGTCCGTTCGTAGACGTCTTCTGATCCGATGACGCCCATGTCCACATACGGACCGCCTGAGGCGACCGCGGACTGACAGCTTACCCCACCTGCGCCACGGATAATATCCTGGCCGCCGACGGTAGGGGCAGTGGGGAGGAAAACCGAATTCTGATTGTAGACGGAGCTTTGCGACGGCACGATGATCTGCTGCCCGGTATTGGCATCGATCGCCTGCTGCGCAAAACTCGCTGAAAAGCTGAACGCCAGAGGCGTTAGAGCGAGCGATAGACTACGCGATATTTTCCGCATACCCGACCTCTCATGCCCGTTCCCGCCCCGAATGTCGGGTTGGATGTCGCGCAGATAAACAGCATGCGTGCTTCTTCAGCCTCGCGCTGGGGAACAAAGAAATAAAGACCGATCGACCCGCCCGGTGCCATAGAAACCTGACGGCGAACCATCTGGATATCTGGCAGGGGCTGCCAGTCCATGTCATAGGCTTCGAGCGTGAATCGCTTGGCCCGTTCATAGGGATTCTGCAGCGTAATGCTGATATTGCCCCGTTCTGCAAACGTGACGATGTCAGCCTTCATGGGCAACAGAGACTGCGCGAACGCAGTCCCTGTCAGCAAGAAGACACTCAGTGCAGAAATTACGATGTTGAGCATGTCACGGTCGTTGTCAGCTGGTAAGAACCGGCGGCGTAGGTGCCGACGCTTTTGGTGGCAGATGCATCGACAGTGATCGTTGTCTCACCGGCGTTGATGGCGGTCTGGACGCCGGCATTGACGCCGCTGGCCGTGGTCGCACCACTTGCGGCGTAGGACGCGGCAAAGGTTGTGTTGGTGTCGGAGCCAGCAGGCGCCGAGTCAAAGGCGGTCGGTGCGGAAACGGTGACCTGATAGGCCGCGCTGTTTGCCGTCACGGCTGCATCACCTGCGCTACCGCCTGCTTCTGTACTCGACAGCACAGTGCTGTCGGTGCTGGCAGCAATCGTACCGGCCGAACCGGCAACGACGGTGCAGGAATCTGCGATGGTCCCGTTGAAGATCACGTCATCGGACTGCGCAAATGCGACGCCCGAGAGTCCGCCAACGAAAACGGCAGACATTGCCAAAGTCTTTTTCATACTAACTCCAATACGCCACATGGAATGGCAGTCACTCCGCCCTCGTTCATACGAACTATGGCTCCTGAAGAGTGATGTACGGGAGCAGTTTCAATTTAACGTAAAACTATTCGTCGAAATTGATGCTAGTACGGTAGCTTGTCTTCACGAAGACGCGGCAAAGTAAGCCCAGGGGCGAATCTCTCGCTGGCCAGACGACTAGCGCGATATAGCGCGGCTGGTCTGCCGCCCGTATCAGCAATGTTTTCAGTCTTTTGCACCAGTTTTGCCGTCTCAAGACTCCGCCGGAAATTCTGCTTGTGCACTTCGAAGCCGAGGACGGATTCAACCGACGCCTGAAGGGCTGTTAGGGTAAACAATTCCGGCATCATCTGAAATATTATTGGACGATAGCGTAGTTTTCCACGCAACCGGCTAATGGCTGTGGCAAGAATGCGGCGATGGTCTGAAATCATGGTCTGACCGCTACCGGCCGGCAGTGTGACGGTCGATGACAGTTTATTGTCCCGCACCGCTTCCTCGACAAGACCAGCTTCGTACATGAGCTCGTAGCGCTCAAGCACCCGTTCTTCTTCCCAAAGAATATCATCAAGGCCGAAACTGGCCTTCAATCGGCCATAGCGTTCCGGTGTGTTGGCCCACTGGCGCAGTGGCGTCATGATTTCCGACAGGGCCGGTGGCGCACCGGCGCGCCAGTCCTCCCACGGGAAATAGTCGTACCAGTCACGCCATGCGGTCTTTTCCCGGGTGGAAACCGCCATTTCAGGTGACAGTCCCAGATAGCCGATCGATACGATGCGGTCAGAGGGGTCGCTATTGGCCATGCTGGGACGGGGACTTTCCCTTCCCATATCGCCGAACGTGTAAAGCTGTTCGACGTAACCAAGCGGTAGCGAGGCCTGGCGTTTGACGAAGTCCCGCAAGCCGATCTCGAAGGTGCGATGCCGCGACGGGTCGAACTGGCCAAAGGGAAGACCCCAGCCGCCCTTGCGCTCCACACACAGAACCTTGGGCCCGTCGGCACTGATAGCCGCCAGGACGGCGTTCAATCCGATCAGAAGACGCTGTTCCATGTCTGCCGTCTATGATCGCCGTCAGCGATTGTCACACGAAATCCCGCCGTTGGGAAAACCCATTGACTAACAACACGTTAATGTTAGGTTTGAGGCGCTTTTATTCTAGGGGAGAGCAAATAGTGTTTTTAAAGACAATTACCGGTTTGACCGTGGGTGCATGTGCGCTCATCGGTGGAGCCTTCGCGGCACCTGTCGCTGTCGATTTGTCCACTTGGGTTCAAGATGGCAATGGCAATTGGATCTTGGCTGGAGACAGTGCGAGCGTCCTGCAGACACGGAACAGTGCGCCGACGGTCTATCACAACAATCAGAGCAGCCAGGGTAAAGCCCTTGCCGGGACCATCAAGGTTGAGACTTCGTCTGATGATGATTTCATCGGTTTTGTGCTGGGCTACACCCAGGGCGATATCGATGGATTGTCCGACACCGACTACATCCTCGTGGACTGGAAACAGGGCACGCAGGGCGGTTGGGACAGAGGCATGTCCATCTCACGCGTCACCGGCCGCATCCAGTCGAGCGGCACTGATACGAATGCTGATCAGTGGGACCACGTCGGCAATGTTGAATTTCTTGCCCGCGCCAACACGCTTGGCAGTACCGGGTGGGCGGACAATACCGAGTACAACTTCGCTATCGAATTTACCGCATCGGTGATCCGCGTCACTGTCGATGGCAATCTTGAATTCGAATTGTTCGGGTCGTTCTCAGACGGCGCATTTGGTTTCTACAACTTCTCGCAACCGGATGTCCGCTATGCGGGGATCACTGAGGAAGTCCTGCCGCCTGTACCCCTCCCAGCCGCTTTGCCGCTGATGGCCGCGGGGCTCGGGGTTGTCGGGTTCGCCCGCCGCAAGGCAAAGGCAGCTCGGTAATCGTCAGCTTCGTCTGGTAAGTAAGAGCAGCCGCCTGATTGTTCAGGCGGCTGTTTCTTTTTGCATCAGCGCTTCAAACATCTGAAGATACAGACGCTGACTATCTTCGGCGCTCAGTGCACGAATAATCAGGGGCTCGATCGTTTTTGGGACCGGAAAGAACTTCTGCGCTTCGCCAACCTCGAAGCCCGCAATTTGCGTGGCTTCGAAAAAGGCGCAGGCGCGATCGGCTTTCTTGATCAGCTTCTCGACTGTCTGGGGCAATTCCGGCGGCAGGCCAAAGCGGATGTGGATGGCACGCTGCAGCCCGTGCTCGACGTTGCGATAGCTGTCTCCCAGCGCTGCCTTGAACGGTGAGATCATGTCGCCAATCACATATTCAGGGGCATCGTGGAGGAGGGCAGCCAGCTGCCATTTGATCGGCCAGTCCGGCTTCATCTGTACACACATGTCCGTCACGATGACCGAGTGCTGTGCGACGTTGAAGGGAAGCGGACCTGTCGTCTGTCCATTCCACCTTGCCACCCGGGCGAGCCCGTGGGCAATGTCTTCGATCTCAATGTCGAAGGGAGACGGATCGAGAATGTCGAGCCGACGGCCGGATAACATGCGCTGCCAGGCGCGGGGCGGGGGAGAGGTCGAGTTCATGGGGCACGCCTTTACACAGGATCGCGCCTGCCGTCAGCCCGTGGGCGGGCGGCAGCTTTCCCCAGACGGGGTCAGTTGGCCCGGACCACAATCGATCCGGCAGAGTATCCAGCGCCAAAGCCTGAGATAACGCCGATATCGCCCGGCTGGAGGTCGGAGCGATGCTTATGGAAGGCGATGATCGACCCCGCAGACGACGTGTTTGCGTACTCATCGAGGACCACAGGAGCTTCATCTGTGTCAGGATCATGTCCGAGAACGCGCTTGGCGATGAGCTGGTTCATCGACAGGTTCGCCTGGTGCAGCCACAGACGCCGGATCTGATCCGATTGGATGCCCAACTGATCCACATGGTTGGCGATGAACTCACTGACCATCGGGACGACTTCCTTGAACACCGACCGACCCCGCTGTTTGAACAGCTTGTCGGTACCGGCATCATCAAGGTTGATGACGCTGTCCGTCGCCGGATCCAGGAAACCCATATTGTTGCGAATGTTGTTGGAGAACTGTGTGATCAGTTGCGCGTCGAGAATATCGAAACTGCCCGCGCCGTCGTCATCCGGCCCACCGATGATCATCGCCGTAGCGACATCACCAAAAATGAAATGGCCGTCCCGGTCCTTGAAGTTCAGATGAGCCGTGCAGATTTCAGGATTGACCATCAGTACACGGCGAGCACCCGTCTGAATAAGTCCAATGGCGGTGCGAATGCCAAACGCTGCCGATGCGCAAGCTACATTCATGTCAAAGGCAAAACCACCAATGCCGAGGGCACTCTGCACCTCGACCGCCATGGCGGGATATTGCCGCTGCATGTTGGAGGCGGCACATATGACGGCATCAATGTCGTCGGGGCCGAGATCGGCATTGGTCATGGCCTCACGGGCGGCGTTGAGCGCCATCTCTGCCATGATCGAAATCTCATCATCGCCGCGGACGGGTAATTTGGGCCGCATGCGTTGCGTATCCAGAATACCCGCCTTGTCCATGACGAAGCGCGACTTGATGCCTGAGGCCTTTTCAATGAACGCCGCGGATGAATGGGTCTTCGGCTCGTCATCGGGGTGCGCGGCGTTCCACTGATCAACAAAGCCGTTATAGCTTTCGACCAACTCGTCATTGGAAATGCTGTTGGGCGGCGTGAAGAGGCCGGTGGACAGGATACGGGCAATGGGGGGATGTGACGTCATGGGGTCCGGTGCTTTGGTGGCTTTTTGTCGGATGCCCCACCATGCGCCGCTGACCCCGTTATGACAAGGAAGGCACCATCAGGCCTTTGAGAGTTCTGAATGACTCTTCATGACCCGGTCTCCGTCGTCCTGCTTGATCATGTACGCAGGATTGTCGTTGTCGGCGTCGCGGGTCACTTCATTGCCGTCGATGGTGCGGGTCACCTTTTCAGTAAAGCTTTCCTGTACCTCGCCGGTCCCGGTGCCATTGCCCCAGTTCCATTTGACCTTGGTGCCCTTGTTATAGCTCTTGCTCATCATCATTCTCCTTTGATGCAAGAAGAACGTGGCATCTTCGGGGATGTTCAGCGCTGCGACGCCATGGCGCGGCAGTCAGCATGTCGGGGGCAGGCGGTCAGATGATCATTGACCATGCCGACGGCCTGCATGAACGCATAGACGATCGTGGGCCCGCAGAATTTGAAGCCGCGCGCTTTCAGATCCTTGGACAGGGCATTGCCTTCAGGGGAGGTGGCGGGCACCTCCGCCGTCGTTGTCCAGTTATTCTGCAAAGGCGAGCCATCGACGAACGACCACAGATGGGCGGAGAAATCCTGGCCTGCGTCGGCCATGTCGCACCATGCGCGGGCGTTGGTGATGGCGCCTTCGATCTTGCCGCGGTGGCGAACGATGCCGGCGTCCCCCAGAAGGCGGGTGACATCCTTCTCGCCCCATTGCGCAATGCGCACGGGATCAAACCCTTCAAACGCCGCGCGGAAATTCTCGCGCTTGTAGAGGATCGTCCGCCAGCTCAGACCCGCCTGGAAACCGTCGAGGATCAGCTTTTCATAGAGCGCCCGGCTGTCGCGTTCGGGAACGCCCCAGTCGGTATCATGATAGGCCGCATAGAGCGGATCATCATCGGGAGCCCAGGGACAGCGCAGCATCAGGACACATAATCCGGTCTGATGAGCGACGCGACGCCGCCTTCGGGTGTTGTGACCTGAAGCTGGCCGTCCTCGGTTTCGAACCGGTCAAGTGAGACCATCGCCGTTCCTGTGTCTTCTGCGACACTCGTCACCGTGCCGACAATACGGTCCTCATGCTTGAGGGATTGCCCCTTTTGCAGGTCCGTACCGCGGACCAGCCATGTCCGTTTGCGAATGCTTCCTTTACGGAACATCCGGCTGGCGACTTCCTGTCCGACGAAACATCCCTTCTTGTGGTCGATGCCGTGGAGGAGGTCGAGATTGACATTCAGAGGAAAGACCTCCGCCTCGTCATAGGCGTCCCCGAAGGTCGGGATACCGGCCGTCACCATGGCGCGGTGATAGGCGGGCTCATCCGCGGGCTCTGCAGGGCCTGAAACAATGGCGCGGTAACCCAGCGTTGGCAGACGCGGGTCAGCAGACGAGGTCAGGACATTGTCGCCGCTGATCGGTTCAGCGCTGACGGCAACGTGCATGTCATTCGCCTCTTCGATCACGACCTTGGCGCGCAGCCTGTAAAGCATCATCTTGCGGCGAAACGCGTCGCCGCGACCGGGCACCAGGTCGATAAAAACCGCCTCGTCCGTCCGGGTTAGGAACATCGTATCAAGGATCTTGCCCTGCGGCGTCAGGAGTGCGCCATGCATCATGGCACCGGCGGACAGTTTCTCAACATTGCAGGTCAGCAGTCCTTGAAGAAACGTGACGACGTCCTCGCCACTCATCTTGATGATATCGCGGGTCAGGTCCGTATTGGGAATGTGGATCATGCCCGCCCTATAAACCCTAATGAGAAGGGACGACAGACCCTAGTGATGTTCCGCGGCGTCCGCCTCGGCCTTGGTCCGGTGCAGCGTGCCCACAGGCTCCTCAGGTGGCGTGTATACCGTGAACAACTTGAGCGGCTTGCTGCCAATATTGATGAAATTATGGACGACCCCGGCCGGCACGATCACCAGCGCGCCCTTCTGCAGCTTGAAGGTCTCATCCCCGATAATCGCCTTGGCGCGGCCCTCAGTGAAGATCAGGACCTGATCAACGTCGTGGCTTTCCTCACCAATCTCATCGCCGGGCTCGACACTCATCAGGACCAGCTGAGAGAAATCGTGGGTCGAAATCTCCTGCCTGAAATAGGGGTTTCGTTTCGTCCGCTTGAAGATATTTTTCTCAAAAAACATCGCGCCCCTCACTGAGTGCATTCCGCCTGGAATGTTTGCACTGCAGCGAGATTTGCGCAAGCGGGATCAGATGAACTTGAGGTCCGTGTCCGAAAAATTCCCGATGTTCGGGAAGATGTCCGGCAGATCCGATGCAGAGGCGCCGAACCAGCGGGCCAGGGTTGCGGCAAACTGATCCACGCCCGTGGAGGGTAGCAGCCGTCCCTGTCCCACCTGGTCTTCTGTCTCAAGGGACACATGGGGCGCCGTGCCGTAGTACTGGCCGCCCTTGACCGCGCCGCCCACGACAAAGTGGTGGCCGCCCCAGCCATGGTCCGATCCGTCCGCGTTGCGCCCAAAGGCACGGCCGAAATCGGACGCTGTAAAGGCGGTCACCTGATCGGCAACGCCAAGCTCAACCGTCGCCGCATAGAAGGAGGACATGGCCTCATCGATCTTGGCGAGGAGGGCGGGGTGGTTCTCCATCAGAAGATCGTGATTATCGAACCCGCCAAGCGATGCAAAGAAAACCTGGCGCTTCGCCCCAAACGCCTTCCGTGCGCCAATCAGCCGCGCAATGATCTTCATCTGGTCGGCCAGTTCATTGTCACCCGGCGAGGTGTCAAACGGCGTGTTCATCTGCACCCGGTTCAACGCGCCATTGACGATGCCTTCCATGCGGATGGACCGCTGGGTGACCTTTGCGAATTCGTTCTCCAGCATATGGTCCGATGGCCGCGTGATCAGATATTTCATCGCATCGCGGATGGATTCCGGCACGGCCGGATTGTTGATGGCGCCGATGGCAATCGCCCCGTCCGGGCTGATCTGATATTGAAGAGCGTCATTGCCGGACACAAAGACAGCATTGCCACTGGCCGAAATGCAGGTCAGCAGCGATTCATCATTGCCATCCAGGACCATGTCGCCCAGCCGTCCGCCCCAGCCGACGGTTGAGCCCTCGCTGCCCAGCGACTGCCACACCGACTGCTGGTCATTGTGGGAGAACAGCTTGGGCGGCAGGGGATAGGCTGTCTTGTTCGGGTTGTTATATTGCGCCAGGGTCAGCGGGGTGATCAGCGGGCCGACATTCAGCTGGATGGCCGCATGGCCGTGGTCGAACAGGGACTTCATGCCCTTCAGGTTCGGGTTCAGCGCATACTGAATATCATCGGTCAGGGTCTGTTGCGCTACCGGCTTGAGAGCCATGGGCAGGATCTCATCATGGCCATAGGCGATCCCGCCCGCCTGACGGCCATCACTGCCGCCCCGGATGGCGTGGTATTTATCGTAATTGGCCAGATCGACCGGGATGACCGTGTTGCCGAAGTCATTCCCGCCATAGAGGAAGATACAGACCAGCGCCTTGTAATCGGTCGCGCCCGCTGCGGCGGCATTGGCCAGACCGTTGAGTTGAAGGGCGAGGGGCGCAGCTGCGCCCATCATGCCAAGCTGACCGGTGCGGCGGATCAGTTCGCGGCGAGAAATCGGGCCTTTGGGTATGAATGTCATTGTCCGTCTCCCGCCTATTTCTGAATGATGTATTCTGGTGACGCCATGACGAGCATCAGGGCGGCGACCCACATCTGCCGTTTCAGCTTCGGCGTCACTTCCTGATTCTGTCCGGCGTTTTCCAGCGCGGTAGTCATCACCAGCTTGGTCTCATCGGAAAGCTGCCCTGCGGTCATGTGCAGGTCGAGCCAGTCAATGACCGCTGAGACATCAGTGCCCAGGTCTGGTACCCGGTCATAGGTCGGCTTCACATCGTTATAGCCGGTATTGATCATCCAACTGAGGAAATTGATATAGCCAGCGGTGGAGCTCTCATTGTGGATCTGAAACTCCGGCGCTTCGATCCCCTCCTTCGCCATCTGCGTTTGCGGCGGCACATAGCCGGGACGGAAATAGTTGAAGACCGATGGCGCGCGCAGGGGACTCTGGCCCAGTGACCGGTCGTCACGCGCCGTGCTGTGCATCTCCCATTTGTTGTTCTCGGATTTCACACCCACCGTATGCGCCCATTGGGTCAGGCGCAGCACGGGTTCGCGCACCTTGCCCAGAATCGCGCCGTCTGTTCCTGGCATGGCCCGCGCCTCGGGATCCATCAGGACAGCGCGCCAGACGGCCTTGAGGTCGCCGCGTACGCCCTTGCCATTATCAGCAAAGGTATCGGCCACCCGTTTGACATAGGCAGGGCTGGGGCTGCCGGTCACCAGACGCTGGATCATCTGATAGCTGAAGAATGGTCCGGTATTGGGATGGTTGAACAGATGGTCGAGGGCCTGGCCCAGTTTTACCTTGGCATCCGTTCCGCCCGGAATGGTCAGCCCAAGGAAGGTCACGTCCATATAGGAGTGGTTGGCCCGCGTCACCTTCATCGAGTCGCGACAGAACTCTGTGCTCGGCACGGGATAGCTCAGCCAGTCCACATCGTGCTTGGTCACATTGTCGAAATTGTGGTCGTAGCCGGTAAACACTCTCGCCAGATTGACAATGTCATCCTGCGTGTATGTCTCGATCGGCTGGCCATTCGCATCAAGGCGCAGTGTGCCGTCGGGGTTCAGTTCATAAAGCCCGATGGTGAACAGCTGCATGATCTCCCGCGCGTAATTCTCGTCGGGCTCGCGGCCGGTCTCCTTGTCTTCTTTCAGGTTGCCCTTGGTGTTCAGGTACATGCCCATGGCGGGATTGAGCGTCACGGCCTCCAGCAGGTCGCGGAAATTGCCAAAGGCATGCTGGTTCAGCATGTCCCAGTACCCGGCGATCATGTAGGGCGGCCAGAACCCCTCGATCGGGTTGAGGGAGACGACAAAGAATTCCGACAGGGCGAAGGAGGTGCGGCGCCGCACCTGGTCCGGCGCGGTCAGGAACTGGTTCCACGCCATATGGTCGCCCATCATGGGCCAGAAATATTCACCCTTCGGTGTGATGGCGCCATAGCCGGCTTCATCAAGCCAGTCCGAGCCACTCTGACCCGGCTTGACCTTGAACTGTTCGGAGAGCCAGCCGTCAAAGCCCAAGCGCTGCACTTCGGCGATTTCCAAGGGCCGGGCCGAGAACTGCGCCTGCAGCAGGAACCGCGCGGCCTCTTTTTGTGAAATTGTCGTTTCATCCGCACTGGATGCAAACGCGCCCCAACTGCCGTCCATGGCGTACTCCCGTTCGTTGCCCCTGACCGGTCTGACGCCGGTTTGTCTGGGGAAAGCGTAGGGTGGAGAAGGGACGCATGGCAAGGGGCGGGAAGGAAATCAGTCAAGGGCGACAAGCAGATAGTTGACCGCGAAGACGGCCTTGGCTCAGGCTCATTGAGTTCACATTTTGGTACGCACGCAGAAAGGGTGACCGACTTTTGTCCGATAAATTGTTCGCGTCGGTATGCGTCGCCGTGTTCCTGAGCGCATGCAGTTCAACCGTGCAGCCCGTTGCACCCTCTTTGGTAGCAACCGTTCGGCAAGAGCGTGTCGTTACTTTTGCTGCAGCCTCTTCGATATTTGCCGTCACCACTGATCGTGTAAACGACCAAGACATGGTTCTTATTTGATACGGGTGCAGAGCGATCGTTGCTATTAAATAAAGAACTGTTGGAGGCAGATGCAGCGAAGGAGGACACTGTCGCCGTCCGGTTCAACGGTGCACGCGGGCGTAGGCAAGAAGCCTCCATCCTGAGCAATGCGACAGTGTTATTTCGAGGTGCGGCATTGACCTACAGCTACCTCATGGCCTCTACCGTTCCATTGGTGGTGGGGGATAATCTGGTGGCGGGCGCTTCCCCGGGAATAGTTATCGGCAACGACGCCCTCGTCAGATTCACTTTGGGCGGTGACGCCTCGACAGACCGACTGTTTCTGGCCCCGGCAAACTGCTGGCCCGCGTCAGATATTGTGGTGCCTGTCGTCTACCGCAAACGTGGACCCGTGCTGGAGCAAAACGTCTCCGTGAAAGGCCGTCTACTACGAGATGCCCTCGTGGACACCGGATCCGGCTACGATCTCCTTGTGTATGACGACCGCCGCTTCGACCAGCTGGTAGAAGCAGGACATGAAGTTGTTCAATATGCTCATGTCAGCGGGGTATCGGATGGCGTCGAACTTCAAAGCGTGTCCGTGCGTGTCGCCGGCATCCAAGTCATGGCTAACGTCGTCTATAGTAGAGAAGAAGACGCGCCGAACGGGATAACGAGCCTGCTCGGCGCACCGATCTTGATGGCGCAGGGCTTCAGCGTACGCAAAATCGACGAGAACACTGGTGAATTGCGCCTCGCCGCTGATTGGACCGACGTTCAATGCGCGGACAGTTCGACGACACGTTGATTTATAATTTCCTTGCCAACCCCGCATCCCTGCTGTACTCGCGCGCCATTATAAATCCCCACGCGGGGGACATACTTCGGTGGTGACGGGCCGCTTCCTTCGGGAAGAACGTCACTTCCTCCCCGCGGCGGCTCAACCGAAGGAGTGAAGCTCGCTATGTCGATGCCTGAATTCTCAATGCGTCAGCTACTGGAAGCTGGCGTGCACTTTGGCCACCAGACCCACCGTTGGAACCCTCGCATGGCGCCGTATATCTTCGGCGATCGTTCGGGCATCCATATTCTCGACCTTTCCCAAACCGTTCCTCTGCTGCACCAGGCCCTCGTCAAGATCCGTGACGTTGTTGCCGGTGGTGGCCGCGTTCTGTTTGTTGGCACCAAGCGTCAGGCCCAGCAGCCGATCGCTGAAGCCGCTCAGCAATGCGCCCAGTACTACATGAATAACCGTTGGCTCGGCGGCACGCTGACCAACTGGGAAACGGTTTCGAACTCCATTCGCCGCCTGCAGGCCATTGAAGAAATTCTGGAAGGGAACGCCAAAGGGCTGACCAAGAAAGAACAGCTTCAGATGACCCGTGAGCACGAGAAGCTTGAGCTGTCGCTCGGCGGTATTCGTGAGATGGGTGGCCTGCCTGACATCATGTTCGTCATCGACGTGAACAAGGAAGACATCGCCATTAAGGAAGCCAAGAAGCTTGGCATCCCTGTTGTCGCCGTTGTCGACACCAACTGTTCGCCAGAAGGCGTAGACTACATCATCCCTGGCAATGACGACGCCAGCCGCGCGATCAGCCTGTATTGCAACCTGGTTGCTGACGCAGTTGTCGACGGCATCGGCGCTTCGGCTGTCGCCATGGGCGCGGACCTTGGTGAGCTGGAAGAGCTGCCAGAAGAAGCGGCCATGATGGGCGCGCCTTCCGAGCAGGGCATGGTTGCCAATGACGCTGCAGAAGAAGTGGCCGCTGAGCAGGCGGACGCTGCTGCTGCGGAAGCAGAAAAGCAGCAGGGCGCATAAGCCTCGCTGACGCCTATATATAATGTGTCGAAAAGGCGCCCTCCGGGGCGCCTTTTTTATTGGCAGCTTTTGTCTCGGCGCCGCCCCGCACGCAATCGGATCGGCTAACGCTGCGAGCCATCTCTGCATTCAGGGCCGCCCAACAAAAAAGGGCCCGGCGAACCGGACCCTCTTGAAGCTTTTAGCCTTTACCGCACCCCTGAGGGTACGACTACGACTTAGGCAATTTTCTTGCGGCGACGTGCAGCTGCGGCACCAGCAATTGCTGTACCGAACAGAACGGCAGCAGCAGGAACTGGCACAGCATCAGCCAGCAGGCGGATGTTGTAGTCGCCAGTGAAGGCTGCGTTCACCGATTGGCCAATGCCCGTGACTTGGAAGAACACTTCCGTGCCAGCTGGCAGAGCAAAGTTGTACAGTGCAGCTGGGTCGAATTCAGCGCCGGAATCGTCGGTCAGCGTGATTGGGCCGAACAGCGAAATGGTCTGCGCAGCATCACCGAAGAACTCGACGGTGAAGTTGCGGATGCCAGCTGGGAAGCCTGTAGTGTCGTTGACGTCGATCGACATCTGGACGTTGCCCAGGAATGCGCCCGTCATGAACGAGCCAGTGTTGTCAGCAGCGACCAGCGAGCCGGACGTGACAACAGAGCTGTTGCGAATGCTGACGGCAGAGCTTGGGCTCAGCATTGGCGTGCCAACGCCGTCAGTGTCAGTGACCACAACCGCAGCTTGGGCAGCTGGAGCAGCAGCGAAAGCGGCCAGGCCGAGGACTGCCGCAGTTGTAAGGGATTTCAGATGTTTCATAGTACTTTACTTCTCACTTGCGGGTTTCGAATACGACAGACCGCGCGGTGGGACCCCCTACGGCATGTCTTGTCGTAACAACGCAATAATAGCACCGTTGGGTCCACAAAAAACACAAAATGAGCAAATATTTTAGCAATTTGTTGAGAATACAGCTATTTAGCAGATAATTGCGCTGTAATTAACCTTAACAGCGCCGATTCTCACCGCGAAGCTTACATATGTTGTCCTCCTGCTCACGGCAAGGGGGTGCCCTTTACCTGTTCCTGGACAGGTTGGGGTTGACCGCGAGGCACGTTTGGGACCAAAGGCGCCGGTCAGATTTCCCTCGTTCAATAACGAGACGAACCCAAGGAGACCCCAATGGCTGCAATCACCGCCTCGATGGTGAAAGACCTGCGCGAAAAAACCGGCGCTGGCATGATGGATTGTAAAACGGCGCTGCAGGAAAACGATGGTGACATCGAAGCTGCGGTCGACTGGCTGCGGAAAAAAGGCCTGTCGAAAGCGGCAAAAAAGGCTGGCCGTACCGCGGCTGACGGCCTCGTCGCCTATGCGGTCGACGGCAATAAAGGCGTGGTCGTCGAGGTCAACTCCGAGACGGACTTTGTGGCCCGGAATGAGAAATTCCAGAATATGGTGGCCAACATCGCCGATGTGGCGCTGAGCGTCGATGGTGACATCGAGAAGCTGAAAGCAGCCGACTATCCCGGCGCTGGCAAATCCGTCGAGGACCACATCACCGAAATGGTGGGCTCGATCGGCGAGCACATGTCCGTTCGTCGCAGCGCCAGCCTGTCCGTGAGCCAGGGCGTCGTCGTTCCATACGTGCACACGCAGATTGCAGACCAGGCCGGCAAGATCGTCGTCCTCGTGGCACTTGAGTCTGCTGGTGACGCGGATGCCCTGCAGTCGGTCGGCAAGCAGATCGCCATGCACGTCGCGGCCTCGCGTCCGTTGGCCCTGTCGGTCAATGATCTTGATGCCACCGTCGTCGAGCGTGAGAAATCGGTCCTTGCCGAACAGGCCCGCGCTTCTGGCAAGCCTGAGCAGATCATCGACAAAATGGTCGAAGGCCGCATGCAGAAATTCTACGAAGAAAGTGTTCTTCTTGAACAGGTCTTCGTCATTGACGGCGAAACCCGCATCAAGGACGTCGCCAAGAATGCAGGCGCTGAGCTGAAAGGCTTCATCCGTATGGAGCTGGGCGAAGGCGTCGAGAAAGAAGAAAGCGACTTCGCTGCAGAAGTTGCTGCCATGAACAAGGGCTGAGATCACTGAGCCTCGCTAGAAGAAAGCCGGTCTTCATTGGAGGCCGGCTTTTTTCATGCCTCCTCTTCCCATGGGGCGAGGCGCGTTTTACTGTTCATCGATAAATAGACTGGAATTGTATATGACCCGAACATGTTCGAGCCTTCTCGTCCTCATTCCCCTCCTGATGGCCTGCGGCGAGAGCGGCACCTCTCAACCGTCTTCAACGACTGCCACCGAAACGGCGGCTGCGTCCGCCGAGGCGACTCAGTCTGAAAGCGAACGGCTGAACGCCTGGTTCGATGTCGTTTATGAAGAGCAGATCCTGCGCAGCCCGCTGACCCTGACGTCTCTGGGCCGCAAGGAACGCTATGACGAGTGGGACGATTTCACTGCCGCGGCTGGCCGCGACGAGGCTGAGTGGCTTCAGGCAAAAGCCGACGAAATGGCGGCGCAGTTCGACTATGACGCGCTCGATGACGAAGCCAAGATGTCCTACGATCTGTGGACCTATCAGGCAGACCGGGCGATGGCTGGCCTTGCCTTTATCGATCATGGATTCATTTTCGATCAGATGACCGGGATCCATTCCCTGTTTCCGACCTATCTGATCAATTTCCACAAGGTCGACACGCTCAGCGACATGGAAGCCTACATCGCCCGTCTCGAGGCGATCGACCCGGCGGTTGTGCAACTGATCGCACGGGGCGAAAGCGCGATCGACACCGGCTATCACTCACCGAAATTTGCCAATGAGATCGTGCGGGAAGAAAGCGCGAAGATCATCTCCGGCGCGCCGTTCGATGAGGGCGATGACTCAAGCCTCTATGCGGATGCCAAGGCCAAGATCGCGGCTCTCCTCGACGCTGGAACGATTGATCAAGCCAAGGCGGATGAGCTGACCGAAAAGGTCGAAGCGGCGCTCGTTGGTCCGGTTGCGACGGCCTATGGCCGCATCATTACCTTCCTTGAGGATGACCTGGCGAACGCCCCGGAGGAAGCGAGCGGTATTGGCGGCATGCCGGACGGCCAGGCCTACTATGCCTATCGCCTGCAGCAGAGCACGACGACCGACATGTCCCCCGAAGAGGTGCATCAGCTGGGCTTGAGCGAGATCGAGCGCCTCACGGCTGAAATGAACGGGCTCAAGGAAAAGGCCGAGTTCGACGGCACGTTCGAAGACTTCGTCACCTATATCAAGGAAGCCGAGTGGAACTACTATCCGGACACGGATGAAGGGCGTCAGGCCTATATTGACGATGCCACGGCGGCGATCGACAACATCAAGGCCGAGCTGCCGAATTATTTCGGCATTCTGCCGAAGGCTGATCTGGTCGTGAAGCGTGTTGAGGCGTTCCGGGAGCAGGACGGCGCGGCGCAGCACTATTTCAACGGCACCCCTGATGGGTCTCGCCCGGGCGTCTACTATGCTCACCTGTCTGACATGACGTCGATGCCGAAGAACCAGCTTGAAGTGATCGCCTATCACGAGGGGCTGCCGGGTCACCACATGCAGATTTCGATCGCGCAGGAACTCGACAGCGTGCCGCAGTTCCGCACGCAATATGGCTCGACTGCCTATATTGAAGGCTGGGCGCTTTATACGGAGTACCTCGCCAAGGAGATGCCGAACACCTACGTTGATGTCTATTCTGACGCAGGGCGGCTCTCTTCAGAAATGTGGCGGGCGATCCGGCTGGTCGTCGATACGGGCCTGCACGCCAAGGGCTGGACAGAAGAAGAGGCGATCGCGTTCGCCCAGCAATATTCGGCCCGCTCCCGCACAACCATCCAGTCGGAGGTGCGGCGCTACATCGTCATCCCGGGCCAGGCCACAAGCTACAAGATCGGCATGCTCAAAATTCTCGAGCTGCGCGAAAAAGCCCGCACGGAACTTGGTGAGCAGTTCGACATCCGCGATTTCCATGATGTGGTGCTGGGCGGCGGTGCATTGCCACTGTCCCTGCTGGAACGCCGCGTCGATGAATGGATTGCAGCATCAAAAGCCTGATGATGAGGGGAGGGCGGCAGGCGCCCTTCCACTTGTCCGTATATGGATGGACGCGGGAGGGGGCACTCTTCCCGCGTCCTATTTGTTTGCTGTTTCCCAAAGAGCTGACTTGAAGCGCTAGCCAATCTGGGAAGCATCTGGTATGCGCCGAAAAATTCTGGTGAGGCCCCCGATGAGCGTTTCTTCCTCGACCCCCCGCTACAAGCGTGTCTGTCTGAAAATTTCCGGCGAAGCCCTGATGGGATCCAAGGAATTCGGTATCGACCTCGACACGGTGGAACGGATTGCGGAAGAGGTGAAGCAGGCCCGGGACCTCGGCATGGAAATTTGCATCGTCGTTGGCGGTGGCAATATTTTCCGCGGTCTCCAGATGGCCGCCAAGGGCATGGAGCGCGCCAGCGCCGACTATATGGGCATGCTCGCCACCGTGATGAATGCGCTCGGCCTTCAGAACGCCCTTGAATCCATCGGGGTCGAGACCCGGGTCATGTCAGCTATCGAGATGACGGCTGTGTGTGAGCCCTATATCCGGCGCCGTGCGCTGCACCACATGAGCAAGGGCCTTGTGGTGATCTTCGCTGCCGGTTCTGGCAACCCATTCTTCACCACGGACACCGCCGCCGCCCTGCGCGCCGCTGAAATGGGCTGTGACGCGCTGATGAAGGGCACTCAGGTTGATGGCGTCTATTCCGCCGACCCCAAGAAAGACCCGAACGCCGAGCGCTTCGACCATCTGACCTATATGGATGTCTTCAAGCAGGACCTGAAGGTGATGGACCAGGCCGCCATCGCCATCACGCGTGAAAACGGCATCCCGATCGTTGTGTTTTCCCTCGCCGACGGCGGGATCCATGGCGCGTTGACGGGCTCAGGCCGGTTTACGGTCATCTCCGACAATTGATGTCCCCTGCCGCGGCCGGCTTGCGGAAATGAACGGTTTGTTTTGCGGCCCGCCTTGGGGCATAAGGCCGCCTCGATTCCAAAAAATGAACTAAGGAAGCATCCCATGTCCGATGGCCCCAATCTCAATGAACTCGAAAAGCGCATGGATGGCGCACTGGCGACGTTGAAAACGGAATATGCCGGCCTGCGATCCGGGCGTGCGACAGCGACCCTGCTGGAGCCGGTGATGGTGAATGCCTATGGAAGCGACATGCCACTGAACCAGTGCGGGACGGTCGGCGTTTCGGATGCGCGGACCCTGTCCGTCCAGGTTTGGGACAAGGGCCTTGTTGGCGCGGTCGAAAAAGCGATTCGCGACTCCGGCCTTGGCCTCAACCCTGTCACTGACGGTCAGACCGTGCGCGTGCCGATGCCGCCAATGACCGAGGAACGCCGCCGCGATCTTGCCAAAATGACTGGCAAATATGCGGAAGCCGCCAAGGTCGCCGTCCGCAACGTTCGCCGCGATGGCATGGATGAGATCAAGAAAGCCGACGGCATGCCCGAGGACGATCAGAAGAAGATGGGCGAACAGGTCCAGAAACTGACCGACGCCAAGGTGAAGGTCATCGACGAAATGCACGCTGCTAAAGAAACCGAAATCATGCAGGTGTAAGGTTACCGCTTCGAGCGCGGTGTCGAACACGGGAAGGGTGAGCCATCATGTCGGCGAAAAGATTTGCAGGACGGATGTTTGCCAAGCTCGGTGGGGAAGACGCCGCGCCTGAAGAAAAGCCCCTTCGCCATGTGGCCATCATCATGGATGGCAATGGCCGGTGGGCGAAAGAGCGGGGGCACACCCGCCTGAAGGGGCATCAGGAAGGGGTGGAGGCCGCCCGGCGCGCTGTGGACGCCGCCAAGGAACTCGGCCTCTCCCACATGACCCTCTACAGCTTTTCGACCGAGAACTGGAACCGTCCCGACTGGGAGGTTCAGCACCTCATGAACCTGCTGCGGCGGTTCTTTGAACAGGACCTCGTGAAGCTGGCCGATGAGGATGTTCGCGTCAAAATCATCGGTGACCGCGATGCGCTGCCGAGCGATATCCAGAAGCTGGTCATCGACGCCGAACAGCGCACGGCGGACAATAAAGGCCACACACTGCAGATCGCATTCAATTATGGCGGCCGGGACGAAATCGTCCGTGCCGTGCAGAAGCTGGCAGCGCGCGCTGCAGCCGGGGAGATTGACCCCGCTGCCATTGACGAGACGGCGCTCGGCCTGGCCCTTGATACGGGCGATGCGCCCGATCCTGACCTGGTGATCCGGACATCAGGCGAGCAGCGCCTGTCAAATTTTCTGTTGTGGCAGGCCGCCTATGCGGAGTTTGTCTTTCTTGACTGCTATTGGCCGGACTTTGACCGCGACCAGTTCATGTTCGCGGTCGATACCTTCCGTCGCCGGACACGCCGTTTCGGGGCGCGTCCGGAAGACGTCGCCAGTTAGACCGATTTTTTAAGCCGCTTACGGAAGAATGCACCGCCGCCCAGCGCTGCGGCGAAAAGCGGGAGCGCGGCCGGGACGGGGACCGGATCTGCGGAAATCGAGATTGTCGCCAGTCTGAAGGCACTGCGGTCCGAAAAGAAATTGGCCAGCGCCGGTGACATCAGATCACCCGTGGGCAATGCCACAGCCATCGCGGCAATGCCGTTGCTGAGCGCTACGGGATCCATCGTCTCAATTCCGCCCGCTGCATCCTGACCCACGACAAACGCAGCGCCATCATTCAGGTCATTTGCCTCTGTCCCGGCGTCCCAGATCGCGTTGCCGTCGATGATCAATGTGCGGTCACCCAGATAGGCGCCCGCGGCATTGAACACCTCAAGGGCGCTGCCATTGCCGATGAACGTGTCGTTGGACGGGATGACCATGGACAGATAGCTCAGAAAGCGCTGGGTCATCGGATTGACATCGAAGGTGAAGCTCGCGCTTTCGCCAGGTTCAATGATCGGTGCACCGGCAAAACCGCCCGGTGCCGTGATAACGCCGGTCAGGGCATTCGCATCGGCGCCCAAAGCCTCCGCCATTGCCCCTGAGGCATCGCCTGTTTCAGCAATCAGCTCGACGCCAGCCGATGCCCCCGCGCCGACGTCAAACGCATCATAGGCGCCATTGTGAAAAGCGATGAAGAGCGGTGTCAGGTTTAATCCGCCCGCCTCGCTATTGTTGGTGATGCTGATGGTGACGGGCAGGGCATGGGCAGTGCTCGCGCACAGGCCCAGGCCTGCTGCGACGGCGCCCAAAGCTGACAGAATACTGCGATGTGTCATTATGGTGGTCCTCTCCTTGGCGATATTGCCATGACCCGTGATTCGGTCAGCGGGCGGGAAGGGTTACACGCGGTAATGCAGCAGGACCTCTTCCCGATTTTTGGCTGGTCCGTGTAACCTCCTGCAACTGGGGGCGAATACCGATGACAAAGGTCGACGAACTGGCGTCGGTCAGCGGAGGGCAGGACGCAAAAATGCAGGTTGTGCAGCTGGACACACAGCGATCGGCATCAGGCATGATCGACCTGAACCCCTGCGGTCCATTGATGGCATTGGCCCAGCGGGGGGACAGGCGTGCCTATGACGAGGTGCTGGTTGCCTGTCAGACATGGTTGCGACGGTATCTGTCCACCCGCCTTGTGCCTGATCAGGTCGATGACGTGGTGCAGGAAACGTTGCTGGCCGTGCACCGCAAACGTCACACTTATGACCCGTCACGACCCTTCGCGCCGTGGTTCGTGGCCATCGCTCGATTTAAATGGCTCGATCGGCTGCGCGCCATTTACCGGGCCGAAGAAGACGAACTGCAGGACGTCCATGGGTTTGAATGTCACGAGGAAAGCGTCCTGGCACGGATTGTCCTGGAACGGGTGATCCAACACCTGCCCAAAGCGCAGGCCGAGGCGCTGACCCTCGCCAAGGTGGAGGGGCGATCGATTGAGGAAATTGCCATCATGACCGGCCAGAGTGCGTCACTGGTCAAAGTCAACATCCACCGCGCCAGGAAGAAACTGATCAAATATCTTGAGAAATCCTATGAGTAGCTCTCCTTTCATCGACAGCCTTGTGGCAACCGCTGAGCCCGTCCGGCCTCGCCGCGTATCGCGCGAGATCCTTGCTGTCATTGCCATCGCTTTGGTTCAGTTTGCCGGAACATACGTTCTTGTCCTGGGCGACGGGTTTCAGCAGGCACTGCTGTGGGACCCGGCGCGTGCCATTTTCAAGATGGCGCTTCTGGGGGCGGGCACGATCGGCTTTACCCTGATGGCGCTTTATTCGTTCGGTCCGTCTGCACGGCGCATTGGGCCCTTTACAGCTGTGATGTCGGCGGTCCTGTTCCTTCTTGCGCTGATGGGGTTTGACTGGTCGCTGGCGGGCAGTCTCTCTGCTGCCTTTGCGCCTCAGCACGGATCGGCCTGTGTCGCGGGTATCCTTGCTCTGGCCTTGCCGCTGATTCTTGTTCTCAGCCTGCTGATGATGCGCGGCGCCAGTGTGCAGCCGGGGCAGAGCGCGCTTCTCGTCGGCCTTGCTGGCGGGACATGGGGGGCATTTATCTACTCGCTGCAGTGCCCCTTTGTCAGTCTGTGGTATTTAGCGGCCTGGTATGGCGGCGGTATATTCATCGTGACATTGGCAGCCCGGCTCATCCTGCCGCGCCTTGCCCGTTGGTAAACAAAAGATTGTCCGGATACCTCAAAAAGTTCCTATCGGACTTTATGGTGTTTTTACCGCGTCAATTTGGAGCGCGTTAATGCAGGATTGTTAAAGCTTGCGCCAAGGAACTGGCGGAGAGCAGCGGGTGACATCACCTAACGCAGCAATATCAGAAGAGAAGCGGCTTGCAGCCTTGGCTGACACGGGCCTGTCGTCGCCGGGGCCAGAGCCTTTTCTCGAGGATGCGGTTGAGCAGCTCATGGCCATCTGTCAGGTGCCCATCGCCGTCATTTCACTGATTGAAGAGGATCGTCAGGTCTTCAAGGCCAAGCGCGGCGTCGATCTGGAAGAAACCTGCCGGGGCGATTCCTTCTGTACCGTCACGATCCAGACGCCCGATCCGCTCACGATTGTTGATACAGTCACGGACGAGCGCTTTAGCGCTAACCCATATGTCACCGGTGAGCCGGGCATACGCGGCTATCTTGGCGTGCCGATCGAACTGTCCGGCGGAGCTCGCATTGGTGCACTGGCGGCAATATCGCAGACGCCCCGGGAATGGACGGTGGATGAGATCTCGCAGGTGCGCCGTCTCGCCAGTATGGTGGCGACATTCATTGAAACCCGTACAGCCCTGCGGGGCCAGCCCATTCCGAGCGCGGCCCAGACCCGGCCCGCAGACCTCGACCGACTGCGCACCCTTGCGCTCTCCAACATGTATGAAGGCATGATCGTCAATGATGCGGCAGGCAAGATTGTCAGCTGCAATGAGGCTGCGGCGAGAATTCTGGGCCTGTCCCTCGATGATATGGTCGGCGCCAAATCGATTGATCCGAAATGGCAGATGACAGATGAAGAGGGTCAGCCCGTTGAGATGCGGGACCATCCTGCGATGATCTGCCTGCGTACAGGCATGCCCGTTACGGACGCGGTCCTTAGCGTCCAGAATCCGCGGCTTGAATCCCGATGGCTACGGATCAATGCGCGCCCGATACGGGACGTGGCGACTGGCGTGATGCAATATGTCATCTCGACATTCGCTGACATCACGACGCAAATGCTGCATGTTGACACGTTGCGGGAGGAGGCAAGCGCGGCGCGTGCCGAAACGCGAACGCGCCAGAATTTTCTTGCCAATATCAGCCATGAAATCCGTACGCCGCTGAACGGCATTTACGGCATGGCGGAGTCCCTGCATCGCACGACCCTGACGCCCGACCAGACGGAGAAAGTCGATACGGTGCTTGCGTCGTGCGAGGGGTTGATGACCCTCCTCAACGACATTCTGGACATGTCGAAAATCGAGGAAGGCAAATTCTCCATCGTGCCGACAGAAGAAAGCCTGACGGATGTGCTCCGTCACCAGGCGACGCTGTGGCAGCCGCAGGCCAATGAAAAGGGCATCGTGCTGACGCTTCAGGTGGATGACAATGTGCCTGAGAAACTGCGCTTTGATGCGGTCCGTACACAGCAGTGCATCTCGAATCTTCTGTCGAACGCCATCAAATACACGAAGTCGGGCACGATTGAGCTGATGGCTCGTGTGGTGGCGACGGGACAATCCGGCAGCACTGTGAAGATCAGTGTGCGGGATACGGGCATCGGGATGGATCCCATGACCATTGCCCGCCTGTTCCGCCCGTTTGAGCAGGTTCACGGCACGGCCATGACCGTCGTTCATGGCACGGGCCTTGGCCTCTCCCTCGTCGCCAAGCTCGCCGAACTGATGGAGGGCGAAGTCTCCGCCGAAAGTACACCTGGCCGGGGTTCCGTGTTCAGCTTCACTTTCTTGGCCGGGGCCGTCAGTCCAGGCGCCGCCACCCAGAACAAGTCGCCATGCCTGCGGGATAGACTGTCGAGCATGATGAGTGCGCTGACGATACTGGTGGCGGACGACCAGCCGCTCAATCGCATGCTGTGCCGACTGTTTCTTGAACCTTATGGCGTCACTGTCCTCGAAGCGGAAAATGGTGAGAAGACACTGGAGATGCTGAAGGAATTCGACATCGATGTGGTGCTTCTCGACATGCACATGCCGGTCATGGATGGTCCTGATACCGTCGAAGCGATCCGCCGATCGGGGGAGGAATGGGGGGCCGTTCCCGTGCTGGCGCTTACGGGCGATGCCATGAACGGGGTGCGCGAATATTGCCTGTCACTCGGTATGGATGGGTACCTGACAAAACCGCTGACCGAAAAACGCTTCTTACGTGAACTCGAGGCGATCAGCCTCGTCGACAAGGAGGGCCGTTCGGTCGTGTCGCGCTGGGCCAATCCATCGGCTGCCTGATATCGGCAGATCGTCGTCGCCCAGGTCTTTCGTTCTGTGACCATTCCCGGCAGATAGAGTGAACCTTTCACTCTGAGTTGACGGCCGGTTCTTATCCTTCCTTCTGACGATACGGTTTCCAAGACGCCTTCGCCCAAGCGGTTGAAGGGGCTGCTGGCGCGCGTCGTTACGGCGGCCATGTTGATGCCGTTCGCCATGGCGATCGTCTATTGGGGCGGGCGACCCTATTCGGCCGCGATTGCATTTGTCCTGATCATTCTCATTTTCGAGTGGGCGCGCATTGTCGATCGCGCTGAGTTTTCGCGCGGATTCTACACCTTGTCGGTGACGGCGATTGCCATGGTTTATTTTGCCGCGGGCGGATCGTATCTGACCGCGACCGGCATTGCGCTGGGGGGCGGCGCGCTGGCCACGCTGCTCGAATTGCGCGGCAAGCCGTTCGTGTCCTGGCCGTTTGTCGGCGCCGTCTATCTTCTCCTGCCCGCAATCGCTGCCCTTTATATACGCCACGATCCGGAGGAGGGGCGGGCGCTGACCCTCCTTTTGTTCTTTGTGGTGTGGGCGACTGACAGCGGCGCTTATCTCGCCGGCACGTTCATTGGGGGCCCGAAACTTTGCCCGGCCCTCTCGCCGCGGAAGACGTGGACCGGAGCGATCGGCGGCGTGCTGTGCGGCGGCGCGGTGGCCGTTGCCTTGGGCATTCTGACCGCCCTGCCATTCGGACCATTGGCACTGCTGGCCCTCGGGATCGCGCTGTCGATCTCCACAATCATTGGTGATCTGGGGGAAAGCGCCCTGAAGCGGGCTTACGGCGTGAAGGACACAGGCGGTGCCTTTCCTGGTCATGGCGGTGTGCTGGACCGGCTGGACGGTTTCATCGTCGCTGCGCTGACGCTGGCCTTCATCATGGTTCTGCGGCAGAGTTGATGGCCTTGATAAAGATAGAGATCGAATGACCGTAAAAAGGCGAGTGACCGTACTCGGGGCCACGGGCTCCGTTGGTTTGTGCACGTTGGAACTGATCGCGGCGGCGCGCGCATCGGGCGATGCTGAGATTGAGGTCGTGGCCGTCACGGCCAACACCAATGCGGAAAAGCTCGCGGAAGCAGCCATTCGGGCAGGCGCAAAATTTGCTGCGGTATGCGATCCGGACAGCGGCGACGCCCTCAAACGGGCCCTTGCTGGTACGGGGATTCAGTCCGCATCAGGTCCCGACGCGGTGGTCGAGGCGGCGCAGATGGACGCCGACTGGGTCATGGCGGCGATAGTCGGGGCGGCGGGCATTCGCCCCTTGATGGCCGCCGCGGAGCGCGGTGCCGACATCGCCTTTGCCAACAAGGAATGTCTCGTCTGTGCCGGTGACGCGGTGCTGGCCGCGATGGCGCGGGGCGGCGGCAGGCTCCTGCCTGTGGACAGTGAGCATAATGCCATCTTTCAGGTCTTCGATTTTGAGCGCCCCCACCGCGTGCGGAAAATTATTCTCACCGCGTCCGGCGGCCCATTCCGTCAACGGGACCGGGCCAGTCTGAAAAACGTGACGCCGGAAGAGGCGGTGGCGCACCCGAACTGGTCCATGGGCGCCAAAATTTCCGTCGACAGCGCCACGATGATGAACAAGGGGCTGGAGCGGATCGAGGCGGCCTATCTCTTCCCTGTCGCCCATGACCTGATTGACGTGCTCGTCCATCCTCAGTCGGTTATCCATTCCATGGTCGATTATGTCGACGGTTCTGTCCTCGCCCAGCTCGGCACGCCGGACATGACCATTCCGATTGCATCGACGCTGGCTTGGCCCGACCGCGTGCCGACGCCCGCCAAGCCTCTGGACTTGGCCCAGATCGGCACCATGACCTTCGAGCCGCCCGATGAGGACAGGTTCCCGGCCCTGCGGCAGTCGCGGGAGGCGCTGAAGGCCGGCGGCCTGACCACTGCGATCATGAATGCGGCCAATGAAATCGCCGTTGAAGCGTTCTTGCAGCGGCGGATCGGTTTTCTTGATATCGCCGATATTGCCGAATTCTGCCTTGAAGAGGCGCGGCCAGACGGTTTGTCGACTGACCTCGAAGCGGTCCTCGCCGCCGATGCGCTGGCCCGACAAATTGCGTTGAAACGGATCGCAAGCCTTGGCCGCTAGGCAAAGCTTGGGCAGTATGCGCCGATCGTCGCGGCGTGGAGACCTTTTAACAGGATTTCCTCGGGCGGCTGGGGCACAAGGTCAGAACGGTCTACGCGATCGGGCGACGAATAGAATGGACAGGTTTTGATGGATTTTCTGGTGCCGGTCATCATTTCGGTGGCTTCCTTTTCCGTTCTGTTGCCGCTGATCGTCTTCGTGCACGAGTACGGCCATTTCAAAACCGCGCGCCTGTGCGGCGTGAAGGTCGACACCTTTTCCATCGGCTTCGGACCAACGCTGACCCAGTGGATCGACCGCAGGGGCACGGCCTGGAAAATCGCGGCCGTTCCGCTCGGCGGCTATGTGAAGTTCTTTGGTGATGCCAATGCTGCCTCTGCCGGTGCAGATGCAGGTGAGGAAAAGCAGTCCGGTACGCAGTTCAAATCCGAAAAGGCGAAGCTTGAATCTCTGCTGACGCCTGAGGAAAAACGCGTCTGCTTCCACTTCAAGCCGGTCTGGCAACGCATGCTGATCGTCGCCGCGGGTCCGTTTGCCAATTTCATTCTCGCGGTTGTGATCTTTGCTGCGCTGTATTCCACGATCGGTGAGCGGTATCTGCAGCCGGTGATCCAGGAGGTTGTCGCTGATAGCCCAGCGGCCGAGGCGGGGATGATGCCCCGGGATCGTATCGTCCGGATCGAGAACCACCGGGTCAAATCATTCAATGATGTCCAGATGCGCGTCCGTCTGTCGGCGGAGAGCCCGCTGGATATCGTCGTCGAGCGCAACGGTGCGACCGTTCCGCTCGTCCTGACACCGGAACGCACGGAAATGACGGACGGCTTTGGCAACACCGTGAGCGCAGGCCGCGCGGGGATCTCTTTCAGCGCCGATGATCCGGTCTTCATCCGCTACAATCCGATCACCGCGACCTGGCGGGGGGTGCAGCAGGTGGGCAGCGTCCTCGACACGACAGTTGTCTATCTCGGCCGGCTTGTGACGGGGCGGGAAGATCCGCGCCAGCTCGGTGGGCCGGTCAAGATCGCCCAATATGCAGGCCAGGCAGTGTCATCGGGGTTTGATGCTGAGGTGGAAGCGCCGCTGACGGCGCGCGTCCTGACCAGCCTGACCAATTTTATTCAGCTGGCAGCCCTGATGTCGGTTTCGATCGGTTTCCTCAATCTGCTGCCTGTCCCAGTTCTGGACGGCGGGCACCTCGTGTACTACGGCTATGAAGCCGTGGCAGGACGTCCATTGAGCGACCGCGTGCAGGGCATTGGTTTTCGCATCGGTCTTGCGCTAGTGGGATCGTTGATGATTTTCGTCGTGGTTAATGATGTGGTTCAACTCTTCTAGGGTTGGGCTTTGGACAGTAACGCGATAACACTTGTTAGTGCGGTAACGCGGGTAATGGGACGGATCGGGATGGCTGGAATCGGCAAGAAAAGTTTTGGGCTGATGCTGTTGTGTGGCTCGGCGATGGGCATGGTTCCGCTGGCGGGGCATGCGCAGACCACCCAGGCCCCTGCGGCGGAAGCGCAGCCGGAGCAGGCCCCGATTATCCAGCAGATCGTCGTGCGCGGGAACCAGCGCATCGAATCTGAGACGGTTCGGTCCTATCTGCCCATTCGTCCGGGCCAGCCGATTAACCAGATTACCATTGATGCTGGGCTGAAGACCCTGTTCGCGACCGGCCTCTTTGCCGATGCCGAGATGGTCTATGACAACGGCACGCTCGTTGTGAACGTGCTTGAAAACCCTATCGTCAATCGGGTCCTGTTCGAGGGCAACCGCGCGACGAAAGAGGACAAGCTGACCGAGGACATGCAGCTGGAGGCCCGTTCGGTCTACACGCGCGCCAAGGTTCAGTCTGACACCCAGCGTATTATCGAGGTCTACCGCCGCAGCGGGCGCTTCGGCGCTACCGTGACGCCGAAGATTGTCGAGCTGCCGCAGAACCGGGTCGACATCATCTATGAGATCGAAGAGGGGCCAAAGACTGGCGTCGCCAAGATCAACTTCATCGGCAACACGCATTTCTCTGACGCGGAACTCCGCGGGGCCATCCTGACGGCTGAGAGCAATTGGTGGAACCTGTTCGAGTCCAACGACAATTACGACCCTGACCGTCTTGAATATGACCGTCAGCAATTGCGCGATTTCTATACCAAGCAGGGCTATGCTGACTTCAGCGTTGTCTCTGCCGTGGCTGAGCTGACACCTGACCGGAAAAACTTCTTCATCAACTTCACGGTTGAAGAAGGCCCGCAATATGAGTTCGGGAAGATTGACGTCCGCACGACCCTGGCCAAAATCCCAGGGGATTATCTCGAGCGTGTGATTCCTATCCGGACGGGCAACCAGTTCAACTCCGAACTGATGGAAAAGGCCGAAGAGGCCATTACCTACTCCACCGGTGTCGCTGGCTACGCCTTCGTCGATGTTCGCCCACAGCTGACCCGTAACCCTGAGACCAAGACCGTCGATGTGACGTTCGAAGTGAACGAGGGTCCGCGCGTTTACGTCGAACGGATCAACATCCGCGGGAACACGCAGACGCTCGATCACGTCATTCGTCGCGAAATGCGTCTATCCGAGGGCGACGCCTTCAACCGCGTTCTGGTTGACCGCTCAGAGCGTCGGATCAAGGGCCTTGGCTATTTCTCCGAGGTCACGATTGAAGAACAGCCAGGGTCTGCGCCTGACCGGACCGTTCTGGACGTAGCGCTTGCCGAACAGTCTACGGGCTCGTTCCAGGTGGGCGCCGGTCTGTCGTCGGCTGATGCGTTCATTCTGAACTTCCAGATCGAACAGCGGAACCTGCTCGGTCGTGGCCAGTATCTGCTCATGGACTTCCAGGCTTCGTCTCGGACACAGCGGGCGCGTCTGTCATTCACAGAGCCATTCTTCCTTGGCCGTCGCCTGAATGCCGGCCTGTCGCTGTTCGCGAACAAGACCGATTACGAAGAAGCTGGCTATGTCGCCGACACGGTTGGTGCCGGTGCCAATCTTGGTTTCCCGGTATCTGAATTCGGCTCCCTCAGCCTGTCCTATCAATTGCGATCGGACAACATCTTGCTGGACCGCCGGACGAGCGTAACGATCCCTACAGGGGCTGATCCGTCCGACTATCTGTTGACGGGCACCACTGATTTCAGCCTGTCGCCGAGCACGTCGGGCCAGGTCCTGACGACGGACGTCTGTAACCTCGTCTCCCGTTCACTGGATCCAACCTGCGAAAGCCGCGGTGACTTCCTGACGAGCCAGGTCGGCTACACCATGCGCTTTGACCAGCGGAATGACCCGCTTGTCCCAAGCCGCGGCTGGTTCTTCGACGTGTCCCAGGCCCTCGCAGGTCTCGGCGGTGACGTGCAATATCTGCGCACCACGGCACGCGGGTCGGCCTATCGGCCTTTGCCCTATGATCTGGTCGGCGCGCTCAAATTCGACGTCGGCTATATTGACGGCTTCGGTGATGACGGCATTCGCGTGAATGACCGGTTCTACAAAGGCGGCAACCGCGGCTTCCGCGGCTTTGACGTGGCCGGTGTCGGTCCTCGCTATTTCGATCCATCATCGGGCTACGACCGCGCCATTGGTGCGCGTGCCTATGCGATCGGTTCGGTTGAGGCGCGCCTGCCATTGCCGTTGCCACCAGAATACGGTATCCGCGCATCGCTGTTCAGTGACTTTGGCGCCGTTGGTATCATCGACGAAGAAGACAAGCTGCTGAACAACGACCTCGCCAATTGGGGCGAGTATTACGGTGACCGGACGGACGGCATCCAGAACGAACCTGTTCAAGATGACTTCTCCCTCCGCGTGACCGCGGGTGTGTCGATCAACTGGCGTTCTCCATTCGGGCCGGTTCAGATCGATATCGCCGAGGCGCTGAAGAAAGAAGAATACGACGAAGAGCAAGTCTTCCGGTTCAGCGCAGGCGGCAATTTCTAGTTTAATTGCCACATTCACGGAAAATTCATGGGGCTGACACGTCTCTGGCCTGTACAAGCGTGTCGCTCGGCGTTTTCCTTGCATCGAGCCTAATCTAGCAGGGGCAAAGGATTTAAAATGACCAAGTTCAAGACATTCATGGCCGCGATCATCGCTGCCGTTTCCATGGCTGGCGTATCAACGGCGGCAATCGCGCAGGATTCAGTCATCCTGTTCATCGACGAAGGCAAGCTGCTGACCCAGTCCCAGGCCGGGAAATCCATTTCTGATCAGGTCAAAGTGCTGGCAGCTGAAGCAGAAGCTGAAGTGAAGGCCGAAGGCGTCAAGGTGCAGGAAGAGGGCAAGAAGCTCGAAGCCTCCAAAGACAGCCTGTCCAAGGACGATTTCGCCAAGCGCTATCAGGCCCTCCTGCAGCGCGCCCAGCAGGTCGGCCAGCTGAGCCAGATCAAGCAGGCTGAAGTCTCCCAAGCCGAAGCCCGTGCGCTGGCTGAGCTGAATGCCAGCCTGCAGCCTGTCGTGAAAAAGATCCTCGAGAAGAAAAAAGCCACTGTGCTGCTGGAGCGTCGCGCCGTTGTTTATGCCGATGACAAGCGGGACATCACCGATGAGATCATCAAGGCTCTCGATAAAGAGATCAAAACCGTCAAGGTTCAGAAAGTGGACCTGATTGCGCAGGCACAAGCTGCTCAGGCCGCGCGGAACAAGTAACGCGCCGTCAGAAAGCGTGATGACGATTGAAAGGCCGGGCTCACGCCCGGCCTTTTCTATTGGGGGGTGTTGGCGCTATTGGAAAGGGAATGACCATGACCGACCAAGCTGACGACGCCTTTCGTCCCGATCCCCGTTTCTACCTGACCGCGCCGCCGCTGAGTATCGTTGACGCCGCGAGAATAGGCGGCGCGACCCTCGTGCGTGAGGGGTCTGACCCGAACGTGACGCACGCCAGCGCTCTGTCGCGGCCCAGCGAAGGCGGCCTTATCTTTGCGCAGGGCGTCAGGGACCTGAAGCCAGAAATCAGCGGTCAACCAGCGCTCGTCCTGTTGACGGAAGACGCGGTTGAGATCGCTGCCGCCCTTTTTCCGCAGGCGGCGCTGGCGACCACCAAACGCCCCAAGGCGGCCTTCGCCAGTGTTGCTGCTGCTCTTCACACGTCCCGGTTTGAGGAGATCGCTGATGCGGCGCCTGCGGCTGATGATGCTGTCATCGCGTCGACGGCCCGGGTCGCTGACACTGCCGTCATCATGGCCGGGGCGCAAATCGGCGAGGGCGCTGTGATCGCGCCCTACGCGGTTATCGGTCCGGGGGTCGTGATCGGCCGGGACACCCATGTGTGGCCTCATGTAAGCGTCACCCACGCGGTCATCGGTGATCATTGCCGAATACATTCTGGTGTACGGATCGGTGATGCCGGATTTGGTTACGTTCCGTCGGACCAGGGCATCATGGCAGTGCCGCAGCTGGGGCGCGTTCTGATCGCTGACAATGTCGATATCGGCGCCAACACGACGGTGGATCGCGGCGCTCTGGCCGACACCATTATCGGCCAGGGAACGAAGATCGATAATCTCTGCCAGATCGCGCACAATTGCCGCCTGGGGCAGCACGTGCTGATGGCCTCTCAATCCGGAATCTCCGGCTCGACTGTTGTGGGTGACGGCGTCATGATCGGCGGTCAGACAGGGATCGCAGAACATTTGACGATTGGCGATGGCGCGGCCATCACAGGAAAATCCGGTGTCATGAAGGATATACCGCCCGGTGAACGATGGGGAGGCTTCCCCGCAAAGCTGGCCAAGGACTGGATGAAAGACGTCGTGGCCCTGTCAAAATTGAACAAAAAGAGATGATGGCCATGAGCGACGTAGACGACGACTTTCTTCCTCCAATCAGCCTGGACATGCTGAAAACGCTGCTGCCGCATCGCTATCCGATGCTGCTGGTGGATCGAATTGTCGACGTCACGCCTACTGCTGGCGCGGTCGGTATCAAATGTGTGACAATCAACGAGCCGTTCTTTCAGGGGCACTTCCCTGAAATGGCGGTGATGCCCGGCGTGCTGATCATTGAGGCCATGGCCCAGACGGCGGCAGCCTATACGGCCTACGCTGACAAGGTGGACACGGACGGAAAGATCGTTCTTTTCATGGGCGTTGAAAAAGCAAAATTCCGCCGTCCGGTCATCCCCGGTGATCAGATGCGCATTCAGATCTCGGTGACCAACCGCCGGCCACCAGTATGGAAATATGAGGGCAAAGCCTTCGTCGATGGCAAGCTCGTGGCCGAGGCCGCATTCGGCGCCATGCTGACGGCCCCGCCGAAAGGATAAGTCATGACCATTCACCCAACGGCCATCGTCGAGGACGGGGCGCAAGTCGACCCCTCCGCCCAGATCGGGCCCTACGCCCATGTAGGCCCCCATGCGACCATCGGGGCCGACGTCACATTGCATGCCCATACCGTTGTCATGGGACACACCAGCATTGGTGCTCGCACAGCCGTCTTCCCCTTTGCTGTCCTCGGCGCACCGCCACAGCATCTGGGGTACAAGGATGAACCAACGACGCTGGTCATTGGGGAGGGCAACCTCATCCGCGAACACGTCACCATGCATCCCGGCACAGTGCAGGGGCACAAGACGACCGTGGTGGGCGACAACTGCCTGTTCATGGTCGGCGCCCATGTCGCCCATGACTGCACCGTCGGCAACAATGTGATTTTCGCGAATAACGCGACGCTTGGTGGGCATATCACGATCGGTGATTTCGTGTTCCTGGGCGGCCTTTGCGCCATCCACCAATATTGCCGCGTCGGCCCTTATTCGTTCCTTGGTGGCGGCGGCATTCTGACCACGGATGTCATCCCCTATGGCTCTGCCTTCGGCAACCATGCCAAACTCGAAGGCCTCAACATTGTCGGGATGAAGCGCCGCGGCATGTCGCGCGAGACGATCCATAAAATCCGCGCCGCTTACCGGATGCTGTTCGCCGAAGAAGGGACGCTTAAGGAGCGTCTTGAGGATGCGACGGAGATTTTCAAGGACACGGCCGAGGTCATGACGATTATCGACTTCATGCGGGCCGATGCGGACCGTCCGCTCTGTCTGCCTGCGAAATAATCGATGACCAAACGCTGGAACAAGGTCGGGATTATCGCCGGCGGTGGGCGCCTGCCTTTGAAACTGGCGGAGGGGTGCCGTGAGCGGGGTGACGGTTATCACGTCATTCGGCTGATGGGATATGCAGACGCGGCCCTCGACCACCATCCCGGCGATGATTGCGGTATTGCGGAGGTTGGCAAAATTCTCCGTCGACTGAAAGAATCGGGCTGCGACGCCATTGTGATGGCGGGTCTTGTCCATCGGCCGAATTTTAAGACGCTCCGACCGGACTGGCGGGGCGCTGCGCTTCTGCCCAAAGTCGTCAAGGCGGCCCGCGGCGGTGACGGCGCACTGCTTGATGTACTGGTAGAGACATTCGGGGCCGAAGGATTTCTGGTCGTCGGTGCCGAGGAAGTGGCCGGCAATCTCCGCGCACCGCAGGGGCCATTGGGACAGCACTCGCCCGATGACGATGCGATGAGTGATATTCGCAAGGCGGCGCGCGTGATTGCGGCATTGGGGCCCTTTGACGTGGGGCAGGGCGCCGTGGTGCGGAACGGTCTTGTACTGGCGGTTGAGGCGGCAGAGGGCACCGACCAGATGCTACAGCGCTGTGCCGCCCTGCCCGATGATGTGAAGGGGTACGAGCCTGACCAGCCCCACGGTCCGCGCGGCGTTCTGCTCAAACGCCCCAAGCCGGGGCAGGAATTGCGCGTTGACCTGCCCACGATCGGCGAACGGACCATACGTGGGGCGGCATCTGCGGGGCTTGCCGGCATCGCCATTGCAGCCGAGGGCGCGTTGATCATTGAGCGCGATGCTGTGGTCGAGCTTGCCGACACGCTTGGTCTGTTCGTTTACGGACTGTCTGAGCTGGAGTGGAAGGGCACGACGTGACTGGACCTGTCATCATGCTGGCAGCGGTGGAGCCGTCGGCCGATGCGATCGGTGCGGAGCTGCTGAAAGAATTAAAAGCCAAGGTTCCGGATGCGACATTTGTCGGATGCGGCGGCCCGAAAATGGCTGCGGAGGGCTTTGATGGGGCCTTCGATATTTCAGCATTCGCCGTGATGGGCTTTACCGATGTGGCGCGGGTTCTCCCTGCCGCCTGGGCGCGGTCCCGGGATCTGGCGCGCATCTGTGCAGAACAGTCCGTGGACGTGGCCGTCTTTATCGACGGCTGGAGCTTTTCGCGTCTGGCGGCCAAGCGGATCAGGAAGCGCGCCCCCGCGACCAAGATCGTGAAATATGCAGCACCGCAAGTCTGGGCCTCCCGGCCGCAACGGACCGAATTCGTTCGCCACAATTTCGATGCGGTCCTGACGCTTCTTCCATTCGAGCCACCCTATTTTGAGGAAGTGGGCGTTCCCGCCACCTTTGTCGGCAACCCGAACTTCGAGCAGGTTGCCAAGACGCCACGATCCGGACCAGCCTTCAGGGCACGCCACAATCTGGGGGCGGCACCGCTGCTCATGGTGCTGCCCGGTAGCCGAAAGACGGAAGTATCAAGGTTGTTGCCCAGTTTTGGCGACACGGTCACCAATGTGTCACGTCAGATCAACGGGCTGAAAGTGGTCATTGCTGCCGCGCCCGGCATGGAGCCGCTGCTTGATCAGGAGCTCGCCGCGTGGCCGATCCAGCCGCTTGTTATTCCGTCCTCTGAGCGGTTTGACGCATTCGATGCGGCGGATGTCGCCCTTGCAGCATCCGGAACGGTCACGACCGAGCTGGCGATGACAGCCACACCCATGATCGTGGCCTACCGTGTCGATGCGCTGACCGCCTATTGGGCGCGCAAGGTGCTCGTCACGCCATTTGTCAGCATCATCAATGTGGCGGCGAATGAAATGGTGATCCCTGAGCGTATTCAGGAAGACTGTACGCCCGAACAGCTGACGGCGGATATTGTGCGGCTATTCACGGATGAAGAGGCGCGGCGGCGACAGCTGTCGACATTCCGCCGTGTTCTGCCCGAGCTGATCGGCGCCGGACAGTCTTCGCACCGGGCCGCCAGTGAAATCGTCCGCCTACTTCAGGGCGAAGATCGCGTCGACCTCGACAGCCGCGCCTAGGGGCAGGGCGGCGACGCCCACAGCCGCGCGGGCGTGACGGCCATCTTCACCCATGGCCAGCATCATCAGGTCAGATGCACCATTGATGACCTTCGGGTGATCGGTGAAATAGGGCGTAGACGCTACAAATCCGCCAAGCTTCAGGCACCGGTCAAGGCGATCAAGATCACCGCCACAGGCCGCCTTGGCCTGAGCCAGAATGCCCAGGGCGCAGGCGCGGGCGGCGGCGATACCACCTTCGACATCCATGCTCTCGCCCAATATGCCGCGGATGATGTCGCCATTCTGAAACGGGATCTGTCCCGATATATAAAGCGTCCGGTCCTGGATCGTGTAAGGAACATAGGACGCTACAGGCGCAGCAGGTTCGGGCAGGGAAAAACCGGCATCGGTCAGGCGGGTTTCAATCTCGGACATTCTCTTCCTCTGGTCAGGTCGTCAGGTGAACTAGCGGGAATGGGGCGGGCGGGTCCACCCTTGCGGGCTGGTGGCCGTCAGGGTTTGCGGCGAACGCGCTGGTCCCGCGCCGTGCCAATCGTTTCCGGCCCGAACCGGGCGCGCAGGCGGGCAATGGCACCCTCCTGTCGGCCGATTCGCTTATGGTCATCGGCAAACAGCTCGCCCTCGTCCATGAACGCGGCCGGGACCAGATCCGAAATGCCGATTCCGATCAGGCGATAGGCTGTCGGCGACGGATCGTGCGGTATTTCCTGGACCAGCAGCTGTCGGCCCGCCTCGAAGATGACGCGCGCAAGATTGGTGGGGCCGGACAAGGTCTGCCTGCGAGTCAGCGATTTGAATTTCGACGTCTTGAGTTTCAGTGTGACGACGCGGCCAGCGAGGTCCTTTGCCTTGGCCCGCTCGGATACTTTCTGCGCCATCGCGTAAAGGCGGTCTTCCAGCGCCAGGCGATCCCGAATGTCTTCGTGAAAGGTCGTTTCACCGGAGACGCTCTTGGTCTCCCGCTCCACGCGCACGGGCCGATGATCCCGGCCATGGGCGCGATTGTAGAGGGACAGGCCGTGATCGCCAAAGCGTCGTGCCAGCAGCTTGGGGTCGCTGGCCTGCACATCGCCCAGGGTTCGGTAGCCCGCCGCCTGCAATTTCTTGCTGAAAGCCGGACCGACGCCGGGCAGCAGGCCAACCGGGTAGGGCGCGAGAAACGCTTCGGTCTCCGCCGCGCCAATGACGGCAAAGCCACGCGGCTTGTCGAGGTCGGACGCAATTTTCGCAAGCAGCTTGTTATGGGAAAGACCGATGGACACCGTAATGCCCACGTCTTTCTCAATCCGCCGGGCGAGGCGAGCAAGGGTTGCAGCAGGTGGGCCGCCGTGAAGCCGCTCGGTCCCCGTCAGGTCCATGAACGCCTCATCAATCGAGAGTGGTTGGACGAGCGGGGTCAGATCCTCCATTGCCGCGCGGATTGCCTTCGCTGCGACGACATATTTGTCGAAGCTGGGGCGGACCACGACCGCGTCAGGGCACAGCGCCAGGGCCTTGAACATCGGCATGGCCGATCGCACGCCGTAGCCGCGCGCAATATAGCAGCAGGTCGCCACGACGCCGCGCTGTCCACCCCCTACAAGGACAGGTTTGTCCGCGAGGTCCGGATTGTCGCGCTTCTCAATGGCCGCGAAGAAAGCATCGCAATCCAGGTGCGCAATCCCCAAATGCAATAGCTCAGGATGGGAAATGATTCGGCGACCGCCACAATTATTGCACCGTTCCCGTGCGACGTTAACTTTGCCGCAGTCTCGGCAAAGGGTTTGCGGGGAACAATCGTTAACGGGCATCGGTTTTTGATCAACCTGCAATTAACTTAAACGCCTATAGATGAGGATGGAGCGAGTGTAGCGGCGGGAGACCAGCGCTGTCTCGAAATAGGCTAAAACAAGTATGTCAGTCGCTGTCGTAACGAACTTAATGTCACCAACAGATCATAGCACACCCGGGCAGAAGACGGTCCTGATCGTCGAAGACAACGAGCTGAACATGAAGCTTTTTCATGATCTGCTTGAGGTCCAGGGCTATAATGTCCTCAAGGCGGTGAATGGCAATGAGGGTTTTGCGCTCGCCAAGGCGCATCACCCCGATCTGATCCTGATGGATATCCAGCTGCCAGAGAAGTCGGGCTTGGATGTGACGCGTGAGATCAAGGCTGATCCAGAAATTGCCGGCATCCCCGTCATCGCTGTAACGGCTTTCGCCATGAAAAGCGATGAAGAGCGGATTCGGCAGGGCGGATGCGAAGATTATCTCGCAAAACCGATCTCCGTTCCGGTGTTTCTTGAGAAAGTGAAAAGGTATCTAGCGTAAGGCGGATGGTGCTGACCCGACGTGGGGAGCGTCACGAGGACACGTCATGACCGCTAGAGTACTTGTTGTTGACGATCTGGCACCGAACGTAAAACTGCTCGAAGCAAAGCTGCGCGCAGAATATTTCGAGGTGCTGACATCGTTATCAGGCGAAGAAGCGCTGGAGATCGCTGCCAGTCAACAGCCTGATATTGTGCTCCTTGATGTGATGATGCCCGGGCTGGACGGCTTTGAGGTCTGCCGCCGTCTCAAGGAAGACCCGATCACCTGCCATATTCCCGTTGTCATGGTCACCGCGCTGGACCAGCAGTCCGACCGCCTCGCGGGGCTGAAGGCCGGCGCCGACGACTTTCTGACTAAACCTGTTCAGGACGTGGCCATGTTTGCGCGAGTGCGCAGCCTGACCCGCCTGAAGCAGATGACCGACGAACTGCGCTATCGCTATGTGAAAGGCGCCGAACTGGGCGCTGTGGCCCCGTCCTATACGGACCTTGATGAGGCCACCATGGTCAGCTCGATCATGGTCATTACCGACGAACCCTTTATTGATGGTCTTGTTGAGGACGCTGAGGGCCTGCCCGGCAAAGTCCATTTCCACTTCGAGAATGACGCACGGCAGTCCCTCGACCTGATCCGCAGCCAGATGCCTGATCTGATCATGATTGATCTGGCGCTTGAGTCCTACGACCCGCTGCGGCTGTGTTCAGCCATCCGCTCGTTCGAAAATGCACGTCTCAGCCCACTGCTGGCATTGGCGCGCGATGATGACATGCGAAAGCTTGTACGCGCTCTTGATATTGGCGTGAGCGACTATCTGATGCGCCCGATCGACAGCCAGGAGATGGCCGCGCGCGTGAAAACGCAGCTGCGTCGCAAGCGTTATGTCGAACATCTCCGCCAGTCGGTGAATGAAACGCTGGAAATGGCGGTGACGGATCCGCTCACGGGCCTCTACAATCGTCGCTATCTCGCCAACCACCTGCCGCGTCTGCTGCGCGATGCCAAGGAAGAGGCTAATCCGCTGTCTCTGATGGTCATCGACGTCGACCACTTCAAGAAAGTGAACGATACACTTGGCCACGATATCGGCGATGTGGTCCTGCGAGAGATGGCGCAGCGGATGAACTTCTCGATCCGCGGTATCGACCTGGCCTGCCGCTTCGGTGGTGAAGAGTTCGTTTTCGTGATGCCCGACACGGACCGCCAGTCTGCGGAAGCCATCGCAGAACGCCTGCGAAGCCAGATTGCTGAGGCGCCCGTTGATATTGGTGCCGGCGATCCGATCACTATCACCGTATCGATCGGTGTGGCGACATCGGAGCCAGGCAATCTCGATGACACGCCGCAGGATATTCTCAAGCGCGCCGATGATGCGCTGTACAAGGCCAAAGACACCGGTCGGAACCGCGTTGTGGCGCAGGCCGCCTGAGCAAAGCGACCAGACAGTCGACACAAAAAAGGCCGGAGCGATGCTCCGGCCTTTTCTCGTTCAGGAGAGCTGCGATTAGCAGCTGTAGTACATGTCGAATTCGACTGGGTGAGGTGTCGTGTTGTAACGGACAACCTCGGCCATTTTCAGTTCGATATAGGCGTCGATCTGGTCGTCGTTGAACACGTTGCCCTTTTTCAGGAACTCGCGGTCTGCATCGAGGGCAGCAAGCGCCTGCTCGAGGGACGAACATACCGTTGGGATACCGGACTGCTCTTCTGGCGACAGGTCGTAGAGATCCTTGTCCATGGCTTCGCCGGGATCGATCTTGTTCTCGATACCGTCAAGACCGGCCATGAGAAGGGCCGAGAAGATCAGGTATGGGTTGCCCATCGGGTCAGGGAAGCGTGTTTCAAGACGCTTGGCCTTTGGTGAGCTGACCCAGGGGATACGAATCGAAGCAGAGCGGTTGCGCGCGGAGTAGGCGAGCATGATCGGCGCTTCGAAGCCTGGGACCAGACGCTTATAGCTGTTGGTCGTTGAGTTAGAGAACGCGTTGATCGCCCGTGCGTGCTTGATGATGCCGCCAATGTAGTGAAGGCAGGTTTCGGACAGGTCCGCATAACGGTCGCCTGCGAAAACCGGCTTGCCACCCTTCCAGATCGACTGGTGGACGTGCATGCCTGAACCGTTATCGCCGTAGACAGGCTTGGCCATGAACGTGGCCGTCTTGCCGAAGGCGTGCGAGACTTGCTTCACGACGTATTTGTACTTTTGCAGCTGATCTGCGACTTCGACGAGGGTGTCGAATTTCATGCCGAGTTCGTGCTGGGAAGGCGCCACTTCGTGGTGGTGCTTCTCTGGCTCGATGCCCATTTCGCGCATGTAGATCAGCATTTCGGACCGCAGGTCCTGCTCGCTGTCCACTGGCGGTACTGGGAAGTAGCCACCTTTCGTGCGCGGACGGTGGCCCATATTGCCGCCTTCGAACTCACGGCCCATGTTGTATGGACCTTCGGTCGAATCGATCATGAAACCCATGTGATGCTGGTCACTGGAGATCCGCACGTCGTCGAAGATGAAAAATTCTGCTTCAGGACCGAAGAACGCCGTGTCACCGATACCTGTCGATTTCAGATAGGCTTCAGCGGCCTTGGCCGTCGTCCGTGGGTCACGATTGTAAGGCTGGCCGGTGGAAGGCTCGAGCACGTCGCAGGTCAGCGAAATCGTTGGCTGTGCGAAGAACGGGTCACGCACAAGCGTTTTTGTGTCTGGCATCAGGATCATGTCGCTCTCATTGATGGCTTTCCAGCCAGCAATGGACGAGCCGTCGAACATGGTGCCGTCGGTCAGGAATTCCTCGTCAACAAGAGGCGCCTCAAAGGTGACGTGGTGCCACGTGCCCTTTGGATCGGTGAAGCGCAGGTCGACAAACTTGATCTCATTGTCCTTCACATATTTCAGGACGTCTTTTGCAGACATGTACAAACCTTCTTTGGTTGATGCGCCGGGCCAGAGCAGCCCGCTCCCACGGCGGCGCAATGTGCGTAGATTTCGCGTTAGCGCAAGATAATTTGGTAACAAAAGCTATTTTGATGCGCAATAGCAAAACAGCTTGGCATATTCTGCCGCGCGAAAGGGCGCAAACATTCGCTACACCTTGCCACTACGCAGGTGCAGCATCAACCCTTCTTGCCAATACGCGACTCAGTCCCGTTCAGGAGCCGCTCGATGTTCGGGCGATGCCGATAGAAGATCAAGGCTGCCATGAACACGGATGCTGCGAAAAACATGAACTGACCGTTCACCAGAAACAGGAACGGCGTGACCATGGCCATGACCAGGGCGGAGAGGGAGGAATAGCGGCTGATGACCGCCGTCAGCAGCCAGATACCGGCGGCAGCGAGGCCGACGGTCCAGTTGAAGGCGAACAGCGTGCCCAGAAACGTTGCCACGCCCTTGCCGCCATTGAACTTCAGATAGATCGGGAAACAGTGACCCAGAAAAGCGAAAGCGCCGGCCACCGCCATGGGCGCCGCGGCCCCTTGGGTGAAAGCGGCGGCGATACCGACCGCGATCGCCCCTTTGCCGCTATCGAGCAGTAATGTCGCCAGCGCCAGATCCTTGCGTCCGGTCCGGAGCACGTTCGTTGCACCGATATTGCCGGAGCCGACGCTGCGGATATCGCCGAGCCCGGCCATTCGGGTCAGGAGCAGGCCAAACGGCACTGAACCCAGAAGGTAGGCGAGGGTGGCGGTCAGGATGAAAGTCATTCAGCGGCGAGCCTCTTCAAGCCATTCAAGAACGGCCATACGGGTCGCCACCCCATGTGTCACCTGCGAGCGAATGAGCGAGCGCTCGGGATCGTCAGCCAGCGCATCGCTGATCTCCACGCCGCGATTCATCGGGCCGGGATGCATGACGATGGCATCGGGGCTCGCCCGTTTCAGCTTGGCGTGGTTCAGGCCAAACTGTTCGTGGAAACCATCCAGCGACAGGCCCTCATCCGCGCCGAACCGTTCCTTCTGTATTCGAAGGGCCATGACCACATCCGCGCCGTCAATGCCGTCCCCCAGATCCTCGATCATGGCTGCGACACCGGCCGGCTTCTCTGATGGAAGCAGTTGCGACGGACCGACGAGCGTGATCTGCGCGCCCATCCGTGAGAAGCCCTCAATGGCGGAGGCGGCAACACGGGAATGCCGGATGTCGCCGCAAATGCTCAGGCGCACATCTTCCAGCCGATCGTCAGGCTGCCGCTTCAGGGCATAAAGAACGCTGCTGACATCAAGCAGCCCCTGGGTCGGGTGGCCGAGCGCGCCTTCGCCTGCATTCAGGATCGATGTCGGATAGCCGTTTCGCTCAATAACCGACACGGCGCTGGCAATGGTGCCTGCGGGGGCGGCGCGGATAACAAGGTAATCCGCACCCTGGGCACATAATGTCACGACCGTATCGTCAACCGTCTCGCCCTTGTGCACCGATGAGGCGGCCACCGGGACCACTGACACAATGGCGCCGAGCCGCTTGGCCGCTACCTCAAAGGAGAGGTTGGTGCGGGTCGAATTTTCAAAGAAGAGATTGAACTGCAGCCGGCCTTCCAGAACGGGTTTGGGATATCGTCCCTGGTCCATCATGCGCCGGAAGGTGAGCGAGCGTTCGAGAATTTGAAGCAGGGCCTCATCGTCGAGCGAGGCAATATCGGTAAGGTGACGGGCCGTGGTCATGGGTGCTCTCTTTGCGCAGCGGCGTTCATCCGATCAAGCGCGCCCTGCAGGATATAGCTGGCGGCCATTTCATCAATGACGGCGGCGCGCCGGGCACGGCTCGTATCGAGGGCGATCAGCTCCCGCTCAGCTGCGGCGGTGGACAGGCGTTCATCCCAATAGGCCACCGGCAGATCAGTCACGCGGCGAAGATTGCGGGCAAACGCTCTGGTGGATTGGGCGCGCGGCCCTTCGGTACCGTCCATGTTGCGGGGAAGGCCAAGGACCAGGCCGACCACGTTCCGCTCGGCAGCCAAGGCGATCAGCGCCTCGGCATCGCCCGTGAATTTCGTGCGCCTGATCGTCGTGACAGGGGTTGCCAGCGAGCGATTCGGCGTCGACACCGCCACGCCTATTGTCTTCGTCCCCAGATCAAGGCCCAATAGCGGGCCGTAGGGGAACTGTGCCGCTGCTGTCAGGAAGTCGTCGTCCATGCACGCCCTTTGGTCTGTCCTGTTGCTCTTCGCAAGCATCGAAGCACACGCGGCACCCTCCTGGGTGACTGAAGCGCAGGACACTCACGCCGCGATACTGATGCCCGCCTACCGCGCGGCGTTTCCGACAATTGCCCCGGACGATCCTGTCTTCGAGGTGACGCTCGACGACAGCGTGGCAGGACAGATGAATATTGCTGCAACGACCGACGTCAATGTGATCCGGGTCCGTCTGACGGGAGAAGGCTGGTCCGGCCTGACCGCGCAGGGCGATGCTCTTCTCAAACAGAACACGGCCCATGAACTGGCCCATGTCTGGCAGTTGGCGCGGCTCGATGCGGTGTGGGAGCCGCGATGGCTGCATGAAGGTTTCGCGGAGCTGGTTGCCGTCGACATCCTTGTTCGGTCCGGTCTGTGGTCGGTGGCGGATCGCGACCGATGGCGCGACCGGACGGACGGGCGGTGCGAGAACGCGATGAAAACGGGCGCGCTGGCCGGACGGTTTGCGGTCGGCGATGAAGCCGCTGCCTATGCCTGCGGCTATGTCGTACTGGACGTGGTAGCTGTGCGGCTAGGCATGACGGGTGCCGAACTCTTTCTTGCCTATGCCGACGCTGTGGAGCATCCAGAAAAGATGATGCAGCTCGCCGATGCGGTGCGGATCGATACGCTGAGCGGGCTGAACCGATTTGTTTTTGAAGACCTCTCCCGGGCAAACGGGAAATGGGTCATCGACGCGCTGCGCGCTGGACGACTATAGACGGCGCTGGTAGGCGGACCGGCTGAGAAAGGATCCCGATGAGTATCGACAAAGAGACCGTTCGGAAGGTGGCAAACCTGGCCCGGATCGAGCTTCCCGAAGACCGCCTTGAGCCAATGGCCAGGGAGATTTCCGGCATTCTGGGATGGATTGAACAATTGGACGAAGTCGATGTGACCGGTGTTGAGGCCATGGCCTCCACTGTTGAAGTCGGCCTGCCCATGCGTGACGACGTTCTGACAACGGATGGAACCGGCGGTGGCCGGCCCGAAGAGATCGTGGCCAATGCGCCCAAGACCGAAGAGCATTTCTTTGTCGTGCCCAAGGTGGTCGAATAATGACGGACATTACCTCTCTCTCCCTCGCTGAGCTGCGCGACGCACTGAAGGACAAGAAGCTGTCTTCCCGCGAGGCGACCGAAGCGTATTTGAAAAATATCGAAGCGGCCAAACCGCTGAATGCCTTCAACACGGTTACCGCTGAGCGCGCGCTTGAAATGGCGGACGCCAGTGATGCTCGCCTCGCCAAGGGCGAGGGCGGCGCACTGGAAGGTGTGCCCCTCGGCATCAAGGACCTCTTCTGCACCAAGGGTGTTGAGACGACGGCGTCGAGCAATATCCTGCGGGGCTTCAAGCCCACCTATGAAAGCACGGTCAGCGGTAATCTGTTCGCGGACGGTGCGGTCATGTTGGGCAAGCTGAACCTCGATGAATTCGCCATGGGCTCGTCGAATGAGACCTCTGCAATGGGTCCGGTGATCAATCCCTGGCGCCGGTCCGGCGACAATGCCACGCGCATTGGCGAGGACGGCAAGGTGGTCGGCGGCCTGACGCCCGGCGGCTCCTCGGGCGGCTCGTCCACGGCCGTCTCAGCGCATCTGTGCGCGGCGGCAACAGCAACCGACACCGGCGGCTCCATTCGTCAGCCTGCGTCACTGACCGGTACGGTCGGTGTGAAGCCGACCTATGGTCGCTGTTCCCGCTGGGGTGTAGTGGCGTTTGCATCGTCCCTTGATCAGGCCGGACCGATAGCCCGGACGGTTCGCGACTCGGCGATCATGCTGAAGTCCATGGCGGGCCATGACCCCAAGGATTCCACGTCGATCAATGTGCCAGTGCCTGATTACGAGGCGGTGCTGGGGCAGGGCGTGAAGGGCCTGAAGATCGGTGTGCCGAAGGAGTATCGTATTGACGGTATGCCATCCGAAATCGACGAATTGTGGCAGAAGGGGATCGACTGGCTGAAGGACGCGGGCGCAGAGGTGAAGGAAGTCTCCCTGCCGCTCACGAAATACGCCCTGCCGGTCTATTATATTGTCGCGCCCGCCGAGGCATCGTCGAACCTCGCGCGCTATGACGGCGTGAAATACGGCCTGCGTGTCGACGACAGCAACATCCATCGGATGTATGCCAAGACCCGCGCCGCCGGGTTTGGCGAAGAGGTTCAGCGCCGTATCCTGATCGGCACCTATGTGCTGTCCGCCGGCTATTACGACGCCTATTATCTCAAGGCCCAGAAGGTCCGTAAAAAGATCTTTGATGAGATGATGCTGGCCCTGAACGATGTGGACCTGTTGCTGACGCCATCCGCGCCATCCTCAGCTTTCGCGCTGGGTGAGAAATCCGACGATCCGATTGCCATGTATCTGAACGACGTCTTCACTGTGACGACGAACCTTGCCGGCCTGCCGGGCGCTTCCGTGCCTGCGGGCCTTGATGCCAACGGTCTGCCGCTCGGCTTGCAGCTGATCGGTCGTCCGTTTGACGAGGAAACCATGTTCCGCGGCATGGCGGTCCTGGAAGACGCGGCTGGCTTTACAGCTCAGCCTGATCACTGGTGGTCATGATGCGCACTTTGGGAACAATTGAAGGGGCGGGAGAAACGTCATGGAGCTGAACAGCTGTATTCCCAGTCTGGTCGTGAAAGACGCGCGTGCTGCGCTGAAGCTGTACGAGACGGCATTTGGTGCGCAGATCGGGCATGTGATGGAAGGCAGCGGCGGCAAGGTCATGCATGCCGCCTTCAAGATCGGCAACACGACCCTGTTCATCAATGACGACATGGAAATGATGCCGCGGCACCCATCGCCGGGAACGCAGTCGACTGGGTTCTACGTTTACGTGCCAAGCTGCGATGAGGCCTATAAACGGGCGCTCGACACGGGCATGACAAGCGTCTTCGAACCCAAGGACATGTTCTGGGGCGACCGCACATCGGCAGTGCAGGATGAGTTCGGCTATATCTGGTCTCTCTGCGAACATGTCCGCAGCGTGAACGTCGAAGAGATGGAAAAAGCACGCAAAGAGGCAGGCTGGTAATGGAATATCTGCACACGATGGTTCGCGTTGCGGATCTCGATGCCGCGCTTGATTTTTACTGCGCCAAGCTGGGTCTAGAAGAGATCAGCCGGATGGACAATGAGAATGGCCGCTTCACCCTGGTCTTCCTTGCCGCTCCCGACGACGCGGAGCGTGCGCGTGAGCACAAGGCCCCCATGGTCGAACTGACCTATAACTGGGACCCCGAGACCTATCAGGGTGGACGTAATTTCGGCCATCTGGCCTACCGCGTCGATGATATTTATGCCGTGTGCCAACGGTTGATGGATGGGGGCGTGACGATCAATCGTCCGCCTCGGGATGGCCATATGGCCTTTGTCCGTTCACCGGATGGCATTTCGATTGAACTGTTGCAGCGCGGCGTGTCGCTCGCGCCGCAGGAGCCCTGGGCGTCCATGGAGAATACCGGAAGCTGGTAAGCGTCCGTGAAGGAGAAGATGAATGAGTGAGCCTGTGAAGCTCTTGTCTGGCGAAACCGGGGACTGGGAGGTCGTTATCGGCCTGGAAGTCCACGCGCAGGTTTCCTCCGTGGCGAAACTGTTTTCCGGCGCTTCCGCCGCCTATGGCGCGGGGCCCAACGAAAATGTCAGCCTGGTTGACGCCGCCATGCCGGGCATGCTGCCCGTCATCAACCGCTATTGCGTGGAGCAGGCGGTGCGGACGGGTCTCGGCCTCAACGCCAAGATCAACAAATGGTCGCGTTTTGACCGCAAGAACTATTTCTACCCTGATCTTCCGCAAGGCTATCAGATTTCGCAGTTCAAGGACCCTATCGTGGGCGAGGGCGAGATCGAGGTCGAGCTCGACGACGGCGAAGTGATCAAGGTCGGTATCGAACGCCTGCACCTTGAACAGGATGCGGGCAAGTCGATCCACGATCTGTCGGACTCCGACAGCCATGTGGACCTCAACCGCTCTGGCGTTGCCCTGATGGAAATTGTCTCAAAGCCGCAGATGCGTTCGGCGGAAGAAGGCGCGGCCTACTTCTCCAAGCTGCGGACAATTGTGCGCTATCTTGGCACCTGTGACGGCAATATGGATCAGGGCTCCATGCGGGCGGACGTGAACGTATCGGTCTGCCGCGCCGGAAACTATGACAAATTCCGGGAGAGTGGCGATTTCAGTTTCCTAGGTACACGGACAGAAACGAAGAACGTCAACTCGATCCGCTATGTGCGCCAAGTCATCGACTATGAAGCGCGCCGCCAGATCCAGGTGATTGAAGGCGGCGGCAAGATTGACCAGGAAACGCGGCTGTTCGACGTGAAGACCGGTGAGACGCGGATGATGCGCTCGAAAGAGGACGCGCATGACTACCGCTATTTCCCGGACCCGGATCTGCTGCCGCTGATCCTCGATGACGCGATGATCGACGATATCAAGGCATCGCTTCCGGAACTGCCGGACGAGAAGAAACGCCGTTTTATCTCGGATTACGGCCTGTCGATATACGATGCGACGGTGCTGGCCATGGACCGCGAGAAGGCTGAATTTTTCGAAGCGGTCGCTGAGGGACGTGATGGCAAACTGGCGTCGAACTGGCTGACGACAGAGCTGTTCGGTGTGCTGAACAAGCAGGGGCTGGAGATTTCCGAATCGCCGATTACCACGGCGCAATTGGGCGGCCTCATTGACCTCATTTCCGACAAGACCATCTCCGGCAAGATCGCCAAACAGGTGTTCGAGATCATGCTCGAAGAAGGCGGCATGCCCGGCGACATTGTCGAACAGCGCGGCCTGAAACAGGTCACGGACACGGGCGCCATCGAAGCCGCCGTGGACGCGGTCATTGCGGCGAACCCGGATCAGGTCGCCAAGGTCAAGGACAAGCCCAAGACCATGGGCTGGTTCGTGGGCCAAGTGATGAAGGAGACCGGCGGCAAGGCCAACCCGCAAGCGGTCAACGAAATCCTGCGCGCCAAGCTGGGTGTGACGGAGTAGAGTGACTATCAAAATGGACTGGTCGGACGAAAAATTGATCGCTCTTTCCAAAGCTGAGCGTACGAGTCTGAGGCGAAATGCGGACAGAATGGGGCATCGCGACCTTGTTGAGCGACTAGACAATTTGAATGTGCGGGGTCGTTCAAAATCTGTGGGTCGAAGTGCGCCCACTGGCCCTGTGATCGGATATCATTTCATCTGTCCTACAGAGTTAGCGATTGAGCGACTGCCCGATGGCCAGTTTTTGACTGGTGTTTGGAAAGTTGCAGAAAGCCAGGTTGCGCGGTCGATGGCGGTTGGGGCGTATGTTGCTCTTCACACTGCTAAAACCGAAACATCCTATCTCATGGGAGAGATTGTTGGTTGGTCAGTGGAGAAACGCAACAAAGGCGATACTTCCTCAACCGGTATAACCTTTACGTGCATAGAGCGACCCACCTCCGAACTTTGGTATGGTGCAGGCGCGGGCGAAAAAGGCTACCGCTACGACGGCGACGATCCAGCCTAACACTTTTCTAGAATATGCTCACTTTGAGCAAGGCTTGCATCGAATGCCGCCTCGCTCTGCCATGGCGGATTGATCAGGATAAGGCCTGATCCCGTCATGCCTTTGCCGCCTTTCAGCGTGAATGAAACTTCGTGCCGGATATGGGGCAGTGACGACAGGGCGTCGGCCATGGCGTCATGCCTCCTCGCGGCAAGTATTGGATACCAAAGCAGGATGCTGGCTTCGGGCCATTTTTTCATCAGCTTCGGGATGAAATTGGCGACCTCGTCATATTCGGTTTTGACCTCATAGGCGGGGTCAATCAGCACAAGTCCTTTGCGCGGGCTCGGCGGGGCGATGGCCATCAGGCCCTCGTAACCATCGCGCTTGTGAATTTCTGCCCAGCCACCGCGCATATTCTCTTTCAATGCCGCATTTTCCGCCGGGTGCAGTTCCATCAGTACGATTCGATCCTGGGATCGGAGAAGCTGCGAGGCGAGCAGGGGGGACCCGGCATAGGCGCTGTCGCCGTGCATGGCCCGGACTTCCGCTAGCGCCCGCGCATAGGGGGTGTCGGGTTTCATTGTCAGACGCCTGATCCCCTCGGTGGCTTCACCCGTCTTCTGCGCCTCGGCCGATGTCAGATCATAAAGCGCCCGCCCGGCATGGGTCTCTATGTAGGAGATACCACGGTCTTTTTCGGTCAGCAGGCGGAGAAGTTCGCACAGCACGATATGCTTGTGCAGGTCGGCCGGATTGCCGGCATGATAGGCGTGTTGATAAGACAACATAATCAGGCCTTTCGAGCGGCCATCAGCGCATCCGCCAGCTGCAGAAACTGATCCACACTCAAGGTTTCAGCGCGCAGGGTTTCTTCAAGCCCTATATGATCGAGGGCGTCCTTCAGGACCGCCTCTCCGAACAGGGGTTTCAGCGACGCCCGGATCATCTTGCGCCGCTGGCCGAATGCCGCTGCCGTCACTTTTTCAAGCGCTGCAATCCGTATCGGGTCGACCTCCAGCGTGTCGAAGACGACGACAGAGCTGTCCACTTTCGGGGGCGGCGTAAACGCGCGCGCCGGCAGGTGGAAGCCAAGGGAAGGCCGGCTGGCGGCCTGCGCAATGACGGATAGGCGGCCATAGGTCTTGGACCCCGGCGCTGCCAGGATCCGGTCGGCAACTTCGCGCTGGAACATCAGCACCATGCGCTGCCACCAGCGCGGGGTTACCGTGAGCCATTTCACCAGCAGTTCCGTGGAGATGTTGTAGGGCAGATTGGAGGCAATGTAGGTCGTGCGCTGATCAACAATCTTTTGCTCGTCATAGGCCAGCGCATCAGTCTCAACCATGGAAAGTTGACCGGGATAGGCGGCGGCCAAATCTTCCAGAATGGGCGCAATACGGGCGTCCCGCTCGATCGTTGTCAGATCGGCTTCGGTCTCCAATAGCGCGCGGGTGAGGCCCCCGGGGCCCGGCCCGATCTCCAAAATATGGTCGCCCTTGGCGGCGCCTGTAAGGCGGGCAATCTTCCGCGTCAGGTTCAAGTCGAGGAGGAAATGCTGGCCCAACCCCTTTTTGGCGGCAAGGCCATGTTCCGCGATTACATCGCGCAGGGGCGGTAATTGGGTTGGCGTCATGAGGAGACAGGCGCCTGAACCGCATCGAACACTGTCCGTGCCGCTGCCATTCTGTGTGCCGAATAGATGGCGTTGATCAGGCTGTCCGGCCGCGCGATTTTCTTGCCGACGACATCAAGGGCTGTCCCATGATCCGGTGAACTGCGAACGATGGGCAGGCCCAGCGTCGTGTTGACCGCGGCATGAAACGCGATGGTCTTGATCGGGACCAGTCCCTGATCGTGATACATGGTCAGAGCCGCATGGTACTGCGCCCGCGCTTCTTCATGAAACATCGTGTCGGCCGGAAACGGTCCCATGGCATCGATGCCCTTGTCCCTCAGCGCCTTGATGGCGGGAACGATCACATCGATTTCCTCACGGCCCAGATGGCCCTGTTCACCAGCATGGGGATTCAGACCCGCCACGGCAATGCGAGGGGTGTCGACACCGTAATCGCGCACAAGTGCTTCGGCCAGAACCATGCCTGTACTGACGATCCGCTCGAGTGTCAGAGCCGCTGATACGTCTTTGAGGGGCAGATGCACCGTGACGGGGGCCACGCGAAATGGCCCCGCGGTCAGGATCATGACCGGTCCCCGGGTCATCCCGTGGGGAAGCTCGGTGGTCTCGGTCAGGTGACCCAGATATTCGGTGTGCCCTGGATATTCGAAGCCAGCATCCTGCAGCGCCTGTTTCTGGATGGGCAGGGTGACGACCCCGCATGCTTCGCCGTTAAGTGCGGCGGTAACGGCGATATCGATGCTGGCCGTCACGGCACCGGCGGTGGAGGGAGTAGGGCTGCCGGGCACGACGGCGCGCAACGCATCGAGGTGCAGGTCGGGGAGGGGCAGGATGGGCAGGCCATGGCCGAACTGCTCTGTCGCCTCACTCGGACTGGCAATCGTGGCGATCGGCACGTCAAGGCCAAGCCCGCGCACGAGCCGTTCGACCCGGAAGGGATCATCGACGAGGAAGAAGGTAGGGACCTTGCCATGGGGCATGTCGGCAAAATGCCGATAGGCCATGGCCAGAATTTCCGTGCCGATCCCCGCCGGCTCACCCATGGAAACGGCGAGGGGAGAGGATAGTGACAAGGCTTAGCCTTCCTGCGACATCCGGATTTCGACAGCGCTGTCGCGCTCAACATCACGCAGATAACGGCGGGAGATGAGGTCGAGCTCGTCCGATTCCAGCTGGCTTTCAACGGCGCGACGGGTCGGCAGGCCGAGGCCTTCATCTTTCTCGCACAGCATCACGGCGTGATAGGCCCCTTCACTTTCAACGACCTCTGAGACCTGTCCCACCTTCAGCCCAGCAAGGACATCGTGGAACACCGTCTGGAACGCGCTCTCGGGCAGCATGGGCAGGATCGTGACGCCGACACCCTCGCCCACATCCGCGCTGAGCGCGTTGCCGGTGCAGGGGTTGGCGGATGCCAGCTTCTTGAACGCGGCCGCGGCCTTTTCCTCGCCCAGCGAGGCATCGGCGCCGGCATAGGCGACTTCATAGCCCGGCTCACCAGGCTGAGCCGGATCGCGCTTCTGGCGCACGGCCAGCATCTTCAGCATGCCGTCATTGGCGATCGGACGGGAAATATTCCCGACGCCAAGACGCGTGACAATGTCTGAGAGTTCAGGGTCGAGGTCGGTGGACAGCATCCAGCCCAGATCGCCACCGCGCGCGGCGGAGGGGCAGGCCGAATATTGCTGGGCTAAGGCCCGGAACGGCGCACCCTGGCGCATCTGTTCAATCATCTGCATGGCGATCGTGTACATCTGATCGGCCTGTTCCTGGGTTTCCATGGGCAGGCAGATCTCGGAAATCAGGTACTGGTCCTGCTGCACATCTGTGCGCAGCTGGTTCAGCGTGTCGTCGACCTCCTGATCGGTGACATTGACGCGCGCGCCATAGCGTCCGCGGACCAGACGCTCCCAGGCTATTTCAGCACGCAGTTTCTGCTGCAGCGTGGAAATAGAGATGCCTTGACGGGCAAGATCCTGTTGCAGGGACTCGACTGATCCGCCGCCGGACGCGGCGATACGGGCCAGGTCTTCCTGCAGTTCATCATCGGTAATGACGAGGTCAAAACGCTCAGCTTCCTGCAGCTTCAGCTGTTCTTCGACCAGTTCCTGCAAGATCTGACGACGCAGCTGCGGCAGCGCTTCGTCAGGCACCTGCAGGCCTTGCGTCGCAATCATCAAGCGCATGCGCTGCTCGATATCAAACGTAGAGATCGGGTCGTCATTGACCACGGCGGCCACGCGTTCTCCCACCTGTTGGGCTGCTGCCGTCATTGGCGCTGCCACAGCGCAGAGGAGGGCGCCCAGACCCAGAAGATACCGTTTGCTCACGTGTCTATCCCTCAAAACTCTACCCGAACCCAAATCCCACAACGTCTCTTATAGGACACGGCGCTTGGACGGAACCAACTGCGCAGTGAATATGTGGTAAGCGGTCTTGGCACGTTTGTCAGCGCTTGGCGCGCTATTTTGCGCGCAATTCGGCAATCAGCGGCCGCACCGACCGCTCCCAAACTTCCCGCGTCAGGGGACCCTGATGGCGAAAGCGGATGATACCGGTCTGATCGACAAGGAAAGTTTCCGGCGCGCCGGTCACACCAAAATTGACGACAGTGCGGCTGGTCTCGTCATTGCCGACCTTGTCATAGGGATTGCCGTGCTCGGCCAGCCAAGCGGCCCCGCGCTCCGGCGTATCCATCCAGTTGATGCCGTAGATCTCGATGTCGCCCTGCGCCTGCAACTCCATCAGGAACGGGTGCTCCACGTGACACATCACGCACCAGGAGCCGAACACATTGACGAGACTGATCTGCCCCGTGAGGTCGTCGGAACTGAGACCGGCACCAAGCCCGGGAAGAGGCAGGAGCGCAAATTCCGGTGCTGCCCGGTCGATCAGCGTCGAGGGTTGGGTGGACTGGTCCAGTGTCAGCCCACGAACGGCAAAAAAGCCGATCACGACAAAGACAGCGAGCGGGAGGAGGAGGAGGTACCGGTTCATGCCTGCGCTTTTGCCCCCCGGTGACCGCTTGGGCAATGCGTCAGCTTGAGCCGCTGCAAAATTTTGCCCTGCCGGTCTTTAAACGCCATCGACGTGTAGTATATATTGAATATCGATAAAGAAAGGTAGTCGGACATGATCCGGAATTCAGTCAATACACTTCTGGCGGGCTCGGCCGCGATTGCCCTGTTGGGCCTCGCCGCGACGGCGGCGCCAGTGCAACAGGCAGAACAGCGCTTTGACGGGGCGAACGAGTTCAGTCTCGCAGGGTTTGTTGGCACACTGATTGTGGAAACGGGCGGCGATGTGCTGACCGTCAGCATGACCGGTGCAGCCGATGGCGGTCCGCTTGAATTGACCGAACGCGATGGCACGGTCAGCCTGACCGGCGATCGAAAAGCGGTGAAAGAGCTCTATCGCAAAGGCAGCCCATGGCAGAAGAAGGGCTGGCACTGGACATCGAGCAAGGACTCCCAGGAGAAATTCGCTGAGTTTCTGAGCGACTATCCGACAATCACGGTCCGGCTGCCGGAGGGCGGCGATCTGTCCATTGATGAGGCTGCGCTCATCATCACCGCGACCGATGATATGGGCGATGTGTCCATGGGCGGCCTTTATGAAGCCTATGGCACGCTGGGGCGGACCGAGTCGGCAGCCTTTGGCATTGCCGGTATGGGGGAACTGACAGCAGGTGATGTGTCTGGCGATCTGAGTGTGTCCATTGCGGGGTCTGGTTCGCTGATGGCGGCCAATGCCGGATCGACAGCCATCCGCATCTCCGGTTCCGGCGATGTCGAGCTTGGCGACATCAGCAGTGATTTTTCCGTGCATGTCTCCGGCTCTGGTGATGTGGAAACGGGAACGATCGGCGGCTCTGTCGATGTGCGGATCTCAGGCTCAGGTGATGTCTCCATGGGCACGATTGCAAATGCCCTGGAGATTGGCATCAACGGTTCAGGCGATGTCGAGGCAGATGAGGTCAATGGCCCAGCCAGCATCCGCATCAATGGCAGCGGTGATGTCGATATCGGACATGGTCGTGCTGAAAACTTCAGCGTGCGAATCAATGGCGGTGGTGATGTGTCTTTTGGCGGCGTCGCGACCAATCCCGATATTCGTGTCGCCGGTTCAGGCGATGTCGATATCAAGGATTATGAGGGGACCGTATCCGTCAAAGGCGACGGCGATGTCCGCATCGGCGACCTGACGTTCAACGATTGACGGTAGTGGGGGGAGGAAACTCCCCCTTTTGGGGGAAAACGACAGCGCAGCCGGAGGGGGGCCAGCGCGCTGTCGAGGTCTACTATAAGTAACGTAAAACGGCCATCCGAGATAGAAACACCGCGCCCACCTGAAAAGCGCGGTGTCTCATTTTCGGTTGAGGCAACACCTGCCCATAGGTGCGTCTCAATTACGAGGGCCGTTTCATCCCCGGCCGCCTCTTACGGGCGGCTCGTTATCCATGGTTTACGCCACATGACACATCCATGACAAGAAAATTCGTTGCTGCGCCGCACCATTCGAACATGTTTCAGCGCAGTGTCGTGCTGCGGCCAAATAATTGATAATCATCGATAACTTGGCTTTTCGGTCCAGATCTGCGTCTCTTGGAGCAGGATTCCGCTCCGCCTGGTTGCACGTATCTGGCGGAACGATAAATTATCGACAATCAACCAGTGCGCCAGGCCTGCTGTTCGGGTTCTGCGCGGGTCGGCGCAGACCATTCCGGCCGCTGTTCGGGTTTGCCAAGATAGAAGCCTTGAAGGTAGTCGACGCCCAATGCCTTGAGCAGAGTCGCATCGCTTTCATTGTCGACCCATTCGGCCACAGTCTTCATCCCGAAATTACGCGCCAGATCAAGAAGCGTGCGCACAATGATCTGGTTCTCGCGCGAGGAGGAAATGCCGGATACGAAAGAGCCGTCGATTTTCAGAATATCGATGTCGAGCGCTTTGAGGTTCCGGAACGAGGTGTAGCCCGCGCCAAAATCATCAATCGCGAAGTCACAGCCGAAATCCTTGATTGCCGAGACAAACTCGATCGAGGCGTCAATGGCATCAACGGCTTGGGTCTCGGTCAGTTCAATGGTCAGGCGGTCACAGACCCGGCGGTTGGCGCGCAGATGTGACAGGTAGCCTTCTGCCCAGACCGGATCTTTCACCGTTTCCCATGACAGGTTGACGTTCAGGGCAATGGTCGGCTCGATCAGCAGCGCCTGCGTGGCCAGTTCGAGGACCCGGCGGTCCAGCAGGTGGACCAGGCCCAGACGTTCAGCGGTCGGGATAAAGGCCGGTGCCGGTATTTCCTGACCGTCCTCACCGCGCATGCGGATCAGACACTCATATTTGGTGCAGGGCGCGTGAACATCCGGCACGATCGGCTGGTAGGCAAGATAGACACGGCGCTCATTCAAGGCGGTCAGAATGACGTCTGACATTTCCGTGTTCTGGCGGCGACGGGAAACAGTCTCCGTCGTTTCGCTGAACATCTCGAAGCTTGATGGACCTTTGCGGCGGGCCTGATCAAAGGCGGCTTCGGTTTCTGCCATGGCGATGCTGGAGGACGCCTGGCTGTCGAGCAATGTCGCGCCGACGCAGACAGAGACGCCGATACCGCCGGCGCGCGTCATCACCACCTGCTCGCGCATCGCATTCATCACGGTGCGGGCCTGGGTCACGATGGCTTCCGCTGTGCCCTCATTCAGGATGATGCTGAATTTCGTACCGGCGACCCGGCCGAAAACGCCTTTCTGGCCCAGCGATGCAGCAATACGATCAGCAACCTCGACGATCACCTGGTCCGCAATATCGAAGCCGAAGTCGCTGTTGATGCCGCCGACATTGTCGATGCCGACGAGGAGGAGGGCGCCCTGGCGCGTGCCCTGCCGGACAGCGTCGAGTGTCTCGCCAATCAGTTCCTTGCAGCGGGCCCGGTTCAACTGGCCTGTCAGCTCATCATAGCAGGCGAGGTAGGACAGGCGCGCTTCACGCTGTTTCTGGTCGTCAATCAGACGGATGACGCCGACGAGGCGCTTGGTGTCGCCATAAGCCATCCACATGCCGCGCTCTTCGACCCACCGATTGCCGGCATCCGGGCCGAGGCGATACTCAAGGGAGTAGCTGGTATTGGCTTCCTGGGCGGCATCGAGAGCCGATTGGCGCTGGGTGATGAATTCTTCGTCGAGGAGGGCAAGGAGGTCGTCTTCGCCGTTGATATCGTGGTCAAGGCCAAAGAGGTCGCGGGCCGCGTCCGGATCTGCCCAGCGCATTTCGCGATCGGTTGGATCCAGGTCGAACATGGCTTGGCCAGCAGCCTCAAGGGCGAGCTTGAGTGTTTCTGCCTCAACGGTTTGAATGGTCGTCATTCCGCGGTCCTTGCCTGTGAGAGCGAGCGCCCCCTAGGGGACGAGTGGCGTTCGCTTCGACGTTTCAGGGACGACTATATGGCGGGTGACGTAAAAGAAGCCTGAAATATTCGCGGCAGGGTTGTCCCAAATAGGTACGAATGCCGAAAATTGCGGCTATCTGAAGCAATAAAGCCCGCCGGTAACACTAACCGGCGGGCTTTATCGAAAGACTTGAAAAGAAAAGATGATTAGCCAGTCACGCCGAAATCACGTCTTGCCGTGACAGTGGTGACAATGAAGCCAGCCATGAAGTCGAGGAACGTCATCGACATGAAGATGAAGAAGATCGAATTGCCATAGCCCGGCACAATGATGAACAGCAAAAGCGTAGCGATGAACAGGAGCGCCGACAGGGCGTGATTGACCAGTGAATCCGTGCCCGTTTTGGTCGCCCGCAACAGCTCGATGAACAGGAAGCCCATCGACAGAATGATGAACGCATGGCCCATGCTCACGCGCCAATAGTCACCCGACACCATGGTGAGCGTGAAGAATTCAGTATCAGTCCAGCCTTCGCCGCCTGCAAACCGTCCAACGGTGAACAGGATCAGGCTGACAACCAGTAATGGGATCATGGAAAACATATTGGACTTCCCCTCGCGACGTCCTTTACCGTACTGCAGACCCGGCACGGGCGCCACACTAATATCGCCTCTACCCATCGGTCAGTCCTCCCCCACCGGCTACAGTTCCTTAATCGCCACAGGTTTGCGAGACCGGGCGATAAGCCATGTTACGCCTATAAGATCCCGGATCGCTACTGCTGCGCGGCCAAAATTTGTATATTTTGATTGACCATGTTCGCGGGAGCGGTGGGAAACGGGCGCAAATTCGACCTCATAGCCTTCCCGCGTCATCAAAGCCGGCAGATAGCGGTGGATATGGTCGAAATACGGAAGCCGTAAAAAGGCGTCGCGATAAAACACCTTGAGGCCGCATCCCGTGTCGTTGGCGTCGTCTTTCAACAGTGATTTCCGGATGCCATTCGCCCAGCGAGACGCCAGCAGCTTGGCCTGACTGTCCTGGCGTTTCTGGCGTTCGCCAGCGACCATGGACAGGAGAGCGGGCGCCCCATCGCGCGTCAATTGGGCGATCATCGCGGGAATTTCGCCCGGCGGATTCTGTCCATCGCCGTCCAGTGTCGCGATGATCGGCGCCCGCGCCGCCAGGATCCCGGTGCGCACGGCCCGGCTCTGACCGGCGTTGTGAGCATGCGCCAGAACACGCAATTGCGGAATTTCGGTGCGGGCCGCCGCCAGATTGCCCTGGGTCGCATCGGTGGAGGCGTCATCGACAGTGATGATCTCAAAATCATGGCCGTCGAGCGCTTTGGCAATTTCACGCACGAGGACGACCGCATTGCCCTCCTCATTATGCATGGGGACGACAACAGACACGGCAGGAGATGCATTGCTGCGATCGGGCAGGCCGTAAAGGGGAGCAGGGGTATCAATCATGGCGGGCGGCCTAACGCATTTCTGGGCGAAAGGCGCGCCCTTTTTTGTGAAGCCCGTGCTGTACCGTCCCGGTCGTCACACTGGAAACAATGCGGAGATAGGGGGCTTTGCGGCGCTGCCCGCTCTCGCCAAACCGATCACAACCGGTTACGAGACCCTACATAGAGTGGCATTTGGGGTGCGTGTGGCAATCGTTGTGGGCAAGGGGCAAAGGCAGGCACCATCGGGTGGGCACATCATCCTCATCCTGTTGTTCGCCATCCTTGTGGCCCTGTCCGGTCTCCTGACCGTACCGCCCCTCGACCGGGACGAGAGCCGGTTCATCCAGGCCACGACCCAGATGATCGAGACGGGAGACTACGTCCGGATCCGCTATCAGGATGAGGAGCGGAACAAGAAGCCCGTCGGCATCTACTGGATCCAGTCTGCTTCTGTGCAACTTTTTGCTGATGTGGAAGACCGCCCGCTCTGGGCCTATCGTCTGCCAAGTCTCATTGCCGTCGCGCTGGCTGGTCTATTCACGTATTTTGCAGGTTGTTCGCTGTTTGGCCGATCTGCTGCCTTTCTGGGCGCGGTGCTGCTTGTCTCGGCTCCCGTCCTGGCGGGGGAGGGATCGATCGCCAAGACGGACGCCACGCTGTTGGCGTGTGTGTGTGCGATGCAGGCGGCTCTTGCCCGACTGATCGTCGCGCGAGAAGGCAGGCGTGTGCTGCGCACCGCCATAGCGTTCTGGGTCGCGATTGGTGTGGGCATACTGGTCAAAGGCCCAATTGCCCCGATGATTGGCGTGTTCACCGTGGGCGGCATGATCGCCGGCTCGAAACTGACCGGCGCCGGCCTGAGCTGGCTCAAACGCCTCCGCCCCGTTATGGGCGTCGCAATCCTCGCCCTTATGGTCGCGCCCTGGGCCATTGCGATTGGTATTGTGACCGACGGACGATTTTACGCGGAAGCGGTCGGCACCGACATGCTCGGCAAGATCACGACCGGTCAGGAACGCCATGGCGGCCCGTTCGGCTATCATTTCATTGCGCTGTGGCTGATGTTCTGGCCGGCGGCCCTGTTCATTCCGGCGGCCATGCGATCGGCGATCCCGCGCTGGCGCGACGGCGCGGTCCTGTTCTGCCTGTCATGGCTTCTGCCGGGCTTTCTGGTGTTCGAGCTGACATCCACCAAGCTGCCGCATTACCCGATGGTTCTGTATCCCGCCCTGGCCCTGCTGATCGGGGCCTTCCTGACCTCGGTCAAGGCTGGTCAGTTCCCGTTGCTGCGGTGGGCTGGGGCGCTGCTCTATGCATTTGTCGGTGCGCTGGCGGCATTCGGGATCATCTACCTGGCCAAGACCTATTCGTCAGAAGGGGTGAATGCCTGGCACTACACGGCCGCCGTCGTGATTTTGGGCGTCACCCTGGTCGCGGCCAGTTTCTCGCTGCGGTCAAAATTGATCCCCGCACTGACTTCTGCCGTCCTGGCGAGCGGCATATTTGCGTGGGTCACGTTTGAAGGCGTCCTGCCGACTCTCGACCAGCTGCTGCTGACCCCCCGTCTGGCGGAGATGCTCGACCGGAACGAAGCGCATCCGCTTCGCGACGACACAGGCCCAATCGCGCTTGTGGGCTATCACGAGCCCTCTGCCGTGTTCACGCTCGGTACCCCGACACGATTGTTGACGCCGCAGGAAGCCGCCGTCTGGATCATTGCGGCGCAAGGGCGCGCCGTTGTCGTCGAAGACCGGGAACGTGACGCATTTCTCGAGGCTCTGCCCGCCGGTCGGACAGCGGTCGCCGTCGATAGTCTGACGGGCTACAATTACTCGAACAGCGAAGACATGCGACTGACCCTGTACCGCCTGAAATGACGTTATCCCCCTTCATTCGTGCCCGTACCGTTCTCGAAGACCGGCCCGTCGAGGTCGTGCTCGGGCTTGTCACCGCCGTCACGCTTCTCCGGCTCATTCTGCTCTTCTTCTATCAGACGAGCCTGGGGCCGGATGAGGCACAATACTGGTTCTGGTCGCGTGACCTCGACTTTGGCTATTATTCCAAGCCGCCCATGATCGCGTGGTCGATTGCCTTGCCCACGGCAATTTTCGGGGATTGGACCTGGTCAGTGCGTTTCCTCAGTCCGATCTTTATCGGCGGCACGGCGATGTTCCTGTTTGCAACAGGGCGACGGCTCTATGGCGATGGTGTCGGCGTCTGGGCCGCGCTCTTATGGTTGTTCCTACCGGCGGTGATGCTCGGCGCCACGATCATGTCGACAGATATCCCGCTTCTGTTCTTCTGGTCGATGGCCCTGCATTTCCTTGTCAGCCTCTACCACGATGGTCCCTTCAACGCGCGGCGCAATGCGCTCGGGCTTGGCGTCGCGCTCGGCCTCGGCATGCTGTCGAAATATGCGATGATATATTTCGCCATCGGATGGGGCCTGTCTCTGCTGATCGTCCGGGACGAGCGCCGCGGCATGCCGCTGAAGCCCGGCCTTTTCGCCGTCGCCCTGGCCGCCCTGATCTTTGCACCGAACATCGTCTGGAACATCACCCATGGGATGCAGACGCTCAACCACACCGCGGACAATGCCCATTGGGACGGCAATCTGCTGAACCCCGGCTCATTGCTTGATTTCGTCGGTGCCCAGTTCGGGGTTTTCGGGCCGATCCTGTTCGGTGCTTTCCTTGCCGGCATCGTCACGCTCGGTGCACGCCTGCGCGGCGCTGGTGAGAAGCGCCCCGCTGATTTGTTGCTCCTGTGTTTTGCTCTGCCGCCGCTGCTGATCATCTGTGTGCAGGCTTTGCTGTCCCGCGCGCATGCCAATTGGGCAATGGCGGCGTACCCGGCGGCCAGCATCCTTGTGACGGCATGGCTCTTACGCTGGCGCGCGCGGTGGGGGCTTTGGGCTGCTACGGCTCTGCATGTCGCCGTCGGCCTGTTTTTCACCGTGCTGTCGCTCAATTTCGCTCTGGCCGATCGTCTCGGCATGTCGAACGAAGTCAAACGCCTGCGCGGTTGGGACGAGACGGCGGCGCAGCTGAGAGCGGCCGCGGAGGGATTTGACGCTATTATCGTTGATGAGCGCGAGATCGCTGCGCACCTCACCTGGGAATGGCGCCATGACGATGTGCCGCTGATGGTGTTCGATCTGAACGGTCAGCCGGACAATACCTACGAATATGCGATGGGGTTCGAGGCACAAGCCGGAGAGCGGTATCTGCTCGCCACCCAATGGTCGAGCCTTCTGTGCATGTATGCAGGCTTTGCCGAGATTGAGCCCATGGGCCAGAGCTTTGTCGACCTGAAGGCCACCCGCCGGGGACGACCGGAGCGCACAATCGATCTATACGCGGTGAGTGACTACACGCCACTGCGCACGCCTGTCTGTCCCCCACAATAGGGCTAGTTGCGCGACCGATACCGGGCAACGAAGGCATCATAGTCTGCACGGGTATCAATGCCCGGTGCGGCGCGCGGCACAATAGCCACGGCGATGCGGTGGCCATGCTCCAGAATACGAAGCTGTTCGAGGGACTCTGTGTTTTCCAGCGGCGTGCGGTTCAGCGACGGGAAGGACTGCAGGCCCTCAGGCGTGAAGGCATAGATGCCCAAATGTAGAAAGGGTGCCCCATCGCCCGATCGCGGAAAGGGGACGCGGCTGCGCGAGAAATAAAGGGCCGAGCGAACTCCGGCCGGGTCAGGCTGGCTCAACACCGCTTTCACCGTATTCGGATCATCAGGATTTGCATGGTCGGGGAACGGACAGACGAGCGTTGACGCAAAGGCCGGGCGATCTGTCTGTTGTGTTCGGGCATGGGCCTCGATCAGCGCGGCGATATTCTCCGGCTCGATCTCCGGCTCGTCGCCCTGCACATTCACAACGATATCCGCCTTGCTGTCGCGTGCCGCTTCGGCGACCCGATCGGTGCCGCTGGGATGGTTGGGGTCTGTCATGACAGCCCGCGCGCCGAATGCCGTCACCGCATCGACAATACGCTGGTCGTCTGTGGCCACCACCACTTCAGCGCCCTTGACGGCCGAAGCGGCTTCTACCGTATGCTGAATGAGCGGCTTGCCGGTATCGGCGAGCAGAGGCTTGGCCGGCAGGCGCGTGGAGCCGTAGCGTGCGGGAATAACGATAAGGGCGTGGGTCATCGAATAACCGGTGTCCTGATATGAATGCCGTAATGCTGCACCAAGGCACGGACCACGAGCGCCCCAAGGATGCCGCTCAATGCGCCGAGATTGTTGGCGAGGAAATCAAGCGCATCGCTTGTCCGCGTTGATGTGAACATGCCCTGACAGACTTCCATCAGGAGGCCGTAGCCGAGCAGGGCAAGAAACACCAAGCCAGCCTGGCGTTTGGCGGTGGTGAACCCGAGCGTCGAGAAAAATCCCAAGGCGCCGTACGCCATGAAGTGAGAGACCTTGTCCCCGCTCATGGGATCACCGAGCACAAGGGCCGCGATCCAGGCGGACCAGTCCATCACTTTGCCGATTTTTTCCGGATCAGGGGTCAGGCTGACAATCGTGACCAGGACAAGGATGACCACTGCGTTGATGCGCCAGAACTGGGCATATGACATATCAGATTGCGAGCCTCGATTTTCGTTCCCAGTCGATAGCTGTACGTACAATAAGGTCAATATCATCATAACGGGGGGTCCAGCCCAGCGTCGTGCGGATCCCGGCATTGTCGGCAATGAGCTGTGGCGGATCGCCGGCGCGTCGTGGGGCGACGGTTGTTGGCATCTCATGACCCATCACTTTTTCGACGGCATCTATCACTTCGCGGACCGAATAGCCTTCGCCGTATCCGCAATTCAGAATCACCGAGCGACCGCCGCGGATCAGATAGTCCATGGCCGCGGCGTGGGCGTCTGCCATGTCGGAGACGTGCAGATAGTCACGAATGGCCGTGCCGTCCGGCGTCTCATAGTCGTCGCCATAGATTTTCAGCGACTCGTCGAGAATACCGGTCGCAATCTGCGCCGCTGCTTTGATCAAATGTCGCGGGTGACCGCCTTCACCGGCCCGCCCTTTGGGATCGGCGCCGGCCACGTTGAAATACCGCAGCACCGCGGTCGAAATGGCGGCAGGCCGACAGACATCCGTCACCATGCGTTCCGCCATCGCCATCGCTGCACCGAAAGGTGAGATGGGGCTCAGCGGTGCTTCTTCCTGGATCGGCATGCGTTGCGGCACACCGTAAACCGAGGCCGTGGACGAGAAAACGAAATGCTCGACACTTGCCGCTTTCGCCGCCTTCAGCACGGTGAGGGTCGAGCCCAAAATCTGGTCAAAGGCCGCCAGTGGATCGATCAGGGAATCCGTGATCGTGCTCTCGCCAGCAAAATGGATCACGTGGTGGACGTCATGCTGACGGAATTGATCGGCGAGACTGTCCGCGTCTTCCCGGGGCAGCCGGATATTGGGCATTTTGGTGCGCAGATACGGGATGATGTCATCGGTCTGAGCGACGGCGAGAACGTTTTCACCGCGATCATGGAGGCCGAGCAGCATGTGAGTGCCAAGATAGCCAGCAGCGCCTGTCACGGCGATCGTCATCTCACATCCTCCAACAAACCGTAGGCGCCCTTGGCCTTAGGCCAAATCATCGATCCTGCCAACGGATGACCGCGTTTGCGCCTGTTTGTACCCACGCATTTGACTGGAACCTCGACGCCATGACGCATACTCCCTATGTGCAGGAGCTCATGACAGATATTACCCCCGCCCCGCCCGAAGAGGCACTGGTCGCTATTGGCGACATTCACGGCTGTAACACGCTGCTGCAGAAGCTGTTGGCCAAGATTGAGCGCAAGATGGGGACGAAGCCTTATCGGCTGGTTTTTCTGGGCGATTATGTTGATCGCGGCCCCGACAGCCGCGGCGTGATCGAAACGCTGACCGCGCTGGCTTTGGAACGGCCGGGCACCGTTTTCCTGCGCGGCAATCACGAACAGGCCATGCTCGATTTTCTCGCCGTGGGCGAGGGAGCTGAGGGGTGGGTTGAATGGGGCGGCGAGCAGACGCTGGACAGCTACGGGGTGAAGCTCGACTTTCCCTACGACCTCGACAAGACACAGAGGGAGCTGGCCGCGGCCCTGCCTGACACCCATTTCGACTTTCTGATGTCGCTGCCCACGCGGTTTGATGCCGGGCCCTATGTCTTTGTCCATGCGGGTGTTGACCCGTCGCGCGGGCTGGACGAACAGATCGAGCGGGATCTCTTATGGATCCGCGACCCGTTCTTTGCCGAAGGCGAAGGCAAATTCCCCGATCACATCATCGTGCACGGGCACACGCCGGTGAAGAAAGTCGACAATCTCGCATGGCGGATCAATGTCGATACCGGTGCCGTCTGGACATCAAAGTTGACAGCAGTGGTGCTGACTGACGGCAAGCGTCAGTTCATCACCACCTGAACGAGGGCTGGCTGGTCGCTACTCGACGAGTTGCAGGCCGTCATTCACGGCTGGATCGAAAGGAACCGGGCGCCAGTTGGCGACCTCGGCATCAATCCGGTCGAGCACGGCCTGGTCCAGATTCACTGCCACATTCGCCCCATCAATTGGTGCCTGCGGGTCCCCCTGACGGGATGCCAGCATATACCAGCGATAGGATTTGGCAGCATCGCGCATATCGACGGGTAGGCGATTGACCGACGGGTCGTAGAGGTAGCCCAGATTGTACATGCTATCGATCACGCCATAGTCGGCGGCGCGTGAAAACCATTCGATGGCGAGGTCGATATCTTCGCCCTCAAAATCTTCATTGATCGCCAGCGTGCCAAGGCGGTGCATGGCTGCCGCATTGCCGGACAGGGCCGCATCGGTGAACCATTTTTTGGCTGCAGGCAGGTTTTGCGACGTGCCAAGGCCATTAAAATACATGTCGCCCAGACGGTACTGCGCGGGAACGTAACCGGCAAAAGCCGCTTCCTGGAATGCTGCAAACGCCTCTGAGCGATCGCTGTCAGAGGTGGCATTGTTCAGCAGCATCTTGCCGCGAGCATAAAGCGCGCTGCCATCGATCCCGCCTTCATTGACGGTTGCGCGCGATGAGGTGCTCTCGCTCTCGGTCCGTGGCGACTTGGCCGCCACCGGTGCCGGCTCGTTGGCCGGGTCACTCGTCGAGGTCTGTTCGGTCGACGTCGTCTCCTGTTGGCTCGCGCCGAAGAAGATCACCGCGCCGCCGATCATGGCGGCCAGCAATACGGCCAACAGCGCCACGAGTGGCAGGCCGAGTTTGCGGTTCTGGGCAGTGTCAGTCTCGTCATCCTCGGTATGAACTGTCGGTTCGTCTGTCGCGGTGAACGGCGTGTCTTCAGCGATGATTTCCGCAGGCATGCCTTCGTCAGGCGCATCGGCCTGTTGTTCAGCCGCGTTCTCGCGTTCCAGACGTTCCTTACGCGCCTTGGCAGCAGCAAGGATTTTTTCGCGCGCCGTCAGCGGCTTGGGCGTATCGTCCGCTGGCGTCTCCTCGGTCGTTGCCGCAGGTTCCGCCTCGCCAATTGCTATTGCCGCAGCATGAGCTGGCGCGTCATCTGGCTCATCTTCTACCGTGGTCGGCGCCCCGGACGCACCGGCGCCGCCAAAGACAGCGTCAAATTCATCTTCACCGCCAGCCTCGTTGAAGTCATCGGCGGGTGATGAAACCTGCTCGGGCGCTGCGGCCAATGCTGCCGCGGCAGGGGCCTCCGCCTCACCGGCGTCATCGTCCTCAGAACCGTCCGCCTCGTCCGCCGGCAGGGACCGGCCTTCGAGCCGGGCCAGCATTTCGTCATAGGAGCGTTGCAGTGTTGCGACGGTCTCCTCCGCATCGGCGGTAGCCCGACGCAGATCCTCGCTGGCGCTGGCCGCTTCCTGCCCTTGGGCAAACTCATCACGCAGTGATGTCAGGTCGACGGCAATTTCCGCGATTCCTTCGGCTGACCGGCGCTCTGCATCCTCAATCTTGTTCGACAGGGACGAAACCATCTGTTCGACGGCAGCGATCTGGTCGCCCGACCGTTTGATCTCATTGCCAAGCAGCTGGAGCTTCTTGCCGGTGCGCTCGACAAATTCCTCGTCGGTCGAGTTGGCCGCTTCCCTGGCTTCCAGCATGACGGCTTTTGCTGTCCGCTCGGTCTGGTCGAGCTGCTGCCCGACCGTTTCCATGGCGTCATGCACTTCCTGGAACTGGGCCGCCATGCGCGTGTCGATATCGTCAACGCGGGCATCAAGGCGGGCGACCGCCTCTTCGTTCTTCGCAACTCGGGAGATTGCCTCGTTCCGCGTTGATTCGAACTGATCGATCATCTGGGTCAGGGCGCGTTCGAGGGCCCTGAGACTTTCAATCCGTTCGCGGTCGGCGTCAGAGGTTTCAAGTTTCTCCACCCGGTCGACAATGTCCGGGGAGGTGCCCGCTTCGCGCGCCTTTTCGATTCGCTTGAGCCGTTCAAAGACGGTCTCCAGCCCATGATTCAGCCCGCCCACGGCCTGGCGCGACTTGTCCTCGGTTTTCTTGAGGTTTTCCTCTGTCGCCTTGAGGCGCTCATTCAGCCGGTTGAGGCTGTCGACAACAGCCCGCAGCTGCTCCGGGGCCACACCCGTCTTTGGCGGGCTGTCCGTCGTGTCGGCCGTTTTCTCTGTTGGCACACCTTCGGGTCCGACCTCATTGATCATGGAGGTCATCCATTCGCCGAGTGTCATACCAGCTTTTTTCGCCGCTTCTTTCGCAACGACGCGGGCTTCGGGGTCAATACCCTTAACACTCCACGGGACATTCGACTTCATGTGCCGCCCTCTTAAAGCCTCTAACGGTCTTGTCTTTTACCACGGACGCAATCCGTACGCGTCAGCGATATTCTGTTTCGCGGTTAACGTGAACCCGTGCTTTTAACAAATTGCTAACTTTGCTTAACCTGATCGCAATCCTGCAGTGATCAGCGTGCCATTCTCGTCGTTTCGCGGCATAAACGCCGCAACCGCGCCGACCGGTCATCTTTGCTACTAGCAGGAAAAGTGATTAGGTTCGGACGGAAAAGCAAATAATCGTTTCGCACCGGTCGGCGAAAGACCGGTAGCGGGTAAAGGAAAACGCCCATGCCCATCTACAATCCTCCCGTCCGTGACATGCAATTCCTCCTGCATGATGTATTGAACCTACAGACGTATTCGAACCTGCCGGGCTTCGCGGATGCGACGCCGGACGTGATCGACGCCTTTCTCGAAGAAAGCGGCAAATGGCATCGGGATGTGCTGACGCCGCTGAACGTCATTGGTGACAAGGAAGGCTGTACGCGGATGCCTGACGGGTCGGTGACCACCCCGACTGGCTTCAAGGACGCGTACCAACAGTTCTGCGAGAACGGGTTCGGCTCCATTGCAATGGACCCGGAATATGGCGGGCAGGGGCTGCCCCTGACCCTGGCCTATTGCGTGGCCGAGATGACGTCCTCGGCAAATCAGGCGTTCGGCATGTACCCCGGTCTGTCGGGCGGCGCCTGGCGCGCCATCCACGCCAATGCGTCGGACGAGCAGAAGCAGAAATATCTGCCAAAGATGACCACCGGCGAGTGGACCGGCACCATGAACCTGACCGAGCCGCAATGCGGTACCGATCTGGGGCTCATCCGGACCAAGGCCGTGCCTCAGGGTGACGGCAGCTACAAGATCACCGGCTCCAAGATCTGGATCTCCGCCGGTGAGCACGACATGTCGGACAACATCATCCATCTCGTCCTGGCGCGGATTGAAGGCGCACCGGAAGGGATCAAGGGGATTTCCTTGTTTATCGTGCCGAAATTCATGGTCGGTGATGATGGCTCGCTGGGCGATCGCAATGCAGTCAGCTGCGGCGGCCTTGAAGAGAAAATGGGCATTCACGGCAATGCGACCTGCGTCATGAACTATGATGGCGCTACCGGTTATCTCGTCGGCGAGGAAAACAAGGGCATGCGCGCGATGTTCATCATGATGAACGAAGCCCGCATGGGGGTCGGCCTGCAGGGCCTCGCCCAGGCAGAGGTCGCCAACCAGAACGCTGCGGCCTTTGCTCGCGACCGGCTGCAGTCGCGTGCGCTGACCGGTGCCAAGGCGCCGGACAAGCCCGCGGATCCGATCATCGTGCACCCCGACGTCCGCCGCATGCTGATGGATACGCGCGTATTCGTCGAGGGCGCGCGGATGCTGACCTTCTGGGCGGCGCTGCAGGAAGACCTGTCGCACAAGGCGGAAGACGAAGGCACGCGCCAGAAGGCGTCAGATTTCATGGCGCTCCTGACACCGATCATCAAAGCGTATCAGACGCATAAGGGCTTCCAGGGAACGGCCGACGCGATGCAGGTCTTTGGCGGCTCTGGCTATGTGGAAGAATGGGGCATGTCCCAGTTCGTCCGCGACACCAAGATCACCATGATCTACGAAGGGACCAACGGTATTCAGGCGCTCGACCTGGTCGGCCGTAAGCTGATGGCCGAAGGCGGCCGCTACTGGCAGACCTTCTTTGCCGATATTGATCAGTGGGCGAAGGACAATAAAGGCCTGAACGATGATCTCGACGGCCAGATCGACAAGATGGTGGCGACCAAGGCGCAGGTGCAGGAAGCGATACAGTGGCTCGGCATGAACGGGATGGCGAACCCCAATAACGCCGGGGCCGGGGCTCATGACTTCCTCCACCTCTTCGCACTGATGACCTACAGCTATATGTGGGCCATGATGGCGAAGGTCGCCCATGAGAAATCCGGCGACAGCGATCCCCATTATGCCAACAAGCTGATCACGGCGCGGTATTTCTTCGATCGCGTTTTGCCGGAAGCCTCGGTGCACTTGGCTCGGGTCAAGGCGGGGGCCGACAGCGTCATGGCGCTGGATGCCGAGGCGTTCTGATCTGCCCTGCCATTATTGGCTGACGACAGACCCCGTGCCATGTTGGCGCGGGGTTTTTTATGGTGTTGTCGATGAAAAAAATACTGACAGTGCTGGCGGCGTCATGGGGAATGCTGTCGCCTGCGATCTCGGCCCAGCCTCTGCCATGCACGGGCGTGCTGGCTTGTCAGGATTTCGAAGGAGCCGACGTTGATCTGGCGGTGGCATTCAGCGGGGAGGCTGAACTGACCGTCGACCGGACCAAAGCGCACGGTGGGGCCGCATCGCTGAGGATCGCCAGCGCCGGCGGCAAGCCCACCGGCTTTCTCTTATTCTCTGGCGCGCCCTTATTTGCCGAACTCAGGGAATCCGTTTTTGGGCGTTTTTGGTTATGGCTCGATGCGACGCCTGAAACCCCCGTCCATTGGACGATGATAGAGGCCAGCGGTCAGCATGCCGATGGCCATCAGGTGATGCTCCGCTATGGCGGACAGCATCCGGTGGTGGTTGATGGCGCGTTTGTCGGCAGCCGGATGATGGCCAATTATGAGACGCCGGAATTTTATTGGAAGGAAGGTGCCATGGGGTCGGACTGCTGGCAGCACGGCGCCGATGATGATGTCCTGCCCACGGGTCGGTGGGCTTGTGTCGCTTTTGGATTTGACGGTGCTGCCAATCGCTGGACCATTGACGTGGACGGTCGAAACCGTCCTGCGCTGACGGTAGATGGGAGGGGTCAGGGCTGCCTTCATCAGCCTGCAGATTTTCCGTGGGACATGCCGAATATCGACACGTTGAAACTGGGGTGGGAGGCCTATCAGGAAGACGAGCCGCGCACCCTTTGGATCGATGACATTCTCATCGACGATAAGCCGGTGCAGTGTCCATCGTCGGCGGGCGCCCGATAGGACAGGACGTCCGCCCATGGCCCTCAGCTGCGCCGTGGCGGTTTGGCGGCAGCCCACCCGGTATGGTCGCGCTTGGTGAAGGGATGAAGCAATTGTCCCTTGAAACTCTGGGGAACATCATTGGCCATGACACCATAGGCTTTGGGCCAATGATCGGGATTGTAGTAGGTGCCGAAAATCCGGTCATAGATAGCGAATTGCGAGGCATAGTTCTTGTTGACGCCTTCGGCTTCTTTCGCATGGTGCCAATGGTGGTTCTTTGGACTGACGATAATGTGTTCGAACGGCCCGAAAGTGATGTCGGCGTTGACGTGCAGAAGCGTTGCGTGAATGCCGATATAGACAAGATAGATCCCGATGGCGGCATCGCTGAATCCCAGAAGGTAGACCGGCAGGACGGTCGCGCTGCGGGTGAACAGGGATTCGAGAAAATGAAGCCGTGAGCTGGCCAGCCAGTCCATTTTCTCGGCCGAGTGGTGGACGGAATGAAAGCGCCAGAACAGGCGGTGCTCGTGAAAAGCGCGGTGGCCCCAATAGAACACAAAATCGATCACCAGCCACATGACGATGAACTGCACAGCGAGCGGCATGGCCTGGACCCAAGCTGCGACACGATCAATTTTGGCCCAACCGAAAGCGTGTGAAGCGATCCAGAGGGTGACAATGGCAAAGACGCCGACCAGCAAATGATTGACGACGAAGTAGATCGCATCGGTGGTCCACTTGGCCCGGAAAATGGGCTGGCGCCTGCGTAAGGGTCGCGCTTTTTCAACGGCGATAAACAGGGGGCCGGTGGTCAGCACGCCGAGGATCAACCAGTCGAGGCCGATGGTCAGGAGAGGACTGCCCGCGGACACCGGCTTGGCATCGGGTCCGCCAAGAGCAAAGGCCAGAGCACCCATGCCAACACCGATGACGGCACCACGATTTCGGACGCGATTGGCGATATTCCACAGGGCAAAGGCGTAGGTTGCAATAAGTCCGGCTGTGATCGCCGACCGCACATCAATCAGGGCCCAGAGGTGGCGCAGGCCCGGTGTCGTCAGATAGTCGGGCCAGACCATCGCGGTGACCGTGAGGCAGGTCAGGCCACCGCACACCGCGGCCATCACACCGCTAATTTCACCTGTGCCCCGGTCCAGGCGGCCAAAGGGAAGAACTGACACCAATTTGCGCATTTCGCTCTCCATCACCGACAAGATCGCATCGGCAACACCAATATGAACAATGTTCATTTTAAGTGCAAGGGGGTATTTTCGCCGGGGAGATGGGCGGCAATGCCCTTCAAGCTAGTTGGCAGGGCGAAAGTCGCATGCAAAGCTCTGAGGACGATTTCGGGGGGCGGGCATGCGTAGATATTTGCTGGGGGTGGTGGTTTTGGCGCTGGCGGTTGGGTTCGCCTATTGGCTCCTTGCGCCAAAGGACTGGCGCACGCCCGACTGGGTGCCCGCCTATGAAGAGGCGGTGGCCGCGGGGGATTGCGACCGCGCCATGCTCCTCATTGATCTGGCGTTTTTGACGAATGATCCTGAAGCGTGGCGGCGCATCGCTGATGTCTTCGACGGGAAGGGGTGTCAAAAAAACCGGTCAGGCGAAAGTTCGGGCGCTGATGTCACGTCCAATACGACGAATGGCTATGCCCAGTATCTGCGCACATACGCCGATGACATGGAGATGACGTCACCCACTCGCTTCAGCCGCTTTCACAATATGAAGGTGACGTGGGATCAGTTGCAGCTGTTTGATGATCAGTATGCGCAGGAGGGTATTCGTCAAGCAGCGGATTGGCGTTGGCAGTGCGGCTGGGCACGTGCCTATCGCTACTCTGGCTATGCTGAAGTATTTTACCCGAACGATAGCTTTCTGCGGACGGCAATCTCGCCGGATCATCCAACGACAAAGGCAATGCGCGATCTGTTGAAGGTTCACTATAATGACTGTTCGCGGCGTATGTTCGGCATCGCTCAAAAATTGATGCTACGGACACCACGAACCCGGTTCGACGACATTGGACGAAGTATTCTGCTCGATTTTGATTTCATGGAATACCCTAGCGATGATCCTGAGCAGATGCGGGCGCTTTGGGCGGAGATCCAATATGGCGACGACAATGCGAAAAATCATTGTGCGCTTATCGCCGGTGCCTCGTCCAAAACCGCTGCTGACTGCGCTTGGGATGTGCACGATAAAATCGGCGAGGATATCGAGTCCACGGTCGTCGCCTATTATATGGTCGAGGCGGCCAAGCGTTTGGGGCACCGCGAACTTGGCCCCGTAAGTGCGAAGCTTGATGGCGTTCTGAGCGATGAGTGTCGTCGTGCGATCGACAAGAAGCTGGCTTATGCCGAAGCCTGGACAGAAGAACGAGGATACTGGCCCAAAGGCATAAATTTATTTCCGCTCTATACGTCCAACCCAGAAAGTGACGACGTTGCGCCGTGTCATGGGCTTGTCGCTGGTGAGGCGGGCACGGAGTAATTTCGGTTGTCTCTCGAGCATGAGCTTAGATACGCCGCATTTTCGCTGCAAAGCCCAGTCTTTATCTGGGCATGACATTGCAAAAGACAGCGGCGGCAAAAGGCCCCTCATTGCTCAGAGTCTGGGCCTGGTTATTGACCATTCTGACCGTGATGACTTTTCTTGTGGCCGCCGCCGGTAGCGCCCTGAGCTACTGGTTCGAACCCTTGTGGTTTTTTCTTGCAATGCCACTTCTTGCGACTTGGGTCTTGATAGCGGCAATCGGATTAATTTTGGGCGGCCTTCGGATGAGAAGAAGGTGGTGGTTAGGTCTGTTGCCTTTCGCCCTTTTCTTCAGCATTGCTTATTTCGGGCACTTTGCCACCGATCCTATTGACCGGCTCATATTTGAGGCGAGGTCGGGGGCCTATGAGAAAGCTGTAAAGCGGATGGAATCTGGCGCTTCCGCAGAAGAAATCTGTCAGGGTTTTCGTTATTGTGGCGTGAACGTTGATGCGAAACGTATCGCCTTTTACCACCCGGAATTCTACGACAAATATATCGCTTTCGTTTATGATCCGTCTGGTGATTATAGCCGAATATCCGCCGAAACGGACATTGAGGCATATAGGGGCGAGCTCGTGCCGGGTGTGGTGATGTTTTGTAAGCCTGTAAAAGAGCCTTACTACCGCTGCTATTTCAGTTGATGGACACTAAAGCAAAAAAGGCGCCCCGCGGGGCGCCTTTTCCAAAAGCTGTGAACCGGCAGATCAGCTTTGAACAGGGCTCAGCTGAATTTCCACCCGGCGGTTCTGGGCCCGGCCTTCATCCGTCGCGTTGGACTGGATCGGCTGGGTTTCGCCATAACCAAGGGCGCGGATGCGCGGTATGGCAACACCCTGATCGGCCAGATACTGGCCAACGGATTCAGCGCGCGCGATTGACAGGTTGAGGTTGTATTCATCGGCACCCACATTGTCGGTGTGCCCCTCAACCAGCACGCTTGTGCGGTTATACTTCTCGAGCACTTTGCTCACCGAGTTCAGCGTCGCGTAGAACTCAGGCCGAACCGATGACTGGTTGGTCGGGAAGGTGATGTTGCCCGGCATGATAAGGCGGATATTGTCGCCATTGCGCTGGACGCGAACACCTGTCGAGGCGAGCTCGCGACGGAGCTCCTGCTCCTGACGGTCCATGTAGTTGCCAACGCCTGCGCCCAAAGCTGCGCCCGCTGCCGCACCGGCAAGGGCTGCTTCATCGTCGCCAGCGATGGCGCCGATCACGCCGCCAGCAACCGCGCCGATGGCGCCGCCTTTGGCAGTATTGGAGACTTTACGTTCCCCTGTGTAGGGATCTGTTGTCGTACAGGCCGTCATTGCCAGCGAAGCGGTAACAGCAACGGCGCCAATCAAAAACTTCTTCATTTCAATCCTCGTTCTCAAGCCGCCCCAACGGACAGTCCACATGTAACGCCGATCGCGTGTTCTGACACGTGATCTTTTCATCATATAATCGCCAATCGTGGCGCTGCAGTGATGGAAATAGTCTTCTTGCGCAAAAAGGAAAATTGCGCCTAGGGCAGCGTCATGACTGAAGAGACACAGAAATCACCGCAGGATGGTGAAAGAATTGCCAAATTTCTGGCACATGCCGGGATTGCCTCACGCCGCGATGCCGAAAAGCTGATCGGCGAGGGCCGTATTACGGTCAATGGTCAGACTGTGCGCACACCGGCGACCAAGGTCACGGCGGCAGATGATATCCGCTTTGATGGCGAACGGGTCGGCGGCAAGGCGCAGATCCAGCTCTGGCGCTATCACAAGCCGGAGGGCCTGGTGACGACGCACAAAGACCCGCAGGGACGGGCGACCGTCTTTGAGGCCCTGCCACCGGGCCTGCCTCGGGTAGTGTCGATCGGACGTCTCGACCTCAATACAGAAGGCCTGCTGCTTCTCACGACTGACGGCGGACTGGCGCGTTTTCTCGAGCTGCCGTCGACCGGTTGGCGTCGGCGTTATCGTGTGCGGGCCTATGGCCGCGCCACCCAGAGCCAGCTTGATCGCCTCAAGGATGGCGTCACCGTCGAAGGGGTCTCTTATGGCCCGATCGAAGCGGTGCTGGACCAGGTACAGGGCGGCAATGTGTGGCTGACCATCTCGATCCATGAGGGGAAGAACCGCGAGATCCGGAATGTCTGTCGCCATCTGGGGCTGCAGGTGAACCGGCTCATCCGCCTTTCCTATGGCCCGTTCCAGCTCGGTAACCTGAAGCGGGGCGAGGTGGAGGAGGTGCCGCGCAGGCAGCTCGTCGATCAGCTGGGCAAGAAGCGTGCTGCCGAGCTGGGCCTCATCTGATGCGGATTGTGGGCGGACAGTTCAAGGGACGGCCTATCGTAGCGCCCAAGGGTACCGGTACGCGGCCGACAACGGACCGAACGCGAGAGTCGGTCTTCAACATCCTGATGCACAGGGACGATGTAGAGCTTGAAGGCGTTCGGATCATCGACCTGTTCGCGGGCTCCGGCGCGCTGGGGTTTGAGGCGATGTCCCGCGGCGGCAGCTTCTGCCTTTTCGTCGAGACGGCTGCGAGCGCACGCGGCGCGATCAGAGATAATCAGGAGGCGTTGCAGTTGAACGGCGCGACGCGGATCCATCGGCGCTCTGCCACCAGTCTCGGGGCCAAGCCCGGCGGCCTGGGCGAGGCGTTCACCATCGCCTTTCTTGATCCGCCTTATGGGCAGGATCTGGTTGACCCTGCATTGAGTGAACTGGTCGCCGGTGGCTGGATGGCGCCGGGGGCGCTGGCCGTTGTTGAGCAGGGCAAAGCGGAGGCCGCTGCCGACCTGGCTGGCATTATCCTGGTCGATGAACGGGTATTCGGCGACAGCATCGTCCGGTTCTATCAGTTCACCTGACCATCAGTCTTTGACAAAGCACACGGACAGATTGTTCGCGGGCATGTCCCGAACGGACATGTGCGTGAAGCCCGCCGCGTGGGCCAGCGGCGCGATCTCCGCGTCCAGATCCCGCACCCCCCAATCCGGATTGCGGCGTTTGAGGTCCGCATCAAAGCGCAGATTGCTCTCCGCAGTTGCGCCATGGCGTTTGAACGGGCCGTAGAGAAAGACGCGGCCCCCAGAGGCAAGGACCTGCCCGGCACCGTGAAAAAGCCCCTCCGCTGCGGCCCAGGGCGCAATATGAATCATGTTGATCGATACGATAGCGTCTGGCGTGGGCCCCTTCTGACTTGTCCACCATGTGTCATCCGCCCTTATGTCCAGAGGCGGGGCCATTCGGCCATCAGGAATGGAGCTGGCCCAAGACGCAATACTGCGTCTTGATGTGGCGTCGGGGTCGGACGGCTGCCAGCGCAGATCCGGATAGGCGACGCACAGTCGGGCCGCATGCTCACCGGTCCCGGATCCCAGCTCCAATACGTGGCCCGCCACCGGCATCAATTCTCCAAACGCCTCAACGATCGGCCCCCAATTGCGGGCCACGGAAGGCGAATGCAGTCGGTCGTCAGTGGCCTGCCGTGCCTCAAGGGCGATCTCGTGGCCGTCCGCGCCGCGCTGGTTGTCCTTCATCACAAAATCTCTCCGGGCCTATTTCATCCCTCGTGTTGACGTCTTGAGCCCCTGCGCGCAAGCCGCCACCCGACCCAGAAGCGGGTCGCGGAGGACTGTCCATGACTTATACTTTATCCCAGATTGCCCATGCGGCGACCGGCCAGATGTTTGGCGCGCTGACCAACATGCTAAAGAAAGCGGCTGACCACGCCGCTGAAAAAGGCGTTGATGAGAGCGTCTACCTCAACTGGCGTCTTGTGCCTGACATGCTGCCAATGATCCGCCAGCCGCAGATTGCGTGCGACATTGCTGCGCGCGGTCTCTCCCGCCTTGCTGGCGCTGATATTCCATCGTTTACGGATGATGAGAAAAGCTTTGCCGAACTGATCGAACGCGTCGGCAAAGCCCATGCAGTGATTCAGGGCCTGGACACCGATGCCCTCGATGCCGATCCGTCAGCAGACATCACTTTTCCAGTGGGCAAGGAAAACATGACGCTCAGCCGCCATGCCTATGTTCAGAACATGATCCTGCCGAACGTCTATTTCCATACAACGACCGCTTACGGCATCCTGCGCAGCTGCGGCGTGCCTTTGGGCAAGATGGACTTCCTGAGAGGCGCCTGATCGGATCAGGAACAGCTCGATCCGCCAAGGACGCAGAATGTAGCGCACCATTTGTGATTGAGTGACACTGGACGGGCCGCTTCTTTCAGGGTGCGGCCCATTTCAAACCGGCTGTCATAGGCCAGCAATGTGCAGGACAGTACGACCGGCGCTGCGGCGCCTTTTCGTTTTACCACCATTCGTGATGAAGAGCACATGATCTGCTCAGGCGACTTGCCCAGAATGCCCCAACAGGCGGTGGTGATTTCCGGCGGATCGTCCTTCGCGCGCATCTCGGCAAACAGCACCAACTGTTTGGGATCTGTCGCATCAATGGGCAGAGACAGATCGCTGATCAATGTCTCATAGCCATTGCGGGAAGCGGCTTCGTCCTCCCCCCACATGGTGCGGCCGGCAATAGCCATGCGGAACCCGTTATCGCGCAGCCATGCAAGGCCTTCTGCGGCGATATCGAACGCGCCCGGTCCGCGCTCCTCATTATGCAGAGCGGCCGTGTAGTGGTCGAGCGATACACGGAGCGTCAGCCTGTCACGAAGGTCGTGGGGGATCCCCAGCAGTCCTTCTTTTATCCGGGGGCGCATCATCGGCTTCATGGCGTTGGTCAGCACGAGGACTTCAAAGCCGCGATCAAGCGCATCGATGATGATGCCAATGCAATCGGGGTTCATGAAGGGCTCGCCGCCCGTCAGACCGATCTCCTGCGTGCCCATCGTCAGGGCTTCGTCCAGATAGGGCAGAGCCTCTTCACGGCGAAGATAGACGAGATCGTCATTGGTGGGGGTGGACTGAATATAACAGTTCTCACAGGCGATGTTGCACAGCGTTCCTGTGTTCAGCCACAGCGTCCGCAGCGTTGTCGTGGGAACCCAGGCGCGGTCCTCGCCCTTGGCGGTCGTGTGGGGATCTGAGAATTTCAGGGCGACTGCACCATCTGCCATGCATCATCCTTTCTGCGAACGAACTGCGTACCATAGTCAACTACGCTCTATTCGCCAGTGGGGTTGCAAAGGTGACGCAGGAATCAATTTCTTTGAGTTGACATGGCCGGTGGGATCGACGATTTTCGGCGGCCCGAGCGGGTATGGTGAAAAGGTATCACGGCAGCTTCCCAAGCTTTAGTTACGAGTTCGATTCTCGTTACCCGCTCCAGTCTTCCTACAGCGTTTGAAATGCGGCCGTCATGGCCCAGCAAAATGCACGTCCCGACGTGGACGCCCGCCGTCCTTGACCTATGTCTTTCGAAACCGCGCGGAGGCCCCGGCAGGGTGCGTGAGGCGGGAGGAGACGAGCCATGAGTGTCAATCACCACCCGCTGGAGCAGCATACTGCGTCTCTCATTGATGCGTTTCGTCATGTGCGGCAGGTGACTCGTGACATGGCCAAGGGGCTGTCCGATGCGGACGCCACGGCCCAGTCGATGGAGGACGCAAGTCCCGCCAAATGGCATCTCGCGCACACGACCTGGTTTTTCGAGACCTTCATCGTCCTGCCGCGCCTGGGTGAGGATGCCCTGTTTGACGAGAATTTTGGCTATCTGTTCAATTCCTACTACGACGCGGTTGGCCCTCGGCATGCGCGACCCAAGCGGGGATTGCTGACCCGTCCCGCCCTTGAGAAAGTGCTCGACTACCGGGCGCATGTGGATGCGTACATGGAGGCGCTGCTGGCCGATCCCGATGAGGAGCTGTCGGCGCTGGTCACCCTCGGCCTGGCCCACGAGCAGCAGCATCAGGAACTCTTCCTGACGGACATCCTTCACCTCTTTGCGCAAAATCCGCTTTTGCCTGCCTATCGCGCCCCAGAACCACTTTCATTCGACAGCAGTGACGCGCCGCCGGTTGACTATGTGACGGTGCGGGGAGGGCAGGTCAGCATTGGCAATGACGGCGAGGAATTCGCGTTCGATTGCGAAGGACCGCGCCACGATGTGCTGCTTGGTGATTTTCAGCTGGCGAACCGAGCCGTCACCAATGGTGAGTGGATCGAGTTCATCAAGGCCAGAGGATACGCCGAACCATCGCTCTGGCTGTCTGACGGATATGCCGCGCGGCAGGCGCAGGGCTGGACGGCACCGGAATATTGGCACCAGCGCGATGGCGAATGGTGGACGATGACCCTGAAGGGCGCACAGCCCGTCGATCCCGATGCCCCCGTCTGTCACGTGAGTTTTTACGAGGCGGATGCGTTCGCCAGCTGGGCCGGTGCGCGGCTACCAACAGAATTTGAGTGGGAGCATGCAGCGCGCGGACGGTCGGCTGAGGGCAATTTTGCACCAAGCGGACGGCTACGGCCCAAGGCCCAGAAGACTTCGCATACAGATGGTCTTTGCGGCATGTTCGGTGATGTGTGGGAATGGACCGCCAGCCCGTTTGTGCCGTACCCGAAATACAAGCCTGCGACGGGCGCAATTGGCGAATATAATGGCAAGTTCATGAGCGGGCAGATGGTGCTGCGCGGCGGCTCCTGCGTCACCTCGGGCCATCATATCCGCGCCTGCTACCGCAATTTTTTCCATCCTGACAAACGGTGGCAGTTCTCCGGCCTGCGCCTTGCGAAAGACCTATGACAATGACGTACCAGACGCGACTGCCAGAAAATCCGTTTCTGGCTGATGTGCTGACCGGCCTGAACGAGCCGCAGAAATCCCTGCCATGCCGCTGGCTCTATGACAAAAGAGGCTCGCACCTCTTTGAAGAAATCACCGAGCTTCCCGAATATTATCCAACGCGTACGGAACGGTCGATCCTGACGGCGTGTGCGTCTGCCGTTGCTGACCATGTGGGGCCGGGCGCGGTCATGGTGGAATATGGTGCCGGGTCGTCGATCAAGACGCGGCTCATTCTCGATGCGCTGTCAGATCCATCCTTGTACGTACCCATCGATGTGTCGTCCGCCTATCTCGATGATACTGCCCGCCAATTCGAGGCAGATTATGAGACGCTGCAGGTGACGCCGGTGGTCGGCGATTTCCTGTCCCCGGTCGACCTGCCGCGCGGCGAGGGTGCCGGGCGTCGTGTGGGCTTTTTCCCGGGCTCGACGGTCGGCAATCTGTCTGATGACGAGATTGATCGGTTCCTGCGCCATGCGCGCCGGACCTTGGGCGATAATGGTATGCTCCTGATCGGCGTTGATCTGCGGAAGAGCGAAGACGTACTGGTCCCCGCCTATGACGATGAACAGGGGGTCACCGCTGCCTTCAACCTCAATATTTTACGGCGGATCAACCGAGAACTCGATGCCGATTTCGATCTGGAGGCCTTCCAGCACGAAGCTCGATGGAACGATGAAAAATCCCGGATTGAAATGCATCTTGTCAGTGTGAAGGATCAGGACGTCCATCTCGCAGACCAGACGATCCATTTTACCAAGGGCGAGACCATCCACACGGAGAATTCCCGCAAATTCAGTCTCGATCAGATCAGCGCCATGGCCGCCCGGACGGGTTGGCGCGTGGCTGATAGCTGGACGGATGCAAAAGACTATTTCTCCGTCCAGCTTTTCGAGGCCGTCTGAGGCCTAGAGGTAGGCGCTCATTTCCGCCGCTGCCCGATCAATGTCCTCACTGACCAGGCCAGCAATGTTGAGCCGGCCGCTGCCAGGAATGTAGAGGCCGCGTTCGCGCAGTTCGGCGATACCGCCTTCGACGAATGGCAGCTGTGAGAACATGCCGTTCTGAGCGTTCAGAACCGCCGGGTCATAGCTGTTCGAGCGTGGCTGCAGGGCGGCGGCCAGCTGGCGTCGCAGTTCAACCATCCGTGTGCGCATGGAGGCCAGCTCCTCCGTCCACGCCTTGCGAAGATCGGCGTCGCCGAGGATCGTCGCAACGATCGCGGGACCGTGGGCAGGCGGCATGGAATAGATGGCGCGCGCCACATCGGCGAGATGGGTCCGGACGGCTTCGAGCGACTTCTCGTCATCGGTCTGGACGATCAGCGCGCCAGAGCGTTCACGATAAAGACCGAAATTCTTCGAGCAGGAATAGACGACGAGCACGTCAGCGCACTTCTGCAAGAACGCCTGAACGCCCGCAATATCGTCATCAAGGGACGCGGCGAAGCCATGATACGCGGTGTCGATCAGGGGCAGCAGGCCCTTTTCCTGACAAAAGTCTGCAAGCGTCAGCCATTGATCGTGGCTGAGATCAATGCCGGTGGGGTTGTGGCAGGGGCCTTGAACCAGAACCATGTCGCCGCGCTTTGCCTCACCAAGGTCGGACAGCATCCGATCCAGATCCACGCCCGGATCAGTGGCGTCGGCGTAGCCATAGCTGCCGACCTGAAGGCCCACGGTCTGTGCAATATGCTGGTGGTTGGGCCATGTCGGGCGGCTGATCCATACCCGGCCGTTTTCACGCGTCCGCCGGTATAGCGACATGCCAAGGGAAAGACCGCCCGTGCCGCCGGGGGTAGCAAAGGTGATTGCGCAGCCGCTCGGATCACTGCCGCGCACCATGGTCTGAATGGCTTCGCAATAGGCCAGATTGCCTTGTGGCCCTTCATAAACCTTGGTGGTCTGGGTTTCGGCGAGACGGCGCTCGGCATCGCGGACCGCAGCAAGGACCGGTGTGTTACCGGTCTGGTCGCGATAAACGCCAACCCCGAGATCAATCTTGTCCGTGCGCGGATCGGCCCGATAGGCGGCCATCAGGCCGAGCAGGGCATCGGCTGGGCGCGGCGTCAGTTCGCTGAAATGCGGCATGGTGTCCCTCAACTCTTGGAATGCGGGCACCGATAAGCCGTTGTCAGGCGAAAGAAAAGACCGACGCGTGAATTAGCCGAGCGCAGGCTGCGCAAAATTCATGTCGATACCGAGGTCAAAATCGTCGTCGGCACTTTCCGCCTCACTGGCCGGCGGCTGCATCGCTGCGGTGTCGATCGACCCTTCGCCCCGGATCTGGATTGAGCGGATGCCTTTTTCTGCCCCCATGACGCCTTTGGCCAGTGAGGTCGAATTGAATGGTGTGATCGCCCGAAGGTCGACTTTTTCGACAGAAGCCTCATCCAGTTGGATGACAGATCCGGGCTGCAGGTCGTCCAGAGCGGCCAGGCGCATCATTTGATCGGCAAGAACCGCGACAATTGGAAACGGCGTCTGGTCGATTGTCGACTGCGGCACGCGTGTCGGCGGCCGGGCGATGGAATCTGTAAAGGGACGCGCCAGTTCCACGGTCATGGACACGCGGGAGCCATCCGGAATGGCAAAGCCATATTCGATCTTGAGAACGGGAAGGTCACTCAACGGCGTCGCGGGCGACTTGATTAGCTTCGGTGGCTGATACGCAGCCCCGCTTTCCATGATCAGGGCCATGGCCATGCGGGAGGCAAAGCCCTGCGTGATGGAGGTGAGCAGAACGGGCTCGTCCATATCCCGCGCAAAAAGCTGACGCGCCAGCGTTGCGCCTTCTTCCGGAGACAGGATCAGCCGCATGGCGGGCGCCCCATCAACCACGTGACAGTCAAAGCTGCGACTGCCGTCCTCCTGCGGGACAGGCGACATGATACGCGCCAGCAGAGGCAAAGAGACCTCGACCGGTTTGCGAATAAATTCAGTCACCACCTCGCCCAGGGGCTCACCCAGATCTGTCAGGCTATCGGCCACACCGCGCAAATGCTGCGGGATCCGCAATGGGTGTTCTACCAACCGTCGTAATGCTTTCGCACCGCTATCTGCCGTCACGATTCGTCCTCCGTCAGAAAACGCTTTTCTCGCGAGGGGGGTTAAAGGGGGATTTACACAAGTGTGACTATATTGATTACCGCGTAAAAAGTTTTTGGGACGCTAACCATGTCGGCTAATCAAGCACCGATCATCATCAAACGGAAAAAGGTCATCAAGGCCGCCGGCCACCATGGCGGCGCCTGGAAAGTCGCCTATGCCGACTTCGTGACCGCCATGATGGCGTTCTTCCTGCTCATGTGGCTGCTGAATGCCACGACCGAAGAGCAACGCAAAGGTCTGGCCGACTATTTCAATCCATCCATTCCGATCGCCGCCGTTTCCGGTGGCGGAACCGATGCCCTGAACGGCGACAGTGTTCTGACGGAGGAAAATTTCTCGCAGTCGAATGACTATTTGGCGATCCGTCAGGATACCGTCATTCCCGCGACCGAAGACCTGAAGGCGGAAATCGCGAAGATTGCAGAACAGGCGGGCATTACGGATGCCGAAGGCCGCGTCCGCGTCACCGAGACAGAAGAAGGCACATTGATCGAGCTCGTCGATGTCGCGGGCAAGCCCTTGTTTGGGACCGGGTCGGCAATGGCTTCTGATGACCTCAACAAGCTTATCGCCGCCACAGCAATTGCGGTCGAGAAGACCGGTGCCGCGATCAAGATTACGGGGCACACCGATGGCGTCGCCTATGCGAATAATCAGGGCTACACGAACTGGGAGCTGTCCGCTGATCGCGCCAATACGGCGAGACGGATGCTGATCGCAGCCGGAGTCATGCCGCGCAAGATCAGGGAAGTGTCCGGTCGGGCCGACCGTGAGCCGATCGGCGAGGGACCAAATGACCCGATCAACCGCCGCATTGCCATTGTTCTGCTCGATCCGTCGAAAGCGCGCGCGACCAGTTCGGCATCAATAAACGATACGCCAAGCCAACTGAGATAATTTATCTCAGGTTTTAGCCTTCTTATAAGGATGCATTAACCGAGTTTCGTCATCATCGCTCCAAGACGTTTACAATGCAGGAGCGCTCGTATGACGATATCTTCTTCTCTGAATGCTGGCGTGATGGGCCTGTCGGCCAATTCGGCCCGGCTCGGCACTATCGCGGATAACATCGCGAATTCAGATACTTACGGTTACAAACGCAAGGTCACGGACTTCCAGTCCATGGTCATCAAAAGCACCACGAATTCTTATTCGGCCGGCGGTGTTCGCGTTCAATCCTACACTCAGGTCGATGAAGAAGGCTCGCTCGTCTCCACCGGCAACGCGACGGATATTGCCGTCGCCGGTCAAGGCTTCCTCCCCGTCACGGATCGTGCGGGTGCTGATCCTCAGGCCACCAATCGTGAGCTGCTGCTGACCTCTACCGGTTCCTTCAGCGCCGATGAGAATGGCTATCTGCGGACCCCAAGCGGTCTGTTCCTGATGGGCTGGCCCGTCGATGGGACAGGCGCACTGGGCTCGATCTCCCGCCAGGGCGGTGCTGATCTTGAGGCTGTTCGCGTCAACGTATCTCAATATGAATCAACGCCGACCCAGAATATCGGCCTTGGCGTCAACCTGCCAGCCGATGCGACGAGCGCCGATGGTTCTGGTGCGACCTATGAGCTGTCGATCGAATATTTCGACAATTTTGGTCGCTCACAGACAATGACCGGTGTTTTCACGCCGACGGTGCCGGCTTCCGGTTCGCCATCCAATACCTGGAATGTTGAGCTGTTTGACAACTCGACTGGTACACCAGTCAGCGTCTCCAGCTTCGACGTTGACTTCCTCGATACCCAGTCCAATGGCGGTGCAATCAACAACGTCACCAACAACCTGACCTATAGCGACGAGACAGGTGAGATCACTGTCGATCTGCCAAGCGGTCCGGTTCAGGTGTTCGTTGGTCGTCCAAATGACCGCGCCGGTATTACGCAGTATGCCAATGACTTTGCGCCTTACAACCTGACTAAAGACGGCTCCGCTGTCGGCAACCTGTCGACCGTTGAAGTCGATGCGGGCGGCAATGTTCAGGCCATTTATGACACTGGCTACCGCCGGACGATCTACAAGATCCCTGTCGCTGACGTTCCGAACCCCAACGGTCTTCTCGCAGCGAATTCCCAGTCCTATCGTCTGAGCCAGTCAAGTGGCGACGTGTACTTCTGGGATGCCGGTGACGGCCCTGTTGGTGAAATTCAAGGCTTTGCCCTTATGGAATCCACCACGGACATCGCATCAGAGCTGACCAGCCTGATCGAGACCCAGCGCGCCTATTCATCCAACGCGAAGATTATTCAGACCGTTGATGAAATTCTCCAAGAGACCGCCAACATCATTCGGTGATTAAAACATGAGTTTCTCAAGCACGCTCTCCATCGCCACTTCCGGCCTGACCGCGGCATCCATCCGCGCTCGGGCCACGGCGGAAAATATCGCGAATGCGAATACGGATGGTTACACGCGTCGCGTGGTCACCGTCGAAGAGCGTCGCGTCGGTCCATCGATCAACGGCGTGCGCGTTGCCAATATCAGCAACGTCACGAACGAATTTCTGACGACCGAACGCCTGCGTCTCGATGCCGACAGCTCGTTTGCATCGACCCGCGCATCGGCGGCCGAGAAACTCATGACACTGGTTGGCGAACCCGGTGCGGATAATGGCTTGTTCAGCCTTTATGCCAACTTTGAGAACGCCCTTCGCGATGCGGCGGCGACACCGGAATCCGATCTTCTTCTGCGCGGCGTTGTCGACAAGGGACGGGCTCTGGCCACCAATATACAAAACATGTCGCGGGCCGCAGACCAGCAGCGCGCGACAGCAGACCGGCAGATCGGACTGGCCGTTGAAGAGGTGAATGCCTCCTTGAAGCGCCTTGAAGAGCTGAACGCGCTGCCGGCATCAAAGACGACACCAGAAGTTATCGACGAGCGTCAGCGTCTGGTGAACTCGATCAACGAGAAAATTCCGGTCACGATGCAAATTCGCGACAACGGGATCAATTTGATTACCGATGGCGGTGCCTTCCTCCTGACCGAACGGGCCCAATATCTGGACTTTACGCCGGCGGGCAATGTCGGTCGCACCCAGACACTTGGTTCGCCGCTCTCTGGTCTCAGCATCAATGGCGTCGATATCACGCCGGGTGGTGGCGCAGGCCAGCAGACGCGGTCCGGTGAACTCGCCGGTCTCTTCGAAGTCCGCGATACAATTCTGCCTGATTTCCAGGACCAGCTTGACGCTCTGGCGACAGATCTCATCAATCGGTTTGCGGATGATACCGTGGATCCGACGAAGACGGCTGGGCAATCAGGTCTTTTCACCGATGGCACCACGACGCCGCCAACCGGTGTGCCGCTGGGTATCGCCAACTCGCTGCAGATCAATGCTGCCGTCGATCCGCAAAAAGGCGGGGCCACCTATCGTCTGCGGGACGGTATTGGCGCGACATCTCCTGGCGCGACAGGCAATGGCGATCAACTGAACCGCTATATCAGCGCCTTTACAAGTCAACGTACGACCATTGGTGCGCTGGCAACATCAGGTACACGGAGTGCATCCGAGCTGGCAGCGGACATGTCATCGAACATCAGCTTCCAGGAACGTGATTATTCCGAATCTTCACTTTTCGCTTCAACGCGTGCTGAAGCCGCAACAGAAGCAGAATTTGCGGCCACTGGTGTTGATACGGATACGGAACTTCAACAATTGCTCCTTATAGAACAGGCATACGCAGCAAATGCCCGCGTCATCCAGATTGCCGGGCAGATGATTGATGAACTGATGGGGCTTATCTGATGATTTCTACATATCCTGATGCAGGCCGACTTTCTTCGTTCTACCGTGTCGTCAACCTGGCCCGCGAACAGCTGGCACAGGCCTCGACGGAGATGGTAACCGGCCAGAAGGCAAACCCTTCGCGTGCTCTCGCGGATCGGGTCGGAGAGTACAATCTCGTCAGCAAGGCGCTTGTTGATATTGATGCAGCCAAGGGCCGTCTGGGTCTGGCTGAAAATCGCCTCGCGCAGACGTCGGTGTCACTTGATTCCGTTCGCTCCGTACTCGACGGATTTTCGACGGAGGCGGTGCAGAACCTTCTGCAGACCGGCGAGGTCGGTCGTACGCAGACTCAAGCGACTGCGCGCTCCAACATCGAAGCGGTCATGACGTTCCTGAACACGCGCCACGGCGGTCGCAGCCTGTTTGCTGGCGATGAAGTCAGTAATGATGCCATGGCCAAGCCGGCAGCTCTGCTGGCAGGGCTGGAAGCGGCAATCGGCAGCGCGACCGATGCGGCGACGATCAACACGGCGATCGCGGACTATTTCGCACCAGGCGGTGGCTTTGAAACCGATATTTACGAGGGCGGCAGCGGTTTTGCCGCATCGGTTGAGCTGTCCAATGGTTCGGTCGTGGACTACGGCATTCGTGCCGATGATCAAGCGTTCAAGGACACCCTTGAAGGCCTCGCCCGTCTGGCATTCATTCCGGACGGCGTTGACTTTGACTGGGCGGAGCAGGCGGTCCAGCAATTGGGTCGCGGCGAGTCCGCCGTGGTTGCTCTTCAGGCGGATATTGGCCGCCAGCAGCGCATGATCGAGGAAAATCTCGACATCAATGCGCAGGAAAAGATTATCCTGACCGAAACAAGCGATAATTTGATCGGTGTGGACGCTTTAGAGGCTGCAACACGTGTACAGACACTAGAAGCGCAGCTCGAAGCAGCGTATACTGTAACGGCGCGATTGGCGCGGCTTACGTTTACGGATTACATTCGGTGACACATAAACTGATCGCCGCCCTTGCAGGGCTTTTGATGATCTTCTCGCCGGTACAAGCGGGTGAGGTGCGTCTGAAGGACCTTGTGACGGTTGAGGGGGTCAGGGGCAACGATCTGATCGGGTACGGCCTTGTCGTCGGTCTGAACGGCACGGGCGACACGATCCGGAATTCGCCCTATACCGAGGAAGCGCTGGCCAGCCTGCTGCAGCGCCTGGGCGTGAACGTTCAGGATGAGAATTTCCGGCCCGATAACGTAGCGGCGGTGCTTGTCACCACCTCACTGCCACCATTCGCACGGTCGGGCTCCCAGATTGACGTGACCGTCGCATCGATTGGCGACGCCACCGACCTGACCGGCGGCATGCTGGTCATGACGCCAATGACCGCGGCCAATGGCGATGTCTATGCCGTGGCCCAAGGGCCCGTTCTGATCAGCGGTTTCCGCGCTGAGGGAGACGCCGCCAGTATTACACAAGGCACGCCAACGACAGGCACGATTTCCGGCGGCGCGCGGGTTGAGCGCGAAGTCGATTTTGCCTTCGGCTCTCTGACCAGCGTTGATCTGGCATTGAAAACACCCAGTTTTACAACTGCATCGCGGATTGAAGATGCGCTGAATGCGCGGCTTGGTCCGGGTGCCGCTTTGATGACTGACCCGGGGACCGTCCGTCTGCGGTTCGATGCCGGCGTCAATCCCGCCCGCGTCCTGAGTGAAATTGAAACCGTCAGTCTCGTACCCGATCTGCCAGCGCGTGTTGTGATTGATCAGCGTTCGGGCACGATTGTGCTGGGGAATGAAGTTCGGTTGTCTGCCGTCGCTATTGCCCAGGGCAATCTGTCTATTGCCATCGCAGAAACGCCGACGGCATCACAGCCAGGTCCGTTCTCGGAAGGGCGGACGGCCGTTCTGCCGCGGACTAGTATTTCAGTTGATCAGGGCCCGACGGGTAATGTCGCGCTGGTAGAGGACACCGTGTCGCTGTCGGATCTCGTCACGGCACTGAATTCGCTGGGCGTGACGCCGCGTGAGATCATCGACATTCTGAAAAGCATGAAGGCTGCCGGTGCGCTGCACGCCGACCTGATCCTGCAATAATCACCCTGCCAACGAAACGGCAACACGAAAAAGGCGGCTCAAGGGCCGCCTCTTTTTTGTCTGTGCTGTGCTCCGGGGAAGGGGCCTTATGATGCTGTCGGATCATCCTCTGGGGCCAGAAGAACGACCCGTTCTTCTTCTGCCAGTTCGAGGACACGACAGATGATGGTCGATTGCGCTTTCTCGCCCACTTCCTGCTGAATCTCGCCCATGCTCTCCATGGTCTCGCGATACTGGGCCGCGAGGCGCTGGGAGATATTGCGCAGCAGATACTCGCCCACGGAATTGTTCTGGTCGAGCGCATATTTGACGGCTGTCAGCAGCTCCTTCTCAGGACATTCGCGGAACACCACAGGAATGGCGTTGCGGGGCAGGCGGTATTCGATAGCTTCAAAGCTGAGAACCTTGGCGGCGATCTCAGCAAGATCGTCATCACTCAGTTCACTGCGTAGCGCTTCAAGAACGGTTTCCCGGCGGCTTGACGTCATGCGGTTCAGAAGACCCGCAACCTTGTCGGCATTCTGACCGCCACCGCCGCTCGCTTCTTCGAGGTCATCCCCCTTGTTCAGCAGGGTCTTTTCGACAAGCTCCTCAACGGCTTCGAGCGCCAGCGGATTGACCGCGCCCGTCGTCGCAATCTGGACGATGCCATCGGTGACCATGTCGACGCCCAGAATGCCCGCCAGTTCGCTCGCGGTTTCCTCGGGCAGCTGGCGAAGGGCAATGGACAGAATGGCGGCCGGCTTGTTCTCAAAAAACGCCGTCAGCTTCTTCATCGGCAATCCGGCAACTTTCTGCCAGATCGTCTCTTCCGTGTTCATCTGGCTGAGCAGCTCGGAGAGATCCGCTGTCTTCGCCTCGCCAATGTCTTCAAGGAAGAGGGAGTTGGTGACACGGTCGATGGTCTCTTCGTCACCGCGGACGGCCTTCTGCTCCCGCGCGAGGCGCTGGGCGAATTCCTTGGCAATGGCGCGCTGTTCATCCTGGGGCACACTGCGCAGGGCACGGAGCGAATGGACGAGGCGCTCTTTGTGGTGATCGGGCAGTTTGCCCGCGAGAGCGTGCAGCGTATCGGGCTCAAGCAACGCGAGCACGGCCGCGGCCTTCTGCGCGGGTGTGCGGGAGGGGAGGGCGAGCTGCTTTTGCTGGTCGCTTGTGGTCAGTTGGCCGGACGGTACTTTTGCTGCCTCGGTATTCATCCTGCATAGCCTCGCAACAGGGCGGCCGTCAGCTTGGTCCAGCCGTCAGCCATGACAAAAAACGCTAGTTTGAAGGGCAGTGAGACCACTGCCGGGGGCACCATCATCATCCCCATTGCCATCAGAACGGCGGCCACCACGAGGTCAATCGCGAGGAAGGGAAGGAAAACGGCAAAACCGATCTGAAACGCTGTCTTGATTTCAGACAGCATGAAGGACGGTATCAGGAGGGACAGGGGTGCACCTTCTGCACCCGGATTGTCCCAGCGACCGGGAATACTGTCAGACAGCGCCGTGATCGTCGCCGGGTCGACACGCATTTCCATGAAGCCACGGAACGGGATCATCACCTGCTGGAACGCATCCGCTTCGGTGATGGTGCCTTCGCGATAGGGCGCGATGCCGGCGGTCCACGCATCCATGAAGACAGGCTCCATCACAAAGAAAGTGAGGAAGAGCGACAGCGACATGATCATCATGCTGGGCGGCGACTGCTGCAGGCCGATCGCCTGGCGCAGGAACGAGAAGACAATGACCATCAGTGGCAGGCAGGTCATCATCATGATGATGCCCGGCGCGAGACTGAGGACAGAGACAAGAAGGATAAGAGGGATCATCTCTCCGCGAAGAGACGATCCTTCAATCCCCAGAGCATCGACAATCTGCCCCGCATTCGCCGGATCGACCGCCGGGTCGGTCTGCGCCAGAGCGCTCCCACCAACCAGCGCCAGAACAATCAATGCGGAGGCTAGACGTTTCACGCTGTTTCTGCGTCCTGTTTGATATCGAGAATGCGAATGGCCAACGAATCAGGGCCCTGATCGCCTTCACACAATTCGCCGGTCGCCACCACTTTTCCGTTGACGCACAATTCCAGCGGCTGGTCGGATTTGGCGTCGAGGGAGACGACGCTGTCCGGTTTCCAGTCCGCAAGATCGTTGAGCGACAGGGTGGTGCGGCCGACCACAATGGTCACCGGCAGTTCAACTTCGTAGAGGGTCGGGCGTTGGCCGCTTTTTGCTAGTTCAGTCATGGTTGCTCCGTGGCCGCGTTATCAGGCGGCCTGTTCTTCGTCTTCAAACCAGGCGTCGAGGATCGCCGCCGCGTCTTTGGGGTTTTCCTGGGTCAGCATGGTCAGAAGGCTGGCGGCATCCTCGGGCAGCTGACGCTGTTCGGATGCGATCTCGGCTTCGGTGACAGGAGGGGCCTTGGGGGTAAGGGCGGGCTTGACCACAAACAGGCCGAGCACAATGGCCATCAGTCCAAGGAAGACCAGCTTCGCCGAGTCCACGGCATTCGGCATGACGTATGTATCGACAAATGACGGGGCTGCGATCTCGTCGACCGCGGGGCTGTCGAAAGGCAGGGTCCGAAGGGTCAGGGAGTCGCCGCGCTCCGTGTCGATGCCCGCGGCACTGCCAATCAGCGCTTCAAGCGTTTCAAGCTCTTCGGCCGAGCGGGGCTGGGGGACGAGCTCGCCTTCTTCGTTTGTCGTGAACCGCTCATTGATCAGGACCGCGACAGAGAGACGGCGGATCGACCCAGCAGCCTGTTCGGTGACGCGTTCGATTTCGGTACCGGTGTAGACAACCTGTTCGTTGCGTTTGGTGCGCTTGATCGGGTTTTCATCCTCAGCTTCCACATCGCCGTCGGGCAGGTTGCTGGCGACTGTGACAGGTCCGCCGGTCACGTCTTCGACGTCGCGCTCTTCCATCAGGGAGCGGGAGGCGATCTGACGGGTGTCCGGATCAATCAGGCGTTCGGTTTGGGCCATACGCTGACGGTCAATATCCATGGCGACCGTCACGCGGGCATTGCCATAGCCGACATGCGCTTCGAGCATGCGCTGCAGACGGCTTTCAAGCTCGGCCGTACGGGCATCAACATCGCTGCCCATATTGTCCGCAGTACCGCCGGGGCCAGTGATCACGCCTCGTGCACTGTCGATCACCGCGACATGCTCAGGAGACAGATTGGCAACGGCAAGCGCCGTCAGATACTGAATGGAGCGTGCCTGTTCCTTGGTCAGCCCGCCGGGGGAGACGACGGTGACGGAGGCGGATTTGTCATCCATCTGGCGACGGAAGGCCGATGAACGGGTCACACCCAGATGAACACGTGCCGATTTTACGCCGGGCATGGCCATGATCGTCCGTGTCAGTTCGCCTTCCTTGGCGCGCCAATAGGCGGCGTCGAACATATCAGCAGTGGTCGAGAAGCCGTTCAGACTGTCCAGCAGTTCGTACCCATCACCAGAAACGGCAGGGAGGCCGAGGCGGGCCATTTCCAGCCGCAGCCGATCGCGTTCGCTGGTCGGTACGTAAATGCCCGAACCGCGAATGTCATAATTGACGCTCATGCCATCAAGCTCGGTGGCGATTTCGCCTGCGACCTGCGGGTCGAGCCCAGCGAACAGAAGGGCGTCACCTTCCTTGGTACCGATAAGGACGGCGGCCCAAACGCAGGCGATGACTGCAACGGTTGAAAGGCCAGCGATGATGCGCTGACGCAGGGTGAGTGCCTGGAATGTTCCGAGGAGATTTGTCTGATTCACGCGCCTTCATGCCCCATTTACATGTATTAACGGGATAAGAAGAAACGATTAATAAACCCTTTACCAATACGAGGCTTTAACCTTTTCAGGGTAGCGTCAGGAAATAACGCATATCCTTTCAGGGGCAATTCGATGGCTGACGATAAATCGCAAGAGACACCAACCCAACCGGCTAAGAGCGGTGGCATCATGTCGATCCTGCCTCTGGCCGTTGTGGCGGCAGGGGCAACGTTTGGCATGGTCTGGATGGCGTCGGCACCGGCCGAGAGCGCTGTCGGCTCCTGCGAGTTTGCGGTCGCCCCCGAACCAGTAGATATTGAGGAATTGACACTCCGTGCTGCGAATTATGTGACGCTGGAGCCGATAACTGTCACTTTAGGGCCTGACGCAGGCGCGAAGCACCTTAGAATGACAATTGCCCTGGCGACCCCGGAAGAGTCGCAAGGGCTGACAGACGTACAGTTTCTGCGGCTTCGCGATCGGTTTCTGGAGCGTATGCGGACCGTTGACAGTAAGATGATCAGTGATCCAGAGGCGATGCCTCAGCTGAAAGAGACTCTTCTGGCGCAAGCCCAGGCGACACTGGGCGAAGATAAAGTGTTCGGTATTCTGATTACCGACTTTCTGATGAAGTGAGCCATGGATTACCTTTTTGACCTTTCGCTGCTCGTAATTTCTGGCTGTTCGGCAATTTATTGCTGGAACCTCAGTCGACGTCTGCGGGCCCTGCAGAACCTGCGAAGCGGAATGGGCCAAGCCTTGGTCAATCTGACCAAGTCGGTCACTGCAGTGGAAACGAACGCTGCCAAGCTGAATCGGGAAACGGCTTCGTCGGTTGCGGAACTGCGCAGCATGATGGCCAATATCGATGCGGCGGAAAGCAAGGTTGATATCCTGCTCGAAACCATGGACCGCCAGGCTCGTGAGACGTGGAAGGATCACCGCACCAAGGTTGAATCCACCCGGAGCCAGATTGCTGAGGCATCTGCTGAATTTGAAGGGCTGATGAAGGACGCGCGCTCGTTGGCCAGCCTGATGAACGAACAGCTGATCGCCCTGACGCGGACGGCCGACCGTATCGAAACCATGAGCCGTGATGTAAAGACAGCGCCGCGCGCATCGGCCGCCGCTGTTCAGACGGCAGTGCCAACCATCGACCGGCCAGTCCACCGGGCTGCGGCCCAGACCAAAATGCCGGCAAAGGCTGCCGCGCCTGCTGTTTCCGCCACGGCTGCGAAGTCCATTGCCGACGCCGCTGCTGCTGCCGATATTGCCAAGCCTGCGGCCGCCAAGGCCCCGACGCCCAAAGCGCCTGTCATCGACCTGCCCAAACCGGCCGCGCAGCCACAGCCTGCTGCCGCAGCGGCAAAGGTCGCAGAAAAGAAGACGGGCGAAAATGTTGCCGACCTGGTCGCCGCCTCAAAAGCCAAGCAGCAGGCCCTGGCGAAAGCCGTCGCGCGCGCAGCCAATCTGGTAGCAGAAGACGGTCAGGGTGCAGATCCTCGCATCGCCGCCCTTGCGCGCAAGATCGCAGCGAAGAGCGGGGCAGAGGCCGCTGCCGCCTCAGCACCGACACCGCGTCGTCCACGTGCTGCCAATCCCTTTAACGAGCGGCCCGCCAAACAGGCCTGATCATGAAAAAACGTCCTTTCCTCCCTACAATGGCTGCTCTTTTCGCGCTTGTCGCAGCGGGGCAGGGCGTGTCTGCCATCCCCGGTGTGGAAGCCTGGGCGGCAAAGCTCGGCGCGCCGTCGGAAGGGGCCGTGCGTACTGCGGATGCGGCGGCCGTTGCGGCTTCTGCCGTGGCCCCCACGGAAGACGGTATCGATATCGTCGATGTACGGAGCGATACAGCCACGCCGGTGCTGGACGAGGAAATGACTCTGCGCGCACAGCGCTATGATCTGCGCCAGGAGAGCGAGCGCCTCGCCCAGGAGCGGGCATCGCTCGATGCGCAGCAGAAACAGTATAAAGAGCGGAATCGCCAGGAATATCAGCGTCTTGCGACGATGTATGCGCGCATGTCGCCGAATAAAGCCGCGACAGTGCTCAGTTCACTGAAGGCAGACGAAGCGGCCCTGTTCATTCGCCTGATGCCGGAGCAGGACGGCGCAGCGATCATGTCCATGATGTCGCCCGCAATGGCCGTGGCCATTACGCGCGAGCTGTTGAAAGTCGACGGCCAGTATAATCCCGCCTGACGGTTCGGGATCAGGCCGGTTCGGCCATTTCCTCAATCAGACAAATCAACCGACGTTTCATGCGTGAGCTGAGCCTGTGGCTCAGGGTCAGCATTTCGAAATCGTCAGCTGAGAATTTCAGCCCGTCCGTCTCGTCGTCATCCACGCCGGCATTGGTGGCAGGACCAGAGAAGAACTGCGCGACGGGCACATTCAGGATTTCGGAAAACTGATGCAGCCGCGACACCGTAATTCGGTTCGAGCCATTTTCGTATTTCTGAATCTGCTGCAGCGTCAGATCCACCGCTTCGCCCAGTTGCCGCTGGGTCAGCCCGCGGAGGTTGCGTGCGTTCCGAAGGTTCTGACCCACGCGCAGGTCCACCTCTTTCGGTGGTGTCGCTGCGGTTTCGGCAGGGGACTGGTCCAGTTCGATCAGTTCGATGGGGGCGCGCTGTGCGGACATGGTAATAACCTCTCTCTCCGTTGATGAGCGTATCAATCAAAGGTTGTATAAATCGAACCTTACACCCAGTCAACAATTTTCGTCGCCGCGCCTTGCGCTGTATGCGGTTGAGCCGTCTTGGCGAAAACATATTGTCGCTACACAAATCGCATTGTTAAGCGGGCGATTAACGAATTATACATCTCGACCGTACAGGAAGTAACCATGCTTTCTTTACTCGGATTAGTAGTGACACTGGGTATGGTCTTCGGCGGTTATATAATCGCCGGCGGCAAGATCGGTATTATTCTTCACTCGCTTCCATACGAGATGATGATGATCGGTGGCGCAGCATTAGGGGCCTTCCTCGTCGCAAATGACTTCGGCCGGATCAAACATGCCGGTGCCGATATGATGGCGGCTGTGGCCGGCCCAAAATGGAAGAAGCAGGACTACCAAGACCTGCTTTGCCTCATGCACCGAATGATCGTGATACTGAGGGAAAGTCCTGTCGATATTGAAAAACATATCGAGGATCCACAGAATTCCGAGCTCTTTGCAGAATACCCGCGCATTCAGAAAGACAAGAAGGCTGTCGACATTCTTTGCGACACCATTCGGTCGATGATGATGAACTTCGATGATGTCCATCAGGTCGAAGAGCTGCTCGAAAAACAGCTCGACGCCATGAAGGAAGAGGCGATGCACGGCGCCCACGCAGTGGAAGCCATCGCCGACGCGCTTCCCGCCCTGGGTATCGTTGCGGCCGTTCTCGGCGTGATCAAGACAATGGCTTCGATCGACAAGCCACCGGAAGTTCTGGGTAAAATGATCGGCGGCGCGCTCGTCGGTACGTTCCTGGGTGTTTTCCTGGCTTACGGTGTGTTCGGACCTTTCGCCGCGCGTATCAAAGGTGTCCGCGAAGAAGAGCACTCTTTTTACGAACTGATCCGCGAGGTTCTGGTTTCGACCCTGCACAAGCATTCACCGAATATCTGTGTGGAAGTCGGCCGCCGTCACGTCCCAACCGTCATGCGGCCTTCGTTCAACGAGCTTGAACAGGCTCTGAAAGGCACCGCGGCATGATGGGCGATAATTCAATCACGTCGCTGCCGCGCCAGAGCGGTCTTTTGGAAACGGCGCAGATCATCGCGAACAATATCGCGAACGCATCAACGCCGGGTTTCAAGGCTGAGGGCCCAATTTTCGCCGAGTATGTATCGGCCAGCGCCAATCGCCAGCCATCGACATCGATCGGTCATCTGGTGGGACACAGCACGGATTTCTCGGGCGGCGCTTTCGAGAAAACGGGCAACACGTTCGATTTCGGTATCGAAGGCGACGGCTTTTTCAAGGTGACGACACCGGGCGGTGATCGACTGACGCGCGCAGGCGTGTTTCAGCTCGATCCCAACGGAATGATCGCCGACGCCATGGGCAATACGCTGCAGGACGAGGGCGGTTCTGCGATTCAGATTCCGCCTGATGCTGTCAGCATCGCTGTCGCTCGCGACGGTACCCTGAGCGTTGATGGGGAAATCTTCGGCAATGTCGGTGTGTTCGAGCCGATCGGAGAGATGGAGCGCGCCGGCGCCAATCAGTGGGTGGCACTGGATGGTGATCGGCTGAAGGGCGATGCGACAATCCTGCAGGGCTTTGTCGAGCAGTCTAACGTTTCGCCAGTTCTTGAGTTCGCGAAACTGATTTCGGCACAGCGCCTGTACGAAGCCGGCCAGACCATGGCCGAGCAGGAACATGATCGGCTGTCATCGCTGATCAATGCCATCAGGCAACAAGGTTAATAAGGGCAAGGGCAATGGACGCATTACGCACAGCGGCAACCGGGATGGCGGCGCAGCAAACGCGCGTTGACGTCATCGCGAACAACATCTCGAACATGAGCACCACAGCCTATGCCCCGCGCAAGGCTGTTTTTGCCGATCTGATCTACCGCACCGAAGTCAATCCGGGTGCAATCTCTTCGACCAATGGGACCGTCGTGCCAACCGGCATCCAGATCGGCCTTGGCGTTCAGACCTCAGCCGTGACGATGGATATCGGTCAGGGCGCGCTCCGCCAGACCGGAAACGATCTCGATCTTGCTGTTCAGGGCCGAGGCTTCTTTGAAATCACCCTGCCAAATGGTGAGCCTGCCTACACGCGCGACGGTAAATTCGAAGTTGATCCCGATGGCCAGGTCGTGACGTCGACAGGGTTTCCGCTGGCTGACGGCCTGACCGTGCCGCAGGACGCTCGGAAGGTTTCGATCAGCCCGGATGGTGAAGTGTACGCCTATTTCGATGATGCTGTAGACGGACAGTCCATCGGCAATATCAACCTCGTCTCCTTTGTGAACGAGCGTGGCCTCGAAGCACTTGGCAACAACCTTTATCGCCAGACCACCGCGTCGGGTGAGCCGCTGACCGGTCAACCGGGCAATGAGGGCCTTGGTCTTCTGGAGCAGGGTTATCTCGAAGAGTCCGGTGTCGACGTGGTCAGCGAAATCGCTGATCTGATCGAAGCCCAGCGCGGCTACGAGCTGAATTCAAAAGTTCTTTCAGCGGCTGACGAAATGTACGCCGCTGCCACGAGAATCCGTTGATCGGCGCAATGATCATCGCGCTTCTGGCGGGGCCCGTCACCGCAGAAGCGCGCGTGCCGGCCGGCACGATCATCGACGCATCCTATATCAATGGCGCGCCGGCCGATGTGGCCGAGCTGACCGGTCGTCAAGCTGTTCGCACGCTCTATCCTGGACGCACAATCACGCTGGCCGATACCAAGGAGCCCGATCTGGTCGACCGTAATGGTCTGGTACGGATTGTTGCGCGCAAGGGGCCACTGGCCATCGAAACCAAAGGGCGCTCGCTGGGCGCCGGAACACGCGGTGAGGAAATCCTTGTGATGAACCTCGAAAGCCGCCGCACCATCACGGCCCGGATCGTCGGTCCCGGTCTTGTGGAGGTTGATCTATGAAAAATATTCTTCTCATCACCACGCTACTGCCGCTCTGCGCCTGCGCTTCGCGCATGACGCCCGTCAGCGCGCCTGCACCTGAACGCATTGTGTCTGAACAGACCTATGTGCCGGTCTATACCGCATCGCTGTGGAATCAGGAGCCGCAATCCCTGTTCGGCAATCGCCGTGCACGGAACGTGGGGGATATTCTGACCGTCATCGTCTCGGTGGACGAAGAGGCTGAAATGCAGAACTCGCTGCAGCGCAGCCGTTCGAACCAGGAAGATTTCTCCGTCAACGCGCTTTTCGGCCTGCCTGAATATGCGGACGGCACGCTGCCAGAGGGGGCAACACTGTCACCTGCTGTCGCACTGTCGCGCAGCAATGCCGCCAACGGCAATGGCTCAATCGCCCGGCAGGAAAAGATTACGCTTCGCCTCGCAGCCCAGGTGGTTGAAAAGCTGCCGAACGGTCACCTTGTGGTCGTCGGTACGCAGCGTATTCGGGTGAATAATGAAACACGGGACCTGCGTCTGAACGGCGTTGTCCGGCCTGATGATATCAGCCGTGACAATACCATTACGCATGACAAGGTCGCGGCGGCGGATATCGTTTACACCGGACAGGGCCAGATTGCTCAGTCTACTCGTCCACGGAGAGGCTCACGCCTGCTCGACATTCTGATACCGTTCTGATCATGAAAAAAATTCTCCCCATCCTCGTGCTCCTTATTGCCATTAGCGGTGCCGGCTTCGCAGCCATGACGCTGCGCGGTGGATCCAGCGATGCGGCGCCTGAGGCGGCGGCTACCAAAGGGTCGGTCGCTGAGGTGAGCGGCGAGGGGGATGACGGTCATGGCGGCGGCGAAGGCGGGGGCGACACGGTCGCCTATTTCGGTTTTCAGCGCAATTTCATCGTTCCCGTCATGCGGAATGACGAGGTCGGATCACTCGTCATGATCTCTCTTCAGATCGAGATCAACGACGCCGCCGAAATCGACCGCATGCGGGCACGTGAACCTCGTCTTCGCGACACCTTCATGATGACGCTGATGGGGCTGTCTCATGATGGCTATTTCGCCGGGGACATCACCGAACCGGAAGTCTATTCAGAGATCCGCAATCGTCTGAACGAAACCTCGCACGCGCTTCTTGAGGATAAGGGCGGCGATGTGCTGATCGTCGACTTCGCGCGCCAGGATCAATAAGGCCCGCCGGTTCTTCCGATCGTCTGCACATCTGTCCAACGTGAAAAAGGGCTCCCTTCCTGGGAGCCCTTTCTTGTTGTGCATGGAGAAGCCGAAAGGCTGCTTACTGAATTTCGAAAATGCCGCTTGTCACGCCTGGCGCAAACGCAATGCGGTCGCCTGAGGTGGTCGAAATCACCTGCTGGACAATGCCGCTGGCATAGGCGGGATACAGCTCTTCGCCGGACTGGATCGAGAGTTTGTAGGAGCCTGCGGGAAGGGGCGCGCCGGTCCCGTCTGTACCGTCCCAGGACCAGGAATTGGCTGGGATGCCCTGATAGACGACTTCGCCATCGGCATCGGTCACGACGAGGCGACCGGATTCCACGCCGGGTGCAACAACGTCCAGTGCATCAAAGGCGTTCTCGATCGTCAGCACAGGGCTAAGCGCCGTTTCGCCCAGCACCATGCCGGCCTCTGAACTGAACTGCCCGCGCAGAAGCGCGGTGATCTCTTCAAGGTGACTGTTTGACGTCACCTGCTGCTCAAGGCCGGAGAACGTCGCCAGCTGCTCGACAAACTGTGTTGAGTCGAGCGGTGACAACGGGTCCTGGTTGCGAACCTGCGCGGTCAGAAGATTGAGGAAGGCGTCAAAATCCGCGGTCAGCGAATTCGCTGCCGTCGCACTTTTTGTGGCGGCGACCGCCGTTGCGTTGATACCAGCGACTTCAGCCATGGCTACCTCTTAAAATCTTGCGTCAATGCGGTCTGCGGTGATGATTTGTGTCCGCCGGGTGGGGACGGTCTGGGCCTCGACAGTGCGCTCGTAAGCAGGCGTCTGGAAGGCAAGAAGGCGCTCATTGGACGAGCCGGAATCGCCTGTGGTGTCGTGGCTGGTAAAGTCGATCTGCACGCCTTCAAAACCGGCATCGGCGAGATCCCGTTGAAGCTGGTCAAGGTTACGGCGCAGAAGGCCCTGTGTGTCGAGCTGCTCGGCAGAGACCGTGGCGGTCACAAGCCGTGACTTGTCGAAATTGAGATCGATCTTGACCGAGCCCAGATCCGGCGGATCAAGACGCAGGCTGATTGACTGGTCATTGCTGCGGACGCGAATGGCGTCGGCAATCTGCCGCTGGGGTTCGACCATCATCGGGACGCTCGCTGCCTGGACCGCCGCTGGGGGGCGGGCCGTCAGTGTGGCGCCCATTGGATCGGCGCCGCGCGATGTCATCAACTCGGCCATCGGGGAGGCATCGCCCGACGGCTTGTTCACAGCCTGGCCAGCGAGGTGTTTGACGGCCGCCTTGGCGTCGGCAAGATCTTTCAGCGCCAGCGATGGCGCCAGTTCAGCACTCGTCTTTGTTGCTGTTTCGACTTTCGGTTCTGCCGCGGTCGACGCCGTCAGAGGCGCGCTATCTTCAGTCGTTGTCTGCTGAACAGTTGCGCCTGTGGGGACCTGTGTGGTGGTGCGGGCAATGGCCTGTGCCTCAGCAAGTTTGGCGGCAGCAGCGCCCGTCGCCTGACCCGGCGCTGATTTGGTCTCACCAGCGGCGAGCTTTTCCGCCATATCTGTCAGTGTCAGGCGCGCTTCGCCGGATTTTTCAGTGGTCGGACGCGCAGTCTTCGCAGCATCGGCGGCAGCCGTTGTTGGTAGGGCGGAGTTCTGTGCCGTGGCGCTGGCGGACCTGGCTGACACTTCAGCGTTCTGCGCAACGGTCTCGCCCGCAGAAATCTTCGGCGCGGTCTGCGCGTTTTCAGCAGTCAGAGGGGCTTGAGCCGATTTGGTCTTTGTCGCTGCAATAGCTGCGGCTTCATCTGCGCCTTCGGCAAGGACCGGACGTTGCGCCAGTGCCTGCTCCGCTGTCGGTTGCGCAAGTGTGACCGTCTGCGCCGTTTCCTGGCCCAGGGTCCCTGTGTTTCCGTGCAGCACGGCGATAGCGGGCCGTTCAGTGCGAATGACAGGCGCCGGTGCTTCCGCTTCGCCATTGGCGATTTTCGTGATCACCGCGTCCTCGGCTTCGCCGGTCGCGCGATCGACTTTCGGTGCTTCAGCGGTCGTGGCTGAACGCGTCTCCGATGGCTCAGCTGACTTGGTCGAGGCGTCGCTGGTGGTCTTCACGGCGTCGTCAGCTGCCTGGCTGCGATCAGCACGCTCGGCTGCCTGCGCATCCTTCTGGCGGACCGCATTGTCGTTTGACCGCGCCCGTTCAGACTCCATCGCCGCGTTCCATGCGTCCTGATCGCGCCGGTCCTGCGACGAGGAGGTCGGCTGCGCCGCAGCAGGGCGGGCAGAATCGGCAGGCGAGAGAAAAGGTACGAATGACGCCATGGGTCGGTTGTCCATTTATCATGAATCTGAACCCTGAATTTCTCTCGAATAGGTTTACTAATGATTTACATGATGCAACCAATTAGGAAGGCATAAGAATACGGGAGCACGTCATGGAAATATCGGCCACCGTCGGACCGGTTGATATTGCACCGAAAGCATCGGTGCAGGTCGATCCCTTGCGCCAGTCGGCTCGCGATTTCGAAGCCGCGTTCATCATGCAGATGCTGCAACACAGCGGTATCGCCGAAGCCTTCGGGGCAAAAGAGGGTGGGACAGCCGAGGGGTTCTCGTCCTTCCTGCTCGAACAGATTGCGGGAAAGATGGCCGACCAGGGCGGCTTTGGTCTTGCCGAGCAATTCTACCAGGCCCTGTCGGCGCGGGCTGAACGTGCGGAGCCCGGTCTCGATTTCCGGGCATGAGCCAGCCTAAAGACATCCTACTTCTTCTCGACGAAGAGGCCGCACTCTTGCGTGCGCGCCGCTTCGATCAGCTCGAATCCGTGAGTCAGCGGATCAGCAAGGCTGTGCAGACCCTCCAGCCGGTCACAAATCAGAAAGATCTGGAAATAATCCGTAAACGGGCTAATGAAAATGCAAGGCTTCTGATGATCATGTCCGCCGCTGTCGGCGGATTGAAGAATCGCCTGCAAAACCTTGTTACCCGCGAAAACAGTGTTGGTTACTACCCTGACGGTACTCGCATAGCGTTTGACGAGAAAAATTCCAGCAGCCGAATGTAGCGTTAAGCGCAAATTATCGTTTCTGTAGGTATAACTTCGAGGAAGGCAACTTGAGAGATGTTGCGTCGGGCTGACCCCGATCCTGTCAGGATGATAGGCTTGTTGTACCTAGTACGGAGCATAACATGACCAGCATCAACACCAACCCAGCGGCAATGGTTGCCCTCGAGACTCTTCGGGGCATCAACAAATCGCTCAACACACTGAACGACCAGATCTCGACCGGTAAAGTCATCAACACAGCCAAGGACAATTCCGCGCTGTGGTCGATTTCCAAAACCATGGGCGCTGACCTTGCGTCGTTCAAAACTGTTTCTGAATCTCTCGGCCTGGCTTCTGCAACCGTTGGCGTTGGTCGTAACGCTGCGGAACGCATCACCGACCTTCTGGTCGAAATCAAAGCCAAGGTTACTCAGGCACAGGACAAAACCGAAGCCGACCGTACCAAGATCCAGGCCGACATTACCGCTCTGCGTTCGCAGATCACGGACATCGTCGACTCCGCTCAGGTGAACGGCGTCAATATCATCAACAACACGAACAATGTCAGCTATCTGTCATCGTTCAACCGCGCTTCTGATGGTTCTGTTGCAACGGGTTCGATCACTGTTACCGGCGTTGACCTCAGCGTGGGGACGGCCGACAACGCCATCGTGGATGGTGTTCTTGGTACTGGTGTGACAATCGCTGGCTTTGCTGACACAGGCGCTATCAACACTACTGCCGGCACTACACAGTCTACACTTGCTACACTGACGGCTTCAACGGTTGTGACTGAAGGTGACAATTACGAGCTCAACGTCGGCGTTGGGACCGTGGATTATCAGGCAACTGCGACCGATACTGCTGAAGATATCCTTCGTGAACTCGGCCTACTGGTTGACGGTCTTGCCGGTCTGTCTGGCTCTACCGTCGTTCTGAACGGTTCGAACTACGAGCTGCGGACTGATATCGCAGTGGGTACGAACTCCAACTCGATCGACACGGTTGTTCGTTCTGCTGAAGCCACATCTACTGGCGGTACTGCCGGTGGTAGCCTCGATGCGCTCCGTAACCTGAGCGTCATCAACACAGGCGACGCGGCTTCTGCTCTGTCGACAATTGAAGACCTGATCACGGCTGCGACCGATGCTGCTGCATCGTTCGGTTCGGCACAGAAGCGTGTTGAGCTGCAAACAGACTGGGTCATGTCACTGATCGACTCGCTCGAACTGGGCAACTCTGCCCTGATCGACGCCGACATCACGGCTGCCTCTGCCAAGCTGCAGGCCCTGCAGGTTCAGCAGCAGCTGGGTATCCAGTCGCTCAGCATTGCCAACAATGCACCAACGTCAATCCTGGCCCTGTTCCAGTAAGCGTAAAGACGGTGGGTGGCCCCAGTGGCCGCCCACCACTCCACTAGTTTTCGGGGCATAAAGATGAAATCATTGGCAGAAGCCGGATATGGGCAAGTGCGTCGTCAGACCGCTGAGCCACGGCAGATCGAATATCAGATCCTGACAAAGATCGCCTCTGATCTTGAGGCGGCTGCAGCGCAGCGGGACAAACTCTTCCCTCAACTGATGAATGCTCTTCAGCGCAATACGGCTCTCTGGACCGCTTTTGCGACTGACCTCATGTCTAAAGACAATCAATGTACAGATGAAGTCAAGGCCCGAATGATCGGACTTGCGAAATTTTCGATCCGCCACGCCCAGGCCGTCATGGCCGGCAATGGAGACGTGTCGCCGCTGATCGAAGTGAACCGGACCGTCGCAGCAGGGCTGCGCCAGGCAGCCGAGGCAGCGTGACGATGAGTGGTGGACTGACCCTGACCCTTCGCCCAGGCGAGAAATTTCTTGTTGGCGGCAATCTGATCCAGAACGGCCCGCGCCGGTCTTCGGTCAGAATCTGCGACGACGGTGTGTTTGTGTTGCGCCTCAGCGATGCATTGCACCCCGAAGAAGTGACCACACCTGTCCGCCGTGCCTACCACGTCGCGCAGATGATCCTCGCGACTGAAACGAGCGTCGAGGAAGGTCAGACTGATCTGATCGACCGGTTAACGCAATTGTGCAGCATTTTCGAAGGCACGCCGGAGGAATCTCTCCTGGCTCGCTGTCTCGCCTGCGCAGAGGAAGCCCGGTTCTACGGGGTTCTGATGGGGTTGAAGTCGCTATTCACGGTTGAAGACCGACTTCTTCAGACGGGTGTTGCCGACGACACATACGCTGCAAAGTGTGCCATCGCGGGACGTCGTTAACTATTTATTCAACTCCCGGTCATTATTGTAACCGTACCATTAACATCACTGGTACGGAGGCAACGGATGATTGGTTCGGACAGCACTGTCCTGAATATCGCCAAGGCGATGGCGACTCATGCGGCCGAACGTCAGGCCGTGGTCGCAGAAAACATCGCGCAGGCTGATACCCCGGGCTATCGCGCCCGCGACATCGAGGATTTTGCCACGATGGTTCGGAACGGCGGCTATGCCCGCGTTCAGGAAGACCGCACGGCAGCCACGAAGATCAACGGCAATTCCGTTTCTCTGGAAGATCAGGTCATCAACCTGGCGGAAGCCAAGGGTGAGCACGATATGGCGCTCGGCCTGTGGCGCCAGACCCTTTCCATGTATCAGATCGCACTGGGTAGAGGTCGCTGATGACAGATCCTATTTTCTCCGCGCTTAAAGTCGCCGGTGACGGCATGGGGGCGCAAAGCTATCGTCTCAAGACGGTTCACGAGAACCTCTCCAACGTCGACACGCCCGGCTATCATCGCAAGATGGTGACGTTCACGTCACAGGCCGGTGACCGCGCAGTCGATATTGAGCGCATCACGCTGGATCGTTCCGAAGGCCGTATGGTCCTCGACCCAGGCCATCCGCTCGCAGATGAAAATGGCTATGTTGCGATGAGCAATGTGGACATGATGGTTGAGATGACGGACGCCCGTGAGGCCAAGCGTCATTTCGAAGCCAATCTGGAAGCCTTCCGTCAGGCGCGAGATATGTATTCCGGCCTCGTTTCCCTGCTTAGGAGCTCATAATGGCACTTGATCTTTCTTCACTCGGCGCCATGCAGGGCTACGGCCAGGCGTCATCTGCCAATATGGCAAAAGCCATTGCAGGTGATATTCAGGCGCCGGCCGATACCAACGCCGTGACCAAAGCGGTCGAGGAGTTTGCGTCCGTATTCGACAAGGCCGATGGCGCCGTGAGTGCCATGGCAAGAGGTGAGGGCAGTGCCCAGGCCGTCGTCGAAGCCATGGCTCAAGCCGAACTGGCGCTGCAGACGGTGGTGACAATCCGTGACCGCGTGATCGAGGCGTACCAGGAAATCCTCCGCATGCCGGTCTGACGGATCATGTCAGACGCAGAAATCATTGATCTTGGCCGCGAAGCAGTGATGACTGCGGCCATGATGGCGGCGCCGCTGTTGATTACAGCGTTGATTGCCGGATTGGTCATCGGTCTGCTGCAGGCCCTGACCTCAGTGCAGGAACTGACACTGACCTTTGTGCCTAAAGTGGCGGCCATGCTGATCGTATTCTCGATCTCAGCCAGCTTCATGGTCGGTCTGTGTTTGAGGCTTTTTGACACGCGGATCATTCCGCTGATCGGATAATGACATGGCGGCGGCGGGTACAGCGGGCGGGGGCATCGACTTTTTAGGCATTCTCCGTCAGCCGACGGTGCTTCTCACTTTCGGCTTGATGCTGATCATCGTGATGATGATCCTGCCGATCCCGCCGATCCTGCTGGATATCGGCCTGACCGCGTCATTTGCTTTCGCCATTCTCGTCTTCACGATGACGCTGTTCATCCAGAAGCCGCTCGACTTCTCGTCCTTTCCCTCGATCCTGCTGATCTCACTCCTGCTGCGGCTGTCGCTGAACATCTCATCGACCAAGCTGATCATCGGAGAGGGGCACACTGGCACTGATGCGGCAGGCGGGGTGATCGAAGGGTTTGCCATGTTCATCATGAACGGCAACCTGTTCATGGGCCTGATCATTTTCTCTGTGCTGATCATCGTCAACTTCATGGTCATCACCAAGGGTGCCGGCCGGATGGCCGAGGTTGGTGCGCGCTTTGCGCTGGACGCCATGCCCGGCAAGCAGCTCGCCATTGATGCGGACGTCGCGGCCGGTGCCATTACGCACGAAGAAGCCCGCCGTCTCCGCGAACTGCAGCAGGAAGAAGCCTCATTCCTCGGGTCGCTCGACGGTGTTTCCAAGTTCGTGAAGGGGGATGCCGTCGCCGGCCTCCTCATCACCATGCTGAACCTGGTGGCAGGTATCGCGATCGGCCTTGGCGTCCACCACATCTCCCTTGGTGAAGCGGTCCAGAACTATTCGATCCTGACCGTCGGCGACGGTCTGGTCAACCAGATCCCAGCCGTCATTATTTCCGTCGCAACGGCGCTTCTGCTGTCTAAGGGGCAGGGGCAGGATTCGGTCGACGTGGCGCTGGTCAAGCAATTGCTCGGAAAATCCAGCGCGCTGTTCGCCGTGGCGGTGCTGCTGTCGATCTTCGCCGTGCTGCCGGGTATGCCGTTCCTTCCGTTCTTTATCGGTGCGGGGGCGATAGGTTATGCCGCCCTCCTTGCCTTCAGGAAAGAACGGGAACTCGCGGCCATTGCGGCCACGCCGCCCAAGGTCGTGGATGTCGAGAAAAAGCCGACCCTGGGGGATTCCCTGGACCTCGACGAAATCCACGTCGTGCTGGACCAGTCGCTGTCGTCCCTGCTGGCCAACAGTCAGGAGACGTTCGAACGGCGGATCGAGAAACTGCGCAAATTCGTGGTGCAGCGCTATGGCTTCGTCATGCCGCCGGTCCGCGTTACCGACGCGCCGTTGGGCGCAGGGCGCTACACGATCAGTATTCAGGGCACGAAGGTTGGTGGCGACAAGCTGGCCCTGCAAAAGGTCATGGCCCTCGTCAAACCGAACGAGCATCGCGACATCATCGGCGACAACACCAAAGAGCCGGTCTATGGCGCCGATGCGCGCTGGGTCTCTCGGGTGGATGCAGAAATTCTTGCCGACCGCGGCGTGACTGTTATCGAATCCGTCGAGGTGCTGGCGACCCACCTGCTGGAGACGGTTCAGAACAGCTTCGACCGCCTGATGACGCGCCGTGCGCTGAACGAAGCGCTGGATATCTACACCGACCTGTCCGACGAACAGCGCGGCGCCGCCAACAAGCGGATCATCGACGAGTTCGTGCCCGACAAGGTCTCTCATGACACGCTGCAATGGGTCATGCGGGGGCTGCTGGCCGAGAAGATCAGCGTCCGCAACATCCCGCTTATTCTTGAGGCCATCGCCGAGCATCAGGCCCGCTGCACGACAATTGATGATCTTGTCGATGCTGTGCGCCGGTCGGTCTCCTTCCTGTTCATCGACGATTACAAGGCGGACGATGGCACGTTGCCGCTCGTCCAGATGTCGCCGAAATGGGATGAGGTCTTCTCGCGCAAGCTTGAACAGGTCGATGGCGGCAAGACCCCCGCGCCGATGGATGCCAAGGACCTCAAGGAACTTGGTGACGATTTGCAGGAAGCGCTCAACAAGGCCGCGATCAGCGGTGCCTATGCCGCCGTTGCGGTACCGGGCCGTCGCCGTCGGATTGTCCGGGACGTCCTGCGCAGTCGCGGCATCAAGAATCCTGTCATTGCCTTTGAGGAAATTGTGCCGGGCACACGGCCGGCCATGCTCGCGGTCGCCTGATGATCGGGCTGGGCAGCCTATCTCTGCCGCCCGATGTCGAAATCTTCGTCATCGGCGCCGTCGCCATTCTGACGCGACTGTCGATGATGTTCGCCTTTCTGCCGGGTATCGGCGAATTGGCCATTCCGATCCGCGTCCGTCTTGGTCTGGTTCTGGCCGTTTCCGCAGCGCTCATCCCGAGCGTCTTGCCAGGGCAGCTGGCCATCCTGACCACCAATGACCCACTTGTGCTGATCGGGTTTGAGGCGATGATCGGCTTTGCCCTCGGGTTTGGGTTTCGGGTGCTGATCTTTGCCCTGACCATCGCCGGGACGATTATTTCCCAGTCCATCTCGCTGTCGCAGATTTTTGGCGCCGTCACGACGACTGAACCGAGCCCGACCATTTCCACTCTTCTGATGATGACCGGGGCGGCCCTCTTTGTGACGCTTGATCTGCACACGTACAGCGTCGGGCTGCTGATGGAGAGTTATCAGCTGTTCCCATTGGGTGAGCTGCCAGACACTGGCGCGCTCGCCGGATGGGCGCAGGAGCGCGTGTCGGGGTCGTTCGCGCTGGCCATTTCACTCTCCCTGCCGTTCATCCTTGTCAGCTTTCTCTACAACGTCGTTCTTGGCCTGATTAACCAGGCGATGCCGCAAATGATGGTCACGTTCGTCGGTGTACCTGCGAACGTTCTGGCGGGGCTGGTGATCCTCGGCATTGCATTCGCCGCCATCATGATGGCGTGGGTCGCGCAGGTCGACACAGGCTTTGCGGGGTTCTGGTAAGCCATGGCGGACAATGATACCGGCGCCGACAAGTCGTATGACGCCTCGCCGGAGCGGCTGAAGCAGGAACGCAAGAAGGGGAACGTTCCGCAGTCCCCCGAACTGATTACGCTGGCCCGTTATACCGGCTTGTGGATCGGCGTGATTGCAGTTGCGGGCATGCTGAGCCAGGAAGCCGCCGAACGACTGAGTGGCTTCCTGATCAATCCCGAGGCTTCGTCGCGGTTCATGATGAATGGCGGCAAGATCGCCACCATGTTCTCACCTCTGGCGCTCGCGTTTGTCGGGCTGCTCCTGCTGCCAATCATCCTGGTCGTGATCTCGCTGATCGCCCAGAACGCGATTACCTTTGCGCCCAACAAGCTGAAACCAGACATCAAGAAACTGGATCCGATCAAGAATGCGGGGAAGAAGTTCGGGCCCTCCGGACTGACCGATTTTTTGAAGTCCGTGATCAAGGTCGTTGTGCTGATCGCTGCAGGCTTTGTGATAGCGCGCGTGCAGTTGCCGTCGCTGATGGCGTCTGTGGGCGCTCCGCCCGGACTGATCTACGGCGAGATTGGCGTCCTCCTTCGTTATGTTCTGCTCGTCGCCGTCATCCTTGCGGCCGTCGCAGCGGCGATCGACACGCCGCTTCGCTGGCACCGCCACCGTAAAGACCTGCGGATGTCCCGCCAGGAGATGATCGACGAGACAAAGGACATCGACGGTGACCCGCAGCAGCGGAGCATGCGTCAGGCCAAGGCACGTGAGATTGCGCAGAACCGGCAATTGCTCGACGTGCCCAAAGCGGATGTCATCGTCGTCAACCCGACGCACTACGCGGTGGCCCTGCGGTGGGCGCGTGACAACAATGAGGTACCGCGATGCGTTGCCAAGGGGACGGATCACATGGCGGCGCGCATTCGCGAAGTGGCCGAGGAAGCCAAAGTGCCGATCTATCGCGACGTGGCGACGGCACGGTCTCTCTACGCCAGTGTGGACGTGGGTGAAGAGATTCAGCGCGAGCACTATGAAGCTGTGGCCGCGGCCATCCGGTTTGCCGACGGCCTGAAGGACAAGTCCAAGCGATAGGGCTTGGGCAGGTGGGCTGAACTCTTAAGAGCTATACCTTAGGATCAGGGCCGTGATGGCTGATTGAAAAGGGATGGCTGATGATGTTGGCGACCGCGCGAAAGACAATGGCGCTTTTTATCATCCTGTGGGGGGTATCGGCCTGCGGTGATGGCGATGGTGGCAATTCATCGGCCAACGTTCTGATTTTCTCGTATTCCACGGGTTTCCGTCATGACTCAGTAGAGACTGGCGTGACAGCGCTCACCAAACTGGCGACCCGCGCCGGGTATGAAGTGACGGCCAGCGAGGACCCCAACATCTTCAACGAGGATGATCTGGCGCCGTTCGACCTGATCATCCTGCTGAACAACACGTCTGACCGGAAGGCGGTCGATGGCGAATGGTGGGTGGGGCAACGTCGCGTCGCGTTCCAGAATTTCGTACGGGCCGGGAAGGGCGTCGTTGTCATTCATGGCGCTGCGGATTCACACTACAACTGGCCATGGTATGGACGCATGGTCGGCGGTTATTTTCAGCGGCACCCGCCAGGTGCGCCTGAGGGGACATTGCGGGTTGTCGATCCTGCGCATCCTTCGGCCGAGGGGCTGCCCGAACAGTTCAGTCGTTCGGATGAATGGTATTATTTCCAGGACTATGATCCCACGGTGCGATTGATCCTGACGCTGGACCCGGGCTCCATCGGCCAGCCGGACGTCAATCCCAATCCGATTGCGTGGTCACATGAATATGACGGTGGGCGCGTCTTCTACACGGCAATGGGGCATACCGCCGAGACCTATGAAGACCTGACCTTCCTTCGCCATGTCGCCGGCGGCATGCGCTATGCTCTGGGGCACGACTGACGGACGTGCCGGTCAGAAATTCGCAGAATGAAGTCGATCTTGTCATTTTTGATTTTGACGGGACGTTGGCCAATAGCGCACCGTGGCTGGAAACAGTGTTCAACGATGTTGCTGCAGAGTTTGGCTTTTCCACGCTGACGCACGAGAGGGCGGACGTCCTCCGCACGCTGTCGACCCGGGATGTTCTGCGTGAGCTCGGTCTACCGCGCTGGAAGGTGCCGCTTGTCGCCAGGCGAATGCGCCAGTTGGCGATCCGCGATGCTGACCAGATCTTCCTGTTCGAAGACGCCGCCGACACGTTGCACACATTGGCACGCGAAGAGATCATGCTCGCAATCGCAACTTCCAACGCCGGTCCAGTGGTGCGCACTGTACTGGGGCCGGCACTGGTGCCGCTGTTTTTTGAGATTCGGGCGGGCGCCTCACTGTTCGGCAAATCCAAGGCGATTGGAGCCATTTCAAAGCGATCGGGACTGGCCCGGGATCGCATATTGTATGTCGGCGATGAGGAGCGGGATGTCATTGCCGCGCGCAAGGCCGGCGTCTGCGCCGCATCGGTCGCCTGGGGCTATGCTAGCTCGGACAGACTTGCATGCGCGCGTCCAGATTTTCTGTGGTCGCGATTCGGCCAGATCGTCGAATATTGCCAAACATGACAGGTGAAAGTGTTATCGCAAACATTTCAGTCGAATTTCCGTCCCATATTGTGAAATAGATCAATAACGATGAAATCGGTATCATTATTTTCTTGGAGCTTAATGCGAAAATGATTATCTCAAATGGCAGGAAAGAGCGTTGATGTGGCATTTTTCCCACGAGAAGTCAGTAGCTTCAGTCTGTTGAGCGGTCTGAATTGACAATTTTCATGGCAACGTGGCACATCAGGGCAGCATATGAGGTTGTGCCTTGTCTGCAGGCTCTGTCGTCTCGCGAGAGCAGGCTTGCCGCATATACTAAGTAAGTGTCGTTTAAGACGCAGTTCATTTTAGCTCTGAAGAGCTATCGGGAGGAAATATGAATTTGACTACGCGCAAGGGCGCAGTGCGACTCACGTCGTCAGTCCTGGCTCTCACAACATCAGTCGCCTTTGCCGCCGGTATCGCCGCTGCACAGGAAGAGGTCGGTGATGTTATCACCGTCAGCGGTATCCGTGCGTCGCTGCAGGATGCCATGGATATCAAACGTGACTCGGATGGCGTTGTTGACGCGATCTCGGCGGAAGATATCGGCAAGTTCCCTGATACCAACCTTGCAGAATCACTGCAGCGGATCACGGGTGTCGCCATCAACCGTGTGAACGGTGAAGGCTCTGAAGTGACGGTCCGTGGTTTTGGCGGTGGTTTCAACCTCGTCACCCTGAACGGCCGTGCGATGCCGACCGCTAACGTTGCCACTGTCGGCGGCGACCAATCAGCTGACTTTGCCAATGGCAGCAGCCGGTCATTCGACTTCTCGAACCTCGCTTCGGAAGGCGTGAGCGGTCTTCAGGTCTACAAGACCTCGAACGCCACAATCCCATCGGGCGGCCTTGGGGCGACAATCAACATCCAGACGGCGCGTCCTCTGAGCGCGGCTCAAGGCTGGACAGGTTCGGTTGGCGCCAAGCTGATGCACGACACGGGTGTCGTCGATGGCGACGATATCACGCCGGAGCTTTCCGGTATCGTCAACTGGGTGAACCCAGAGGGCACATTCGGTATCGGCCTGTTCGGTAGCTATCAGGTTCGCGACAGCGCGACCGTGGCTGGTTCGTCCAACGCCTGGAACATTGAGCGCGCATCGCAATTCCTCGATCCATCACAGGGTCGCGTGAATGGTGGCACACAGATTACCGGCCGTCCGGCTGATGGTGAACTGGTTGCGTTCCCGAACGACAGCCGTCTTCACCTTGCTGAATCCGAGCGTGAGCGTCTGAATGGTCAGCTGGTTGCCCAGTTCCGTCCATACGACAACTTCACGGCGACCGTTGATTACACCTACGCCAAGAACGAGCAGCAGGAAGCGCGGACTGACCAGACCAACTGGTTCAACCGTCCATTCGGCTATGTCACGTTTGACGGCGGCGACGATGTCAACACGACCGTGTTCCTCGCTGAATCCCTGTCCGGCGTTAAGGATATGGGCTTCGAACAGCAGAAGCGTGGTAACAATGACGAGCTTAACTCACTCGGCTTCAACGCTGAATGGGAAGTCAACGAGAACCTGACCCTGGAACTTGATGCGCACACGTCATCAAACGAATCCACGCCAGGCAATGGTAACGGCTCAAGCTCGACCATGTTCTCCATGGGTGCTCCAGTTATCGCTGCGCACGCCCTGTCCTGGACAAGCGGCTTCCCACAACAGGCATATACGTTGAACGACAGCCTTCGCGGCAACGGCAACGGCGTGCTTGATGTTGGTGACCTTGGTACGCAGGTTGCCCGTACGGTGGCCAACGCCCAGAAACACGATCTGGACGAAATTCGTCTTGACGGTACGTGGGAGATGGACAGCGGCTCAAGCGTCATGATGGGCGTCGACTATCGCACATCGACGATGACGCAGACATCCGTTCAGACACAGCAGCAGCTGGGTGACTGGGGTATCACGAACCCTGGCGACGTCGCTGAATTTGCTCCAGGCCTCGTTGAGACCTATTGCTTGAGCTGTCTGTACGACGACTATGATCCAGGCATGGCGGACATCGCGTTTAAAGGTGATGCTGAAGAACTGTATGCTGCTTTGTCGACGGCCTATGCCCAGCAAGGCAACGCGGTCAGCACAACAGCGAACGCGTTCAACGAAGTCGCTGAAGATATCTTCGGTGCCTATGCTCAGTTCCACATGGAAGGTGAGTTCCTCGATCGTCCAGCCAGCTTCAATGCCGGCATTCGTTACGAGTACACGGAAGTTGAATCGACCGCTCTCGTCGCTGTACCGACCGCCATCATCTGGCAGTCAGACAACGACTTTACGACAGCTGTTTCTTCCGACCAGGTGCCTGTGACGGGTGAAGGATCGTACTCCAACGTTCTTCCTGCCTTGGACTTCAAACTCGACATCACGGACAACCTGGTTGGCCGCGTATCGTGGGGTAAATCCATCGCGCGTCCTGGCTATGGCAGCCTCTTCGTGACCGATAGCGCGCTGACACCACCTCGCCCAACGGCACTTGGTGGCATCGCATCTGGTACACGCGGTAACCCAGGCCTTCTGCCACTCGAATCGGACAACTTCGACGTCTCTCTCGAATGGTACTATGCGCCAACCAGCTATGTTTCGGCCGGCTTCTATGAGAAGCGCGTCCGCAACTTCCAAGGGACGGGCCAGTTCACGTCCAACCTGTTCGACCTGCGTGACCCAAGCTCGGGTGCTGCAGGCTCACGTTCAGGCGACGCTCTGGACTATCTGCAGGACAACAGCATCGACCCAACGGACGTGAACCTGTTCACAATGACGGCGTTGATCATCCAGAATGGCGGTAACGTTGCGGCAGCTGCTGCCGACTTCCAAGCCAACTACTCTGGTGGTTCGCTGGATCAGGCCTTCGTTGACCAGATTCTGGCCGATGTCGATGTTTCTCCGAATGCGGATGATCCATTGTTCATGTTCGAAGTGACCCAGCCGATCAACAATCGCGATGCCCGTCTGTACGGCTTCGAGCTTGCGGCACAGCACTTCTTCGGTGACACAGGCTTCGGTCTTGCCGGTAGCTATACCAGCGTGAACGGCGATGTCGAAATCGACAACGGCGCTGATCCTTCGGTTGACCAGTTTGCTCTGGTCGGTCTTTCGGACACCTACAACATCACCGGTATCTACGAGAACTACGGCGTTTCTGCCCGTCTCTCGTACAACTGGCGCGATGAATATCTGTCTGAAACAAACCGTGGCGGCGGCGCTCGGAACCCAGTGTACTACGAACCATTCGGTCAGCTTGACCTGAACGTTTCGTACAACGTCACTGAGGATCTGATTGTCTCCTTCGAAGGGCTTAACCTCACGGAAGAGGGTGTGCGGACGTTTGGCCGTGACCCAAGCAACCTGTGGTTTGCACAGGAGCTTGACGCTCGTTACCTGATCGGTGCGCGCTACAAGTTCTAAGTCAAAAGCGGCTCATCGCCGCGCATGATTTGAAAAGGCCGCTGTTCGCAGCGGCCTTTTTTATAGCGGTTGAGCCGAACGCCCACATGGCTCACACTGTTCGCCAACGTTGAATAAGACGCGGCCGCGTAAGGCCCATCGGGATGAAATGATGTCAAAAATTGCCCTGTTAAATAATGTGGATCACCAGAACCTTCGTGTGGTGACCACGCACGGCCCTGAGTTTGGCGATGACGTCAATCGCGTGCTCGTCTTTCCGGCAGAGTATGCAGATGTTCAGCGGGAATATCCGATCCTGCTCGTGAAGGATTCAAACGACGCTTATCAGACGGTTGCGCTTCTCGGTTTTGAAAACGGGGAGAACCTCTTTCTATCACCCCAAGGATGGCAGGCCCGCTATATTCCCGCCATTCAGCAGCGGGGGCCATTCAGCATCGGATTTCAGTCGCATACCGGGGACGACGGCGACGTCCGTGAGCCGATGATTCACATTGACCTCGACCACCCCCGCGTCAGCGAGACCGAAGGTCACCCTGTCTTCCTGCCACAGGGCGGCAATTCGCCCTATCTTGAATATGTCAGCGGTGTGCTGAGAATTCTGCACGAAGGACTGGAGTTCAGTCAGAAATTGTTTGCCGCGCTGGAAAAATTCGATCTCATCGAACCCCTCAAGCTGGAGATCCAGCTGAGCGAGGAAAACAAGATCGGCGTTTCGGGCTACTCAACCGTGAGCGAGGAAAAACTGCGTCAGCTTGATGGCGATGCGCTGGCTGAACTGAGCGCAGAAGGTTATCTGGGGGCGACCTATATGCTCATTGCGTCACTCGGTAATGTGCGGCGGCTGATCGACCTCAAGACGCTGCGGCTGCAACAGGCAGCGGGCTAGGCAAGGCAGAGGCGATGGTGCGTGTCAGTCGGCGGACAGAAGTCATCGAGGGTATCGATCCCAAATCCATACCCTATGACGATCTGATTGCAGCGAATAAACCCTTTGTCCTGAAAGGGGGCGCCGCGGACTGGCCGCTGGTCGCCAAGGGGCTGCAGTCAGCAGACGCTGCAATCGACTATATTCTGGGCTTCGATGCCGGGCGGCCCATCGTCGGCTATACCGGGCATCCGGGGTCGGAGGGCGTTTATTTCTATAATGACGACCTGAGCGGCTTCAATTTTGATGCCGGTCGATACCAGCTGGCCGATTATATGCAACGCATACGTACGGATATGAACAATCCGGATGCGCCGAGCTATTACATCGGGTCGACGGATGTCGATATGTTCCTGCCCGGGTTCCGCGCCGAGAATGACCTCACGCTGAACGCATCTACCTTTGATGCCAATCCACCACTGGTGAGCATGTGGCTTGGCACGCGGACTACCGCTTCGGCGCATTTCGACATGTCCAACAATATGGCCTGCTGCCTGGTCGGACGCCGTCGTTTCACGCTCTTTGCGCCTGATCAGATTGCCAATCTGTATCCCGGTCCGCTGGAGCCAACGCCGGGCGGACAAGTTGTGAGTATGGTCGATTTCCGGCAGCCGGACTATGATCGGTATCCCAACTTTCGCAATGCCGAGGCGGTGGCGGAAGTGGCCGAGCTCGAACCCGGTGACATCCTGATCTATCCGGCCATGTGGTGGCACCACGTAGAGGCGCTGGATGATTTCAACGTCATGGTCAATTACTGGTGGAACGTTGCGGCGGGGCATATGGATACGCCGATGAACACGGTCCTTCACGCGCTTCTCAGTTTGCGCGATCGTCCGATGGCGGAGAAAGAAGCGTGGAAAAACGTATTTGAGTATTATATCTTTGGTCCGTCGGATCGGGCTGGTGCCCATCTTCCGGCTGCCGCGGCGGGACCATTGGGACCGATGGATCCGATGACAGCGCGGCGCCTGCGCGCCAATCTGCTGCAGCGTCTGAACCGGTAGAGAGGATCGGTATGTCTGATCAAAAAGTGACGAAAGTCGTAATTGCCGGGGGTGGTACGGCGGGCTGGATCACCGCCGCCGCACTGTCCAAGCAACTCGGGCCACTGCTGTCGATCACTCTGGTGGAATCAGATCAGATCGGTACCGTGGGAGTAGGTGAAGCAACCATCCCTACACACCGTACTTTCCACCGCCTGATCGGTGTCGACGAACAGGAATTCATGAAGGCGACTCAGGCGACGTTCAAGCTTGGTATCGCATTTGAAAACTGGGCCCGGATAGGCGACAGGTATATTCACTCCTTTGGCCAGATTGGCCGATCAACATGGATGGCGGATTTCCACCATGTCTGGCGCCGGGCACAGGCCGAAGATCTGGCGACGGATCTGGGTGACTATTGCTTTGAACTGCAGGCGGCGGAAGCTGGCAAGTTCGCCACATCCGAGAAAAGCCCGATCAATTACGCCTATCATCTGGATGCGACCCTGTATGCGCAATTCCTCCGTAAAAAGAGCGAAGAGGCGGGTGTGCGGCGGGTCGAGGGGCGCATTGACCGGGTGGAGCAGCGCAGTACCGACGGTCATGTCGAGGCGCTGGTCCTTCAGTCCGGGGAGCGGATCGAAGGCGACCTGTTCATTGACTGTACCGGCTTCCGCGCCCTCCTGATCGAAGGAACATTGCAGACCGGGTTTGAGGACTGGAGCGAATGGCTGCCGACTAATAGCGCCTTTGCTGTTCAGACTGAGGCGGTTGAGCCGGCGCGACCCTATACGCGGGCCATGGCCCATGACGCGGGCTGGCAATGGCGTATCCCGCTGCAGCATCGCGTAGGGAACGGACTTGTCTATTGCAGCGAATACCTTTCCGACGATGAGGCGCAGACGCGACTGCTTGGGAATGTCGAAGGGCGTACGCTGACGGATCCGCGACTCATTCGCTATCAGACAGGGCGACGTAAGAAGATCTGGAACAAAAACGTCGTCTCGATGGGGCTTTCCAGTGGGTTCCTGGAGCCGCTGGAATCCACCAGTATTCATCTCATCCAGATAGCAGCGACACGGCTGATTCAGCTGTTCCCGTTCAGTGGCATCACACCCGCGATCGCAGCACGGTATAATGATCAGTCAGCGAATGATCTGCGCCAGATTCGGGATTTCCTGATCCTGCACTACAAGCTGACAGAGCGGGATGACAGCCCGTTCTGGCGCCGGTGCCGGGACATGTCTATTCCCGACACGTTGCAGGAACGGATTGACCTGTTTCGGGAGCACGGCCACGCCTATCAGGCGCCCGATGATCTGTTCCGGGTCGACAGCTGGGTGCAGGTGATGCTGGGGCAGCGCGCCCGTGTCGAGGGCTATCACCGTATGGGGCACATGATGTCGACGGCGCAGGCGAAGTCGGCTCTTGAGACCATGCGGTCAAACATTGCCAGCACGGTGGCGAAACTGCCGACTCATGCGGAATTTATTGCCCGCTATTGTGCGGCAGGGAAGCCGGGCTGATCGGCTCAATGAAAGTCCCGGCTGTTCGGTATTACACGAACATTCCGGGGGTGGTAGACCGGACGGCCGTCGGGCACGCCGCGTTTGTCGGGGGAGCCGCCGACAATTTCATCCGCACGGGACAGAACATTGGCCAGTGGATCGCGCCTGACGTCTTCTGACAGCAACGCCAGATCGGGCGTCAGGTTGACCAGCTCATCGGCGACAAGGTGGGTTACGCCATCGCCGCGCTGAACCCTGCCGCGGACCAGCAAAATACGCGCGCCCATGAGGATGGGCCGATACCGTTCGCCCACTCTGGGCCAAACGATAATATTGGCAACGCCGGTTTCATCTTCGATGGTGATGAAGAACACGCCTTTGGCCGAACCCGGGCGCTGACGGATCAGGACCACGCCGGCGCATTGCAGGCGCGCGCCGTTGGGGGCAGTCTGCAGGGCGCTGGTCGTTACGATCCGGCGGCGGTTGTAGCGTTCGCGAACATGGGCCATCGGATGACCTTTCAGGGACAGGCGCATCGTCTGATAATCCTGTATGACGTGTTCTGACGATGGCATTTCAGGCAGGAAAACCGCCGCATCGTCCTGCTGTTCGGCAATATCAGCTGCTGCAAAGAGGGGCAGGGTTTCCTGCACCGCCTCGCCGCGCACCGCCCACAGGGCCTCACGCCGCCCGATACCCATGGAACCAAAAGCGTCCGCCGCGGCCAGCGTTTCCAGCGTGCGGCGGGGCAGGCGGGTGCGGCGGCGAATATCATCGGGCCGGGCATAGCCCGCGCCGCGAGCGGCCATCAGCGTTTCCATTTCATCCTCCCGCAGCCCCGTGATCTGACGAAACCCGAGGCGTACCGCGAGATGGGGGCCATCAGTCGGTTCAAGCATATTGTCCCAATCCGACAGATTGACATCGACAGGGCGGATGTCCACGCCGTGCTCCCGCGCATCCCGGACAATCTGCGCCGGGGCGTAGAACCCCATGGGTTGGCTGTTCAGCAGGGCGGCACAGAAAACGTCCGGGTGGTGACATTTGATCCACGAGGAGACATAGACGAGGAGGGCGAAGCTGGCTGCATGGCTTTCGGGAAAGCCATATTCGCCGAATCCTTTCACCTGGTCGAAACAGCGCTGCGCGAACTCCCGCTCATAGCCGCGAGCCACCATGCGTTCGACCATCATGGTTTCATAGTTCTGGATCGTCCCGACCTTGCGGAAAGTGGCCATTGCCCGGCGCAGGCCGTTGGCTTCTTCGGGTGTGAACTTGGCGGCGTCGATGGAAATCTGCATTGCCTGTTCCTGAAACAGGGGTACGCCCAAGGTGCGTTTGAGAATACGCTCCAGCTCATCCGGCGGTCCAAAAGCAGCCCCGGGACTGGGATAGCTGACTTTTTCCGATCCGCTTCGTCGCCGCAGATAGGGGTGCACCATGTCCCCCTGGATAGGGCCGGGGCGGACGATCGCGACTTCAATGACAAGGTCGTAGAAAGTTCGGGGACGGAGCCGCGGCAGCATGTTCATCTGTGCACGGCTCTCAACCTGGAAGACGCCAAGGCTGTCAGCCCGGCACAGCATGTCATAGGTTGACTTGTCTTCTGCCGGTATCGTGGCGAGGCACAGATCCGTCGATTTGTGGTCTTTCAGGAAATCAAACGCCTTGCGGATACAGCTCAGCATACCCAGGGCAAGAACATCCATCTTCATGATGCCCAGGGTTTCAATATCGTCCTTGTCCCACTCAATGAACGTCCTGTCGGCCATGGCGCCATTGCCGATGGGCACCGTTTCGACGAGGGGGCCGCGGGTCAGGACAAAGCCGCCCACGTGCTGGGACAGGTGCCGGGGAAACCCGATCAGCTGGTGGGTCAGCAGCATGGCCCGGCGCAGCATGGGATTGTGCGGGTCAAGACCGGCCTCGCGGATATGTTTGTCCTGAATGCCGTCTCCCCAGCTGCCCCAGACCGTGCCCGCCAAGGCAGCAGCAATATCTTCTGTCAGGCCGAGGGCCTTGCAGACCTCACGAACGGCCGAACGCGGACGATAGGAGACAACGGTCGCGGTCAGCGCCGCGCGGTGACGGCCGTAGCGCTGATAGATATGCTGGATGACTTCTTCGCGTCGTTCATGCTCGAAATCCACATCGATATCGGGCGGCTCCTTTCGTTCCTTTGACAGGAACCGCTCGAACAGCAGACTGGTGGTATCCGGATCAACACTGGTGATCCACAGGCAGAAGCAGACGGCGGAGTTCGCCGCAGATCCGCGGCCCTGGCACAAAATTCCCTGCTCCCGTGCCCAGGCCACAATATCGTGAACGGTCAGGAAATAGGGGGCGTAATCGAGCTCTTCGATCAGGGCCAGTTCCTTGCGCAGGGACGCTGCCACGCGATCGGGAATGTGCGGTCCGTAACGTCGTCGGGCGCCGTCCCATGTCAGATTTTCGAGATGCTGCTGTGGGGTAAGTCCCTGCGGAATGGTTTCATCAGGATACTCATATCTCAGCTCATCAAGGTTGAACCGGCATCGATCCGCAATCTCACGGGTTCTGTAAAGCGCGTCTTCAAATCCCCGGAACAGGCGGTTCATCTCCTGCGGCGCTTTCAGGTGCCGCTCGGCGTGGGCTTCAAGGGTGAAGCCGGCCTCCGTTATCGTCTGACGGGTCCGGATGCAGGTCACCATATCCTGCAATGGTCGTCTGTGTGCGGCGTGATACAGCACGTCATTGATGGCGACGAGCGGAACACGGGATATCTGGCTGAGCTGGTGCAGCTTTGCCAGGCGTTCACGGTTCTGGCCGCGATAATCATACTGTCCGGCCAGATACAGACGATCCCCCCAAGCGGATCGCAAGCCGGGCAGAAGCGCACCGAGGTCATGAATATCATCGGGCAGGGCGATCATGATCTGCCCGTCGGCATGGGTGTGGATGTCCGCCATGGTGATATGGCACTCGCCCTTGGGCGCGCGTCTCTTTCCTGCGGAGAGGAGGGTGGACAGACGGCCATAGGCGGCGCGGTCGGTGGGGTAGCACAGGAAGGACGGGCCATCGGTCGGGATCAGGCGTGCACCCACCAGAAGATCCAGCTCAACCATCTTCGCGGCGGCATGGGCCCGGACCACCCCGGCCAGGGTATTTCGGTCCGCAATGCCTATGGCACAGAGCCCCAGCGTGCGGGCTTCACCGACCAGTTCTTCTGGATGAGACGCGCCATGCAGAAACGAAAAATTGCTGGTCACGGCCAGTTCGGCATAGGCGATCATGGGAAAAGACCGTGGACGAACCATAGCGGTGAACCGCCGCGCCCGTCATCATACAGGCCCTCGCGATAGATCCAGTAGCGGTACCCCTGCTGGTCCTCGACCTTGTAGTAATCCCGCGTGCGGGCACGGCGATCTTCAAGATGCCACCATTCAGGGCCCAGCCGTTCAGGCCCTTCGGCCCGGCTGACCTGGCGGGGGACGCGTCGCCACAGGAAACGCAATGGCGGGCCATCGGGCACTTCGGCCATCACGCTGATCGGTTCAGGCATGGCAAACAGGCGCAAGGGGCGCGGGGTGCCGGACGGTGCAGCGGGCCAGGCGGCTGGTAATTGCCCGGTAAAGGGACGACGCTTCTCCCGCCGCTCGGGCAGGTGGGAGGCGACCGGCTGGTGAACGACCACGAGGTTTTCACCAAGCCGAGCCGTGACGCGGTCCGCAAGGCAGGCAATGCCGTCCGGGTCGATCTGTTCCTGCACCATCTGCCGGGACAGGGGGCGGTGCGCATTGGCCATCGCCCCGGTCTGCCATGCACCCAGTTCAACAACATCAAGTCCATGGCCGGGATCAAGGCCATCAATCCGCTCGCGGAACAGCCTGAGGATATGATCGGGCAGGCATTCAGGTCGTGCCGTCCGGATGGCGATGCGGGCAATGGTCCCGTCAGCGCGAAAGGCGGAGAAGACAAAATGCTGTGCCCCCTGTCCATTGCCGGACAGTTGCTCACAGACCTGACCCACCAATGTGCTGAGCGCGTGACTGACCCCTTCGGTGGAGATCAGAGGCTCGGGACAGGACAATTGGGCGCCATAACGCGGCGCAGGCCGGATGGGGGTGAGCGGTTCGCGCACCAGTCCCAAAGCCTGATCGAGGCGCAGGACAACAGCATCTGCGGCTTCCCGGGAATGAAACCGGCGGGCCAGAGCCTTGCGATCAATACCGTAGAGTTGCCCGATCCGGGTCAGGCCAAAGCGCCTCAGAAGATCAAGAACCGGACGGGAAAGGCGCAGGCCCGCCGTGCTGAACCCGGCCAGGCCGTCTCTTTCCTCTCCCTCCTTCAGGATGGGGGGAGGGTTGAGGCCGCGTCGGGACAGGGCGTGGCCGGCGCCGGGCGTGCCCGCCAGCCCCAGATGATGGGGGACGCCAAGGGCATGAAGACGGGAACGGATCATCTCCATCATCGCGGCTTCGCCACCATAGAGATGATCGCACCCGGTGGTTTCAAGAAGAAGGCCATCTTCCCCGTCAAGGGCAACGATCGGCGCCCAGCGGATCATCCATTCCCCAAGGGCGCGCAAGGCTTTCGCGTCGCCCTCCCGGTCAATGGGCGCAGACAGAAGGCCGGGTGTTCGTGCCCGCGCATCGCTGAAGCTGAGGCCGGTATTGATCCCCAGCTGCCGGGCTGCGCTATTGGCGCAGGCCACACGCATTCCCTGCGGACCGGTTTCGGTCAGGACAAAGGGCTCATCCTGTGCCGCGGAACCATCCGTATTCGGCGTGTTCATTCGCTGCGCCCGGCGCCATCGGGTAAGGGGCCAGTCCATCAGCCATAGGGAGAGATAGCGGTTCATCATCAGCACTCAATGTAAACACATGGCCGGTTGCATGGGGGGCTGTTCGGCATCGCTCCAGGGTTGCCTGCCAGCGGGCCCGCCCGGGCGCACGGTCATCGAAGGGGTTGGGGGCAGAGGGCAGGGCGGTGATCCGCCATCGGGCCTGAGCGGCGGTCGATCCTTGCGTGCCGTAAGGCATGAGCAGGATGACCGGTGTGCCGTGGCGCTCACTGGCGAGGCTGAGGCGACGCGATGCCGTAAAGCTGATCGGTCCGGTCTCCGCGACCACGAGGGAGAGGACCCCGGACTGGATCGCCTCTTCAATCACCCACAGGCATTCGCTGGCCTTTGACGGGCTGACAGAGAGGAGGGCCGGCCGGGCCGGGCGTAGCCAGTCATAAAGCCCCTGGGCATAGACGGGGCCGTGCTCCCGCTGAAAATGCGGCTGGCTGACCCACAGGACGGAGGCGGGCCGGGTCTTGCGAAGGGCATGCAGGGCAAAGCCCATGGCGGCGGTCCAGTCGCCGTGGACTGCCTCTGTCACCTCATGCACTCCTTGGGATCCCAGATCGAAGGGAAAATCTTTCCCTGCTGCCTGTTGATCGCCGGAGGGGACAAGGGCGCTTGCTTTGATCAACCGAACACTCATAATGTTCTTATTTTGTTCCAATGCGGGCGGGAGTCAATCGACACGTTCTCCACCGTCACGTGTGGTCAGGCATCTGCCGTCAGAGACAGCTCATCCACTGGTGTCGCCCGTCCCAGACCCGGGCCATCTGACCGGGCCGCGACCGAGATCGATACCATCAGACCCTGCGGCGTATTTGGCGCCAGGTCGAAACGGTAATTGTCGCCATAGGATGAGCGCAGGCGCTGCTCAACATTGCGCAGGCCAATCCCCATGGATGGATGCTCGACCGTTCCGGCAGCGCCGTTCACGTCCGGGCCGGTATCGGCCACCCGGATTTCCATCTGTCCGTCCTCAACCCACGCCTCAAGGCTGATCAGCGTGGGCTTGAGACTGCGACCCACGGCATATTTCATGGCATTCTCGAACAGGGGCTGCAGCAGAAAACTCGGCACGTAGCATTGTCGTGCGGCATCGGACAGACGGAAATCCGTTTGCAGACGATCTTCGAACCGCGCTTTCTCAATGCTCAGATAGAGATCCAGGACTTCTATCTCCTCGTCCAGCACGTGCTCGAGCTCATCATCATGCTCAAGCGTGATCCGCAGAAACTCTGCAATACGAGACAGCATGGTCGTCGCGCTATCGCCTTCACCCTTGCGCACCATCGCCGAAACGGAGTTGAGGGCGTTGAACAGGAAATGCGGGTTGATCTGATATTTCAGCATGCGCAGGCGCGCCTCGCGATAGAGGCTTTCCGCCGTCAGGCGCTTCATGCTTTCTTCCTGCGCCCGGTTCTTGGCTTCCAGAACAGCATTCTGCGCGGACGTTGCCAGCTCTCTCTGAATGACCAGCTGGCGGCTGTACTTCAGCGCATGATAGCAGAAGATCCATGATCCGTACACGATGACAGATGCGAACAGCCAGCCGCCATAATCAGCCGGCGGCACCTTCTGCCCGGTCAGCCATTCAAAGGACAACAGGCGCAGGGAGGTCCAGAGGAGGGATGCGAAGATGATCCCGATCCCATTGGTCAGTATACGCTTCTTCAGCGGCAGGTTCCAGGCCCGCTGTGCCAGATAGCGGAGAGGGTGGCTGACAAAAAGGCCGAACACACATTGGAGCACCGTGTGCAGAGCGTGCATCCACTGTCCCGGATTGTACCACAGTGTGAGGCTGACATAACTCAGAAGAGTCATGGTCGACCAACCGGCAATCTGGAACAGCCAATATTGCCTGGTCGTTGAGCTTTGCTGTGGCAGGGATGCGGTCGAAGTATTGTCCATATTGATCCTGGGCCCTTTTGTGTATGAGGGAGGAGCAGACGGCAGGTGTCAAGATCGACGCCGGGCGACCCGGGGGGGTGCCTGATGACGAGGCGCCAAGACCTCCAGCCACCAGGGAACGGGGCCAGAATTAACCATGGCAGCACATGAAATGCTGAAAACGGTCATTTGCGATGATGAGCTTCCAGCGCTCAAGCTTCTGGCCAGCCTGCTGGAAGATACCGGCATGGTCGAGATCGTGGCAGCCTGCCAATCGGTTGAGGAAGCCCTGAGCGTCGTGAACGGATCGGGCATCGATCTTCTCATCATGGATATCGAAATGCCTGAATTGAGCGGCGTGGCGGCGACGCGGCAGATCACCGTCACCCCCAAACCCCTGCTGATCTTTGCCACAGCCCATGCCGAGTACGCGCTCGACGCCTTCAGCGTCGATGCCATCGACTACCTTCTCAAGCCGATCAATCAGACAATGGTGACCCGCGCCGTCCAGAAAGCGGCCCGCCTGTGCAGTGTGATTGCGGTCGCCGAAACCTCGGCGAGCGATGAGAAGCTCGCGGAACCGGCACCAGCGGATACCAGCCGGACGCTGAAGATTCGCGATGGCGGCTTTGTCTATTTCATCTCCTATGATGACATTTACTGGATAGAGGCGGCGGGAGATTACTCGCTCGTCCACACCACGGATCGGGAATACGCTATCCGGAAAACACTTCGCGAATTTGAGGAGGAATTACCCCTCGACCGCTTTGTCCGTGTGCACCGGTCTGCGATTATTTCATCTTCGCAGGTGCGAGAAGTAAAGTTGCTGACTAAAGGCGAGGCAACAATCGTGTTGGCCAGTGGGCATTCGGTGAAATCCAGCCGCAGTTATCGTGATGCTGTCAAAGCATTGACGACGAAAACGCCATGAAATGCTGCGGTGCAGCGTCCAATTTGCCGCAACAGGCGGACGCCCGACCGCACAGCGATTGCATTTTGCCTTACTGTCCTTAGGGTTTGGTTGGCCTAATTGCCCCGCGCTAGACAATCTGGACCCTGATTTATGAAGCACGCTCTCCTTGCCGCCGCCTCCGTTTCGGCTCTCCTCTTCTCCACGGCGCATGCCGATGATATCACCGATCAGAAGGTTGAAGACCTTCTGTCGCAAATGACGATAGAAGAAAAAGTCGGCCAACTGACGCAATTCAACGGATTTTGGGATGTGACCGGCCCGGCGCCCACCGGTGATGATGCGTCGGAATCCCGGTTCGACTTCGTGAAGCGCGGCCTTGTCGGTTCCATGCTGAACGTGGTCGGTGTCGAGGATGTGCGGACGATTCAGGAATACAATGTCGAGAATTCTCGCCTCGGTATCCCGGCCATCTTTGGCTATGACGTCGTTCATGGTCACAAGACCATTTTCCCCATCCCTCTGGCGGAAGCGGCCAGCTGGGACCTCGACTATATCGAGCTGAGTGCTGAGGTCGCGGCCCGTGAAGCCGCCGCCCAGGGGCTGAACTGGACCTTTGCGCCCATGGTCGATATCTCCCGCGACCCCCGCTGGGGCCGGGTGATGGAAGGCGCTGGTGAGGATCCCTATCTGGGCTCCGCCATAGCGGTCGCGCGGGTCAAAGGTTTCCAGGGCGATGACCTGACCGCTCCGGACACGATCGCCGCGACCATCAAGCACTTTGCGGGCTATGGTTTTGCTGAATCGGGCAAGGACTACAACGCCGCCGATGTCGGCACTGTGACGCTGTACAACGTGATTCTGCCGCCGTTCCGGGCCGCCGTTGAACAGGCAAATGTCCGAACCGTGATGAACTCGTTCAATACGCTGAACGGCGTGCCAGCTACAGCGGATGCGTTTCTGCAGCGGGATATCCTGAAGGGCGAGTGGGGCTTTGACGGCTTCGTCGTTTCGGACTGGGCCTCGGGGCGCGAGATGATCGACCATGGTTTTGCCGCCGATCGTCTGCAGGCAACGGAACTGGCCATCAAGGGTGGTTCCGACATGGATATGGAATCCTATCTCTATTTTGATCACCTGGCGGATCTGGTTGAGGCCGGCACTGTCGATATGGACATGGTCGATGACGCCGTTCGCCGTGTCCTGCGCGTGAAATTCGACCTGGGCCTGTTTGAGGACCCGTACCGTTATCTCGACGACGCTCGTGAAGGCGAATTGTTGATGGCGCCCGCGCATCTGGAGGCAGCCCGAAAGGTCGCCGAGCGGTCCATGGTGCTCTTGAAGAACGACAATGCCACTCTGCCGCTCCAAAAAGGAGAAACGATCGCGTTGATCGGAGCCCTGGCGGCCGACAAGGATGCACCGATCGGCAACTGGCGCGGCCAGGGTGAGGCGGGCTCTGCCGTCTCTGTGGTTGAAGGTTTTGACGAAGCGGGTCTTGATTATACCTATGCCGAAGGCGCGGTCGTGCAGACCAATCAGCCTACTTTTGCGGAAGAGGTTGTCGTCAACATGGACAACCGCGATGGCTTCGAGGAGGCCATTGCGGCGGCCCGCAGCGCCGACAAGGTCGTCATCGTGCTTGGTGAAGTCGCGTTGCAGAGCGGTGAGGGTCGCAGTCGGGCGGATATTTCTCTCCCCGGTGTGCAGCAGGAGCTTCTTGAAGCCGTCCATGCCGCAAACCCGAATGTTGTTCTGGTTGTCATGAGCGGGCGGCCGTTGATCCTGACGTGGGCTGACGAAAATGTGCCGTCAATCCTCCAGGCCTGGCATCTGGGGCACGAAAGTGGCCACGCCATCACCGATGTCCTGACCGGCAAATACAATCCAAGCGGCAAGCTGCCCATGACGTTCCCGCGGTCGGTGGGCCAGATTCCGGTGTACTACAACCACCTGAATACGGGTCGACCTGGACCGATTAATGAAGTGTTCTGGTCTCACTACACGGATGAAGAGAACGCTCCCTTGTACCCCTTTGGTCATGGGCTGAGCTATACGGAATTCAGCTATGGCAATCTGTCGGTCAAGCCGACCGCAGAGGGTTACAATGTGACCGTGCAGGTGACCAACACTGGCAAGCGGGAAGGCGAAGAAGTGGTACAGCTCTATCTGCACGACAAATTCGCCAGTATTGCCCGTCCGGTGCGCGAGCTTAAAGGGTTCGAGAAGATTTCGCTGAAGCCGCGAGAAAAGCGCAAAGTGACCTTCACGCTGACCGACAAGGAGCTCGGCTTCTACAATGCCAAGGGCGAGTATGTGGTCGAGCCGGGGGCGTTCGACGTCTATGTCGGCACGTCTTCCGACGCGACATTGAGTGCGTCCTTCGAGCTTAAAGACTAAAAGACCGAGTTTATTGCGAAACCGGTTTCATCCGCCGGGGGATGATTATCCTTTGAAATCGTTCTTGTGCGGAATGGCATAGGCCTCAGTCCGATAAAGGGCTGAGGCCAATTTTCTGTGTTGAATTGTCATGCGCTAACATCGCCCTGTGAGCGCTAACCCGTCCGACTGACCGCATGAAGCGGCCAATCCGCCGCAAACGAATTGATCAGCAAATGGGTGCGGCACATTCTCCCTCCAACAATAAGGAGTGACCCCCGAGTCGCTTCAGGGAGTCCGGAATGTCCAGCCGCGTTATGGCCTTTATCATCCTCTCGAGTTTGCCTCTGGCCCTGTCTGCCTGCGCTGACACCGCCGCTGAGGACGCTGCTGCAAGCGAAGCTGAATGGCAGACGGTCTGGGCCGATGAGTTTGATGGTGACGCCCTTGATCGCTCAAAATGGGCGCCGGAAGAATCCTGCTGGGGCGGCGGTAATTTTGAACGCCAGTGCTACACCGGCCGCGATGAGAACATCCGCGTCGACGATGGCATGCTCATCCTGAGCGCGCGGGCCGAAAAATTCACAGGGCCAATCCATCCGCCGGAGCTTCGCCAGCCAGGCGAGGGGACGGTCGAGAAATCATATACGTCGGGCAAGGTCCGGACCAAGGACCTTGCGTCTTGGACCTATGGCCGGTTCTCCGCCCGCATGAAGCTGCCTGAGGGACAGGGTACATGGCCTGCGTTCTGGATGATGCCGGAAGGCGCCGAATACGGTCGGTGGCCCCTGTCCGGCGAAATTGACATCATGGAAGGCGTCAATCTGCGGACACCGTGTGCGGAATGTCCCGGCGGTACCGAGCTGCGTACGATCGCTGCCCTGCATTTCGGTGAATTACCGCCCAAGAACACATATCTGGCCACCAAGACGACCGGCGAAGATGGCATCGACCCCGTTGCCGACTGGCATGTGTACTCAGTGGAATGGGGCCAGGACCGCATTCAATGGTTCGTCGACGACACGATTTTCATACGTCTTGAGGCAGATGACTGGTTCAGCGCCGCTGAAAACGCCACGGGCCCTGGCGCGCCATTCGACAAGCCATTCTACCTGATGCTGAATCTGGCCGTAGGCGGTCTATTGCCAGAAAATGAGAATGGAGAAGGGTTTGATCCCGCCTCCATTCCCGCGGACTTTCAGATCGACTGGGTCCGCGTCGAGCAATGCAAGGGCGATGAGGAGACAGGCATGGCATGCCTGTCGGACGCTCCTTGGGCAGGATCCGTCCGTGGTCCGAGTGAAAACTACTGACATCAAATTCCGGTCAAACCCGGATGACTTAGAGGGAGGCAAACATGCTTGAAACAAAACAACATAAACTCAAGAAAGTTGCGGCGCTGCTGGGGAGCGCGTCGTTGATTTCCTTGATCGGCCCTGCGTTTGCGCAGGATACAACGAGTGACGACGCCCTGACTGAAGACGTGATCATCGTCTCCGGTATCCGCCAGTCGCTTGAGGCGTCTGCGGACGTCAAGCGCAACGGCCAAGGCGTCGTTGACGCGATCACTGCTGAAGACATCGGCAAGTTTCCCGATACCAACCTTGCAGAATCCCTGCAGCGTATCACGGGTGTGTCGATCGATCGTCAGAATGGTGAAGGCAGCCAGGTCACGGTTCGCGGCTTCGGTCCCGACTTCAACCTCGTCCTGCTGAACGGTCGTCAGATGCCGACGGCGTTCCTGACAGGCGGTGCGCCTGCGTCACGGAGCTTTGACTTCGGTAACATCGCCTCTGAAGGCATTGCCGGCGTCCGTGTCTACAAGACCGGCCGCGCTGCGGTTCCGACCGGCGGTATTGGTTCTACGCTGAACATCCTGACGGCTCGTCCGCTTGATGCACCGGGTCTGCGTTTTTCGGTCGGCACGAAGGCGGTCATCGATCAGTCGCCGATTGATGATACGAGTGTCACACCAGAAATTTCCGGTATTTTCTCCAACACCTTCGCTGACGGAAAATTCGGTGTCGCTCTGGTGGGGAGCTATCAGGAGCGGGAATCCGGCTTTGCGCAGGCGTCGACAGCTGATGGCTGGCGCGGTGCATACCTTGGCTCTGCCAACGACTGGGGCACGCTGCCGCAACCTCCAGGCGATACCCAGGTGACCAACCGTCCGGGTCCGAACGATGTCTATTCTGTGCCACAGAACATGAACTATCGCCTAACCGACGTGAACCGCGAGCGCCTCAATGGTCAGTTGGCCCTGCAGGCTCGCCCGATTGAAACACTCACGGCAACGCTTGATTATTTCTACTCCGAGAACAAGGTCGCGACCGAGCGGAACGACATGTCCGTCTGGTTCAACCATGGCGACACGTACAGCGAGTGGACCGACGGCCCGATCGCCAGCCCGATCATTTATGCGGAAGATTTTGGCCCAGGCGGTTCAGACCTCTCCATGGGTGGCGGCAAGTTCGCGACGAAGAGCGAGAACAAATCTCTCGGCTTCAACGTCGAATGGGAAGCCACGGACAATCTCAGCTTCACCGCTGACTACCACAACTCGTCCGCAGAAAGCGGGCAAGACAGCCCTTACGGCACTAGCGCCGTGATCGGCACAGCCGACCTGCAGCTTCGGACCCAGGCCGTCAGCTTCTCCAACGAGATGCCAGTGCTGAGCCTTGGCTTCCAGCCAGGCCTCGACGGTATCGACGCGTCCCGCCATATTTCAACGGGTACGGTGTTTTCGAACAGTTACATCAAAACTGAAATCGAGCAGCTTCAACTTGTCGCCAGCTATGATTTCGATGACAGCATCATCGATAGCATTGACTTCGGTGTGTCAAACACGACCAACAAGGTTCGGTCTGCGTTTGCGAACGCTCAACGGGACACCTGGGGTGGGGCCGGCCCGGCATCCGATCTCCCGGATGATATCTTTGTGCGCTCCGACCTCGCCGGACATTTCGACCAGTTTGGCGGCCATGATGATCCCGCAATGCAAAAGGAGTTCTTCACGTTCGACTTCGACCGCATGGCAGGCATCATCGATGATCTGTACAATGCGTGCGGTGGCGACGGTATCTGCCGCTCCGATGACTTCACTACGGACCGCCGTACCGAAGAAGAAAGCCTGGCGGGCTTCATCGAAATCGCGTCCAGCTTCGAGCTCGACGGTATCCCAGCCAAGATCGTCGCTGGTTATCGCTATGAGCAGACCGACATCACCTCTCAGGCGCTTGTGCCTGTTCCTGCTGGAACACAGTGGGTTGCTGAGAACGAATACGGCCTGATCTTCGATGGTACGCAGGACTTCACCGAGCTGACGGGCGAGTATGAGTACTGGCTGCCAGCGATCGATTTTCAACTCGATCCGCGTGATGACCTTATCCTGCGGGCTTCCTACAGCCACACGATGACGCGTCCTAGCTATGCTGATATCCAGGGCGGTCAGACGGTGAATCCGGGCTTCCGGATCGATGGTGGTGACGGTAGCCAAGGTAACCCGGGCCTCCTGCCATTCCTGTCGAAGAACTTCGATCTGTCTGCGGAGTGGTATTACGACGAAGCGTCCTATATCTCGGCTGGTTACTTCTACAAAACGGTCGATAACTTCATCGCAACGGATATCATCCGGGAAACACCGTTCAATCTGCCAACGCCATTTGGTGGCCAACGGTATCAGGACGCTGTGGCCGCTGTCGGATCCAACGACCTGAAAGCCATCCGTCAGTGGATCTTCAATAACGCCGATCCGTCGACGTTCGAGATCACGGGCACGGACTCGACGGGTGCTATCGTCGGTAACATCTTCGGTGTGCCGGGTGAGGATCCGATCCTTGAGTTCGATATCGCCATTCCAATCAACGAGCGTGAAGCGTCTGTAGACGGATGGGAATTTGCCATCCAGCATGTCTTCGGCGATACCGGCTTTGGTGCCATTGCCAACTATACGGTGGTGTCGGGCGACGTTGAGTTCGACAATATGCAACCGGCCAATGGTGAGCCCCAATTCGCGCTCATCGGCCTCAGCAACTCGGCCAATATCATTGGCTTCTACGACAAGAACGGGCTGCAGGGCCGGATCGCCTATAACTGGCGCGATCAGTTCCTGTCCTCAACGGTCGGCGTCAGCGGGACAGCGAACAACCCGCTCTATGTTGAACCGTATGGGCAGTTCGATGTCAGCGCGAGCTACGAAGTTCGCGATGGCCTGACCGTCTTCGTCGAAGGCATCAACGTCACCAATGAGACGAACCGGGTGGTGGGTCGCACGACCGACTATCTGAACTTCGCCACTCAGACTGGTGCTCGCTACGCCATCGGCGCACGCTACTCCTTCTAAAGGAGCCTCCCGTGGAAGCGCTTCGGATCTTCTGGTCCGGAGCGCTTCCATTTTTTATAGTCCGGCACCATAGTCATGGACGAAAGGGGCGTGTGGCGGATGTCCGACGAAATCCGACATATTGTAATTCTTGGTGGTGGCACGGCCGGATGGCTGACAGCCGGCATCATTGCGGCCGATCATGGCGCCTACCACCCTGACAGTATCTGCATTACACTGATTGAATCTCCGGACGTCCCCATTCTCGGTGTGGGTGAGGGAACATGGCCCAGTATGCGCGATACACTTCGACGCATTGGTGTCGACGAGCGTGAAGTTCTGCGCCGCTGTGGGGCCAGTTTCAAACAAGGGTCCCGGTTTGACAGCTGGCGCGATGGTACGCCTGATGATCGCTACGCCCATCCTTTCTCTGCGCCGCCAAGCCCCGATGAGGTCGATACCGTGGCCTTGTGGCGTGCCGCGCCTGAAGGGACTCCTTTTGCCTCGGCGGTTTCACCGCAGGTTGCCCTGGCCGACGCTGCCCGCGCCCCAAAGCAGGCGACAACGCCGCCCTATGCTGCGGTTCTCAATTATGCCTACCACCTCAACGCGACCGCTTTTGCCGCTGTCCTTCGGGACCACTGCGTCAACAAGTTGGGTGTGCACAGAGTAGCGGGCCATGTGCAGGCTGTAGAAGGGACGGGGGACGGAAGAATCGCGGGTCTGGTCCTTAAAGAGGGTGAGCGGATCAATGCCGAACTTTTCGTCGATTGCTCCGGCCAGCGGGCGGTACTGATTGATGGTTTTTATGGCGCAAAACGGCGCGACGTCTCGTCTGTTCTGTTCAATGACAGGGCGTTGGCTGCGCCAGTGCCGTATGAAAGCGTTGATGCTGATATCAGCTCGTGGACCGTGGCGACGGCCATTGGCGCAGGCTGGATCTGGGACATTGGTCTGCAATCGCGGCGCGGTGTCGGGCTGGTGCACTCGTCCCACTTCCTGAATGAGGATGAGGCTCATGCCGCCTTTATCGATTATGCTCAGTGCACGAATTCAGAAACGCCGGAGCCGCGTCTCCTGACGTTCCAGTCAGGCTATCGGGAAAATCCGTGGCAGGGCAATTGTGTCGCGGTCGGCATGGCGCAGGGGTTCGTGGAGCCGCTGGAGGCATCGGCCATCGTCATGGTTGAGCTGTCGGCTCAGATGATCAGCGATATTCTGCCCCGGCGGACAGAGCAATTGGCCAGCACCGCCAGGATGTTCAATGCGCGCTTTGCGCAGCGCTGGTCGGCGATCGTCGATTTCCTCAAGTTCCACTATATCCTAAGTCAGCGGACGGAACCCTATTGGCGTGCGCACCGCGACAAGTCGACCTGGACAGACCGCGTCGTCGACCTGATGGACCGCTGGACGTACCGGGCGCCTTCACGCGAAGATTTCACCCAGACGCAGGAAATCTTTCCGGCCAGCAGCTATGCGTATATTCTGTACGGTATGATGGATCATCGACCTGACGCCCCCCCGGCGCACCGCGCGGCTGATCCCCGCCACGTCACAGCGGTCTATAATTCGATGCAGGACAAGGCCGGAAGGCTTTGGGCCGGGCTGCCCACGAACAGGGCGCTACTGCAGCAGATTGCACCATGTGAGGCTGCAGTTGCGCTTGCCCCGACCGGTGCGTCCGCATGACGATCGATACAGGTACACTTGCAACGGTCCGCGAGTTTGATGGTCCACGGATGAACGGTGTGCCCGATGCCGTCGCGTCATCCTCTCAACCGGTCATTCTGCGCGACTGGGTGTCCCACTGGCCGCTGGTGACAGCCGCCAAGACGTCACCCCGACATGTCTTTGAGGAGCTGGCGAAATATGACCGCGGTGCGGTCGTCCCGGTCACTGTCGGCTCACCGGCCGTCCGGGGACGGGTCTTTTATAATGACGATTTTACCGGGTTCAATGTGGATCGGGGCAATGCTGCCATCGGCCAGGTGCTCAGGCGCATCCTCGACCATGGCGATGGCCCCAACCCGCCGCTGGTCTATCTGGCGTCTGCGGATATCGATGATGTACTGCCGGGGCTGTCGGCGCAGAACGCGGTCTCATTCGAGGCTGTTGAACCCTTGGCGTCGATCTGGATCGGCACGCGGACACGGATTGCGGCGCATAATGACCTTCCGCGCAATCTCGCCTGCGTTGCGGCCGGGCGTCGGCGGTTCATTCTCTTCCCGCCGGAGCAGGTGAAAAATCTCTATGTCGGACCATTCGAGCTGACGCCGGCGGGACGCCCCATCAGCCTGGTGGATTTTGAAGCGCCGGACCTGAACCGCTTTCCGCGATTTGAGGATGCCTGGGCCTCGGGACAGGTAGCAGAGCTGGGCCCGGGGGATGCGCTTTTCATCCCGTCAATGTGGTGGCACCATGTTCAGGCCCTTGATGCCTTCAATGTGCTGATCAATTACTGGTGGCGAACCGTTCCGGCACATTTGGGGACACCGCAGGATGTTCTGAATCACGCCATCATGACCCTGCGGGATATGCCGGATGACGAGCGGCAGATCTGGAAAATGCTCTTCGGCCATTATATTTTTGACGCCGACGAAACGGTGGCTGATCATATTCCCGAAGACGCTCGCGGATCGCTGGCGCCAATATCCCCTGATATGGCGCGAACAATGCGAGACCAATTGCGGCAACGGTTAAACCGATAGGACCATACTCGTGATGCAAGGACAGCCCGGAAAAACGAAAGTCATCATCGCTGGCGGCGGCACCGCCGGATGGATGACGGCGGCAGCACTGGGCAAGGTGCTGGGGTCCGTTCTCGATATCACGCTGGTCGAATCGGACGTCATCGGAACAGTCGGTGTGGGGGAGGCGACGATCCCCACACTGCTCACCTACAATCAGCTTCTCGGCATCGACGAAGCCATGATGATGAAGGCAGTGGGCGGCACCTTCAAACTGGGCATCGCTTTTGAAAACTGGACTGATGTGGACCACCGATATGTCCACTCCTTCGGAATCACTGGCAGGGATCACTGGACAGCAGGCTTCCAGCAGTTCTGGGGTCGCGGCCGCGCCATGGGGATTGCGGAGGACTTTGGTCACTATTGTCTTGAACTGATGGCTGGCGAGCGGGAGCGATTTGCGCACCTTCCCAATCTGGGCCTCAACTACGCCTATCACATTGATTCCTCCGCTTACGCGGCATTTCTGCGAAAGATGGCGGAGAGTCACGGTGTTATTCGCCGTGAAGGGATGATAGATCACGTTTCCCGCGACGGTGAAACGGGCGATCTGACCGCGCTAACGCTGACTGACGGAACGGTGCTTGAAGGCGATTTCTTCGTCGACTGCACCGGCTTCCGCGCCCTCTTGCTCGGAGAGACGCTGGGCGTCGGCTATGAGGACTGGACCCACTGGCTGCCCTGTGACCGCGCTATCGCGGTCCAGACCCCATCGATTGGTCCGCCGCGGCCCTATACACGCTCCATCGCCCACGGGGCCGGTTGGCGGTGGCAAATCCCGCTCCAGCATCGGACCGGCAACGGTACAGTCTTCTGTAGCCGGTACATGTCCGAGGAAGAGGCGCGGCAGAAGCTGCTCGACGATATTGACGGCGAACCGCTGAACGAGCCGCGGGTCATCCGTTTTCGGACGGGTTCACGGCGACAGCACTGGTCTCGCAACTGCGTGGGGATCGGCCTGTCGAGCGGTTTTATCGAGCCGCTGGAATCGACCAGCATTCACCTGATCCAGCGCTCGATCATGCGGATGATGCGGATGTTCCCGCATGGCGGTGTGTCGACCAGTGACGTGGCGGAGTTCAACGCGCAGACCGCCTATGAGGTCGAGCATATTCGCGACTTCATCATTCTCCACTATCACCTGACGAACAGGTCCGACACACCGTTCTGGCGCCACTGCCGCACCATGGAGATTCCGGACAATCTCTGCCATCGGATGAAACTGTTCGAGGAGACCGGGCGCGTCTTCAAGGCAAACGATGAGCTGTTTGCCGAGAATTCGTGGACGCAGGTCATGCTGGGGCAGGGGCTGCTGCCGCGCAGCTATCACCCCATCGCCGATGTGATGAGCGATGAAGAAGTAGACCGCTTCCTCAAGCATATTCGCAGCAATGTTGACCGGACGGTCGACGGCCTGCCCAGTCACGCTGATTATCTGGCCCGGTTCTGTCCGTCGACCCTGGGCCAGATCGACTAGCGGCTAGCGCGCCTTGCAGGCGCTGTTGATGCGCTTCTCGCCCGTCCATTCGCACTGGCCGGAGATACATTCGGCCAGATTGTTTGTGAACTGACGGGTCTGGTAGCTGAAGATCCCAAACCAACCGCCATCGTCCCAGACGGCCGTCGGCATGTTGAAACTTGAGGCCGCATCGTGGTCAAACTCCTGGTACCACCTGCGCACATTGTTACATTGCATCGTCGGCAGGACACTTTGCCAACCCGTGCCCCATTCTCCGATATAGACCGGCATACCGCCCCCAACATCCTCGGCCCATTTCTGCATGGTTTCCATGGGCGTGATCATGTCTGCGGCTGTCCATCGATCGTCAAGATCACCCTGATGATCGCCATGGAACGTCCACGGAGAATAATGATGGAAGGTGGCCATGACATAGGGGTCTTTGCCTTCGCCGACGCCGGTCAGATCCGGCCAGACTTTTGCCATTTCCTCCGCGGCCATCCATTGGTTGCCACCGATGATGATGACGCGCTCCGGACTGATGGCGCGAATGGCATCATAGGCCTTTGCGCTCAGATCGCGCAGGGTTTCGGCTGGCATGGGGCTTTTGTCGATGCGATGAGGCTCGTTGAGAATTTCAAAAATCAGGTACTGGTCACGATCCGCAAAGATTGTGCTGATGTCCGTCCACAATTGGGTCAGGGCCGCCGCATTGCCATCGTCTTTCAACTGGTGCTCATGATGCGCGTTGATGACGACGTACATGCCCGGCTTTGACAGGGCATAGTCGACGGCTGCCACCAATTGAGGCAGCCGGTCATTGTCAAAGTTCACTTCACCGGTGTTGGGATCTGCGAGCGTCGTGCCGTGCAGCTCTTCCGTCCACGTGACGGGGATCCGGACGTTTCGGAAACCGCGCTCGTAATAGGCGTCGATCTTGGGGCGGGCATTTGCAAAAGTGTGGTCGTACTGCTCGCTTTCGAACAATTGACCCAGATTGAAGCCTTTTCCCATGCCTTCAGCGATCTCGGTGGCGGTCAGGGAGGTGGTTGTTTCCTGGGCATTCGCCGTGGCAGCCGCCGGCGTGGCACCGACAGCGAACGCCGCCATTGCGGCCATCATCGTCGATCTGATCTTACTGTACATTCTTTGGGCTCTCTTTTCCAACTCATCTGCGTCCGGCCGTCACGCCATGATAGCTTTATTTACCGGTCTTTCGTCCGGCAAGAGAACCACGATGTCAGACATCACGGCGGTCGACAAATATTTTTCGCCCGGCTGATGGCAGGAGTGCAAGTCCAGACGGGCCGCAATCGACACTGATCGTCTCGTGCCGCCGCGAAAAGAAACGTATGGGTTGATGAAGTCTTGAAAATGGTGCCCGGGGACGGAATTGAACCGCCGACACGCGGATTTTCAATCCGCTGCTCTACCAACTGAGCTACCCGGGCAGGACCGGCAAGCGGCCTGAGGCGCGGTGTATAGGCATGGCGTGCGGCCTTGTCTACACTTCCTGCGACGCCGGGGGCACTTTTTGCCGATGATAAACCGGCCGTTGCGGAAAGGTGGCGCCATGCGCAAGAACAACCCGGATCAAGAGAACGCCCATCCCGCCCGCACGCGTCATTTCGGCCGAATGGCGGCGGGGACAATGACATTCGCAGTCATCTCTACCGTGGCGGCAATGGCGTCGCCCGATGCCCCGTTGAGCGACAGCGAAATGGATACGCGCGTGCTGGTCCTGCTCGGTCTGTTCGTGTTCTTTCTCATCGCGGTCGCGTGGGGCGCCTCGCGCTGGATGGGCAAGGCCAGCGCCGATGACAATGATGACTGGACGGTACCGTTTGGCGTCGAAAAAGACGAGTTCGACCGGGATGAGCGTTAATTCTCAATGGCTTGGATAGATGCAAAGCGATGAGTTGCTCTCACGCTTGGTTCAACTTTCACGGCATAAAATGCAGGTCGGGGAGGCAGATCGGAGACGTGAGTGGCGATCGGTACAACCCCCCTTGGTCCCAAAGCCGCGCTATCGGACAAGCCGCTATGGCGCCAGCTCGGGACGGTTCAATTTGATGATGCAACGGGGCCTGCAGCCTTCGGTGATGAACTGGCGCGTGAGAACGGCTGGTCGCGACGATATGCGCGCCGCGTTCTGGAAGAGTATCGGCGATTTGCCTATCTGACCCGTGTTTCGGTTGAGGATATTGCGCCGCCGCCCGACATCCACCGGGTGTGGCAGGTCCATCTTCTGTGTACACACCATTATTGGGAAGTGTTCAAGGCGGCCCTGGGCGGTCCTCTTCACCATGAGCTGATCGACGATGGGCGCCAGATGAAGGCGCGTTATGCCCACGCGCTTGAATTGTACGAAAAAGAGTTCGGTCAGAAACCACCGTCGGATATCTGGCCGTCATCGCGGCGACCTTTTCGCCAGGCCCCGTTCACGCGTCTGGTGCGAGCGGATGCCTATGTCCTTGTGCCGCGCCCGGGTCTGCGCATGTGGGCACTGCTCTTCGCGGCTGTTGTTCTGACCCCGTACATCTACGCGCACATATAAAAATGCCCCGCCGAAGCGGGGCATTTCTGATCACCGAAAAGGCATGCGCCTATTTCATGGCGGACATGGTCTGGATCGACCCATCTTCGTTAAAGGTCATAGGCATGATCTTGGCGTTCCGCAGGTGTGTCTGGCCTGAAAGCTGAACGTCATGATACGCAAGATACCACTGGCCATCATGCTGGAAGACCGAATGGTGTGATGTCCAGCCTTCGACAGGCTCCAGGATTTTGCCCTGATACGTGAACGGACCATAAGGATTGTCACCGGTCGCATAGACCAGATAGTGCGTGTCGCCCGTTGAATAGGTCATGTAGTAGACGCCATCCTTCTTGAAGACCCAGGCGGCCTCAAAGAAGCGGCGATCGTGATCGCCGGTCAGGATCGGGTTGCCTTCCTGGTCCAGGATCTGGACGTCCTTGAGCTCTTCGTCAAAGCTCAGCATGTCGTCAGACATTTTGGCGATTTTCGGCAACAGGGCAGGGGCACTGTCATCGCCGAGATCCATGTTTAGCTCAGGGCCATCAATATATTCGCCTGTGGTCCAGCGCTGGAGCTGGCCGCCCCAGATGCCGCCCAGATACATGTAATACTCGCCGTCATCATCCTGGAAAACGGCTGGGTCAATCGAATAGCTACCCTCGATCGGCTCTGCCTGCGGTGTGAACGGACCAACCGGAGAGTCGGATGTCGCAACACCGATACGGAAAATATCCTGTTTGTCCTTGGCCGGGAAATAGAGATAGTAGGTGCCGTCCTTATACGCCGCATCTGGGGCCCACATTTGGCGGCCGACCCATGGCACGTCATCCTTGTCGAGCGCGACAGGGTGGATGGTGACGTCGCCACCGACTTCATCCATGGACAGGACGATGTAGTCACGCATGTCGAAATGGCTGCCCAGATCGTCCTGTGGAATGCCGGCTTCATAGTCATGGCTTGGATAGACATAGATGCGTCCATCGTCCCAGACGTGAACGGAAGGATCCGCCGTGTAGATTTCGGTCACCAGCGGCTGGACAACGTATTTGTCGCTATCGTCCATTTCGGCCGCTTCGTCGGTCGCCGTCATCTCTGCCGCAGGGGCTTCCTCGGTCACCGCGACTTCTGTCGGGGCATCCATTGTCGGCTCGGGCTCATCGCCGCCGCAGGCGACCAGCATGATAGCGCTACCAAGTAATAATGTGTTTTTCAGCATCTTGTTTCCTCTCGTCGTTTGTTACCAGGATTGTGTGGCCATTGGCCGGGCTGGATCTCGCAGCCTTTATTATGGGTGAGCGGGGCCTTGAGGGCAAGGCGGGCTTGTCGCAAAGAGGTCGCCGACGCTATCGGTGGTACCATTCATGAATATGAGACTTCTCGGCGCGGTCAGCGCCATCGCACTTTTGGCGGCCTGTTCTGGTGAAGTGCCAACTGTTTCGAACGAGCCGGCGCCGACGGTCACACAAACGAAGACCGAAAGCGTCGACTATCAGGACCAGCTGGACGCCATTTCCCGGGCATTTTTCGACGAAGTACCGGAGTCGGCATCTGCCTATGGCGCACCGGCGGCGCTGGCCCCCGACGCCAATCGGCATCTGAATGCGCGTTCTGTCGCGGCGGAAACCGCGCGGCGGGCCCGCATGGCTGACCTCGTGCGACAAATTGATGCGATCGATGAAGCCGGACTGACCCCGCATCAGAAGCGCGTGAAGGCGTCTCTCTCCACCCTGTTCCAGGGGGCGGTCGGGCCGGGTGAGCTGGTGGATTATGGCGGCATTTTTGCGGCCTATGGCGTCTGGTACCTGCCTTACACGATCAACCAGAATTCCGGCGCGACGGTCGAACTGGTAAAGCTGTTTGAGTCCCAGCACGCGGTGAACGACGATGCCTCAGCCGATGCCTATGTGGCCCGTCTCGAAGCCATGGGGCCGGTGCTGGATGACGTCCTCGCGAAATTCACATCCGATGTGGAAGCAGGAGCCATCCCGCCCGATTTCATCATCGCGAAGGCCAAGGCGGTCATCGACAATTTTTCAGGTGATGCGGCCAGCGAGAATGTTCTTTACACAAGCTTTGTCAAAAAGCTGGACGAGGCCGGGCTTGGCGACGCCGACTATGCGACGCGCGCCGAGGCCCTGATCAGTGAAGAGATCCTGCCAGCCTACCGCCGTATCAGCGCGTATCTGGGATCAATCGAAGCGGAGGCCCCGCACGACGCCGGCATCTGGCGCCTGCCCAACGGTCCCGCCCTCTATGAGGCCATGATCCGGCATCATACGGATGAAAATCTTTCGGCGGATGAACTGCATCAGCGAGGGCTGGATGAGGTCGAGCGGATTACGGCTGAGATGGACGCCCTGCTGCGCGCAGAAGGATACACGGAGGGCTCTGTCGGTGAGCGTTTTGCCGCCATGGCAAAGGACCCGCGCTTTACCTATCCGGACACGGATGAGGGCAAGGCCCGGATCCTCGACGATATCCAGGCACAGCTGGATGGCGTCAACGCCCTCCTGCCTGAATGGTTTGGCATCCTGCCGAAATATGACGTCGTGGTGCGGCAGGTGCCTGCCTTCAGTCAGGATTCAGCGCCTGGCGGGTTCTATGATCCGCCCGCCCAGGACGGCTCGCGCCCGGGGACCTACTGGATCAATTTGCGCAGCACATCGATCTGGCCGCATTTTTCAGTGCCGACACTGACCTATCACGAGGCTGTGCCGGGGCATCACATGCAGATTGCCATCGCGCTTGATCAGGAAGTGCCCCTGATGAGCAGCATTGTTTACAGCAATTCGAGCGTGGAGGGCTGGGCGCTCTATGCCGAGGCGCTGGCCGCCGAGATGGGTCTCTACGACGATGATCCTTTCGGCAATATCGGCCGTCTGCAGGCAGAGCTTCATCGGGCTGTCCGACTCGTCGTCGACACCGGCATGCACGCCAAGAAATGGAGCCGCGAAGAGGCCATCGACTATATGATGGATGTGGAAGGCGCGGACGAATCCGATGCGGTGTCAGAGATCGAACGCTATGTCGTGTGGCCCGGGCAGGCGCTGGGCTACAAGGTTGGCATGCTGCGTCTTCAGGAACTGCGGGCCATGGCTGAAGAGCAGTTGGGTGATGATTTCGACATTCGCGCGTTTCACGACGAAGTGCTGAAGGTCTCATCCTTCGCGTTGCCGGTCATTGACGAGCACATCACCGGCTGGATCGAGGAAAAGGCCGCGCAATAAGGAAAAGGGCGGCCTTGGGGCCGCCCTTTCACGTCGTTCGTTCGCGGATTATTTCAGCGAATAGGTGATGTTGACAGTCACCGAGATTTCGCTTTCGCCCGCTTCGATAGGCGTCGACACATCGGCTGACATCCGTTCGGTGCGCATCATCATCGGGCGAGGTTGCGGGCCGTTTGAATATTCTGACATGGTCACCACTGTGCCAATCTCGACCCCCGCTTCATCGGTCAAAAGGTCCGCGACCGCACGGGCGTCGCGCACAGCCTCCCGGCGTGCCTCGGCCAGCATTTTGCTGCTGTCCTGAAATCCAAACGTCAGTCCGTTGAGGTTGTTCGCCCCGGCGGCGACCGCCTTGTCGATCGTATCGCCGACCTTCTTGACGTCTTTCAGCCGTACACGCAGCGAATTGCGCGCTGTATAGCCAGCAATGGTGCTGTTGTCATAGCGGCCGCGCTCGTCCTGCTGGTATTCAGGATTGAGGTTGAAATCAGCGGTCTGCATGTCCTTCGGCTCAATGCCCAAGGCCTTGAGTGCATCGCGCACTTTCGTCATTGCCGCAGCGTTGGCAGCCATCGCGTCGCCAGCGGTCTTGCCTGTCGAAACCACGGCAAAATCAAGCATGGCCTGATCGGGCACGCCCGCGGCGGAGCCGGTGCCGGTCACGGAGATTGTGCGGGCATACTCAGCGTTGGTTTGAGCCATAGCGCTTGTTCCTGGAACAAAGGCGGCAAGGGAAAGGGCCGCAATGGCGGCGGCGGACATCAGTTTCATGGAGCGCTCCTCAGCTACTATGAATATCGTATGCCAGAGGAATTAGGCCGAAACCGTGGCAGGGCTCATATCTTTTGGTCCATGGTTTGTGCCGCATTCCCGCAGCACTTGCCCACGGGCTTGGCCGGAACGCCAGCCACGGTGCAAAGCTCCGGCACTTCCTCAAGAACCACAGAGCCGGCAGCGACCTTGGCGCCATTGCCCACCTTGATATTCCCGAGGATCTTGGCCCCTGCGCCGATCAGCACATTATTGCCGATCTTGGGGTGGCGATCTTCATTGTCCTTGCCGGTCCCACCGAGCGTCACACCGTGCAGCATGGAAACATTGTCGCCGACGCGCGCCGTCTCACCAATCACGATGCCGTGGCCATGGTCGATGAACAGGCCTTTGCCCAGTCGGGCCGCAGGATTGATGTCGATGGCGAACAGCTCGGACATGCGCGACTGGAGATAAAAGGCGAGGGAGCCGCGCCCCTGACGGTACAGCCAATTGGCGACGCGATAGGACTGGACGGCGTGAAAGCCTTTGAAATACAGGAACGGCTGGGTCAGCTGCTTGCAGGCGGGGTCACGCTGGTAATAGGCCAGCATGTCCTCAAGGGCCGCATGGACAATCTCGGGCTCGGCGGCATAGGCGCTCATCGCCACATCGCGCCACAGCATGGCGTTCATTTCGTTGTCCGACAGCTTCTGGGCCAGCCGGTAGGAGAGGGCGGCTTCAAAGGTGTCATGGTGCAGGACCGTTGCGTTCAGAAACGAGGCAAGGACCGGTTCCTCTTCGGCTGCCGTCCGCGCCTCGACTGACAGGCGGGACCAGACGGTACTGGCGTCCAGCGGATGGACCATCTGCAGAATGTTGCGGGCCTCGTTCATCGTCATTCTCCTCGAACCGCCGGTCGCAGGATCGACGCCATCTCTGACAAGATGAGGTCGCGCGGCCGATCTGGCAACGCCCCCATTTGCGCTTTTATGATGGCCGTCTGAACCATCAGAATGGTCAACGCATCGTCAATCGACCCATCCATGACCTCACGGGCCAGCTGGCCAAAGGAAATACGCCGTTGGGACAGTACCTCATCGGGGTCGGGATCGGCTTCACCTTCGGTCAGATCCCAGGCAAGAAAATAGATCGCTGCCTCGTCGGTGACCGAGTTCGACAGGTGACTGCGGCCAAATTCCACGATCTGACCGGCACGTACGCCGGTTTCTTCGGCCAATTCACGATGGGCGGCCGCGACCGGTTCTTCAGTCTTTGGTGCGCCACCCTCAGGCAGCTCCCACGAATAGGCGTCGAAGGGGAAACGGTGCTGGCCGACCAGGGGAACCGTCCCATCGTCAAAGAGGGGCAGGACGCCCACCGCTACGTTCTTGAAACGGGCCACGCCGTAAATACCGGAGCGCCCATCCGCGTCGGTGACATCGTGATGCTCAACCGTCAGCCACGGATTATCATAGCCGATGCGGCGGGCATTGATGGTCCAGGGGCCGATCTTTTCCGTCATGGGGTCTCCGCCGGTGTCAGGCGCACCGGGATCGGCATCTGGCACAGATCGATATAATCGGCTTGATGGTAGAAGAACTCACCGGCGCGATTGGCGCGAGCCTTGATCAGGGCGCTGAACGTCTCGTTATTGGTGTCCATAATTTCGAGCGCTGTACGATCGGCTTCGGCAATGTCGCTGGCGACGGCCATGGTGACGATCGGTGTCCAGTCGGCCTCATTGGCAATAACACCGCTGTCGCCGAAATCGCCGCGAGGCATCGCCTGAACGATGTCCATGCCGTAAATCACCCTTCCTGCGACCGTCAGATTGCGGTCCAGATATCGCTGCGGCTGCAGGGTGACGTAGAATTCCGTGGACGCTGTATCGCGGGCCACGTCGCGGGCAAAGGCGAATGCGCCCGTACAATGGGCGAGCCAGACCTTGTCATCTTTTGCATCGCGCCCCGCGGGGTGACCGTTGATGAACCCGGCCTCAGCCGCGTAGCCGTCAGCATAGCCAAGGGGCGTGAACGGCAGGTCTTCCGGTGGTGTTTCATCGAACTCGGCTGTCAGGCTGCTGGCGGCGCTGCCCTTGTCCTTCGTTTCGCTCTGGTCACCGCCTTGGGCCACAAATCCGTGCACAACGCGGTAGAAGTTGAGGCCGTCATAGAAGCCTTCACGGGCCAATGTCTTGACCTGCGAGACATGCGCTTGGGCCAGGTCCGGGGAGAGGACGACGACAACCCGTCCCTTTGGTGTTTCGATATAGAGCGTGTTTTCAGGATCGACCGCCTGCCAGACCTCTGCCGGGGCGGCCTCCATGATCTCACCAACGGTCTTCAGCGGCTCATCGGCCAGCATCATCAGTTCAAGGAACATCATCCTCTCCCGCGATAAGGGGCGACGCCGGTGTCAGGCACGTAAAGGCCTTTCGGTGGCTCACCGGTCTGGTAAAATACATCAATGGGAATGCCGCCTCGGGGGTACCAATAGCCGCTAATCCGCAGCCAGCGCGGCTTCACCGCCTCGATGATCCGCTTGGCAATGTCGATCGTGCAGTCCTCATGAAACGCGCCGTGGTTCCGGTAGCTGCCCATCAGCAGCTTGAAGGACTTGCTCTCCACCAGATGCTGATCGGGTGCGTAGTCGACAACAATATGCGCGAAATCCGGCTGGCCCGTGACGGGGCAGATAGAGGTGAACTCGGGCGCGACGAAGCGGGCGAGGTAAAGCGTGTCCGGGTGCGGGTTCGGCACGGGGTCCAGCTGCGCGTCTTCGGGCCGCTGGGGCAGGGTGCTGTCCTGGCCAAGCTGCGTGCGGCCGTCATAGATGGAATTGTCTGTCATGGCCGCGATCTTGCGCATGCCATCTCAGAACGCAAGCGGCCTTCACGCCGCTGGTAGCGCGCCATAATCCGTCAGGATTTCGCGGCCAAGGCGGGTGCGCAGGTCCCAATCGCCGGTCTCGCCCAGATTGAGGTTGAGGGCGAAGAATACCGGGCCCTCATGGCGTTCAACCCAGCCCACCCACCAGCCAAGGCGGCCTTCAGGGGTTTCGGTCGCACCGGTCTTCGAGCGAAGGATATGCGCGGCGCTGGCTTCGGTGATCATGACGTCCTTCACGAGACGCTGGTGGCTGACGTCAAAGGGGAGTTGGTTGCGGTAAAGCTTCCGCAGAAACTCTATCTGTTCCGATGCGGAAATGCGCAGATCGCCGCTCAACCAGAACTGATCGATACCGCCGCCAGGATTGGCATTGCCGTAGTCACAGGCTTGCAGATATGTACGTTCGCGCTCTTCGCCGAGTTCCCGGGCCCATTGCTGATAGAGCCAGACCGTCGATTCCCGCATGGATGAACGAAGCGTCTGATCGGCGTTCCACGACGTGCGCCAGCGTTCCACGCCGTCCCAGGGAAAGACCTGAAACTCATCCTTCACAATACCGGCATCTAGCGCGAACAGCGCATGCGCTACCTTGAAGGTCGAGGCAGGGATGAACCGTTGGCGGGCCCGTTCGGGATTGTGGACCGTGAGAAAATCGTCGCGCCGACCATCCATCATGACGAACGTGCCCTCGACGCCTGCGCGCTCGAAATAGGCCTTTTTGGCGCCGTCGGCCAAAGCCCGCCCGGTGCCCAGGCTGGACACAGCGGCGAGCCCGGTCAGCATGGTTCGCCGATCGAGATCGATCATCACGATTTCTTGCTCATCATCGCCATGATCACCTGCTGCATCTCAGGGGATTGCAGGCGGCTCGCGAACTGTTCGGCCTCAACGCCGATGTGGGCTTTCATGTCGTCTACATCCACCGTCATCAGGGCCTTGGTCATGGCAATGGCTTGCGGCGGTTTTTGGGCAATGCGTTCGGCGATTTTGACCGCGTGGTCGCGCACGGGCCCATCGGTGATGACGGCATTGACGATGCCCATGTCATAGGCGCGCTGCGCACTGACTTTCTCGCAGAGCAGGAAGAACTCTGCCGCGATCTGGCGTCCGAACCGGCGCGGCAGGATGTAACTGGCCCCCGCCTCAGGCACGGTAGCAAGGTCGGTGAACGGCATGTGCAGATAGGCGCTGGGGTCGGCATAGACGAGATCGCAATGAAGTAGGATTGTCGCGCCAATGCCGATCGCGGGACCGGACACGGCCGCGATTACAGGCTTTTTCGCGGTGGCGACGGCTTCGATCCATTCCAGCACCGGTGGCTTCTTGTCCGACCCATCGCCAAGCAGACCCGTGGCGAAGGCCTTGAGGTCATTGCCCGCGGTGAAAATCTCATCGCCGCCCTCCAGCATGATGACGCGGATGTCGGGCGTGTCTTCAGCCCGGGAGAAGGCCGCCACCAGCGCTTCGTACATGTCGATGGTCAGGGCGTTCTTCTTGTCCTCACGCGCCAGACGGATTCGCAATACGCCGTTTTCTGTGGATGTTTTTATGTGGTCAGACATCGACACACCTCCCGTTTTTGGGCAATTGACGGCGCATTGAATGGATTTGCAAGGGACGGGTGCCAGTGACATCGACAATCGTCATCGCCGAGACAGGCCGTGCGCCGGGCAGCCTGTTCGCCGAGTATGGCGGCTATGACCGGATGATGCTCGACATGCTGGAGCGAGCCGGCCATTCCTTCTCGACACGGACAGTTGCAGTTCTTGACGGTGAGCGGCTGATGCCGCCAAACCCCGGTGAGGCGTTGATTGTCACCGGCTCCCCGGCCGGTGTTTATGACGACCACGAATGGATTGCACCTCTGGCCCAGTCGGTCAGGGAATGGGCGTCCGCCGGCGCACCCATGGTCGGGATCTGCTTTGGCCACCAGTTGATGGCGCACGCCTTTGGCGGGGAGGTCATCAAGTCGCCCAAAGGGTGGGGCGTTGGCGTTCACACCTATGACGTGGTGGGGGAGGCCCCGTGGCAGAATGGCCCCGTGCGATTTTCCTGTGCGGTCTCACACCAGGACCAGGTGGTTGCGCTGCCTGCCGGTGCCCAGCGCATTGCCGGATCACCGTTCTGCCCCAACGGCGTTATTCGGTACGCCGACGGTCCGGCGCTGTCGTTTCAGATGCACCCTGAATTCAGCCATGAATTTGCCCGCGATCTCCTTCATATGCGGCGGGACAGTATTGGAGAAGACGTAGCCGGCTGGGCACTGCCCACTTTTGATCATCCCTCCGACCGCGGCGCGATGGCCGACTGGATCGGCCAGTTCCTGAAAGGAAAATCGCAATGAGCCTGACGCTGATTATCGGGAACAAGAACCTGTCGTCCTGGTCGTTCCGTCCATGGATCCTGATGACCCAGTTCGACATTCCGTTCGAGGAGGTCATGATCCGGCTTGATGAGCCGGAAAGCCGCGCGTCGATCAAGACCCACTCACCATCGGGTCTGGTGCCCTGCTTGAAGGACGGGGACACGGCGATCTGGGATTCTCTCGCCATTGCCGAATATCTGAGTGAGCTTTATCCTGACCGTCATCTATGGCCACAGGACAAGGCTGCTCGGGCGCTCGCCCGGTCGATGACCTGTGAGATGCATTCGGGGTTCTCGGCCCTGCGCGGCGGGTGGCCGATGGATATCGCGACAAAGGATGCCGGGGTGACAGTGCCCTGGGGTGTCCGTCGCGATCTGGGGCGTATTTTCACCCTGTGGACCACGGCTCGCGAAACCCATGGCAGCGCCGGGCCGTTCCTGTTTGGCGCGTTCTCTGTCGCCGATGCGTTCTTCGCGCCCGTCGTCTCCCGAATTCGCTCCTTTGGTCCGGTACCGACCACGCCGGTCGTCCGTGACTATCTCGACGCCATGGAGGCGTTGCCAGCATTCCAGAAATGGGCTGATGGGGCGCTGAAGGAAGTCGCTGACGGCTGGTACACCGGCGAGCCGATCTATAGCTGAGCGCGCGGGTCAGGCGGCGTCTCGGCAGTCCATACAGATGCCGCGGATCTCAATCCGCGCGCTGTCGGCTGTAAAGCCTTTCGGCTGGGCGATGGAGCGCATGACAGACCATTCGAGCGTTTTGACACGGCTCTCTTCGAGCTCTTCGGCGCGACTGCATTGGGAGCAGACAAGAAACGTCTGCACCGGATGCGGGGTCTCATGATTGCAGATAACAAAGGAGTTGATGGCATCGAGCTTGTGGATCAATCCCTTCGACTCCAGACGGTCGAGCGCCCGGTAGACTGTCATCGGTGCCTTGATGCCGTGATCCTTGAGGGATGCCAGAAGCTCGTAGGCCTTCATCGGTCCTTCGGTCTGGCCGAGAACCTCAAGCACGAGGCGTTCGTTCCGGGTCAGTCGCTGTGACACGGTATGCGTGTGCTCCATATTGGCCGCCTGATGCGCCATGACGGTCCTCCATTCCCACATGTAAAGCGTGTTATGAACCACGCCATCGCGCAAGAGGAAAAATGTGCTTTTTTGGCCGCGTCCTCTTTAAAAGAAACGGAATAATACATGTTAGCCAGTCGTCCCTCCCTTCATATCGACATGATCGCCGATCCCATATGCCCTTGGTGCTACATCGGTTTTCGCAGCCTGGACTGGGCCTTGATGGCGCTATCATTCGAAGTTTCGCCGCAGGTGCAGTATCGGCCCTATCGGCTTGACCCTGAAACGCCGAAAGGCGGACGGGACCGCGCTGCAACCCTGGCGAGCAAATTTCCCGATACCGAAGCGCGTCAGCGGATGGATGAGGCCCTGCGACAGGCGATGAACGATGTGGGGGTTTCCTTCGATCCTGAGACGCCAAAGCTGATCCCGGACACCACGGATGCCCACCGCCTTCTGCGCTGGGCGCATGATGAAAACCTGCAGCATGACGTGTTGGCCGGGCTGTTCGAGGCCTATTGGCAGCACGGTGAAGACCTTTCGCGCCGCGAAGTGCTCGTCCAGGTGGCTGAAGCGGCCGGCATGAACACTGACAATCTGGCTGACAGGCTGGCGACCGCCGAGGACGTTTCCGCAGTGCGCGACGAGGCTGCGGAATTGCGCGGTGGCGGCGTGGACAGCGTACCGACCTTCATCGTCAATGAGCAGACGGGCTTTGCCGGTGCCCTGCCAAAGGCGCAGATGCTGGACGCGCTGCGCCAGCTGGCGCAGGAAACGTCGGCTATGGATGAAGAGGACGAGGACTGATGAAACGCATTCTGATCGCCATCGCTGTGCTGGCCGCCGGATGTACCGCGGCCGACAGTCCATCCGCACCCGCCGCCGACACAAGAGACGGTCAGATCCGCTATGAGACGACGATGTGTTTCGGCACCTGTCCGGTTCTGGATGTCATGGCGCGTATGGACGGGACCGTAACCTTCAGCGGTTTCCGGCCGCGCGTATCGGAAGGGGATGCTCAGGTCACTGAAACCTATCAGGTTGATCCAGCGGTGCTCAAGCAGCTGGTCAGCGATCTGGAAGAGGGCGGATTTTCAGCTCTCCTCGACAACTATAATGGCGCGGATGTGTGTCCGCAGCTGGCAACCGATGGTCCGTCCAAGATCGTCACGGTACAGGCGGGTTCGATCGACAAGCGCGTCAACTACTATACCCATTGCTGGGGGTTCGAAGACGAAGCGAAAGTCAAAGCCATGCTCGCCGAGGTGGAGCGTGTGCTGATGATCGACGAGAAGACTGCCGCCTATCTGCCCACGGACCGCTAGGCCTTCAGGTATTTTTCGAGGAACGCCAGCGACCTTGCATTGGCTTCCTCTGCCAGCGTGAAATTGGGGATCTGGTTGAAGGCGTGAATGCCGCCGGGATAGATGGCAAGCTCTGCCTCATTGCCGGCGGCAATCCATTTGGTTGCCATCAGGATCGTGTCGTCCACGAGGGGATCGAGCGTGCCAATCGTGAAAAGGGCTGGGCAGAGGTCTTCAACCGGGGCGTAAAGTGGTGACTGCTCACTGTGCCGCCGGTCTTCCATTGAGAATTGGGAAGAGGGCATGACCTGCTCAAAGAACCATTCCACGATCGGCGTGTTGATGATCAGATTGCGGTCACCCCAGGTCTTGCAGCTTGGCGATAGAGAAGCATCGTAGACACCGTAAACCAGGTTGGCGGCCTTGAACGGCGAGATGCCATGCCTGTCGCGCAGACGTATCATTGTTGTCGCGGCCAAATGGGCGCCAGCACTTTCCCCGCCGATCATCAGGACATCCGTCCCGAAAAGCTTGGACGCTTGTTCCTTGAGCCACATGGCCGCTGTCTCACAATCATCCCCTGCTGCGGGCCATGGATGCTCAGGTGCCAGGCGATACTCAACGCTGGCGACGACCATGTTGAGGCTGTCGGCCATGTGGGCCAGGGTCTGATCCTGTGCGTCCGCAGCGCCAATGGTATGCCCGCCGCCGTGAATGTGGATGTAGACGCCTCTGGCTTCGGCCTTTGGCTGGATGATCCGTACCGGCACTTTGCGGTCGAGGGCCTCGGCCTCCATCCAGCTCGCGCGCGGGTGCGGCGGCTGGTAGGCGAGGGCGCCTTCGCCGTCCCGACGACGTTCACGGACGGTTTCGGCGCCCAGCTCCATGATTGTTGGCGCTTCGGCCAGCAGCTGTTCGATCGCGTCGTTCATGGCGGCGGTCTCTGGCGAGATGGCTTCGGGCCGGAACAGGGCGGGATCGATAATCAGCGGCGACATGGCATTCTCCTTCGGGCGCATCCCTTGTGCCCAAAAGCCGGGCCAAATGCCAGACCGGCTTTGCGCTTGCTACAGAATCACGTCTATGTCAGTGGGCCCTCAGGTCACCCGGAAATGCATGTCTCAGCCCGCGCCAGAACTGGGTCTCAACACCCTTGAAACGCTTCAGTCGCGGTTTGGTCATAGCGACTTCAGACCCGGTCAGAAGGCGGTGGTCGAGGCTATGCTGGCGGGGGAGGATGTGCTGGCCGTTATGCCAACCGGCGCTGGCAAATCCCTCTGTTTTCAGTTGCCGGCCTTCATTCGCCCGGGCTTTGCTGTTGTCGTCTCGCCGCTCATCGCCCTGATGGAGAACCAGACCACCCTGCTGAAGGACCGCGGGCTGAATGTGGGGATGATCCATTCTGGCCGGGACCGCGCCCGCAACGTGGCAGACTGGAAGTCAGCAGCGACCGGGGACACCAAGCTTCTGTATATGTCGCCTGAGCGCCTGATGACGGGGCGGATGATCGCGGCGCTGCAGAAACTGCCCGTCAGTTTTTTCATCATCGATGAGGCGCACTGCATTTCCCAGTGGGGACACAATTTCCGCAGTGAATATCTCGCGCTGGCCGGTCTTCGCGATCATTTTCCGGACACACCGATCGCCGCCTTCACCGCGACGGCGAATGAAGAAACCCGGCGCGATATTGCCGACCGCCTGTTCCGCACAAATGCCCAGACGTTCGTACACGGTTTTGACCGGCCCAATATCTCCCTGCAGGTGATCGAAAAGGATCGTGCCGATCGTCAGGTCGCTGGCCTCGTGAAGAAACGCCGGGGGCAGTCAGGCATCGTCTATTGCCGATCCCGGCGCGCCGTCGAGAAAATGGCCGAAATCCTCGCCGACGCCGGTCACGATGCACTAGCCTATCACGCGGGGTTTTCGGGGGAGGAGCGGGCGTGGCGGCTGAATCACTTCATCGAAAAGGGCGGTGTCATGTGCGCCACCATTGCCTTCGGCATGGGCGTCGACAAGCCCGACATTCGCTATGTGATCCATCGCGATCTGCCCTCAAGCCTTGAAGCGTATTATCAGGAAATTGGCCGCGCCGGCCGGGATGGTGAGAAGGCTGAGGCCATTCTTCTTTACGGCTATGGCGACCTCGTGGCACGGCGCAAGATGATCGATTCAGGCGATAGCGACGACGCCATCAAACGGGTCGAGCGTCGAAAACTCGATGCGCTGGTGGATTTCTGTGACGCGCGAGCCTGCCGCCGCACGCTGCTTCTTCGGTATTTCGGTGAAAATCGCAGCCGACCATGCGGTGACTGCGACGTCTGTCTCGACCGCTGATGTCTCAGTACCGTTCAGGGCGGCGTGGACCGCGACGCTTCAGGAGCGATGTGACGGCCCAGATCGGCAGGACGACGATCGCTCCATAGGCCATGAAGCGCACAGCGGTACTGACACCACCCCATCCGAGGCCAAAGACCATCTCGATTGTCTCACGCGTGCGTTCGTAGACGCCTTCCCAGAAATCGAAGGGATCCGCGCCGAGAAAAGCCATGACGGCGCCAACGGCCAGGCTGGCCAGGGCCAGCTTGATCAGAGTGGTCCAGTTAAAACGCTGCATCGTCATCGCTCCCTTCGTCAAAAGACGTGCCTCATTAGATAGGGATGTCCGCCCGCTTTCAACAGAGGCGAGGTGATGCTTGCTGCGACGGAGGCGTCGCGGCAATATCAAGAACAACTTACGAGGGCGCTCAGGAGGCGTGTACGACCATGGCAAATGATGAGCGGATGCTGCAATTCCGCCGCGTTCTGGACGCGACCCCCGCGCAGGTCTGGCGGGCCTGGAGTGAGCCGCGACTGGTCGAGCGGTGGTGGGCGCCGGCGCCCGTCCTTACCCGGATCACCAATTTTGATTTTCGGCCCGGCGGCGCTTTTGACAGCGCCATGACCCTCGCAGATGAAACCGTCATCCACGGACAGGGCTGCTTCCTCGAGGTGGTGCCGGAGACGCGGATTGCCTTCACGGACATGATGACGGCGGGCTGGCAGCCGCAGGCCGAGGGCTTTTTTACGGCGATTTTCGACCTGTCTCCTGAGGGTGGCGGCACCGCCTATCACGTCCGGGCGCTGCACAAGACGGCGCAGGCCGCACGGGAACACGCTGAAATGGGGTTTATGGAGGGTTGGACCAATGTGGCCGCCCAGCTCGACCGTCTGGCCCAGCGTCTCTGACGATCGGCCATCGGGCTGAACACACCCCGTCGTCGCGCGGGCCCAATCGTGCTCTACTCAACCTGACGGGACGGGGAGGGCATGGTCATGCCGCGCGATAAATTCAGACGTTTTCGGCCGGGCGTGCGCGCCTTTGATTTGACTATTCAGTCCGTCATCATCATTTCGCTTGTGGCGATGACAGCGGGCACGGTGCAGAGCTTGCCGCGCGGCGTCCTCATCTTCTGTCACGTGCTGCTCGTTCTGTGCCTTCTGTTCTTCGTGCTGGAATACGCACTGCGCATCTATCTGGCGGAGAATCGATGGGGCTATATTTTCAGCTTCTGGGGGATTGTCGATTTTCTGTCGATCATCCCCAGTATTTTCCTGCCGGGCAGTGATGGTCTTGCTCTGCGTGCGGCGCGGCTGATCCGTCTTGTACGGATATTGAAGCTTTATCGCACATCCCATGCGCTCCACCGCCTCAACTGGGCGTTCCGGGCAGTGCGTCAGGAATTGCTCGCCATGCTGCTGATTGCGCTGCTGGTGTTTTTTGTTGCGGCGGCCGGGATCTATGAGTTTGAACACGAGGCCCAGCCGGAGGTGTTCTCCTCCATCCCCGCCGCCATGTGGTGGGCGGTCGCAACGCTCACGACAGTGGGATATGGCGATGCCTATCCCATCACTGTCGCAGGAAAGATCTTTACGGGGATTATCCTGGTGCTCGGTCTGGGCCTCGTGGCTGTGCCGACGGGCCTTCTTGCCGCGGCCCTGCAGCGCTCCGGCGAGGAATATGAGCGGGAGGTCAGATAGGGCCGAGGCGGCCAGTCTGCCCCCGGTGTAGCAGGGCGTGATCAGCAAGAACACACGCCATCATCGCGCGGGCGACGGGCACACCGCGAATGCCGACGCAGGGATCATGGCGGCCCTTGGTCACGATCTCCGTTTCCTTTCCGGCACGATCGACCGTTTTGCGCGGTGTCAGGATGGATGAGGTCGGCTTGATGGCGACACGGACCACAATGTCCTGGCCTGAGCTGATCCCGCCCAGTACACCGCCATTGTTATTGGACGTGAATACAGGCTGACCATCCGGGCCCATGCGCATTTCATCGGCGTTCTGAATGCCTGACAGCGTCGCTGCCGCCCTGCCGGCGCCGATCTCAAAGCCTTTGGCGGCGTTGATCGTCATCATCGCCATGGCGAGATCAGAATCGAGCTTGTTATAGATCGGTGCGCCCAATCCTGCCGGAACGCCGCGCGCGATAACCGTGACGAGCGCACCGAGCGAGCTGCCATCTTTCCGGGCCGCGTCCAAAATGGCTTCCCATTTCGCTGCGTCGGCCGGGACAGGGCACCAGAACGGGTTGTCGGCCACCGTGCTCCAGTCAGCCTCTGCTTCATCGATCGTGTGCGGCCCCATGCCGGTCAGACCCGCATCAATGGTGATGCTGCCGCCATAAAGGGATTTCAGAATTTCTTCGGCCACAGCCCCAGCAGCGACGCGCATGGCGGTTTCCCGGGCTGATGAGCGGCCGCCGCCGCGATAGTCCCGCACGCCATATTTGGCGTCATAGGTGTAATCGGCGTGCCCGGGGCGGAATTTGTCGCGAATGTCGGAATAGTCTTTCGACCGCTGATCGACATTCTCGATCATCAAGCTGATCGGCGTGCCGGTCGTAATGGGGCCGTCTGTGCGGTCATCTTCGAACACGCCGGACAGGATGCGGACCTGGTCAGGCTCCTGCCGCTGCGTCACGAAGCGCGATGTGCCGGGCCGCCGTTCGTCGAGCCGCCGCTGAATCATCGCTTCGGTGAGGCGAATGCCCGCGGGGCAACCATCAATGACACAGCCAATGGCGGGGCCGTGGCTTTCGCCCCAAGTGGTGACGCGGAACAGTGATCCAAAGCTATTCATTGACATATTCAATCAGGCCATTTCCCTAGGGCGTAAAAACACGCTAATCCAGATCAGCTTATGGATCACGAACAACTCATCCCGCCCACACCCTCTGACGAGGACTATCGCGCCGAAGCCGGCGCACAAGAGGCTTTTGCCGTCGATGAGGATCAAGGCAAGGTTTTTACGAACGACGATCCGCTGGAATTGTTCTCGGAATGGCTGACCCTGGCCAAAAAACACGAGCCCAATGACGCCAACGCCATGTCTCTGGCCACTGTGGACAGTGTCGGCATGCCGGATGTGCGGATCGTTCTGCTCAAAGACCTCGACGACGGTTTTATCTTCTACACCAATGCGACCTCCGCAAAGGGCGAGGAGCTGGCGGCCAACCCCTTGGCAGCGCTCTGTTTTCACTGGAAGACAATTCGGCGGCAGGTGCGGGTGAGGGGACTGACCGAGGCGGTCAGCAATACCGAGAACGACGCCTATTTCGCCTCGCGCAGCCGCGGTTCGCAGATCGGCGCCTGGGCTTCGCAACAGTCCAAACCCATGTCTGACGACACGATCCTGAAGACCCGGGTGGAAGATTACGAGTCGATCTATGATGGCCGGGACGTCCCGCGGCCGGAATTCTGGCGCGGCTATCGCCTCATCCCGTCATCGATCGAATTCTGGGTGAACCGGCCTTACCGTCTGCATGACCGGCTCCTGTTTCAGAACGATGGTGACGGCTGGACCCAAACCATTCTCTATCCCTGACCCCCAAAGAGGCCCTGATGACCGGAAAACACGTTGGACAGCCTCAGTGGATGGATTTGACCGTCGATGATGCAGAAACCGTGCGCGACTTCTACGCCGAGGTGCTGGGCTGGACCCATCAGCCGGTGGACATGGACGGATATCAGGACTTTGTGATGATGGCGCCGGACAGTGCGCCGTCACTGTCCACGACGCCGCCCTTCGTCGCTGCCGGTATCTGTCATGCCCGTGGGCCAAATGCCGATCTGCCGCCCCAATGGCTGGTCTATTTCGGTGTGGATGATCTGGGCCGCGCCTGCCAGGCAGCAACGCGGCTGGGCGGTACGCTTGTGTCCGACATCCGTACGATGGGCGAGCTCCGCTACGCAATCATAAAAGATCCCGCAGGGGCTGCCTGCGGGATCATGGAAAACAACGCGCCCTGACCGGGTCAGTCGGCGTCAGATTTCCGCGACCTGTTGAAAAAGGCCGATATCAGCAGCGCGACGCTGATCAGAGCCGGAATGGCGGCCACCCCCATCATGATCGGCAGGACCTTCTCATCACCTTCAACGCGCTGAATCTGATAGGCCATCACCACAAGGCCAACGGAAACCGCGAGAAGGATCAGGCCAGCTATCGCCTGACTGGACCGGGTGTCGCCATTGTCCTGCCCGTCGCAAAGACCCAAGGATTTGAGCGTGGCAGGGTCAACCGGTTGGCCCGAGCGCAGGATTTCCCGCATGGTCTTGTGCTTTTCGCGCGTTCTGAGCGTCAGAAATATGCCATTGATGATGAGGACAATGATCACGAAGCCAAATATCGTGATCGGTGAACCCCAGCCGAAATAATCAAACATCCCGTTCTCCCATGCTTTATATGAACTAGTTTAAGAATCAAACGCGGAATGTCAAGGTGGGCTGTTTGAACGGGGGCGCCAAGACTTCCGCCTTTGTCCACTTGGCGCTAGTGTCCGCGCCATTCGGCCAATCAGGAGCCTTTCCGATGATGTTCAAATCCCCGCTTTCTGTTTCCGTTCTCGCGCTGACCGCGCTTGTCGCCTGCGCGCCGGAGGCCAGTCCACCAGACAGCAGCGTGGCGACAGAGGCGAGTGTCGAGGTGCCGGCAGAAGAGAAAGCGGCACCGATTCCGGTGGCCAGCGGGGACGCGCTTCAGACGATGCGTGACCAGATCGCGGTCATTGAGATGTCACCCGATACCTCGTTCCTCACGGCTGAAGAGGTGCAGGTGGTCAATCTGCTCAACGAAGCTGGCAATCTGATGAGCGAGATCTACAAGCGCCAGGTGTCAGAACAGAACCCCGACTGGCGTCAGCAGATTGTCGCGAGTGACCTTGAGGACAAGGACCTGGTCCTTGAGCTTTTCGACCTGCATTTTGGCCCATGGGACACACTTGATCACAACAAGCCATTCGTTTTCGACATCGAAAGGCCGGAGGGCGCTGCCTTTTACCCGGCCGATATGAGCAAGGACGAGTTCGAGGACTGGATCGCTGCCCATCCTGAAGATGAGGAGGCCTTCCGGTCAGGCTATACGGTTATTCGCCGCACCGATGATGGCGGTCTCAAGGCTATTCCGTACCATGAGCATTATGCCGAGTGGCTGGAGCCGGCCGCGGAGAAACTTCGCCAGGCAGCCGCCATTACAAAGAACGAAAGCCTGAAAACCTTTCTCAATCTTCGCGCCGAGTCATTCCTCAGCGACGATTACTTCGAGTCTGAAATGGCATGGATGGATCTCGACGGGCCGATCGAGGTCGCAATCGGGCCCTATGAGGTCTATACGGACGGTCTGTTCGGATACAAGACGGCCTACGAGGCCTTTGTGACGATCAAGAACCCTGAGGAAAGCGCGGCACTCGACAAATATAAGAGCCTGCTTCGGGACATGGAGGCCCACCTGCCGGTCTCCGACGCCTACAAGAACTTCAAGCGCGGATTTGAATCGCCGATCGCGGTGGTGGATCAGGTCCATGGCGGCGGGGACAACGTGCCCGGCGTTCAGACAATCGCTTTCAATCTGCCCAATGACGAACGGGTGCGTGAAGCGAAGGGTGCAAAGAAGGTGCTGCTGAACAACGTCATGGGCGCCAAGTTCGAGCGGATCCTGCAGCCCATGGCCGAGCATGTCCTGGTCGACGAACAGGCGGACCTGCTGATGGAGAAATATATGGGAGCAGAGACACTGTTCCACGAACTTTCCCACAGCCTCGGCCCAGGGACCATCACACTCAACGGCGTTGAGACGACCGTCAATGCTCAGCTCAAGGAGCTTTACTCAGGGGTCGAAGAGGGCAAAGCCGATGTCATGGGCGCCTATAACATCCTATATATGATGGAGCGCGGTGAATTGCCGATCGCGGAGAAAGAGCAGTTTCTCGCGACGTATTTCACGGGGCTCTTCCGTGCGATGCGCTTCGGGATCAATGAAGCCCATGGCAAGGGCGCGGCGTTCCAGTACAGCTTCTTCAAGGATGCCAGGGCCTTCACCGTCGATCCGGAGAGCGGCAAATACCGCATCAACTTTGACAATCTCGAAGCGGCGATTAGTGATCTGACGGGCGAGATTGTCGTGCTGCAGGGCAATGGCGATTACGAAGCCGCCCGTTTGTTCCTGTCGGAATATGGCCGACTTGATTCGACCGCCCAAGGAGTCATTGAATCGATGACTGACATACCGGTGGATATCCAGCCGGTTTATCAGGACAAACTATAAGTAGCATCAACGGGGAAGGGGGCCGCTGGCCCCCTTTTTTGAGGACCTAGCGCAGGGCCTTGCCGATATCGGTGCGATAGAACCCTTCGGGCCAGTCGATCTTGGCCGCCGCGTCATAGCACTTGTTGAGGGCGTCACCGATCGACGTGCCCGTCGCCGTGACATTCAGGACCCGGCCGCCTGCTGCGGTCAGATGGTCACCCTCGAGCGCTGTGCCCGCATGGAAGACCACGACGTCGCGGTCGGCCTCGGCGAGCTTGATGCCGGCGATGATTGATCCCTTCTCATATTTGTCCGGGTAGCCGCGCGTGGCGATCACGATATTGGCGGCAGCGTTCGGGATGAAATCGAGCCCGACACCGGCGAGCCGACCCGTCGCAGCGCCCCACAAGGCCGGCATGATGTCACTGCGGATGCGGCGCATCAGGATCTGACACTCAGGATCTCCGAACCGGACATTGTATTCGATCAGTTTCGGGCCGTCGGCCGTCATCATCAGACCGGCATAGAGCACGCCGCGATAGGTGATGCCCCGCTTGCGTAACGCATCCAGCGTCGGCCGGATAATCTGGCTGTAGGCCGCTTCGATGTTCTCGGGCGTGTCCAGCGGCGTGGGGGAGAACCCGCCCATCCCGCCAGTATTCGGTCCCTCATCATTGTCGAAGGCCCGCTTATGGTCCTGGGCAGCGCCGAAATGCAGAAGCGTTTCCCCGTCGGTGACCGCGAACACGGACAGCTCCGTCCCGCGCAGAAATTCTTCGATGACTACGGTCTGGCTGGCCGCGCCGAACTGACCGGACAGCATGTTGTCGATAGTGTCTTCAGCTTCCTGCAGGCCCTGGGCGATGATGACCCCCTTGCCTGCGGCCAGGCCGTCGGCCTTGATAACATAGGGCGCGGACAGCGACCGCAGGAACGCCTTGGCCGGCGCTGCATCGGTAAAGGTCTGGTATTGCGCGGTGGGCACCCCGGCCTCGGCGGCCAGATCCTTCATGAACGATTTTGACGTTTCCAGCTGCGCGCCGTCTTTGGTGGGGCCAAAGCATGGAATACCTGCAGCCTGCAGGTCATCAGCCAGACCATTGGCCAGCGGTACTTCCGGCCCGACAATCACCAGATTGACGTTCTCTGCTTTCGCAAAGCCGACGATTTCGTCCGCCTTGAGGTCCACGTTTTCAGCGATGCCAGCGGTGCCGGGATTGCCCGGCGCCACGGTCAGCCGTTTCACCAGAGGGCTGCTGGCCACTTTCCAGGCCAGCGCGTGCTCGCGTCCCCCATTGCCGATCACCAGAATGTGCATGCCGAACCTTCTCCAACAATTCAGGTCACAGCGGATAGCCCGGTCGCTAGGGTGGATGCAATGGCGACGGGAACGAGAATACTGGCGCGCCGACAAATGACGGCGCTCACCCGCCGCGCGGAGGCGTGGCTGGCGCGTCATCCCCGTGCCCGAAAGGCCCTCCCCTGGGCGGGAGCCCTAGCGCTCAATCTCCTGCTGGCGGGCAGTCTTTTTCATCTCGCTGTGCCGGATGAGCCGCGAGGTAGGCTGGAGCCGAAGGTAGCCAATGTTTTTGTGGTGCCGACCCGTCCGGCGGAAGCTGAGCGCTACCCTGAGATTGAAGCGACGCCGTCGGCTTCGGACACAACTGCGGTAGCGGAAGAAGAGGAGGGGCCCGTCCCCGCGCCAGAGGGCGAGCTCGCTGAACAGCCTGCGGCGACCGCCGTGCCCGCCGGACGATCGGCGCCCGTCGATGACTTGCCCAGTGTTGCCGTGCCGGAAGTGGACCAGCCCACCGGCGATCCTGCCGGTATCATCGCCCTGAATTGCTATCAGTTTTTTTCGGACCCCGACAAGGCGGCTGAGTGCGCCGGTCGCGAGGTGTTGTCCGGATGGCAGGCCGAGATCAATGGCGGTGAAGATTGGGGGCGCATTGCCGAAGACCTGCGTCGCGGTGGCTACGCTCGGCCATCCTATGGCCCCGACGCCCTTGCCGGCATGGGGGAGAATACGACGGTCTATGAGCGGGCTGACCCCCGCTTTCGTGACAGGACATTCGATCCCACGCCGCGGCGCTTCCGCGAGGCCTTTGATTCGCCCGAAGAGCTTGCCAAGTTTGATGCCCTGCGGGATCCGCGGAAATATGCATCGCCGTTCAATCAGGATGCTTTTGCCGACAATGGCACGAGGCCGATCGAACCGCTGTCGGGCTGGGCGCCAAGCTGGATGTTGCGGGATGATCCCGATATCGATCAGAAGGATCTGGGCGAATTGCTGCGGCGAATAGAAGAAAACGACAAGGACTGAAGCATGACCGACACCCCTGACAGCCTTCACTGGCGCTCGCTTCTTTTTGTCCCTGGGTCTCGGCCTGACCGGTTTGCCAAGGCGGCCGGCGCGGAGACGGATCTGGTCTGCATCGATCTGGAAGACGCCGTCGCGCCCGGTGACAAGGACGCGGCGCGGGAGGCGACCCTCGCGTATCTCGCCTCGACCAAAGATCGCGACCGCCTGTTGGGCCTGCGGGTCAACGCAGTGGGGACCGAGGCCGGACGGAAGGATTTCGACGCGATTGCTGGCGCGGCCGGTATCGATTTTGTGATGGTCCCCAAACCGTCGGGTGCGGACGATATATCGGTCGTGCATGAGGCCTATGGCCACAATCGCATTATTGCAGTGCTTGAATCCGCTCGCGGTATTCAGAATGTTGAGGCCATTGCCGACCACCCCGGCGTTGTGGCCGCGATTTATGGCGCCATCGATCTGGCGGCAGATATTGGGTGTGACCTGTCATGGGAGGCGCATCTGTACGGACGATCACGCTGCGCTCTTGCCTTTGGCGCAGCGCGGAAGAAGCTGTTCGATGTGCCTTACCTGGACGTGCGCGATGAAGAGGGGCTGATAGAGTCGACCCGCCGCGCGAAGAAACTCGGGATTTATGCAAGGGCGGCGATCCATCCGGCGCAACTGGCGGGCATACATAAAGCGCTGGCGCCGACTGATGAAGAAGTTCAGTATGCGGAGCGGGTGATGGCAGCCTATGAAGCGTCCGACACCGGCTTGACGCTTCTTGACGGCAAGATGGTTGAGCTGCCGGTCATCAAATCTGCGCAGCGTATTTTAGCGGCCGCGCGTCACTAGAAGGCGGGTATGCCCGTCTGCCACCGGCCGAGGATCAGGGCGTGAACGTCGTGGGTGCCCTCATAGGTATTCACGGTTTCCAAATTCGCCACATGCCGCATGACATGATACTCGCCGGCAATCCCGTTGCCGCCATGGATGTCTCGGGCCTGCCGGGCAATATCGAGCGCCTTGCCGCAATTGTTCCGCTTCAGGAGCGATATCGTCTCCGGCGCGGCTGTGCCCGCGTCGAGGAGACGCCCTAGCTGCAGCGCACCTTGCAGGCCCAGCGTGATTTCGGTCTGCATGTCGGCCAGCTTTTTCTGAACAAGCTGCGTCGCGGCGAGGGGGCGGCCAAACAGCTGCCGATCCAGCGCATAGGATCGCGCAGCGTGCCAGCAGGCCTCTGCCGCGCCCATCGTGCCCCAGCAGATGCCGTGGCGCGCCTTGTTGAGGCAGCTGAACGGCCCCTTCAGTCCGCGAACTTCCGGCAGAAGCGCATCTTCTGGCACGATCGCATCATCAAGGACAATTTCGCCCGTGATCGACGCGCGCAGGGACAGCTTGCCGGTGATTGTCGGTGTGCTGAACCCTTTGGTGCCGCGCTCGACGATAAATCCGCGGATATCGTCATCCAGGCGCGCCCACACGATGGCGAGGTCCGCGATGGGTGAATTGGTGATCCAGGTCTTCGCGCCGTTCAGTCTGTACCCATCTGCAACGGCCACGGCCTTTGTGGCCATGGCTCCGGGGTCGGATCCACCATCCGGTTCGGTGAGACCAAAACAGCCAATGCGCTCGCCCGCCGCCATGTCAGGCAGATATCGCGCTTTCTGCTCCTCGCTGCCAAAAGCCTGAATGGCGTACATGGCCAAGGACGTCTGTACCGAAAGAGCGGACCGATAGCCGCTATCCACGCGCTCAATCTCGCGGGCCACAAGGCCATAGGCGACGTGACCGGCTCCTATGCCGCCATAGGTTTCGGGCAACATGACACCGAGCAGTCCATGAGCGCCCATAGCGGTCATGATCGACCGGTCAAAGTGTTCATCGCGATACGCGGCTACGACACCCGGCAGGAGACGATCGGAGGCGAAAGCGCGCGCACTGTCGCGGATCTGGCGCTCGTCATCGGTAAGCTGACGATCCAGCAGAAGCGGGTCATCCCATGAAGTCTTGTCGGTCATAATTTGACGGTCAGTCCATCGGCGAGGGAGTTGCGATAGGCCCGCCAGGCGGGAACCATGCCGAGCAGCGTCGCTGCCAGAACGACGAGACCGAGCAGCCCCAGATCATGGGCGCTCGGGCCAAGCCCGCTGAGCGGTACGCCGTAACGTTGCTCGATCCACGGTCCGGCCAGCCTGAGCCCACCATAGACAGCCGCTGCGCCCAGAGCCGCGCCGAGGGTCGCTACCAGTGTCGATTCCCAGACCAGGAGACTGAAGATATGACCGCGTTGCGCGCCCGCGGCTCGCAGTACGGCGACTTCACGGCGACGCTCATTCAGCGACGTCAGGATCGCTGTGAGCAGGCCGAGAAGACCCGTGATGACGACAAAGGTCGCCGTGACCGACAGGGCCGTCTGCGCCGCGCCGACCACTTCCCACAACTGGGCAAGGGCGATGCCGGGCATGATCGCGAGCAGCGCTTCTCCCTCATAGGTGTTGACGTCGCGCTGGTATTTCAGGGCCAGAGTCGGGTTCGACAACCCGACCAGAAATGCCGAAATCTGTTCTGGATCGCCTTCATGCTCACCGTTGATGTCTTCGTGGACCGCTTCCAGTCCGCCAAGCGAGACGTGCATGGTACGATCTACCGGTGTCCCGGTCGGCGCCAGAATGCCACTGACGATGAAGGGATGCCCGGCATGCTCTGCAAAGCCAGCGGAAATGATGCCGTGGGAGATGGTGACCTCATCGCCGACGCTGTAACCCAGCGTGCGGGCGACCTGCGCGCCAATGACGGTATCATGCTCATCGGCAAAGGCATCACCTGCGGCAAAGGCCAGCGCCCGCCCGCCGCCATAGCGGAAATGCTCAAAATACCGCTCGTCGGTGCCCAGGACGCGAAACCCCTTGTGAGTGTCTCCGAGTGACAGCGGCACGGTCCACTCAACGCCGGGCGCATTGGCAAAGGTCTGGTAGCTCTCCCAGCTGATATTCGCTGACGGCTCACCGATCCGGAAAACGGCGTACAGAAGAAGGTTCACTGAACCGGTCCGTGCGCCGACGATAATATCGGTGCCGGAGATTGTACTCTCGAAACTCTGCTCGGCTGCCTGCTCAATTTTCTGCACGCCCAGGAACAGGGTGACGGATAGGGCGACGGTCAGGACGGTGAGGATCGCTGTCGCCCGCCGGTTCGTCAGGCTCTTCCAGGCAAGGGACAAGAAAAATGACGGTTTCACGCCGCGCCCTCCACAATCGCCCTGTTGATATCGTGCAGGCTGATCTGCCGGTCGAAACGCGCGCCAAGGCTCTGGTCATGGGAAACAAACAGAAGCGCGGCACCGGTGCGATCAACCTCCTTCATCAGCGTGTCGATAAACACACCCCTCGCTGACGCATCGAGCGCCGAGGTGGGTTCATCGGCGATGATGAATTGCGGTGACCCGATCAGGGCCCGCGCTGCTGCCACCCGCTGTTGCTGGCCGACGCTGAGCTTGGACACGGCGCGTCCGGAACGTGCCACTTCAGCAAGGCCAAGACGGTCGAGCAGGTCGCGTGCCGCGTCCGGCCAGCTGCCCTGTGACGAACCGAGCGCCTGACCGCGCTTGGCGGAGAAGCGGCACGGCAACAGCACATTGTCGATCAGAGACAGATAGGGCAGCAGATTGAACTGCTGGAAGATGATGCCGAGATGCGCTGCGCGAAAGGCATCCCGCAGCGGCGCGGACAGGCTGGACATGTCCTGTCCCAGGACGCTGACCTGCCCGGATTGGGGCGGGGTGATGCCGGCGATCAGGGACAGAAGGGTCGACTTCCCGGATCCGCTTGCGCCCTGCAAAAAAATCCGTTCGCCTGCCGCAATCGTTAACGATTCAATGTCGATGACGGGGCTCGAACGCTTCCAGGAGAAGCGGACATTCGTCAGATCCAGCGCTGGGCTTGTCTCAGTCACTTCAGGATACGCCTCAGTTTCACTGCCCGCTTGTCTTACGCAGCCCCGCGCCTGACGCAACTGTCATCCCGCCGCACGGGGCGTTTGGCTGGGTGATAAGCTACTGGATTTAATACAGATTAGTTGGTTACCGTAATCTGACTTTAATTTCACCTCCGTACGACAATCTCACGCCGGAATAACGCTCGACACGAGGCCTTTCGCTTGGTTAACAATCTTCAGCTGACGAAGTTCAGCATGGGGAGACGTTGCAGGGAAAATGGCTTGCGGGACCAACCGGTCGCGCAGTGCAGCAACGCTCTTAGTGGGCACACCTGTGGGGCGCGGCATTTGGGCAAATGCCGGGCAGGTGAGCAGATGGGATTGGATATGATGCAATATAGGCGCATTCTGCGTCTGTGTGCGGTGGTTTGTGTTCTGGCCCTCCCTGCCTGTGGCGGGGGTGGCGGATCCAGCACGCCAGCACCGGCAGCCGTTGTCACACCACCACCGGCGCCGCCACCAGCGAAGCCGCCGACGTCGAATTCAACGGCGTCTCCTTATGTCATCGATGATGAGACCGAGGCCGCCACTTTTCTGGCGCAGGCCACGTTCGGCGCATCTCAGGCCGAAATCGATGCGGCGGTAGGGCAGGATCGGGTAGACTGGCTGAAAGCCCAGTTTGCCGCATCGCCCACCCTGTATCTGCCAACTTTGAAGGATCGCATAGACAACGGCGAGACGCTGGCGAAAAGTGCCCATACGGACCTGTTCTGGAACGCGGCAATCGCAAATAATGATCAGCTGCGCCAGCGCATGGTGTTCGCCCTGTCGCAGATCGTTGTGGTGTCCGAATCCCAGCTCCATTACGGCCCTGCATCCATGGCGCAATATATGGACGTGCTGTCCCGGGGCGCCTTTGGTAATTATCGCGACGTATTGGAGGAGGTCACATACACCCCGGCGATGGCCGAGTTCCTGACCTATCTGCGCAACCGCAAGGCCGACTCGAATACGGGGCGCCAGCCGGACGAAAACTACGCGCGCGAAATCATGCAGCTGTTCACGATCGGTCTGGTCGAGCTGCAACAGAACGGTGAACCACGGCTGGGCAGCAATGGTATGCCGATCAATACCTACACGAATGATGACGTTGTCGGACTTTCGCACGTGTTCACGGGCCTGGCGCTGCAGGGGTCGGGGTTCTATGCCACAGATATTACGCCGGAATCCGTATACTCGCGCCTCGTCATCTATCCCGAATATCACAGCGCTGACGCGAAACAGTTTTTGGGCATCACAATCCCGGCGGGCACGGGCGCTGCTGCCAGTATTGATCGGGCCCTGGATACGCTGGTCGCGCATCAGAACAGCGCCCCGTTCATCAGTCGCCAGTTGATCCAGCGCTTCACCCAAAGTGATCCGTCACCTGCCTACGTGCAGCGGGTCGCGCAGGCATTTGCTGCTGGACGCTTTACAACGGAAACCGGTGTGACCTTCGGGGCGGGTCGGCGCGGTGATCTGAAGGCCACGATCGCGGCCATCCTGCTGGATGAGGATGCCATGGACCGGGGCAATGATGCGGAAACGGTCGGCAAGGTCCGTGAACCGATCTTGCGCTTCCTGCACTGGGCACGGGCATTCAATGTCTATCCGGTGACGGCAGAAAACGAGAAGTCTCTCGTGGACACGTCGAACCCGTCAAATGCGCTGGGGCAACATCCATTCCGCGCAGCGTCCGTCTTCAATTTCTACCGTCCCGGATATGTGGCTCCAAAGACCGAGACCGGTGACGACGGCCTGACAGTGCCGGAATTTCAGGTATCTCATGAGGGCAGCCGAGTCGGCTACGTCAATTTCATGGCGTGGTACGTGATGGACAAGACGGCGGTCAAAACAGCTGGCACGACATCTTTCACGCCGGACTACGAATATGAAAAGTCGTTGGCTGATGTGCCGGCGGATCTGGTTGATCACCTCGATGAACTGCTGACCTTTAATCGCATGTCAGACGATACCAAGGAACTGATCATCGACGTCGTGGATGACATGCCGCTCGGCACGGGCAGCACGCGCGACAATGATCTTTTCGAGCGTGTGGGTGTGGCCATCCTGATGACGGTCACCGCCCCTGAATTCAGCGTGATGTATTAAGGTAAGGACAAGAGAATGGCCAATGTAAACCGCCGACAGTTCCTGTCCGGATTATCCGCCCTCGGCATGGCCGGTAGCGCGGGCATATTCAGCCAGCTCGTCGGCTCATCGGCGCAAGCGGCCGGATCGGGCTATAAGGCGCTAGTCTGCCTCATGCTGACAGGCGGAATGGATCACTACGACACAATTCTGCCCGCTGATGATATCAGTTATAACGCCTATGCGTCGTACCGTGGGGCACTGCTGTCGGCCTACGGCCAGGGCTACGGAACACGCGAAAGAGCGAGACTGAACCTGCTGAATGCCAGCAATATTTCTAAGTTTGGCGGACAGAAATTCGGTGTCCCTGATGATCTGGCGCCGCTGCAGGCCCTTTTCAACAGCGGCGATGCTGCGGTGGTGGGGAGCGTTGGTCCCCTGATCGAACCCATCGGCCGTGATGCGTACGAGGCGGGACGAGGGCTCATTCCTGCGCAGCTCTATTCGCATAATGATCAGCGTTCGACATGGATGACGTTCGGGACCGAAGGCACCGTCAAGGGCTGGGGCGGGCGTTTCGCCGATGGGTCGATGGCGCAGACGCATCCGTTCTCGGTTGTTTCAGCGGGCGGCATGACACCGTTTCTGACCGGCGATGAGGCCTATCCCTACATCGTTCGTCCCAATGGTCCGGTGCCAATGGTGCCGACCGATACCAACTGGGTCTTGCCCTCCGTCTATCGCAATGATCACACGCGGGCCGTTCTCGAACAGCATCTCGCCAGTCATGATATTGCATTGGGAAATGCTTTGAGCCGTGACCTTGCCCGCATGAATGGCCGCGCGATTGATGCGCAGAAGGAGTTCCAGACCTGCTGGAACATGCGCACCCAGGTCGCGACCAGTTTTCCAACATCCTATCTGGGCGCCCAGCTGCAGACTGTCGCTGAAACCATCGGTATGCGGAATCTGCTGAACGTGCCCCGCCAGGTGTTCTTTGTCCAGTTACCCGGTTTTGACACCCATTCGGGCCAGCCGACCCGACTGTCCGCGCTACACAGCGATCTGGCGGAGAGCGTGCGGTCCTTCGTGGCGGCGATGAAAGAGCTGGGTACGCATGACGATGTCACGCTGTTCACCCTGTCAGATTTCGGTCGTTCCATGATCGACAATGGCGACGGGACCGATCACGGCTGGGGCAGTCATCACTTCGTCGTGGGCGGTTCGGTCAAGGGTGGGGCCATTTACGGTGATATTCCGCCGCCTGATCTTAGCCTGCAGAACTACACGCGCTCCAAGGGACGCCTCATCCCCACGACGTCGGTTGATCAATATGCTGCGACATTGGGCGCCTGGTTTGGACTGAACAACACGGACCTGACCGCAGCGCTCCCCAATATCGGCAATTTCGGTCAGAAGACTCTCGGTTTCCTCTGACGTTTAGCTTGCTGCTAATTTGATGTCGGCGGTTCAATTGCAGGCTTTTGCGTAACGATATTTTGGGTCGGCCGATGATACTGTCTCCCCGGGAGAGACTGTCATGCATCTTGCGACCAACAATCTGTTGCCCGTGGCCGGCACAGGCCAGCGGCGGACCATCCGCTACACCCTTGATTCTGCGATTGACATCATGGCGAATGGCCAGCGGTGCGGCCTTGGCGCGCTGATCGATATTTCATCCAGCGGCGCCGCTTTTGAGTGTTTCAACAAATTGGCCGTGGGGCGGAATTATACGTTTCGCATCCATGTATTGGGGACGTTTCAGGGCCGCATCGTGCGCCATTTCAACTGTACGTCCTATGGCTTGAACTTCACGGGACCTGACAATTTTGAAGATGTTCTGGAGGTCGAGATCAGACGTCTGGGCCAGCCGAAGTAGACTGAGACGCGAATAAATATGCTTTCGGCAACAGAAAATCAACGCAGACTATCTATGACTGCCCATCAGGCCTTGCACTTCGGTTGGCCAAAGGGAGTTTGTCATGTCCATTCGCGTTCTGGTCGTCGATGACTCTCCCACCATGCGTGGACTGATCTCCGCCGTTCTCAGTCGCGATCCACAGATCGAAGTCGTCGGCTCGGCTGGTGATCCCTACGAGGCCCGCGAAGCCATCAAGACCCTTCTGCCCGACGTCATCACGCTGGACGTGGAAATGCCGCGGATGGATGGTTTGAGCTTCCTCGAAAAGATCATGACCCTGCGGCCGATGCCCGTCATCATGGTCTCCACGCTGACCGGTGAGGGCGCCTATGCGTCCGTGAAGGCCCTGTCGCTGGGGGCCTTTGACTGCATTGCCAAGCCCGCAAACAATTCTGCCATCAATGCCTTCGAGAAGCTGCCTGAACTCGTCAAAGCGGCATCAAAAGCGAAAATCGTGAAATATCGCGGCGGACCGGATGTCGCCGAGCCACTGCAATTCACCCCTACGAGGGAAACGATGATCGCGATTGGCTCGTCGACGGGCGGCGTGGAAGCGCTGACCGAAGTCCTGCGCCGCTTTCCTGAGAACTGCCCTGCCACTGTCATTACCCAACATATGCCCGAGCGGTTCACCGAGAGCTTTGCCAAGCGCCTCGACGGAATCTGCGCGCCCGGCGTGCACGAGGCGCAAGACGGCATGCCCATTCAGTCCGGCAATGTGTACATCGCACCGGGCGGCGCCCATCATCTGACCGTTCATCGTGCCGGTGGACTCGTTTGCCGCGTGCAGCCGGGACCACTCGTCAATGGCCACCATCCTTCTGTCGACGTTCTCTTCTCCTCCGTGGCGAAGACCATCGGCGCGAACGCGGTGGGCGCGATCCTGACCGGTATGGGCCGCGATGGCGCTGAAGGCCTTCTGGAAATGAAAAAGGCAGGCGCGCAGACGATCGGCCAGGATGAAACAAGCTGTGTGGTGTACGGTATGCCGCGCGCAGCCCATGAAATTGGTGCGACGGAGAAAGAGTATCCGATAGAGCGGATCGCTGGCGCCATTCTGAGTCGATGCCAGGCCGGGCGCAGGCAGAACGCCGCATGAACAGCATCATCAGTCCCAGACCGGAAGTCCTGACGCCAGCACCTGATCGCGCCATTCACGTGATCCAGGGCGAGAGTGCCGTATCGGACGAGCCCAATGTCTATTTTTCAACGGTGCTTGGTTCCTGCATCGCTGCGTGCCTTTACGATCCTGCGGCCAAGGTCGGGGGGATGAACCATTTCCTGTTGGCCGAATCCGTCGACAGCCTTGATGGCGATCTGAAATACGGCGTGCACGCTATGGAATGTCTCATCAACAGCCTCCTGCGGTCCGGGGCACGGCGCAGTAGCCTGGTTGCCAAGGTGTTCGGTGGAGCCCGTCTGATCAGCGGCGTGTCGGATATCGGACGCAAGAACGTCATTTTCATCAAGACGTTTCTCGAGAACGAGAATATTCCGTGCCTGTCCCATAGCGTCGGTGGGGAACGGGCGCGGCGGGTCAAATTCTGGCCAACCACCGGCTCAGCCAAGCAGCTGCTGCTGGAAGTATCAGAATCCGTCAGTGTGGAACGCCGTCCGAAACGGGCAGCACCAAAGCCTGCTGGTGGCGATCTCGAGCTGTTCTAATGTTAAGAACGGGTAAATCCCGTTCTTTTCATCAGCGCGCAGTATAAAATTCTCGCTGAACTTGGTTCGAGTAATCTTTATTTTAAGCCTAAGCTGTCAAACTGTCGTCTAACGAGTTGTGAATAAAACCGACGGACGAGGTCATGCACACCAACGGTTCATCATTGGCAGAAGCCTTTGATCAAAGGGGTTCTACATCCCCGCTGCCCTTGTGTGATCTTGTGGGGAAGGGTGCGAAATGACGTCCGAGACTAATCAGACCATTGAACTGGTCCGCACAATGACGGGGGCCGAAGCCGCTGCATTGCGCCAGTCCTTCCTGGAGGCGCGCGGTCAGGCGGTGAGCGTTGACGCTTCGTCCGTCGATCATATCGGCGCGCAATGTCTGCAGGTTCTCGTGGCCGCGGCTCGGGCGTGGAGAGACGAGCAGAAGCCCATGACAATCGATAACCCAACCGCTGCCTTTTGCGAGGGAATTTCGCGTCTTGGCATCACGATGAATGAACTCACTGTAGACCAGAATGCCGGAGAGGCCGCATGACCCTGAAAATTCTTGCTGTCGATGACTCTCGAACAATGCGCGACATGCTTCGCATCGCGTTGACGAAAGCCGGGTTTGAAGTGCACCTGGCGGAAGATGGCGTGCATGGCCTCGAAGTCCTCGATGGGCTTCAGCCGGACGTCATGATCACTGATATCAATATGCCGCGAATGGACGGGTTCGGATTTATCGACGGTGTTCGTAGCAACGCCGATCACCGTTTCGTTCCCATTCTTGTCCTGACCACCGAGAGTGCCCAGGAACTCAAAGTGCGCGCCCGCGATGCCGGAGCCACTGGCTGGATCGTCAAACCATTTGACGAAGCCAAGCTGGTTGCTGCCATTCGCCGCGTCGCAGCGTAAGGGGTGCACTGATGGATCCAATGGCAGAAATTCGGCAGACATTCTTTATCGAATGTGATGAACTGCTCGAAGCGCTGGAAGCTGATCTTATTCGGATGTCCGAAGGGGATTACGATTCCGAGACTGTAAATTCCGTGTTCCGTGCCGTTCACTCCATCAAGGGTGGCGCCGGTGCATTTGCGCTTGAAGATCTGGTTCGCTTTGCCCATAAATTTGAAACGACCTTGGACGAAGTTCGGGCTGGTCGTCTTGAACCCTCTGATGAGGTGCTGGCTGTTTTCCTGCGTGCCAATGACGTTCTTGCTGATGTCGTTCATGCTGCGCGCGACGACACGCAAGCGGACACGGCTTCCATCGATACGCTGATCGCCGATCTGGCCAGTCTCGTTGGCGGGACCGTTGAACCAGCGGCCAAGCCGGCGGCGCCTGCCGCAGCTGCCGATGATGGCAGCCCGGATGAGTTTGGCTTCCAGCCTGTGACCCTGTCGTTTGACATGCCCGAAGAGGGGCCTGGACCTAAAACGTACACGATCGGATTTGCACCGACGACACGGCTTTACCAGACGGGCAATGAATCGGCATTCCTTATTCGCGGTCTTGCGGATATCGGCCATTGTACGACCGTTTGTGATACATCCAGCCTGCCATCCCTTGATGAAATGGACCCTGAAGCGGCGTATTTCTCATGGACGATTACGCTGGAATCCGAAGACGATATTGACGCCGTTCGCGACGTCTTCGACTTTGTGACGGATGCGTGCGCTCTTTCTGTCGAAGAGCTGACGGCAACCGACGCTGCACCAGACCCGCAGGCGGATGAATTCGGCTTCGCGCCCGTGCCATTGGCCTTTGACACACCGATCGAAGAGACGGCAGATGACGAAGCACCTGCTCCGGCCTCTCTGGCGGCCGCTCTGTTGCCCGCAGCTGAGGCGCCGGGCGGTGGAGACAAGGATAGCCAGGCAAAGAAAGCCGAGCCATCAGGTCCGAAGGCAACCGTCCGTGTTGATCTTGATCGGGTCGATCGCCTGATCAACCTCGTCGGCGAGCTTGTCATCAACCAGGCCATGCTCGCGCAATGCGCCACCGAAGAGGGTGTGGCCGTGCATTCGAATTTTGCCACCGGCCTTGATGAGTTCAAACAGCTGACGCGCGAGATCCAGGAAAGCGTCATGGCGATCCGTGCACAGCCGGTCAAACCACTCTTCCAGCGCATGTCGCGGATTGTGCGTGAGGCGGCCGGTGCCACGGGTAAATCCGTCCGGCTGAAGGTTGAAGGAGAAGGGACGGAGGTCGACAAGACCGTTGTCGAACGCCTGTCTGACCCCCTGACCCACATGATCCGAAATGCGGTCGATCACGGGCTAGAAAAAACCGAAGACCGTGAAGCCAGTGGCAAGTCGAGCGAAGGAACCGTCCGTCTGTCGGCAGCTCATCGGTCGGGCCGTGTCGTCATCGAAGTGGCGGATGATGGCGGCGGTATCAACCGCGCCCGCGTCAAAGAAAAGGCGATCGAGAAAGGTCTCATCTCACCGGATGCGGAGCTTTCGAACAGTGAAATTGATGCTCTGCTTTTTGCGCCTGGATTCTCGACCGCAAACGCTGTGTCCGATCTTTCGGGTCGCGGCGTCGGCATGGACGTCGTCAAACGCGCCATTCAGGCCCTGGGCGGTCGCATCTCGATTACGTCTGAACCCAAAGAGGGGACAACGTTCTCGATCAGCCTGCCGCTGACTTTGGCTGTGCTGGACGGGATGGTGGTGAAGGCTGCTGATCAGACACTGGTCATGCCACTCACCGCGATTGTCGAAACGCTGAAGGCCCGTCCAAGCGATATCCATGAAATCCATGGTGGCCAGTATGTCGTCTTTGTTCGCGACAAATTTGTCCCCATTGTCGACGTTGCCTACTTCATGGGCTTCCGCGACGCGCTCCCGGACTATTCATCCGCGGTCATCCTTCTGATCGAAGGCGATGACGGCACGATGTCCGCCCTGGCCGTCGACGATATCGTGGATCAGCGCCAGGTCGTTATCAAAGGCCTCGAAGAAAACTACGGCCATGTTCAGGGCGTGGCGGCCGCGACAATCCTGGGTGATGGTCGCATCGCACTCATCCTGGACCCGGACGCGCTTCACTCGGCAACAACGCCGACCTCTCAACTTATTCAACCGCTCATGACAATGACAGGAACAGCAAATGTCTGACATTGAAAAAAACGAACAAAACTCCGTTCGCGAACTTGTTGCATTCCGCGTCGGTGACCAGGAATATTGCGTCGATATCATGAGCGTGCGGGAGATCCGCGGCTGGTCGGCAGCGACCCCATTGCCGCACTCGCCGGTTTATGTGCGAGGCGTCATCAACCTGCGCGGCACGGTCCTGCCGATTGTCGATCTGTCTTGCCGCCTTGGCTATGGCGACATCGCCGTCGATCAGCGTAACGTCATCATCGTCGCACAGAATGGCGATCAGGTCGTAGGCCTTCTGGTCGATGCAGTCTCTGACATTCTGACCGTAGAGATCGACAAGCTTCAGCCCACGCCAGATGTGGCATCTGAGGTAGCGAAAGAGTTCGTGCGCGGTGTGATTGCCATGGAAGACCGGATGATCCGCTTTATCGAGATCGGCCGTATCCTGACGCCACTGCAGAGCGTTGCGGCCTGATCATGACGAAGGCGTCTTCGTCAACTGCATCAGGGGCTGTGCCATTCAATGGCTCGGAATTCTCGTTCTCTGATGCCGATTTCAAGCAAATCGCACAGTTTCTATACGCTGAGACAGGTATTGCGCTGACCGATGCCAAGAAATCCCTCGTCTACTCGCGTCTTGTCAAACGACTGCGCGCGCTGCGCCTTGCTTCGTTCAAGGACTATCGGGACTATATCGATGGGCCGGGCGGTGATGCCGAAAAGGCCCAGATGATCTTTTCCCTGACGACCAACGTCACGGCATTCTTTCGCGAGTCCCACCATTTTACACAACTGATGGAAGAGGCACTACCGCCCCTCATCGAGCGGGCAAAGATGGGTGGTCGCGTACGCATCTGGTCCGCTGGCTGCTCGAACGGGCAGGAGCCTTACTCCATTGCCCTCAGCTTGCTGACAGTCTGTCCCGATGCCGAGAAATATGACATCAAGATTCTCGCGACGGATATTGACGGCATTGTGCTTGAAGAAGCTCGGCATGGTCTCTACTCCGACCGCAATGTCGAGGGCGTACCTGCCGGGATCAAGGCGAAATACCTGAAGCGCGTTGGTCCGGATGAGTGGCAGGTCAGCGATCGCGTCAAGGCGCTGGTCACCTTCAAACAGCTTAATCTTATTCGTCCGTGGCCGGTTAAAGGTCCGTTCGACGTCATTTTCTGTCGCAACGTCGTGATCTATTTTGACGATCCGACCAAGGAAAAGATGTGGACGCAATTTGCGCAGCATATGGCGCCGGATGCTTACCTGTTTGTCGGGCATTCGGAACGCGTGGCTGGAAAGTCCACACGTGAACTCGCGACGGCGGGGGTCACCGCCTATCGTCGTCGCACTGCTGCGGTGTCATCAGTTGGATCAGATGTGGCTCTGGGCGGGGCCACGCTCCCTCATTAGGAGACTATAATGTCATTGAAAGATAATTTGCGGGTGATGATTGTCGATGACATGTCGACGAGTCGCGGCATCCTGATGAACACGCTGTACGAAATCGGCATCAAACATGTCGACTTCAGCCGTGATGGCAAAGAGGCATTGGACAAGCTCGCTGGCAATCCCGCACACCTGATCGTGTCGGACTACAACATGCCAGGCCTTGACGGACTGCAGCTACTCAAAGCGATTCGTGAGAACAAGATGACGTCCAAGTGTGGCTTCATCCTTGTAACGGGTACGGAGAGTGCAGAAGTCGTCAAGGAAGGGATGGCGCTTGGGATGAACAACTATCTCAAAAAGCCGTTCAACGCGGAGTCCCTGGCTAAATGCATTACTCAGGTCGTTGGACCGCTTTAAGGAACGATCCATGACGTCGAATTTGCCCTCCAAGGTTGACGATCGGATCGTCTTCAACAGGATTGCCAAGGAGATTGATGCCAGCGCCAAAATGGCGTTGCAGCTTCAGTCCGTCCTTGGCGATCAGTTGCAGCGGCTGATCGACATGGGGGAGGTGCCGTCTCCTGAACTGCAGGAAATCGATCACCTGACGCAGGTTCTGGAAGCGATTGCTGACTATATGCGCGAAGTGTCCGAGCAATTGCCCGGCACACAGTTGGATGTCAGCCAGGCGCTGAAAGCCGTTCCCATACGGAAGTTGGCGCAGCGGCTTTCTGAGTGTCATTCGGTACTGGCGGATGAATCCGCAAAAGCAGATGAAGACGAAAGCGGCGCGTTCGAACTTTTTGGCTAGGTTGAAGGTATTTTGATTTCTAGCGTGTAGCGTGTGTTAATACAAATGGAGTAAGGTAAACTTCTGAAGTCCTACAGAGTGGCGGTTGCAGACACAAAAGATAGGGCAATCGGTGCGCGGCACCTCGGGAGTTAAGCTATGGCCAATAATCGGTCAGTCATTCTGGCGTTGCAATTGTCAGCTCTTGCTGTTGTTCCCAGCAGTATCATTGCATTTCTAGCGCACAGTTCCAGTTCAAGTCTTCAATGGACGATGATGGGCAGTCTTGCGACTGCGATCGCGCTTTTCTTCATCAGCCAATACCGTTTTGGCCGGCTTCTTGGGTTTCAGGACAAGGTCCAAGAACTCGTATCGGATGGAGCCAACAGCCCGTCGGAGACCGTTGCTCTACTGACCAAGCGGCTTGAGTCTGCCGCTGCTGCCCAGCGGATCAGCAATTTCAAGGGGTCCGCGTTCGATGGCTCATCCCTGGGCATGATGATTGTGGATCGTGACCTGAATATTCAGTACATCAACGATAGTGCAGACAAGCTCTTCCGCGACAATGTCGCTGAGTTCCGTGCTACTCTCCCTCATTTTAACCCGGACCGTACGCTGGGTAGCTCGATCGACGTCTTTCACAAGAACCCTGAACATCAACGTCGTCTGCTGGCCGATCCGTCACGGCTGCCGTTCAAGACTGATATCGACATCGGTCGTATGAAGATGTCGGCCAACGTCTCTGCCGTTTACAATGACGCGGGTGAGTATATCGGCGCGACGTTGGAATGGGTCGATGTCATGGCACAGCGTACGGCGTCTGGCATTGTTGCTGCGGTGGACACGTCGCGCGGGGTGATGGAATTCGACCTGAAGGGCAATATTCTGTCGGCGAACAAGAATTTTCTGAATGTCGTTGGCTACTCGGAATCCGAGCTGGTCGGCAAGCACTACACCATGCTCGTCGGTGACGACTTTGCGCGCACGCCGGAGTTTGCCAGTTTCTGGAAAGCCGTGTCGGAAGGCAAGGCGACAACAGGAAAATACCGTCGGTATGCGAAGGGTCGGCGGCCAATCTGGGTCCAGGCCATGTACAATCCAATCGTGGATGCCACGGGCCGCATCTTCAAGATTGTCAAATTTGCTGAAGATATTACCGAGGTGGAAAATGAGCGGCTGCGCGTGGAACGCGAGGTCGAAGAAGAACGGGCTCGTCAGGCGCTGGTCGTGTCGAATCTGGAGACGGGATTGCGGCACCTCGCTGCAGGTGATCTCACCACGGAAATCACGACGCCATTTGACGGTGACTATGAGGGATTGCGCGCTGATTTCAACGCAGCGGCAAAACAGCTACGGGCTGCCTTGCGCGCGGTAGCGGCCAACGCTCAGGGAATCCAAGTTGGTGTGTCGGAGATTTCTCAGGCATCGGATGATCTGTCTCGTCGGACGGAGAATCAGGCAGCTTCGCTTGAGCAGACGGCGGCGGCGCTGGATCAGGCCACGGCCTCGGTGAAGGAGACGGCCTCGGCCGCCAATGAAGCCAACACGCTGGTGGGCACGACCCGTCAGGAAGCCGAAGCGAGCGGGCATATTGTCCGCCAGGCGGTGAGCGCGATGGGGGCGATTGAGACGTCCTCTGGCGAGATCTCCCAGATCATCGGCGTGATTGACGAGATCGCTTTCCAGACGAACCTTCTGGCCCTGAATGCCGGTGTCGAAGCGGCCCGGGCCGGGGACGCAGGCAAGGGCTTTGCCGTTGTCGCCTCCGAGGTGCGGGCACTGGCCCAGCGGTCATCGGATGCGGCGAAAGAAATCAAGGCCCTGATCCAGGCGAGTTCGGAGCATGTGGGCTCAGGCGTGAAACTGGTTGGCCAGGCCGGCACGGCCCTGACCACGATCGTGGAGCGGGTGGCGCATATCAGCGATCTGGTAGCGACCATCACCACCTCTGCCCAGGAACAGTCGCGCGGCCTGCATGAGATCAACAGCGCCGTGAACCAGATGGACCAGGTGACCCAGCAGAACGCAGCCATGGTGGAAGAAGCGACCGCGGCCAGCCACTCGCTGAAGAACGAGGCGGACCAGCTGATCGACCTGATCGGCGGCTTCCGGATCGAAGCGGGCGCTCCTGCGGTAACCCGGGGGCAGGACAAGGCCCCGGCGCGTCAGCCCAAAGCCCGGCCCGCCGCACCGCGCACCCACGGCAACGCTGCCCTGAAAGCGGACACGGACTGGTCAGACTTCTAGACCGCCTCACACCGCCAAATAAAAAGGCCACCTCTAAAAGGTGGCCTTTTTCTACATTCTGGGGCGGTTATTCCGCCGGGTGCAGAGCATCGGGCGCTATACCGCCTTCAGCCGACCCATGGGGTTTCCGCGTACCGGGGACGCGGATGTCTTCGACAAGGTCGATGACGTCCTGCGGCGGCGGCGGCGTGATCAAGGACACCACGGCGCCGACGATCAGCGACAGGAACATCACAACGAACCCGATGCCTTCAGGGGATACACCGAGGAAATACTGGTCCGGTGTGCCGCCCCCGAACTTGAAGTAGTAGATATAGCTGAAGGTTGTGACCAGACCGACCAGCATGGCGGTGATGGCGCCTTCGCGGTTCATCCTCGTCCAGAAAATCCCCAGGAAGATAATCGGGAACAGGGATGCAGCGGCAAGGCCAAAGGCGAACGCGACAACCTGGGCCACGAAGCCGAGCTTGTCGGCGCTGATCCCCAGCAGACCCGCGGCGAAGACGGCGGCAGCGGCGGCAAGCCGTGCGACCCGCAGCTCCGTCTTGTCGTCCATATTCTTGAACAGGGTCCGCCGACACAGATCATGACTGACGGCCGATGAGATGACCATCAACAGGCCTGCGGCCGTTGACAGCGCGGCGGCCAGGCCGCCGGCCACTACCAGGCCAATGACCCAGCCTGGCAATTTGGCAATTTGCGGGTTGGCGAGAACGAAAATATCGCGATTGGGCGTCACTTCGTTTTCGAGGCCGTCCGGCGCGGCAGGACCCCGATACTGCATGATGCCATCACCGTTCTTGTCTTCATACTGAAGAAGATCGGTTTTCTCCCAGTCCTTGTACCACTCAGGAACAGGCTTGCCGCCCGCCGCTTCGATCTCGGCGGCGCGAGAAGCATAGTCTTCATCGTCGCTGATATAGGTCGCCTCATTGACGGTCTGCACGAAGTTGAGCCGCGCAAAGGCACCGACGGCCGGCGCCGTGGTGTAGAGCAGGGCGATGAAGAACAGCGCCCACCCGGCCGAGACGCGGGCGGCCTTGGCGCTGGATACCGTGAAGAACCGCACGATGACGTGGGGCAGGCCCGCCGTGCCGAACATCAGGGCGCCGGTGATGGCAAAGACGTCGAACATCGACTTGTCGGTTTCCGTATAGGCGGCGAAGCCCAGATCGGTCACGACCGTGTTGAGCTTCTCCAGCATGGAGATATCCTCGCCTGCGGCGTTGCTGATAAAGCCAAGCTGCGGGATCGGATTGTCCGTAATGATCAGGGAGATGAAGATCGCCGGTACCGTATAGGCGAAGATCATCACGCAATACTGCGCGACCTGGGTATAGGTGACCCCCTTCATACCGCCGAATGTGGCGTAGACGAAGACGATCGCCATGCCGATCCAGATACCGATATCGAACGGCACGCCGAGGAAGCCGGAGAACGCGACGCCCACACCCTTCATCTGTCCTGCGATATAGGTGAAGGACACGAACAGTGTGCAGACGACCGCAACGATACGGGCAAAGGTTGAGTAGTATCGGTCGCCAACGAAGTCAGGGACGGTGAACTTGCCGAATTCACGCAGGAACGGGGCCAGCAGGAGCGCCAGAAGAACGTAGCCGCCTGTCCAGCCCATCAGGTACACAGACCCGCCATAGCCAAGAAAGGCGATCAGCCCGGCCATGGACAGGAATGAGGCGGCGGACATCCAGTCTGCGGCCGTCGCCATGCCGTTGACGACCGGATGGACATCGTGGCCGGCCACGTAAAAATCATTGGTCGAGCCAGCGCGCGCCCAGATGGCGATGCCCACATAGGTCGCGAAGGACAGGCCGACAAAAAGGTATGTCCAGAACGTCTGATCCATGACTTAACCCTCCACGCCATGTTTGCGGGCGATGCGGTTCATGCCGATGCAATAGACAACGATCAGGATAAGGAAGACATAGATGGCGCCCTGCTGGGCGAACCAGAACCCCATCGGCGCACCGCCGACCGAGAACTGATCGAGCGTGTCACGCAGCAGGATGCCGGCGCCGTAGGACACCGCAAACCAGATCACGAGAAGGGTCACCGTCAGACGGATCGTGGCCCGCCAATAGGCCTTACCGTCGGTCCTCTTGGATGTCGGTTCGGATTGTTCTGACATTCGGTTGCTCCCTGACGTGTCATTTTTGCCCCGACCATGCCGTAAACTGGCAGGATCGGCTAGGGTCCATTTAGACAAGCTATTGATGCGAAACGGCGCGTTGGGAAATCAGTCGTCCAGCGCCTCGGTCAGCGCCGGTTTCTTCTGGGCGCGATAGGTGCTGGCGGCCTCTATGAACCGCTCGAACAACTGCCGGGCGAAAGCCCGATAGATCAGGAACTCAGGGTGGAACTGGACGCCCATTCGGAAAGGGCCATCGGTCGCCTCAATGGCCTGGATCAGTCCGTTGGGCTCTCGCGCCGTCACGCGAAACGACGGACCCACATCCTTTATGGCCTGGGTGTGGACCGAGTTCACGCAGATCGAGTTGTCGTCAGTGACACTATCGAGAGTGGTATTGTCTTCGATCTCCACAGGCTTGCGGTAGAAAATGCGCTGCAGGAAGCGGGTCGGATATTTCTTTTTGTACTGCGACAGGTCGGGCCACAGCGTCCCACCGTCGAGAACATTCATCATCTGCATGCCGCGGCAGATCCCCAGCATCGGGATGCCAACCCGCACGGCCGTTTCCGCCCAGTCAGCTTCCATCTCATCACGGAGCCGGTCATAGCGCTGCCCCGTTGCGGGGGCTTCCGCATAGAGTTCGGGATAGACGTCGGATCCACCGCCGAAAAGCAGACCGTCGATTGAATGTGGCTCACGCGGCGCGCGCGACGTGATCTTGACGGGTTCACCGCCTGCCATCCGCACGGCGAACCGCATGCATTGATAAGCGAGCCAGTCCCCATCATCGGGCTTGGTGATGCCGATGACAGGACGCTCCCTTCCGGCGTCGGGCTCGGGCGTCCACACTTTGGGCTGGCGCTTGGGTTCCTGTTTGACATCGAAGACCAGCTCGTCGGGGAGTTTGCCATGACGCAGGAGTGAACTGACGGCAAAGAGAGCGCCAAGACCGACAGCGGGATCATCGTCCACCGAGAGCTCCGACGGCAGATGATCAAAATCCTTGCCCTTCTCCAGAACGGCACCCGAGACGCCCAAGCCTCTGGTGCCTTCGGTCAGCGCTTTGGCGAAGGCGGCGATGCTCTTTCTCTTGTGCCCGTCCACCAGCTCATCGCCCATCGTCGCCCACGCTTCCCGGGCTTTCTCGAGATGCGGGTCGGAGCTTGAGACTTCTTCTGCGACAGAAAGAAGCCACGCGCCTGAGGTGCGTGACTGGAAGCCGATTTCGACACTGGCCGGATCAAATGGGGGCACCGGAATCCCGGCGGCCTGACAAAAGGCAATATACGGAAAGTCGACGCCCGAAGCGGTCGAGTGAAACAGACCGGCCCAGAAGCGCGGGTTGACTTCGATAATGGTCGGCTCAACCGCAGGATCACCATTCCAGCGAAAATCGATTTCCGCCACGCCGTGCCAGTTCGTCTCCGCCAGCAGTTTGCGGGTGGCCGGTAGAAAAGGCGTCGCGTCAACGGTTTCTCGCACGGCACCGGCGCCGGACTCGATGGGGAATTGGCGCAGATTTTTGTACACGACGGCGCCCGTCAGGACGCCTTCCGCCGCGGCAACCGAAACGCAGTAATCTTCGCCGTCGATCGCTTCCTGTACCAGTATCGTGTCGTCGGCGTGGACGTTTTCCGTGTAATGATCAAGGTCTTCGGGCGATTTGACGAGTTTTACCCCGCGGCCGCCAACACCGTCCGCCGGTTTGACAATCCGCGGCCATTTGGCGTCTTGGGCGACGACACTTCGCCAGTCCCGGCCGTGAACAATATCCGTATGAGGAATAGCCAGACCGTGCCGTTCCCCGAATGCGGCGAAGTGATCCTTGGGGTGAACGAACTGGATCGACTGCGGCGAGGGGGCGGCGACACGGATAAGCGGCTCGAAGCGCTCCCGGTATCGGGCGAAAACGCTCGCATCCCGGAACGCCGGTATCAGGACATAGGGTCGGTCGTCATCGGGAGCGAAGCGCCGTACCGCCTCCTCAAAGTCCGTCAGGGCCTGTTCAAGATTATCGTCGAGGGCGGTGTGCCGGAAATTGTCCTTCACATGCTTGGAGAAGGACAGAACCGTCATGTCCACATCATCGCAGCCGATGACTTCAATGCCGCGCTCGTGCAGGGAGCGCGCGATGACCAGTGACATCAGGCTGCGGCCATAGGTGACGATGGCCCGACCTGCGGGTCTAGCGTTTTTTTGTCTTGATGACTCGCGGTCAGCGGCCGTTGCGCTGGCCGCTGGCGATGCTTTTTTGTCCATGATCCCTCGTTCCGTCTAAACCGCGTTCCGCCCGAAAGGTTCCCGCGAGGAGACGGACTGTCCGATAATTGAAAACGTTGCCAAAGCGCGGCCGCATTGCCGTACCAGCCGCGTTCGGGTTCATCTTGCGCCCGTTTTTGCTAGAGTGCGCGCCAGAAGAAGACAAAAATGTCGTAACGACATGAGTGGGACGAACGCGATGGTCGTAAAAGTGAAGGCGTCTGTGTTGGTGGGCGTTGGCGGTGTGCTTTTTATCGCGCTTGCTGGAAGCGCGATGGCAGAGGGGCCGCGCGAACGTATTTCCATCAATGATGACTGGCGCTTCCATCAGGGTGATCCTGCCGATCTGCGGTCGACGATCGGGCGGGACGACAATTATCACCACCACCAAACCGCCCAAGAAATGACGCGGCCCCATTAAAAAGAGATGTTGGAGGATTTATGAGAAAATTTGCGACGGCGATCAGCGCCCTTGCCACACTGACAGCCTTGCCTGCCTTCGCGCAGACAGAATTGACGATCAACACCGACAGCGAGATCGGCGTGATCCAGCCTGAGGTCTATGGCCAGTTTCTGGAGCATCTGGGCGGGCAGCCCTATGACAGCATCTGGGTGGGCAAGAAAAGCAAAATTCCGAATACGGATGGGATTCGAAATGATGTCTTCGACGCGCTCGACAAGCTCGATATCCCTGTCATCCGCTGGCCGGGCGGGTGTTATGCTGACCTCTATCACTGGCGGGACGGCGTCGGGTCAAAACGGGCCGGGCGCACGAACATGGCGTGGGGCGGTACACCGGAACCCAACACTTTCGGTACCCATGAATTCTTCAATCTCGCCGAACGTCTGGGGGCCAAGACCTATCTCAACGTCAATCTCGGGACCGGTACGCTGAACGAAGCGACGGACTGGCTTGAATATATCACCTTTGACGGCAAATCTGATCTGGCCGACGAGCGTCGGGCCAATGGCCGTGCCGAACCGTGGAAAATCGATTATTTGTCCGTGGGCAACGAAACGTGGGGCTGCGGCGGCCATTTGCGCCCCGACGCCTATGCCGATCTTTATGCTCTTTGGGCAACATTCCTGAAGACGTCAGGGGAGCAGCCCAAGCGGGTGATTTCAGGGTCGCATGAGGGCAACATCGACTACTCAAAGGATGTGCTCGACCATCCCAATATCGGCAGCCTGAGTGAGGGCATCTCGCTTCACTACTACACCCTGCCGACCGGGGATTGGGGTGAGAAGGGAGACGCGCTCGATTTTCCCGAAGAAGAGTGGGCGTCCACCATTCGCAATACACTGCGTATCAAACCGGCCATTGATGCGTCGCTTGCCATGATCGATGAGCATGAGCTTGGTGACGATTTTGGTCTGTATGTGGACGAGTGGGGCATGTGGGTTGATGGTGAGGAGGGCGCGCCAGCGCTTTACCAGCAGAACACGATCCGTGATGCGGTTGTCGCGGCCCTGAACTTCAACATCTTCCACGACTATGCAGACCGCGTGCCGATGACCAATATCGCGCAGATGGTGAACGTTCTGCAGGCCATGATCCTCGTCGATGGCCCGGACATGGTGCTGACGCCCACCTATCATGTGTTTGAGATGTACACGCCATTCCAAGGGGCGACGGCATTGGAAATCGCATTGGACAGCCCCAGCTACACGTCCGGTGACATCAGCTTCCCGGCATTGTCCGCGACAGCTGCCCGTACGCCCGAGGGCGAGATCGTGATCGGCCTGGTCAACGCTGATCCCAAATCCAGCCACGATGTGTCCTTGCCCGCCAGTGGGGCTGCAACATTGAATGGACGCGTGCTGACCGCCGCCCGTATGGATGGCCACAATACCTTCGACGACAAGACGGCCGTGGTCCCCACTTCCATGTCCGTCAGTGCGGAGAATGATATTTTCACGGTCACACTGCCCGCGCACTCGGTTGTCGTGCTGACCATGGAATAAAGGTTGGGCGTCCCGGCGCCCGACTTTCATCCAGTGAGAAGCGCTATGGCCTCTTCGTGCAGCGTCGTGTTCGACGCGAGGATGGAGCGATAGGGAAGGTCGGTCTGTGTGCCATCAAAAGAGGTCACACAGCCGCCTGCCTCGCGGATAAGAATGATGCCCGCGGCGACATCCCAAGGGCTGAGATCATGTTCCCAGAACACATCAAACCGTCCACTCGCCACAAAGGCGAGGTCCAGGGCAGCCGATCCGAGACGTCGTATGCCGGCCAGGGATTTCATGGGTGCGATCAGCTCTTGCGCCATCGCCTCATGGCCTTTCTTGTCCTTGAACGGCAGGCCCGTCCCGAACAGGCATTCGGCCAGCGGCTTGTGGCCCGAGACCTTGATGGGATTTCCGTTCAGCAGCGCACCGTGGCCTTCTTCCGCAACGAACATCTCGTTACTGACCGGATTGAAGACGACCCCGGCGATTGGCTTTCCGCGATAGGCCAGGGCGATGGACACGGAAAAATGCGGCAGGCCGTGCAGGAAGTTTGTCGTCCCATCGAGCGGGTCGACAATCCACTGATGGTCCTTGTCCGCGCCCTCAACGATACCGCCTTCTTCCAGATGGGCCGAATAGGCGGGGTAGGCATCCTTCAGAATACGGAAAATGACTTTCTCGGCATCCAGATCGGCTTCCGACACAAAGTCCGATGATTTTTTGTGCTGTATCGTCAATGTCCCCAGTCGTGCAAAAGCATTGCGCAGGACGTCACCGCCTGCCTGTGCGGCGGACATCATGGTCTGAAGAACCGGGGAGGGAGTGGTCATAGGGCACCTCTGCGTTGGGAAGTGCCCTGTCCTTGCTGTCCTCGACCAGAAAGACAAGCGCCTCAGGCGCGGTTTGTCAGCTCCCGCTCCACAAAGCGGCCCAGCGGAACGTACCGCGTCTCGTAGATTTCATCGTAATAGGCGGCACGCTGCGGGTCGGGTTCATAGGTGGTGCCAAAGCCCTGTCCCATGCTGGACTGCGCTGCGGCGACGCTGTCATGCAGGCCAGCACCGATGGCCGCGAACATGGCCGCGCCGAGCGCGCAGGTCTGCTCAGCCCGGGCTACGCGAATAGGCATGCCGAGCACATCCGCCATGATCTGCATGACGAGGGGGGATTTCTGGGCAACACCACCTAGCGCGATCACATCGTTGATCCCAACGCCCTCGCGGCGCATCCGGTCAACGATGGCGCGCGAGCCAAAGCAGGTCCCTTCGATAATTGCGCGGAAGATGCGGGGCGCATCACTGCCGAGCGACAGCCCGGCAATGGCGCCTCTGACTTCCTGGTTGGCATCGGGCGTGCGTCGCCCATTCATCCAGTCGAGGCAAAGGGGCGCGGTATCGCCTGGTTTGATGGACGTCGCTGCCTCGGACAGATTTCTGATCACCCGATCGCGGTCCGCCGCGCTCACAGTCCCTTGGGCGTCTTTAAGAGGCCAGCAGATCAGGTCGACAAACCACGCATACAGATCACCAAAAGCCGACTGCCCGGCCTCCAGCCCGACCATGTCGGGAACGACGGAGCCGTCAACCTGGCCGCAGATGCCTGCGACCGTGCGGTCCCCCAACGTGTCGGCTGGGGTAATCATGATGTCACAGGTTGATGTGCCGATGACGCGCGACAGGCTGCCCGGCTGGACCTCGCCACCCACGGCGCCCATGTGGCAGTCAAATGCGCCTGCGCCGACCGCGATCCCTTCAGGCAGGCCAAGACGCGCCGCCCAGTCTTTGGTGAGATAGCCAACGGTCTGATCGCTCGTCAGTGTTTCCCTGGCAAAGGTATCACGGTAGCCTGCGAGCCTTGGTTCGATTGCCGTGAGAAATCCTTCTTCCGGCAGGCCGTCCCACTCGTCCGCCCACAGATTCTTGTGGCCGGCCGCACACCGTCCGCGCGGCATCTGGCTCAGGCCCTGCTTTCCGGTGAGGAGGGCTGGCATCCAGTCGCAATGCTCAACAAACGAGGCCGCCGCCGCATGGACGCGGTCATTGTTTTTCAGCAGGTGAGCGATCTTTGCCCACCCCCATTCAGACGAATAGATACCGCCGACATATTTCAGATAATCCGTGTTCCATGTTGCAGCCAGCTGGTTGATATGAGCTGCCTCCTGCACCGATGTATGATCTTTCCACAGAACGAACATCGCGTCCGGGTCGTTGGCGAACTCGTCGTGAAGGGCGAGGGGTATGCCGTCCTTATCGATAAGGCACGGCGTGGAACCCGTTGTGTCGAAGGATATCCCCGCGACGCGCGACGCCGCCTCGGGACCGGCTTCTTCAAGCGCGCCCTTCACCGCCTGCTCAAGCGCCTCGATATAATCAAGCGGGTGCTGGCGGTACTGATCGTCTTCTGGCTTGCAATATTGCCGCTTCGCCCAGCGGGTATAGGGGGCGACGGCCGTGCCAAGCGTGTCACCACTTCTGGCATCGACGAGAAGGGCGCGGGCCGAATCCGTCCCGTAATCGAGGCCGAGAACGAGGGTCTGGTCAGTCATCTTCTATTTCTGTCCGTAATAGGCATTTGGACCATGCTTGCGCTGGAAATGCTTGGTGGTCAGGTCATCGTTCATTGTTGGCGCGTCCTTGATCTGATGGGTCAGAATGGCCATGCGGGCCACTTCTTCTAGAACGACGGAATTGCGAACGGCTTCGCTGGCGGATTTCCCCCACGTGAACGGGGCATGGTTTTTCAAAAGCACGCCGGGAATATGAAGGGGGTCACGCTCGCCAATCGTTTCGCAGATGACGTTGCCAGTTTCGTGCTCGAAAGCCCCTTCTATTTCTTCCCGCGTCATATCGCGGGTGACAGGCACGTCGCTGGCAAAATAATCTGCGTGCGTCGTGCCAAGAAGGGGAATGGACCGGCCTGCCTGTGCCCAGGCGACGGCGTGGGTCGAATGGGTATGCGCGACCCCGCCGATCTGCTCGAACCGGTTGTACAGGACAAGATGCGTCGCCGTGTCGGATGAAGGCTTCAGCGAGCCCTCAACGACCTTGCCCTCAAGATCAATAACAACCATGTCGTCTGCAGACATATCGTCATAGGGCACGCCAGAGGGCTTGATCACGACCAGCCCGCGATCGCGGTCAATGCCGCTCACATTGCCCCAAGTCAGAATGACGAGGCCGTGGGAGACAAGCGCCATATTGGCCGCAAACACGTCCTCTTTAAGTTGCTTCAGATCGCTCATGCGGACCTCCTAGCGATATGAGACGTCGCCCAAGCGGATATCCCGTTTGAAGTCTTCGACGGTGGTATCCGCGCCGATGACCAGCATTTCGATGCCCACCATCTCTGCCAGATCGCGCATATGCTCGGTGTTCAGCGCCATGGAGAAGCCTGAATGGTGCGCACCGCCTCCATGCATCCAGCAGGCAGTGCCAGTGTTGAATGAGGGACGCGTTTTCCAGAACGCAGAAGCGACGGGCAGCTTTGGCATCTCGTTGGGGGCATCGACCACGTCGAGCTCGCCACAAATCCAGCGGAACCGGTCGCCCAGATCCACCATGGCAACATTGATCGCAGGGCCGGCAGGCGTGGTAAAGATCAGCCGTACAGGGTCTTCCTTGCCGCCAATCGCCAGCGGATGAACCGCCACACGCGGCTTGCCGGACGCAATCGTCGGACAGATCTCCAGCATGTGCGAGCCAAGGACAATGCCGCCCTCGGCGCGGAAATCATAGGTATAGTCTTCCATGAAGGACGACCCGCCGGGCAGCCCCTGGGCCATGGTCTTCATGGTCCGCACAAGGATTGCAGTCTTCCAGTCGCCCTCGGCGCCAAATCCGAACCCGTCGGCCATCATGCGCTGCGCGCTGATGCCGGGGAGCTGTTTCAGGCCGTGCAGGATCTCGAATGTTGTGGTGAAGCCGTGATAATTGTTCTCGGCAAGGAAGTCGCGAATGCCCAGTTCAATCTGCAGCGCATCAATGAGGGAGCTGTGACGGTCGCCTCCGGGCGCCAGTTCTGTCGGTACGTCATAACTGTCCATGACAGCGCCGACATCGTCCTTGATGCGGCCCATTTCGACGGCATCGACGAAAGCTGCCACATCGCCAAGGCCATACCCATCAACGGTCGCGCCGAGGCGGATCTGCGCATCGACCTTGTCACCTTCAGTGACGGCCACCTGGCGCATGTTATCACCGAAGCGGGCAATGCGCGTATTGCGCATCGTGTCATGACCGACCGCGGCACGGGTCCATTCGCCAATTGCCTGCTGGGTCGACACATCTTTCCAGTGGCCACAGACGATCTTCCGATCGATGCGCAGGCGTGAGCAAATATACCCGAATTCCCGGTCGCCATGGGCGGACTGGTTCAGGTTCATGTAGTTCATGTCGATGGACGACCAGGGGATTTCCTCACCATACTGTGTATTCAGCTGGAGGAAAGGCTTCTGCAGGGCCTGCAGGCCAGCGATCCACATCTTGGCCGGGCTGAAGGTGTGCATCCAGAAGACAAGGCCGACGCAGTCTTCGGCATCGTTTGCTTTTTTGCAGACAGCGAGGATTTCAGAGGGGGTCGTGACCACGCCCTTGAAGTCCAGGGTGACGGGCATGGCGTCGCTGTCGGCCAGTGTGGCGGCGACTTTGCGCGATTGACGGTCGACCGCATCGAGCGTTTCCTTGCCGTACAGGTGCTGGCTGCCGACGACGAACCAGACGGATTTTTCTTTGAGAGCAGTAAGAGACATAAATATTCCTGACCGGGAGTAACGTCCCGCCAGTCACCCACCGGCGCTGACGGGACGGGTAAGCCTTGGCCTACCAGAAGAAAATATAGACGAGGGCGATAATGCCGCAGATGGCGACGCTGTGGACGACATCCCAGATATCCCAGCTGGCCTTCACCTCGGCCTTGTCCTCGGCAGACGTTGAATTGAACGTCAGACCAGCCAGCAACGCCTCGCTCTTGCGGGGGGTCACGAAGCTGACGCCAACCATCAGAATCACCGTGAAGGCGAAGAGAAGGCAGGTATGATACAGCCAGTTCTGTGCGTACACCCACTCAAAGAAGCCGTTGGACGCGGCGAGAGAGGGGGAGAACTGCAGGACGAGCACCGTCATGCCGGCGATAAAGCCTGCGACGAGACCGACAAGGCCGGCCGTAGGCGTGATCCACTTGGAGAAAATGCCAAGGAAGAAGACGGCCACAATCGATGGCGCGATGAGACCCTGTACCCGCTGCAGCGCGGTGTAGAGACTGTCACCCAAAATGCCTGACTGCAGTACCGGCACCCAGGCGACACCCAGCACCACGACAATGATCGTCGCCCAGCGGCCTACCGCCAGATAGTGCTGCTTGGACTTGTCCTTGACCATCCGCTGATAGAAATCGACGGTGAAAAGCGTTGCGGACGAGTTGAACAGGGAGGCGAGGGAGCTCATCAGCGCAGCAATCGCGCCGCCCAGGACAACGCCTTTGACACCGGCTGGCAGCAGCTCGCGAACCATGATCGGGAATGCCGTGTCCGCCCCATTGGAAAGGTCCAGCATGCCTTTTTCAGACATCGCAAAGGCGATCATTCCCGGCACGAGGAAAATGAAAACCGGGAAGAGCTTGAGGTAGCCGCCAAAGATGGCGCCGCGCCGGGCCTGTTTCATATCGCGTGCCGACAGGACACGCTGGACAATATACTGGTCAGTACACCAGTACCAAAGGCCGATGATGATGGACCCGCCAACGACCGCAGGCCAGGGGAAGTCAGGATCGTTCATCGGACGGATGAGGTGCATATTGTCGCCGTTGATGCGCTTCATCTCGGCAAAGCCTTCAAGAAGCCCTGCTTCACCGCCCAGCTGCGTCAAGCCCGCGAACAGGATGATGATCGACCCGAGCAGGAGAACGGGGGTCTGCAGGACGGATGTCCAAAGGACCGCCTTCATCCCGCCGATGACTGTGTAGATGCCCGTGATGACGATGAGGGAGAGCGCGGCGATCCAGAAGAAGTCGACGCCGAACATGCTCTCAATGCCAAAGATTTCCTTGATCGCCAGACCACCGGCAAACACCGTCACGGAGACTTTGGTCAGGACATAGGCAACGAGAGAGATGAACGAAAAGAACGTCCGGGTGGTGGGGGAATAACGACGCTCCAGGAATTCAGGGGTCGTGAAGATCTGTGTGCGCCAGTAAAATGGCACGAAGACCCAGGCGAGGATCAGGATGATCCAGGACTGGAACTCCCAGTGCGCCATCGCCATGCCGTTTTCGGCCCCGGAGGAGGCGAGGCCGATGAGATGCTCAGAGCCAATATTCGAGGCGAAGATCGACGCGCCGATGGCAAGCCAGCCGGCGTCGCGACCCGCGAGGAAATAATCCTCAGTGTCTTCCTCTTTTTGAAGAGCGACCCACGCCACGATGCCGGCGAGGGCAGCCATGAACAGACCAAGGACGGTCCAGTCGAGCAATCCGAATGCCATGATGTCCTACCCGTCCTGCTCAGTTTGCGGCGTCGGTACGGAACCGAAGAACCATTTTGTGATGATAGGTCTCACCGGGGTTGAGCCGGGCTGACGGGAAATCTGGCTTGTTCGGCGCGTCAGGATAGACCTGCGGCTCAAGGCAGAGGGCATCGCCCTGGCGATAGATGGTGTCGTTCTTGCCGGCGAAGGTGCCGTCGAGGAAATTGCCTGAGTAGAACTGCACGGCGGGCTTGTCGGTCAGCACGTCCATGGCACGGCCGGACGCTTCATCGACCAGTGTCGCCACAAGCTGGACACCGTCGCCTTCGACCGGACCAACGACGAAATTATGGTCAAAGCCAAGCGCGATGGTGATCTGCTCGTCATCGCCGCTGCGGATGTCCTCGCCGATCGTTTTTATCGTGCGGAAATCGAACGGGGTGCCGTCGACGGCCCTCAACTCACCGGTGGGGATCAGGTCATCACTGACGGGGGTATAGTGATCCGCCGGAATCATCAGCTCGTGGCTGAGAATTGGCGTCATGCCGTCATGGCCGGACAGGTTGAAATAGCTGTGATTGGTCATGTTGATGACCGTCGGCTTGTTGGTCTTGGCCGAATGGTCGATCGTCAGCGTGCCGTCCTCATCAAGCGTGTAGGTGACTTTCGCATCCACCTTGCCGGGATAGCCCATCTCGCCATCGGGGCTCGTATAGGCGAGCGTGACGGAAGCGGAAGTCTTGCCGTCTTTTACCTTTGAAATGGTCCAGACTTTCTTGTCCCACCCTTCAGCGCCGCCATGCAGCGTGTTGCCGTTTTCGTTGGCGTCGATATCGTACTGCGTGCCATCAAGCTCGAAAGATGCGCCGCCAATCCGGTTGGCAAAGCGGCCAATCGTGGCGCCCATATAAGACGGGTTGTCGAGATAGCCCTGCGCCGTATCAAACCCCAGAACAATGTCTTCGGCCTTGCCGTCGCGGTCGGGGACTGACATCGACTGTAAGATCCCGCCAAGCGTGATGACCCGGGCTGTATAGCCGCTGTCGGTGGTCAGGGTGACCGCTTCAATTGCGGCACCATCGTCCAGTGTGCCAAAGGTTTCGCGTTTCGCGTCCGCCGCATGGGACGGGACGGCGAGCGCCAGCGTCAGCAGGGAGCAGACGCTCCCAAAAGTCAGAGCATGCATCTTCATTCCTCCACCAGGACGCTTTTCGCTGTCCTTATTTTTGTATCCACCCAAGCTGCAAGACCTCCATCCGGCGCGTCAAGACGGGCCGCGGATCCGCGCGAAGTCGGGATTGTGCACCGGAGGCGGTCTTTTCGGAATGTGAAACACCCGCTTTGCAAACGTATTCAGCCCGGTTTATCGGTGGCACATCGCTCGTTGAAGGACTCTGAGTGCTCGCTTGCTCGTCTCCAGAGGGCTAGCGTGCCGTGATCAACGTGACGCGATGCAAAGAAGATAATTGTGACGGGAAGTACCAGAACGAGCCATGTCTGATTTGAAAGCGCCCCCGGGTCCCGTCACGATGTTCGACATTGCCCAAGCGGCCGGCGTATCCGAATCGACAGTATCAAGGGCGCTGTCAGGTTCTCCCCTTATCGCCAAGGCGACCCGTGACCGGATCCTGAAAATCGCCCGTGAGGCCAATTATACGGTCAATATCAATGCCCGCAGTCTGCGCCAGAAGCGCAGCCGGTCCATCGAAGTGGTCATCCCTCTGGCGTCGGCGGGACGCCAGCATATGGCAGACCCGTTCTATCTCGACATGCTCGGATCGTTATCGGACGCGCTGTCCGAACACGGCTACGATCTGCTCCTGACCAAACGCGCGCCATGGCTCGACAGTGTCGAGAAGAACTCGATCCAGAGCGGCCGGGCGGACGGTATCATCTTCATGGGACAGGGGCAGGATCTTGAGGCGCTCGACACATTTGCCTCCATGTACCGCCAGATCATCGTGTGGGGGGGACACCTGCCCGACCACAATTACGTGGTGGTGGGGACGGATAATGTCGTGGGCGGCCAGATGGCAACCGAACACCTGATGAACGATGTGCAGTGCAAACGCATCGCATTTATCGGCGATCCGGCTGAGCCAGAGATTGGCCTGCGTCTTGCCGGCTTTCGCAAAGCCTTCGAGGTGCAGGGGGCCCCGGTCGATGAAGACCTGATTTTCAAGGCGCCGTTTGACGGCCAGGATGCGCGGCGCGCCGCCGAGCAGATCATTGCCAGGGGTGTGACCTTTGACGGCATTTTTTGCGCCAGTGATGTGATCGCCATGAACACAGTCACAGCGCTGCGCCGCGCCGGCTATTCGGTGCCCCACGATATTGCGGTCGTGGGATACGACGATATCTCAATGGCCAGTAATTTCGACCCCTCCATCACGACGGTCAGTCAGCAGATTGAGCGTGGCGGCAAGAAGATGGTCGAGATGATGCTCGATATAATCGACGGCAAGACCGTGGACACGACACTGCTTGAGTCGCAGCTGATCGTGAGGGAAAGCAGCCTGCGGAAATAAGATTAGCAGGCTGATGAGCGGACGTGATCAGCTGCGGGCTGGCGCTGCCCTGAATGCGTCGGCCATGGCCTGGCGCATGGGTTTGACCTTGTAATCATCGCCATAGGGCAGGGGGCGGCGGACCAACTCATCGCCATCCACGAACTGTTGAATCCAGCTATACTGATCCGCCATCGCCCAGGTGATGAACTCTTTCATCGCCGGATAACTCAGCATCAGGTCCATATAGTCTCTTGTGTACGATGCAATACGCTCATCGCGCTCGGCATCGGTGCCGCTCGCCGTGTCGCCATCATTCACGTCAAATTCTGTGAAATAGAGTTCAAGCCCCATGTCACTGATCTCGTCCAGAAATTGTCCCCACGCTTTCTGTCGTGCCGGGAAAAAAAGCGGACAGGCTTTCCCACTTGGCGTGCCCCTGTATGCCGAGACCCGTCAGGGGACATCATTTTTCAGCATGGTTTCGAGAAGGTTCAGAACCGCCTTGCGATGCACTTCGTTCCCTTCCTCCCAGGTCATGAAGTCATTATACGTCAGTTTTGCGTCAGGCGCGGCCCGATGGGCGGCGTCGAAGGCAATGTCCACAACAGCCGGGCCAAGCGCCTTGGTAAATGGCGTCGCGCGCAGCTCACCCGTCTTGGGGTCCAGCCTCTCGTTGATCACATCCCAGTGATAGATCTGCGGCGAATAATGGCTGGCGACCTTCGTGATGTACTCGCGCAGGACGGTCTCGGCTTCTGACGCCGACGCGAACTCATAACCTTTCAGCCATCCGGGCAGATAGTCATTGTGGTTCCACAGCAAGGTATGACCACGCAGCTTCATGCCGTTCAGTTGGGCAAACGCAGCGAGGTCGTCGGCGCGCCCGAATTGCCATTGATCTTTCTCGGGTTCGATCGCGTACATTTTCTGCTCATTCTCACCGACGATGACGTCGCATTCCGCCTGCAGGATATTCACATACCGCCAGTCGTTCAGATGTTCTGTGTGCACTGCGGTGCCGAACAGCAGGCCCTTCGCGGCTGCCAGTTCCTTGAGCGATGGCCCTTCAAAAAGGGGCGCTGTCGGATGCGCAAAGCCTGTTCCGGCAATGGCTGCGCTTGCGGTCATGAGGGAAAGGGCGTGTCGACGGGTCAGATTGGGCATGGATGTCTCCCTGAGCGATTTGTGTCTCGTTTTGCATACGACGCACTTAATGGGACGGCTATGCAATATGTGAAACGACAGGCGGGGGCGCGTTCATGAAACCGTTTTCTTTTCAATGGACTTCAAGACTGGCTCTGAATATCCTGCGCCCAACAAATTTGGGAGGTCTACAGAATGCTACTGTCGCGCGTCTTTTTAATGTCAGCAATCGGATTAATTGCCGGTTGCACTGATCAGTCGGCCGAGCCGATGGATGGTGCTGTCAGCCCTGATGCGGTGGTGGCGCAGACAGAAGCGGCTGGGCCTCTTTTCGAATGGTTTGAGTATCAGGGGAACGATGCCGTGTTTGAGACGGCTCTTGGTCCGGACGAATATCGTAACCCCATTCTGGCGGGGTACTATCCCGATCCCAGTGTCGTTGCGGTCGGCGATGACTACTACATGGTCAATTCGACGTTTGGCTTCTATCCCGGCATCCCTGTGTTTCATAGTCAGGACCTCGTCCACTGGGAACAGCTGGGCAATGCGATTGACCGGCCGGACATGATGCCGTTCGACGGGCTACATCTGGGGTATAACGGGGTGTACGCCGCAACGATCGACCATAACGATGGCACGTTCTACATTGCCAATACCTGCGTGGCCTGCGGCGGGAATTTTGTGCTGACGGCAGACGATCCGGCGGGGCCGTGGTCTGATCCCATTTGGCTTCCTCATATTCCCGGTATCGACCCATCCTTCTTCTTTGACGATGACGGGCGCGTCTTCATCGTGCATCACGGCGATCCCGCCGACAAGCAATACGAAGCGAACACGGCGCTCTGGGTGATGCAGGTGGACCCCGTCACCTTCGCGCCTTTGTCAGAGGATGTCATGCTGGTTGATGGTGGGGCAGACCCGGATGATCCGCAGGAATATAATGAGGGGCCTCACATCTATAAGCACGACGGGCGTTACATTCTCTCCGCGCCGGAAGGCGGCACCGGGTACAAGCACAAGCAGCTGGTCTATGCTGCGGATGATGTTTTTGGACCGTACACACCTTATGAGGGCAATCCGATCCTGACCCAACTGGGCCTGCCAGACGACCGTCCGAACCCGGTCACGGCAACCGGTCACGCTGACATTTTTCAGGATGCGGCCGGTGACTGGTGGGCCGTCTTCCTTGCCGCCCGGCCATATGATCTTGCAACGCCGCCCCAGGACCCGGGACGTTTCCACACTGGGCGGGAAACGTTCATGCTGCCCGTGACATGGCAGGATGGCTGGCCGCTCATCATGACGGATGAGGCTGTACCCTATGCCGTAAAGAAACCAAATCTGCCCGAGGTGAAGCTGGGCTCTCGTCCGCTGACTGGCAACTTCACTGTCCGGGACGAGTTTGATGGAGAGGCGCTTGGCCCTGAATGGCTCTTCGTTCGTACGCCACATGATGAATGGTGGTCCATGAACGAGGGCACGCTCTCAATCACGCCGCGCCCAGAAAAGATGGGCATGAAGCAGCAGCCCTCTTTCGTGGGCCGCCGGGTGCAGCATATGACCGCCAGTGCGACCACAAAAATGCTTTTCAGTCCATCGGCTGGGGAGGAGGCGGGTATGGCCGCGATCCAGAACTCCGAGCATTTCTACAAGTTCGGCGTCTCGCAGGAAGGTGACACCTCTCAGCTGATCGTCCGCCGTCGGAAGGGTGCAGACAGTGCTGAAGCAGGAGATGTCATCACGACGCTGGATATTGACCTGGCAGAGGGGGCGCCGATTTTCCTGCGCATGTCGATCGACAAGGCGGACCTTGATTTCGCCTACAGCCTCGATGGTGAAACCTACACCACCATGCTGAATGATGCCGATGCGAGCGTCCTGACGACGGCTGTCGCCGGTGGCTTCACGGGCGCGGTCATCGGCATGTATGCGGAGAAAGACGCGCCTTAAAACTAATGCCCCTGCGCTTCATTGTTTTTGCGGGGGGGCATCGTTCTTGAAGTTTTGTATTGTGCTGATTGTAAAAGGCCAAGATGCCGGCGTTCAATTTCCGTGCGTCTCATCTCTTGGCATCACATACCGACGTCCAAAAACGCCTAGCTCCGGCTTGCCGAGGTCTACTTGAACGGGGCGAATGTCCAGCTCGATATATTCATTGTCCAGCAGATAATCGTACAGGACGAATGAAGAGAATACCTGTCCAGTAGAGGGATCGGTATTGGAAAATGACCTCCATCTCCCAGCGTGTTCGAGAGTCATTTCAAAATTTATATTCAGGGAATGTTGTGAATAGGACTGGTCTTCGTGAAGGCACAGTTTTCTGTCCTTTTCGACCGTGATATAGCATCCGTACGGATTTTTCACGGGCCGTTCAGAAAATGGTCTACAGGACCATAGCGCTGCTACAGCGAGTAGCGCGTAACAGACGCCCTTGATCACCTTGCTGCGTGACATTCACGTGGTTCCGTTTGGGGCAATTCGATCCACAGCTGTTTCTACGACCATCGACAGAGACGGGCAATAATGTCAGCGCTTTATTGACGAGGCGACAAACACGTTCTCGCCACAATAGCCGCAGGGAATGAGGGACTCACCATATTTGAGCGCTGCACAATCCTCGGATTCCGTCAGCTTTTCAAAGTGCCCGGTGAGTTCGACTACCGCTCCGGCCCGCTGTTTTAGCTTTGTCGCGGCAATTCCATTCCGAGCGATGCAGATTTTATTGCTCGTTCCATCACGTTTCAGTTCAAAGAGAAGGCCGAAGGGCATTCCTGTATAGGAAAGGCGGCCCGTCAGCGTGCAGTCCGCCTCCTGACGATCGCGATATGGCCCGTCCAGAGACAGGTTTAATGCCGGGCTGTAGATGTCGTCCTCAAATCGGCAGGCGCCGACAGCGTCCGAAGCGGAAAGGTCCGCTGCCATCGACCCCAAGGTCAGGGCAAGCAGCGAAAGCGATGTCGGCATGGTATGCCTTCTACAGCGACTTCACAGAAAACATCGTATGACATATTGCGCGCGTGGGACAGTGAGTCGTCATGCTCAGATATTTCCCAAGATGCGATCAGAGCGTTCGTCTGCGCTTGTCCGACCCTATCACTTCTAGAGGCGCTCCTGAGAGGGGCGCCTTTTTCGACGCGGGCAGTAATCCGCGATTGCTATTGCGAATTGATTGCAAGTTGTGGCAGGAGCGCTATCACCAGATACCGTTTGAAGGAATGCCCTCATGAAACAGTGGCTTGTCAGTTCAGCCAGCGTCCTTGCCGCCCTTTCCGCCTCGGCGTTCGCCCAGGAAACCGCCGATGAGGACATGATTATCGTGACCGGATCGCAGGTGGTGCTAGGCGGGACCTATGATGGCGATCAGGTCAGCCGCGGCGCGCGCGCGGGCCTTCTGGGCAATCTCGATTATATGGAACAGCCCTTCTCCAGTATTGGCTATACCGAGGACCTTCTGCGCCAGCAGCAGGCCATCAGCGTCGGCGATGCTGTGCGAAATGACCCCACCGTCCGGCTCGCCAAAGGGTTTGGCAACTTCCAGGAAGTCTTCATCATCCGCGGCTTCCCCGTCTATTCCGATGACATGACCTATAACGGTGTCTACGGCATTCTTCCGCGGCAGTTTGTGGCAGCGGAACTGATTGAGCGGGTCGAGGTCTTCCGCGGCGCGAACGCCTTCCTGAACGGGGCAGCCCCCGGCGGCAGCGCATCCGGCGGCCTCGTGAATATCGTGCCCAAGCGCGCAGGCGAAGAGCCGGTAACACGGCTCACCGCTGGCCTCGTTGGACAGGGCCATTTGTCGCTGGCCGCCGACGCCGGTCGGCGCTTTGGCACTGATGATGAGTTCGGCATCCGTATCAATGCCGTCAAGCGGGACGGTGAAACGGCGATTGAAGGACAGGAGAGGGACCTGACCGTTCTCTCCCTTGGCACCGACTATCGGGGGGAGCGCGTCCGCTTCACCTTTGACATGGGCTATCAGGATCATCGCATCGACCGCCCCCGTCCACAGGTCACCCCCCTTGGCGATGTGCCAGAAGTCCCCGGCACCGACGCGAATTATGGTCAGCCATGGACCTATACGGACGAACAGCAGCTTTTCGGCGCTTTCCGCGGCGAGGTTGATCTGACAACTGCGGTGACAGCCTGGCTGGCCGTTGGGGGACGCACGGGGGAGGAACAGAACGTCCTTGCCAACCCCAATGCCACCGCCGAAGGCCTGACCACCGCCTACCGCTTTGACAATACGCGGGAGGACAATGTCGTCTCTGCCGACACGGGTATCAGCTGGACAGTGGCGACGGGAAGCATTGACCACCGCTTCGTCGCATCGGCATCCGTCATCGATCTTGAATCGAAAAACGCCTACGCTCTGTCAGATTTCATCAACACCATCCCGGGCAATCTGTATGAAATCAACAGCGCAGCAATTCCCGCCAATGACTTCTTCACGGGCGGAGAGCTCGACAATCCGCTGACCACGGAAGAAACGACAAACACGAGCTACGCTCTGGCCGACACGCTGTCTTTCATTGACGGCAGGCTACAGGCGACGCTGGGCCTGCGTTTTCAGGACATCGAAACGACGTCATTTGATTACAACACCGGCGCAGAACTTTCATCCTACAGCGCGGACGCGGTCACCCCGACGGTTGGCGTTGTCTATCGCGCGACCGATGGTATTTCCGTCTTCGGGAACTATGCCGAAAACCTGCGCCCCGGGGCCATTGCCCCTGCGACCAGCGGTGGTACACCTATCAGCAATGCTGGCGAAATCCTCGACCCCTTCCGCGGCGAACAGCTGGAGGCTGGCGTCAAATTTGATCAGGGTAGCTATGGCGGGACCGTCAGTGTCTTCACGCTCAACCAGCCCCAGTCGATTGTAGACGATGGCGTCTTTACAGATGGCGGCGAAGTGCGGGTGAGCGGCCTTGAAGCTGTCGCCTATGGGGAACCTGTGACGGACCTGCAGCTGATCGGCGGGTTTACCTGGCTGGATGCGGAGCTAGAGACAACCGATGGTGGCCTGAATGAAGGCAATCGCCCGATCGGCGTGCCGGAGTTTCAGGCCAACCTGTCGGCGCAATACGCTGTTGCATCGGTGCCCGGCCTGTCGCTGGACAGTCGAATTATGTACACAGGTGAACAGTACACGAACACAGCCAATAGTGTTGCAATCGATTCATGGACGCGCCTCGACATTGGCGCCGCCTATAGCTGGACGGTTTCAGAGAATGAGCTGACCTTGCGCGCAAGGGCTGAGAACGTTCTGAACAAAAACTATTGGTCGTCTACGGGCGGCTTCCCGGGGGCCAACTATCTGGTGCAGGGTGACCCGCGGACCTACCTCATCAGCCTGTCCGTCGGGCTCTAGTTGATGAACAGGATGACCCGTTCCGCCGTCAGACGATGGAGTGTCGTGCATACATGGTCCAGCCTAGTGTGTACGGTCTTTCTCCTGATGCTGTGCGTCACGGGTCTTCCGCTGATCTTTCACGATGAGATCGAAAACGCGCTGAGCACACAAAGCTGGTCTCCGGCCAACCCCGACGGCCCGCTGCTCTCCTATGACGACGTGCTTGAAGCTGCGTTGTCGCGCCGTCAGGACGAAGTCCCCCTCTATATGAGCTTCGACATTGATCGCCCCGTGGTGAATGTCACCTCTGGACCAACGCCCGATGCACCGGGTTCCGCCATGCATTTTGCGCCCATTGACCGGACAAGCGGTGACGCGGTGCCCGTAGAGGCGCCCGCAGGCGGCATCATGGACTTTCTGTTGCAGCTGCATACGGACATGTTTCTGGGCCTGCCAGGCATGCTTTTTCTAGGGGCCATGGGCGCCGCCTTCACCCTGGCCATTGTGTCTGGCGTTGTTCTTTATGCCCCCTTCATGCGCAAGCACGAGTTTGGCATGGTCCGCCTTGCCCGTTCGCGGCGCGCGCGCTGGCTCGACCTTCACAATCTCCTCGGCATCGTCACCGTGATGTGGGCCAGTGCCGTCGGCGTGACAGGCGTGGTGAACACGCTTGAAAAACCGATCAATGATCAGTGGCGGGACCACGCCCTGGCGGATCTGATCGCGCCCTATGAGGGGCGGGATGTCCCCACATCGCTGGCTTCACTGGACGAAGCCATCAGCGCGGCTGTGGCAGAAGCGCCGGGGATGACATTGCAGTTCGTGGCCTTTCCGGGAACGGATTACTCGACCGACCATCATTTTGCGATCTTCCTCCACGGCAACACACCATTGACAGAACAGCTGATTACGCCGGTTCTGGTGGATGCTGTCACTGGTGACGTCGCAGGCAAGCGTGAGATGCCGTGGACATCGAAGGCCCTGTCGCTATCGCGCCCGCTTCATTTCGGTGATTATGGCGGGCTGCCGCTGAAAATCCTGTGGTTTCTGTTTGATCTTGTGACGATCATTGTGCTGATCACCGGGATTTATCTGTTTTTCGAACGCCGCCGCCGCGGAAGGCGGGAGGTATGAGCCCGCTCGTCAATCGGCGCCGCGCGACCTGGCTTGAGCGTACGTTTCTGATCCCGGGTCTTTTCGGTGTGATGACCTCTATCGGGCTGATTGCCGCTCTGGTTGGCGATGGCCCCGCGCATCTGTTGTCGTGGCTGTTGCTGACAACACCACTCGCCGCCATTCCCTGGGCCCTCTGGCGCGCGGCCCATCAAGAGCCTTCGAGATTTGAAGCCGCCGCGCGGTCACGAACTTGATCGCAAGCCCTTGAGCGCGCTGAGAACAAGGCGTCTCAAAACCGCAATTATTCTTGCTATTCAACAGCTTGGAAAAATGGCGCACAGCGGGCCAGAGATTTCGAATGAATTATTCGAGGTTTTGGCAGACTGGGAAGCTCAGCTCCGCAAGGCTGACATCGACTTTGATGGGCCGAAGCCATGAGCGGCGGGCAAGTAGCCAAATTCAACAAAGCCGCCAAGCCGAAGAAAAAACGTCCCGCGCCCATTTCCTTGCGAGTGACGGAAGAAGAGCGAGCCCTTCTCAAGGAACGGGCCGGACGGCGCTCGGTAAATGCCTATATCCGGCAAAAGGTCTTTGGCGATGACGCTTCACCTCGGCGCAGCTATCGCAGGCCGCAAACCGACGATGCGGCCATTTCCCAGGCGCTAGCCGTACTAGGGCAATCGCATCTCGCCTCAAACCTGAACCAGATCGCCAAGGCGGCAAATATTGGCACTCTGCCGGTGACAACCGATCTGGTGTCAGAACTCCAATCGGCCTGCGCAGATATCCGGCAAATGCGGGATGCGTTGATCTTTGCACTCGGCCTCACGTCCAAGGGTTAGCTCCATGATCCTGGTTGGTAATCAGCGCGGCGGGGCCCAAAACCTCGCCCTGCATCTTCTGTCGCCGGAAAACGAGCACGTTCATGTGCATGAGATTTCAGGCTTCGCGTCGGAAACGCTTCAGGGTGCTTTCAACGAAGCCTATGCAATCTCTCGTGGCACCAGGTGCCAGCAGTTTCTCTTCTCCCTGTCGCTGAATCCGCCCGAAGATGCAGAGGTCAGCGAGGAAGAGTTTGATAGTGCTATTAGCAAGGTTGAAGAAAAGCTCGGCCTGACAGGCCAGCCGCGCGCCATCGTCTTTCATGAAAAGGAAGGCCGTCGACATTGCCACGCCGTGTGGTCTCGGATCGATGCCCAGGAAATGAAAGCCATTCCGCTTTCCTTCTCGAAGAGCAAAATGCAGGAGGTCTCACGGGAGCTGTATCTGGAGCATGGATGGAAGATGCCACGGGGACTGGCTCAGCACGGTCAATCCGATCCCCGCAACTTCACACTGGCCGAATGGCAGCAAGCCAAACGGATGGGCCGCAACGCCCGCGACCTCAAACAGACGATGCTGGATGCCTGGGCTATCTCGGACAGCCGTGCCGGGTTTGAAGCAGCGCTACAGGAACGCGGGTTCAAGCTCGCTCGTGGCGACCGCCGAGGATTTGTCGCGGTGCCCTATGACGGTGAAGTGCTCTCGCTATCTCGGTATCTCGGCGTGACAAAAAAGGACATGGAATCTCGTCTGGGTTCTCCAAAAGAATCGCCCTCTATCGAGGAAACGAAGCGCCAGATGGCGCAGGAAATGACCCCGGTCATGCGCGGTTATCTGCGGCAGGCAGACGAGCAGCATCGGCGGCAGATGGAACCGCACCTTCGGAAGAAAACCGAGATGACGGCACGGCACCGCCAAGAACGCGCGACGCTCGATCAGAAATTGACCGTACAAGCAAAGCAGGATGCGCTTGCCAGAGCCGCGCGCCTATCAACAGGCTGGCGCGGCCTCTGGCAGCGGGTGAGCGGTAAGAGAGATAAGATCATTGCGGAGAACTTGCGCGAGGCGGAAGCCGCCAAGCTGCGCGATAGCCAAGAACGCCACGCTCTCGTGAAGACACAGCTTCAACAACGGCGGATGCCGCAAAAGCCGATCAAATGGGAACGCCAGCGGCACACAAAACTCCTGGCGGAGATCCACCGGGAGCTGGCGCGGTATCGAAAAGAAGGTCGAGAGGTTTCGCCTCGACTTGTAGCCTCGGAGATCAAACGGAGCCGAAAAAATCGGAAGACGGAATATAGTGGCCGTCGAGGCAAAGCTCCCGAAACCGGAACGTATAGGCGCAAGCCTCAAGGTCCATCTATATCTCGTTGACAAGGGTTACCCTGCAACCCTCTCCCATTCTGGCCAAGAATGGGGGTAGCGAGGGCAAGGAGGTTCCGAACGAGGCTCCGCCCGCAAGGTGTGGATACGTTCCGATACCTTGCCCACGCGAGGGGCAAAGCGCCTACGCGTAGGTATTATTTAGTAGACTTCAGTCGGTCGAACTCAGCTTCGTCAGAAATCTTTTCGGCAATGAAGTCCACCCAGGCATCGTTGTAGGTATAATCTCCATGCGTTTTATGAAATATGCAGAATTCTTTATCGGTCTGATCTCTAGATTTAGCATTTGACGCTGGTCGGACTCTGTATCGCTTCCAAGCTTGAGTGTGATTGTGTGAGCTAAATTTCTTTCCAGAGCGTTCCCGGATTAATTTCGCAGCCTGACTAGGCTTATATGGGTAGTCATCATCAGCAATTACTCTTTTCTCGAGTATGTTGTGGATCTCCTTGCCTTCGTCCGATCCAGGCTGAATAAACTGGAAATGCGATTTCGACTTGGAGCTCGCCTCCAACATATAAACCACCCTGAATCGATAATCCAAGTCGGCCTTTTCTTCCTTTGATAACCTTTGATCTATTCGGGCGTCCAGCGCCTCGATATGCTCAGGAATATCGAACTTCTGCAATTCGATCAGCTGAGAGAAATTCACCTTGGTAAACTGTAGGGCAATCGATAAATCCGATCTAAGAGATACCCTATCTCCAAACAGCTGACATATCGCTTTGTCAAAATTCAAACAGCTTGCTTGAAACAAACCAAAGAATTTGACGTCTGAGCGTCGCAGTAGATTATGCTCCACCGTATCACGGATATCGATCATATCACGGATATTATTGGCAACCCCGGCAGATAGAGGGAAATCGTGGCGTTTTATCATTTGCGACAGCAACAACGACCGCCCATCCTTTCCGACGATCTTGACCCCCTCCCGGTTGTAGTATTCGTGGAGAAGGTAGGTCCAAGCTATGTTTGATTGAACCGCAAATTGTTCCGCTTTGAAACGCAGCGTCGGGCTATTAAAGCTTTGGACTGCAAGTATCATAGCTTCACGTGCACGTATTAATCGCTCGTCGTCATATAGATTCAATCCGGTGACAGGATCGTATGAATCTTTCTTTCGAATAAAGAAATCGACGTCTTCCTCACGGGAAGATTTGATTGATTGATCGGACTTTACCTCGGTTATGCGGGCGGCATTGATCGTTGCAACGCGGCCCTTATTCAATAGATGTTGAATATCTTGATTCCGCCAGCCCTTCTTGAGGAGCGCTTTAACAATCGGCTTCTCTTCGGATGTTAATGCACCGGCGGAATTGCGCTTTACCATTCTACCAGCCTCACGCAGCCACCCCGCTGACCATGTCCATCAGTTTACCGAAATCGGTCACGACGTCGTACTTGACCTTGTCGGCCTCGATCCGTTGATTGATCTCGTTGAAGAATTTGCGCGCGCATTTGATCTTGGTGCGTTCAATTTCGCGAAGCGCCATCGATGACATGGAACCTTTGGTCTCGGCCAAAAAGTAAATGTGTTTCACGCACCCTCGAGTGAACGAAATTGCCCAATCTGGATTGTAGTCGCCGACCGGGGTTGGGATTAGAAAGCCTCTTGGAAGTTTGGCGTAGACCACCACCTCATCGCTTGTATCCAATTCGTCCACGAAGCGGCGTTCTTGGCTGGAATCGACCACACAGTAATCGTAGATGTGCCTTTTCAGCTTCTCGGTCGCGCGAGAGAAGTCTTGCCCACTCTGAGCGGCGGTGAAGATGTCTGTCTCATAGCGGTCTTCAACTTCATCGTACTGGAGTTTCTCGATGACCGCCGTTGCCTTCTGCTCCTTTATGAGACGTGAGGCTTCGGCAATGAAATGTTCCGGGTTCGACTTGAACTGGTCGAAAATCAGTGGTTGGACGCCAGTTAAAATGTGCGCGACCGTGCGGCGCGTTAGCTGTGTGTTTTCGGCGACCTTTCCGACAAGGTCATAGGTCACGTCCGAATAAACGAACCCACCCTTCTCGGTGGAGGTTTCAGATAGCTTGAAGCCATCGCCCGTTCTCAGCTGCTCATCGGTCAACGCAGCGGCCTGCTCACCACGCTGAACGGTGTACTGCAGCGGCGTCACTCGAAGTTCGCTATCGAGTGCCTTGATTGCTTTGGCGATCAGTTCTTGGGAATCAAATTCGACGCGATAGACGGCCTTGCGATTGATCCGTGCCCAAAGTTCCTGGAATTCCTTCTTTTTGAAATTGGCGTTCAGCGGGTTGGTCTTCGGCTTTCGGCCATCTTCGATGCGGGGCAGCTTGCTGTCGTCAAAGACGCTGTCGATCAGGTCGATGATCTGGTGACGGTAGGGTTCAAGCTCCTCGGCAAAGCCTGGCAGTTCGCCAGCTTCTTTTGCTTGATGATATGCGTCCGTTATCCCGTCGGAATCGTCCGTGAAGTCATTCTTCAGCAGATAGCGGTAGATCTGTTTCGCCATCGCGGGCGTCACCTCGACCGGACCATCCTCGGTTTGGAGAACCTTACCGGTGAAGTAGTCTTCGTCAGCTTTGCGCGGACGCGCGGAAAGCGTCTCCGCTATCTCGGTCTGGAGACCTTTGACGAAGTCCTTATAGCTCTCGCTCGCGACGACGGTCAGGACGTTAATCTCATGCACAAGCGATGGGTGGTCGATCCGCTCTCCGTGGCGATCGACGGACAGACGAAGACCACGGCCAACTTCCTGACGGCGGGATATCGTGTTGTCGCTGTGCTTCAGCATGCACATGACGAAGACATTCGGGTTGTCCCAGCCCTCACGAAGCGCAGAGTGTGAGAAGATGAAGCGCGTCGGCTCTTCGAACGATAGCAGTCGCTCTTTGTCTTTCAGGATTAGATCGTAGGCGGTCTCGTCGTCCGAGAGCCCCTTATCCTCACCCGTCTTTTTCATGCTCGGATCGACCATGCGGTTCTTCTTGTCGATCGAGAAATAACCGTTGTGCGTTTTGCCCGGATCAATCTCGCCGAGATAGGCACGGTACTCGTCATTATCGATCGCCAACTCCGAGAGATATTCCTCTTTGAGGGTTGCATACTCGCGCTCGAACACGCGGGCATATTCGCCTTTCTCGTCGTCCTGGTCGTAGTCGCGATACTTCTTCACCTCGTCGATGAAGAAGAGTGAGAGGACCTTGATGCCCTGAGCGAAGAGCTGCTTTTCCTTGTCGAAATGCGCCTTGATCGTTTCGCGAATTTGGATGCGGCGGATGTCGTTTTCGTTCACGTCGCCTTGGGCTTCACCGGCGATAAGGCTCTCGCCGTTCGTGAATTCGATCACGTCCTGATTGGCGTCGATCTGTGAGATGACATAGCCGCGATACTGATCGAGATCACCTGACGCCGTATAAAGATCATCCTTGAATTCGAGCCGCTTCAGCTGGCGTTTGATCTCACCGGATTTGAGCTTCACCTCCATCTCGATCCGGGCCACGGGCGCTTTGGTCGAGATGTCGATGCCTTCGAGATAGAGGTAGGCGTTTGTCCCTGCGAGGCCGCGTGTCTGGATACCGCGCACGGCAATCTTCTTCACGAGCTTCTGGTTGTACGCGTCGAGGGCGTCGAGCCGGTGCACCTTATTATGCTGCGTCTTGTGGGTCGCGGAGTACCGCAAGATCATCAGCGGATTGAATTTTGGGAGCGCGTCGAGTGTTGCCTTGCCTTCCATTTTTTGAGGTTCATCGAGGATCAGGATCGGACGGTTCGCGCTGATCACATCGATCGGGCGGCGGGACTGGAAGTCGTCCAGCTCGTCGTAGATTCGGCGATTGTCAGCACCCTTGGCATTAAACGCCTGGATGTTGATGATCATCACATTGATCCCGGCGTCGCTGGAGAAGCTCTCCAGCTCGTGCAGGCGCTTGGAATTGTAGGTGAAGAACCGCGCCTTTTTGCCGTAGGTTTCCGCGAAGTGATCCGCCGTGATCTGGAAGGATTTTTGGACGCCTTCGCGGATGGCGATGCTCGGCACCATGACGATGAATTTCGACCAGCCGAAACGCTTGTGCATCTCGAACATGGTCTTGATGTAGCAATAGGTCTTTCCGGTACCGGTTTCCATCTCGATATCGAGATTGATCTTCGCGCCGGGCTTGTAGCCGCCTTTGACGGGCTTCCGCGCACCCTTCGCGTCAAGCATGGAGAAGTCGGTCAGCGATTTTGATAGAGGCAGGTTTTGGCGCTTTTGGACGGCCTGGATGTTACTCAGAAGCGCGGCATCCCCAAGCAGGATGTCCTCGTTCTTGAACCCGGCTTCCAGCTCCAGTCGCACGTCGGTGCGCTTGCCGGGATCAATCCGATAGCTGAGCGGATTGGACTTGGGCTGGCCCTCAAAGCAATCGATCACCGCCTCAACGGCGGCGGTCTGATAGGCTTGGGTTTTGAATTTGAGCTTCATGCCGCACCCGCCCTTAGATCGACTTCACGTCGGTGGAGGGGGAGAGCTGCTTGAAAATTTGCTCCACATTGATCTTCACGGCATCGGAGACGAAACCATTGTCGCGAAACACAACGCGAGCTGGCTCATGCTTGGCGAGCTCCTTCACCAGCTCTTCGGTCACGCCATAGTCGAAGCACGCGATCAGGTCATAGGGCTCATGGTTGACGAAGAAGACGGTCTTATCACTGATCGTTTCTCGGCGGATCGGCAGAGTCAAATCGACGCCCCAATCGACGAGCACCTGGAAGAGCAAATCCTCGGGGTCTGTCCGGTCCGGTTTTACGTTTTCGACTGCGTCTAGTAGCGCGCCTTGAGTCAGTTCTTCGGCGGAATAGTAGGTTGAAGACATATTTGAACTATCAACCTTGAGAACCCGCATCCCCATATCGATGCTTGTCGAGGTAGTCGCAAGTTGCTTTCCGGCCTGACGAATGCGTTCTTTCGAAATTTCAGCGATCGTATGAAAACCATTTTTGAATGGTGGCGAATCTTCAGGAATAGGCTCGGGAACCTGGACCATGATGAATTTTCGGTTTCCGTCATCATTAGCATTTAACTGCATAACCGCGTGTGCGGTCGTCGCGGAGCCCGCGAAAAAATCCAGTATGATTGCGTCTTTGTTGTTTCGCGTAACCGCTTCGATTGGATCATAGACCGCCCATAGACTCTTCGGGAACGTGAAGCCTGATCCTTCGACGAGATTATTGATCAGTTTTGTTCCGTATTCGTTTGAATCATAGCGCTTATCTGTCCAAACACTCTTGTATCGCCCAAATGTCTTTCCAATCTCAATTTGGTAACCGTTAGCATCTTTGCGGGCACGCAGCATCATTGAGATTTCGTCAACACTTTGGCGAGCATACCGCCACTTTCTTTCTATGCCTTGGTTGTCGATCGGATAAACGTAAGCAATATCGCCGTCCCACTCAGTCTGAGCAGGATGAACATGATCAGGTACAACATCGCCAAATCCGACGATCTCGTCGCCTTTCACCATAACCGGATAAAAGCAATTTTTGGCATCCCTGCGCTCTGATTCACCGCCCCAATTGCGGAACTGGGACCAACTAACATCTTCTTCTCTGATCTGCCTATCGCCAATCGCTTTCACCCCCGAGGGATATATAAAAATCAAGTACTCATTCACATACGAGAAATTCGCCCCTTGTTGTCCTCTTGGATTGTGAACCACAGACACATAGGCGTGCTCCCAGGCAGAGCCGCTGAAAACTTCTTTTAGGAGAACAGAAAGAGTGCCGAATTCATTTTCATCAATAGCGCATACGAGAACACCGTCTCGTTTGAGAATATTTTTTGCCACCCTCAAACGTGGATACATCATTGAAAGCCACTCGGAATGAAATCTCCCGCTAGTCTCCGGATTAGCGACAAGTTTGTCTTTTTCTTCAGATTTTTGGTTCGACCGCTCAAGAAAATCTGAAACAGTCTCACTATAATCATTTTTGTATATTAGGTTTCGGCCCGTGTTGTAAGGTGGGTCTATGTAGATCATGTCGACGCGGCCAAGAAACGATTCTTGGATTAGCTTCAATGCTTCTAGATTATCCCCCTCGATGAAGAGGTTTCCCGTCTCTTCGAAATTTACGCTGTCTGACCTTTTAGGGCGGAGGGTTTTGGCTATCGGCGTATTGGCCGTCAAAATTGCTTCCTTCTTCCCAGGCCAATCAAGCCGGTAGCGCTCCTGAGGCCCCTCGACGATGCAATTGGATAATTCCTGGCGAAGCTGGTCGAAGTCGACCGCAAAAAAAAGTTTGCCGCTCTCATCCGTTGCTTCCGTCACGCAGCCCGGAAACAGCTCGTAAATTTTCGCGATGTTCTCGTCAGCCAGGTTCGGGCTATGCATCTTCATTTTTTTACCCACTTTGCGAATCCTCTATTACTTGTGATCAATATAGTGCGGCATTAGAACAAGGCATCGCTTAACCACAGCATCTCCGGCACCTCCGCCATTCTGCATACCGCCAATATTAGAGGAAAGATAATTTCTCCAATACCCACCATTTATACCCCTGTATTCATCGCCATACTCAATTATGAAATCTCGTAATTGATTTATGGTCCTGTCTGGAATATTTTCATAATCCGAGCACTTCACTGATGATAAATTGCTGGGATATATTCGAAAGAAGGAAAGAACGCCATTAAATGCATGTTTCACATGACCACTCATTTGGTTCTTGCCGTGCAATTGGTTGAGTATCGTGCGTCTGATCTCGGAGTGGGGTGCAGTCGGTTCTTGGAGCCAAACTTCAAAATCTTCAATGGAGTACGGTGGATGGACGCTTCCTCGCTCACTTATTTGGGAGGTTTGTGCGTTTAGAACCTTGGTCAAGCCCGCATCAATCCAGTGTGCGAGCTGTTGGACTTCGGTCAATTTAATAGGTCTCGAAACACCGATGTACGAATCAAACGCATTAACTATCTCATTCGCGGGTTGGGGAATTTCGGCGATTATCTCCTCTTGACTGGAAAAGCCGTTCGTTGAAAAATTTGAGCTCCCAATCCAAGCACAGCGATAGTTTATATAAATTTTTGCATGCAATGTGGGAAGCGCATAGAGCGTGAATCTTTGAATTCGTTTATATAAAGATATAATTGGAGCTGGGTCGTTTTCAATAAAGGCGGGTGGTCTATTAAATTCGTAAGGCAAACGAGTAATAAAAACCATATCGCGTACTGTATTTTCATCTATCACCCGCAGGGCAACCTCTGAATAGTAAGGAGAGGCTACGCGTAAATTTGGTGAATCGACGATAGTTTTCAGCAAATCTGCGTCTGGGTGCGTATATAGTCGATCAATTTTCATATATCGTTTCCCGCGCGCGTATCATTGTTCATTCCGAAGGGCTTCTAACATCCCCAGAGCGCGCCTTAGCTCGGCGTTAATCACGATCCTTTTGTTGAATTGCTTTTCGCGGGCGAGCCGCGCCTTAATCCGCGCGACGTCGCGTTCTGTCGCCCAAATCGCCTCGATCCGCGCAACACGGTCGGGCAGCTTTTCACCCTGAAGCGGACGCACGGGCATCAATTCAGATAAAACCCTATCATAGAGCGCGCCGAGGTCGAGGACGCGAGGGATGGGTTTGCGTGGGTTATCCACAGGCTCCCAGCCCGCTGCGAAATACTCGCTGACCACCCACCTTGCGCTGTCTGCTTCGCTCGGGCGCTTGTAGGCAGCGATCATCTGCCGCTCTCCTCCTTTGATCAGCTCAAAGAGGATCGGGTAAGCTACCGCCTTATCGATAGCCGCGAGTACGGCATGCTCAAGCGTGGCAGCCCGGAGGCGCACCTCGAACACCTGTATCTCAGGCACGCCCGGCACGGCATTTAGATTGATCGTCTCCGGCGCCACCTTGTACGCCCACGTGATGCGGTCCACTTGGTCCACAAAGAGCTGGCGAAGCTTTTCAGGCGCGCGCGCTGCATCGTAGATTTTGGTCTTCGGGACCATGCGCCCAAATCGGGCCGCCTTTGGGTAGTCATAGCAGGCGGTCATGCAGCCTCCTGCACCACCAGGAACGCGATTAGCTCGAAGTCATCCAGCCCTGCGATGGTGTTCACGAGCGCCGATGTGCGACCGGGGGAGAACAGGCTCTCAATGTCCTTCTCCTCCTTCACGTCGATCATGGATCGGATGGCTTCACTCAACAGCTCCGACTGGCGGTTCATATTCCGCCCGTCGTCGGTCTGGTCATTGAAGAGGCGGCAGACCGCTTGGATCGGCTGGCCTTCGCCCTTGCAGCTGGCCCGCATCAAATCGAGCAGCTTCTTCACCTCGGTATGGTCCGCAACGATCTCGCCGTCGTTCGAGATGTAGACGAGATAGTACGGGTGCAGCCGGTTTTGCTGGTTGATGTTCACGCCGTCATGGATGTTGCGAAGGGCGAAGATGACCCCGGGCTCCAACCCGAGCGTTGGATCTGCCGGGACAACCGCATGCAGGCCGTTCGGCATCTTCTCCAGGTCGTCATGCTCCTTCACATAGTTGAGTAGGTCCATGCGAAAATCGTTGAGGCCAAGGTCCGTGATCGAAACTCCGGTCTTCACGTCCTCGAGCTCGATGACTTCCTCTTGGAGGCGTCGCAGCTGATCCTTGCGATAGGCGATCTCGCTTGATTTGGCGGTGAGGACGTTGTCGTCGCCGGTTGCGGTGACGTCGGCGATCATCATTCGGTTCTCGACCCGCTCCTTCAGGTTGATGTATTCGTCTAGCGTGATGTCGGGCCAGTAGTTCACCAGCTGGATTTCAGCGTTCGGGGAGCCGATCCGGTCGATCCGACCAAAACGCTGGATGATCCGCACGGGGTTCCAGTGGATGTCGTAGTTGATTAGATAGTCACAGTCCTGAAGGTTTTGACCTTCGGAGATGCAGTCCGTCGCAATCAGTATGTCGATCTCCGCATCCTCGTTTGGGAGCACGAGGTGCTTGTCCTTCGAGCGCGGCGAGAAGAGCGTGAGGATGGACTGGAAGTCGTAGCCCTTTTTGAGCGTGGTCTTTGGCGCGTCGGAGCCTGTGACCCGCCCAGAGTCTAGACCTGCAGTTTTCGCTAGGTCGCTAGCGATGTGTTGGTAAAGATAATTCGCCGTGTCGGCAAAGGCCGTGAAAATCAGGACCTTCTTGTTGCCGGGATTGATCGGCGCGTTGATCTTATCGCGAACGTGCTTCTTAAGATGCTGGAGCTTCGCGTCGTCTTCAGGCCGAATGAGATCCATCGATGCGAGCAGGGCATCAATGAGCGCGAGGTCTCCCTTTAGGTCGTGGGTCCAGGACTGCACGTCCATGTCGGCAAGGCTGATCTGAATTTTTTTACCAACTGTAAATTCGCCCAGGCCGGATAGATCGTCATCGTCAGGATCGAAATTCGCTGCGTCTTCGCTGTAGTCAGAAACCTCAAACATGCCGCCGGATCGCTCAAAGTCAGCGATGGCATCGAGCGTTCCGTTTAGGTTTGCCCTCAACGACCGTAGTGTCAGGCGGAACGCCTCGACCGAACTCTCTAAGCGCTTGAGAAGGTTGGTGGTCATCAGAGCCTGAAGGCTCCGCTCCCGGTCGGCTTGCTTCAAAGCCCCTTTACCGCCCTCGACTTCGGTATCGTATAACTCTTCGTATTTCTTGATCCGGCTGGGGAGGATATAGCTAAGGGGCGCGTAGACTGCGAGCTTGAGCATACCGAGTTGGGCAACGATCTCGTTCAGGCTCATGACGTCTTTTCGCGTCGTAAGTGGGCAATGGAACGAAAGTGGCTTCCGACGCTCGGGAAATTTTCCGATGTCCGACGTGTCATAGAAGGTTTCGATGTGCTTTCGCGACCTTGCGATCGTCACGCTATCGAGAAGCTCGAAGAAGTCGAAGTCGAGCATCTTGAGAATTGATGGGGCAGTTCGCTCCTCAATCGGAAGTTTCGACCAGGTGTTGAAGGCCGTCTGCGCTCGGCGAAAAATCTCTTCCACACTGCTTTGGGACTTGAGCTTCTTACTCAGACTTTCAGATTGACCCTCATATGCGAGTGCCAGCTGATTTCGTAGGTCTGTGAAGCGATTGTTCACCGGCGTCGCAGAGAGCATCAAAACTTTGGTTTTCACGCCCTCGCGGATAACCTGGTTCATCAGTTTTTGATATCTGGTCTCTTTGTCCTTGTAGATATCATTGTTGCGGAAATTGTGAGATTCATCAATCACAACGAGATCGTAGTTGCCCCAGTTCACGCGGTTTAGCGGTATCCCGAAAGAGTCGCCGGTAGTGCGCGACAAATCCGTGTGACACAACACATCATAATTGAAGCGGTCTTTCGAGAAGATGTTGGTTTTCAAGTTTGTATTGAAATTCAGCCAGTTGTCGGCGAGTTTCTTAGGGCACAAGACCAGAACCGCACGGTTGCGCAGCTCATAATATTTGATGACCGCGAGAGCAGTGAATGTCTTTCCAAGGCCGACGCTATCGGCAAGAATGCACCCATTATAGGTCTCCAGCTTATTGATGATGCCTGTCGCGGCATCCCGTTGATAATTGAATAGCTTATTCCAGACGACGCTGTCCTGATAACCGGTCAAATCGTTTGGAAGAACGTCCTCATCGACCTGTTCGAGGAATTCTCGAAAGAGGTTGTAGAGGATTAGGAAATATATCCTCTCCGGCGAATTCTCTTGGTACACGGACTCAATATGTGCGCAGATCGCTTCCGTCACATCTTCCAGCTTCTCTGAATCGGCCCAAATTTGGTCGAACAAATCCAGGTAGGTGTCGGTGTACGGCGCGGCGTTGAACCGATTGACGATGTTCGAAACAGCGTCGCCCTTCTGATACCCAAGATCGACAGCGGTGAAGCCGTTTATGGGCATGTATGCAGCTGGCTCCTTCTGCCCGTCCACGCACATAAATTGCTGCATCGCCGAGCGGGTTTTGTTCGATTTGAAGCGCGCTTTCTTACGAATCCAATCCGCGCATTCGCGGGCAATCGCCCGCTGCGTGAGCTTGTTACGAAGCTGAATTTCGAACTCCGAGCCGTACAGACTGCGTTCTCGCTCAGCGCGCGGAATGAAAAATTCACGCCGTTCTTTTCGTAGCTTATCGGTCACTCCCTCAGGCACGAACGTCGGTGCTGTGAAAATGAAATCCACACCGTCGACCTTTTGCAGCTCGGATTTCAAGGCTTCGAACGCGTAAATTGAGAAGCAGGAGGCGGCAATTTTCAACCGGTCGCCGCGACCTATCGTTTGGCGCAGGTCTTCGCCAAGCAGCGTGGTGATATTGTCGATGACTCTCATGCCTTGCGCCTCACATCGGATTTTGGAGCACGCTCGGTGGGCTTTTCGAGATTCGGATGGGCGTCGATGTAGTCGCGCATGAACTCGCGAATGACCTGAGCCGCTGGCCGGTCTTGTCGTCGGCATGTCTCTAGGAAGCGCTCCCGGAGGTCACGCTCAATGCGAATGCGAAGGCCCGAATCTTTCATGAAGATGAGTGTACCCAACGGATACACATATCGCGAGCATTTTTTCACCGGGTTCAGAGCGGTAAAGCTGACGCGCATCCAACCCGCGAGAGGGTTGGCCCATGTTTCCAAAGAGCACGGGCAGGCTCTTTGGTCGTGATCCAACGCACGAAAGCGTTGGTCATGGGAGTATCGGGGGCAGCCGGAACGCTCCCCTGATTGGCGGGTGCCCTCGGCCCATTACCCTGACGAGAGATCCATCGACGATACGATGGCATGGCGGATGAAGGCTCAATGCCTGACAGTCGCCACAGCCGGGGGGGATGCAACGGGGGCGCGCAGCGGGCCCCCTTGCCAAGATCGCGTGGTATTACCACGCACATCTTGCGTACAACGCTAAATCCGCTGATCTCAATTGTAGGACCAACGCCTGTCGCTCAGAGCGAACAATTTCCGCATCCGAAACGGTGCTGAAAAGGACTCGTGATGACATTCGTTGACTGGCGATCTCGGTAGCGCTCCCACAATTATGGGTTGCCAGCCGCGAAATTTTTCGGATTAAAATTGTTCCTGGGAATGGACAGAGGTTACGGGGGATATGTCTCAAGAAGACGTATACGGAACAGTCGTGCGCGCGAGGCGCTCGGCTGCACCAACAATGACACAACATCATCAGCTTGCCGAGCATCGCTCGGGTGGTACGCCGAAAATCATTCAAGTGATGGACGCAGTGATGAAGCGTGTCAGCACTTACGGCGGCACGCTGGCACTCATCTACCTGTTCGTGGGAGAATTCGTGCTGCCGGAGCCGTTGAAGGCCTCCACGGTTGTGGCAGAAAAAGTGGGGACGACCACTGCAAAAAGAGAGCTGGTCGCTGCGCCAGGTCTAGCCGATGCGAGGCGCATACAGGCCGAGGGTGAGCGCGATGCTATCGTCACGCAGGCGCACGGCAAAAGCGATGCCGCCGCTATCGAAGCGGAAGGCCAGGCACAGGCCAGACTGACCATTGCCCCTGCAGAAACCGAATTCATCCGCCAGACGGAGACGCAGCGTGCGCGGATTGCCGCTGCTCAGGCCTGCGAAGTGCAGCGAACCCAAATTGTTCAGGATGTACAGGCCAGCTGCATGGCTCAAACAGGCCGGTGGTCCGAGTGCTCTGTGCGGGCGAAGATGGCGGCATCTGCTCCCTGTGAAGAGTTCGCTGATATCCAAAATTCCGGAGGCTGATCATGAAAACCCGTGCTTTGGCAGCCTGCCTGTTGGCTGGCGGCTGCGCCGCATCTGCGACTGGTCCAAAATTCCACGTTGTTGAACCTGAATACGTCGCGCCGCGTCCCGGCGAAGTCGTGGCCCAGGTCTCGCCCGATCAGATCGTTGTGTACCGAACGAAGGTCACGGACCGAACGCCGGTGCGATGTGATGACCTCAAGTCAGAGATCGACCGCGTTGATGCGCATATCCGCCAGCTTCAGAGCAATTGGCGAGGTGTGTATGGTCTAGCTGGTCAGGTTCGTGGCTTTGAAATGATCACGGGCACGCCCCAGCAACAGGTTGCCAATCTGCAGCCCTATCGGAACGAACTGACGCGAAGCTATAAGGCCTGCACTCAGCAAGCGCGTGCCTATGAAGTCAATCCGGTGATCCTGGCAAGCACTGATCCCGGGCTGCCGCCCCAGGCGGCGGAGCACCTGGCTGGCGGCAAGTTCATCAACAACGTAGTGACGTTCCCAACGGCTGATTTTGCCGAGCTGGCTCAGGGGCGCTCTTGTCTCGTGCTGCACGACTATACAGGCAAGCCGATCCCTGTGCGCGCTGATACGAGCGATCCGTATCGTTTCGCAAATCCGTATGCCAACACTTACCTGACTGCAGCGCAGGCTGTCGCTCGCGATGAGGATATCGCATCCAGACTTTCCAATGTCGAAAAGCGGATTGGGGACCTGCGCTACAGCCTGCAGTTCAACAAGGCCAACATGGGCGGCTCCTGCAAAATGCCGGAGCAGAGAGCCATTCCTCCGAGGCCTACGAATGTGCTGAGTCCGGAGGAAGTCGAGTATCAGGCGACGGCTGCCTGCGTCGACCAGATTTACACGCGCTTCAGCCAGTCAGAAGGCTCGGAAGTTTTCACCCGTCGTGGCCGCTACGAAGAGATCGAAATGTGGGATCACTGGCACAAGAATGGGGATTACAAGAAAGCCTGCGGTCTCAATCAGATTACAGACGAGGAAGCCTTCGAGGCTGGTGCAAGGGCCAAGCTGCAGAGTCTGGTGATCGGCAGGGTTGCGTTCGTCCGGGAGGTCGATGAACTCTACGGAAAATGCCTTTCGCGAGCGACGAATGCCTGCAATGCGAAGCAAAGCGAATGGGAGCGGCAGCGCGATGCCATTATTGCTGAGCCCCGCAGAGCCTATTCGGACTGCACACAAATGCAGGCCGAGTTGAAAGAGCTGACCGAGAAACTACCCATCTTCCAATCCGCCGCTGAAGCGACGCAGGAGAACAAGCAGCGCTCGCTCAATGCTCTGTACTCACAGGGCGATGGTTATGCGGATGCAGCGGCCCTGCGGTGCGGTGCGAGCGAGAACGTCATGGCCAATGCTAGGCCATGAGTTTTCCGCTTCTGCCGCGTGTCGATCCTGACGATCCGAGTGATGGCCAGGAGGCTCTTGCCACGGCGGGGTTTCTGGCCTCGTCCGTGGCGCAGCGGGCGTTCGGCATCACAAATCTGGATGATGCCCGCGACCGCATCATTCTGGGCAGGAGCGGCAACCGCATTATCGGTTATACGGATGATCGCCATCTGGTGACTTTGGCGGGATCGCGCTCCGGTAAAGGCGTCTCGCAGATCATCCCTAACCTGCTGCATTACGGCGGCTCGGCTGTCGTGATTGATCCCAAGGGGGAGAATGCCAGCATCACGGCGCGCTTTCGCGCGAAAGTTTTAGGGCAAAAAGTCGTCGTCCTCGATCCCTTCCGGGTTGCGCATGTGCCTGAAGAGCTTCGCGGAAGGCTGAACTTCTTTGGCTATATTGATCCCGACGATCCTGAAGTTGTTGATGACGCCAGCGGCCTGGCCGACGCCTTTATGGTCAACACGGATGAGCGCGATGCCCATTGGCACGAAACTGCCCGGGCTTACCTGAAAGCGCTCATCCTGTGGATCGCCTCGAGCGCGCCAGATCAATACCGCACGCCGTTCCACCTGCAGGATCTGGCGTTCAGAGGGCTGGCTGAAAGCGAAGGTCAGCAGCCGTCTCTCGACCTGCTGCTTGATTATATGGCGGCAGAAGAAGGCTTTGGCGGGGCGGTCTCCTCGATTGCGACCATGATGATTGATATGGGAGAGCGTGAGAGAGGCTCGGTCCTTTCCACTGCGCGCCGCAATGTCGAGTTCCTTCAGACAGGCCCGATGGCTGTGTGTCTTTCAGGCTCGACATTCGATCTGAAAGACCTGCGCTTACCTCAAGGGATGACGATCTACCTCGTCCTCCCTGAATGGCGCTTGGCTGCTCACGCCCGCTGGCTGCGCCTGATGATAACGCTCAGTCTGCAGACCTTGCAGCGCACGCCCGCTTCAGATGAAAGCCTACCGGTCCTGTTTCTGATGGATGAGTTTGCAACGCTGGGAAAGCTCCAGGCGATCGAGCGGGCTGCCTCTTACATCGCCGGGTTCAAGGTGAAGCTGTGGTCAATCCTGCAGGATCTGGGTCAGCTCAAGGACATATACCCCAAACGCTGGGAGACCTTTATCGGCAATGCCGGGATGGTGACAGCCTTCGCCAATACGGACCTTACTACGCTCAAATATCTCTCTGAAAAGCTGGATGACACCGAAGTCTTGCGGGTGCGTGAGTCCGTGAATGTCTCCATCACGACAGCTGACACCCATGCCGGACTGGCAAAGCTTCTGGCAAGCGTTGGCGCTGACAAGTCCGGCAGTATGCCTATGTTCGGGGCAGAGTCGCACCAGACCGGCGGCGGCGCACAGAATTCCTATTCTCCTGAACTGGTCCGCAGCCGCCTGATGCTGCCCGATGAAATTGCCCGGTATTTTGGGCGGCGCAATCATCCGGAGTCGGATTACGCCCTCTGCCTGCCAGCGGGCCTGCGCCCCATGCGGCTTCAAAAACTCCGTTACTTCGCCGATGAGCCGTTTCGCTCTCGTGCCACGCCCCTTGCCTAAACAGGAGAAGCTAAGATGTCGGGAAAGTATGGAGATTTTCACCCGAAGCTCACGGGCTCGCTTGTGAAGTCATTTAAGGCTGCAAGGGAGCCCGAAGATCATACTGAAAAGTCATCGAGCACTGATGCCTTGGCACCACGCCCTCAGCGCGCGCCGCGCCCGGGCGGGGCGCTTGGAGAGATGGCGAACCAGGTGGACAGAAAGGTGTTTGCCGACAGATTAAGGGCCGAGGAAGGCAGGCTTGATGCGAAAAATATCGAGAGAAATAAAAAGCTTACGAACAATATTTCCTCCGCATCAGGTGCGCGGAGTAAACTCAAGGACGATGACAAAATCTCTCGCTGATCCGGACTTTTCAAATTTAACTCACTGGTCTCAGAAAAAGACCTACCTCCTGCAGTGTCCGGATGGAGTGGCACGAACATTCACGCTTACGCGAAAAGAGTGGTCGTATTTTTATTATCTGAAGCATCATGGTCTGTTGACGATGCATTGCCTGATGGATGCAGCCGTAGAGACCGCACGGACAGCTCAGCCGGAATATTTTGAGCCCGCATTGCGCTGGGCATTCAGAGAATTTCTATTGGAACTATTTGAGCATCAGGTTGCGTTGACGGATGCGTCAATAAGAGAAGAGGCTTATTTTCAGCATAGGCCATTGGATTGATGAAAAAAATCAGCGCTTAAAAATCGAGTTTCTCAAATTGGCAGCAATTGATCATCTGGTAATTCCCAGTCTAACATGACTTCGGGGACGTACTTCTAGAGAGGTGGAGATGGAAATCGATTTTGGTAATGTCCTACAGTACGTAGGCGATCCGGCGATATGGGGAGGACCGTTGGGAGGAGTCGCTGGTTACTTGCTGAGAAGGCACATCGATAACGCTGACAAGGCCCGAAAAGCTAAAGACCAAATCGCAAAAACTGTGGTTGGTGTCCAAGCGCGCTTAGCTGCTATTTCGTTTGATGGGCTGGGAACTGACATTAAGTGGAGTGTGGACAAACCTCAGTGGGCTAAACTTTCCATATTCGAAGGTATCGACAAACGGCTGGAAGATGCCATTCGAGTTTGTGAAAACGGGGCATTATCGCCTGTAATCCGTAGGCGGATAGAAAAGTATCGCGAGAGTATCTCGGTCTTCGCCGAAAGGTGGTATCATACAAAGGCAAGAAATCGGGACGGATTTTGGAAGGACTATAATTCTACCAAAAAAGACATGCACAACGTACTAGAATCAATTGAGCATCTGGGAGATTTTAAAGAGGCCATCTTGGAGGGCGTTGAAACTGACGATTCCGAATTCGCCCCAGATATTAACCAGTCGCATGGTCCCGATGGAAAGCCAAGTCCAAACACTTTTGGGTATGGGGCAACAAGCAATAGCGCACCGTCATCTTTAGGACCGATGATAGTGCGCCTTCGTTGAATCGTCCGATGAGGATCGAAAGCAGCTCAATATTCACTTGCTAGCATGATGGTTAGGACCCGGTACGAGCTGCTCGGGTCTTCCGGATGCTCGCTGCCATACATGCAGCTGTCATCGGCATAGTAGTCGATCTTCCAGAACACTTTCCCGGCTTCCGCATGATCCAGAGAGCCAAAATCGTGCTCGCCATATGGATCATTATCCTCCGTAAAACTGTCAAATCCGCGTACCCTGGCCAGTATGTCGACTTGAGCCAGTGGTGAGAGTTGTGTGATGCCGGAGGTCAGCAGAAACGTCCCCGGAACATCGGGTCTGCCGAATACGGGAATATGAAGCCGGGACCGGAACCGGTCATTGAGTGTTGCGATCGCCTGAGCTTTCTGGGCGTGGGTTGAAGCGCGGCTTTCTTCGTTTTGCATGGTGATGCCTTTCAGTTCGTGGCCGGTTCATTCCGACCATTGAACCGAAAAGGCCTGGCCGATACGGGCGTGATTGCACCGGCGAAGCCGGGAAACCCCTACACGGGCCTTTGCCTGGGCCCTCCCTGCCAGAGGCAAAGGCTGGCGCGGGCCGGGGTTGCAAACTCAGCCCTCGGTCAGGCAAGGTTCAAGTGATGGTCCGGAGTGGCCGCGCCATCGGCTGAAAGCGCTACCTTGGCCTAGATTTGGAAGCTCAGCTCACAATCCGTCCAAGCAGCTTCGGCGCACGTTTAATTCGTACACGGTATTTTTCATAATTCTTTAAGCTTCGGCGTGTATACTGTTGTGAAATGACAACGGAGACACAGCGCGAAACGGAATTCCTGGGCAGACTGCCTTTGCCTCAGCGTATCGATGTTATGCGGGGCATGGTCGACCTGCTGGAAAGCAAGCCAGGCACATCTGAAGATTGGCGGATCAGCGAGCGCGCCGTGCTGTGCCAAAAGACCAAAAGCCTCGTACGCCTGCGTCTCAGCAATCATCACTGGCATATCCTCGACAATCTCATTCTGGGCTGTCCCGATCTGCAATCCTATTATCTGGAGCCTTTCAGGGACGCGGGCGCGCACGGCGCTGCAGCGCATCGCGTGATGAGGAAGCACATCCGTCTCAGCCTTGAAATCCTTCACCGCCGTCTGGCTGAAGCTGAAGCAATGGCGCAGGAGTGCATGGCATGAGCTTCCTTGTAGAGACATTTAATGAGAGCAGCGGCCAGAACGGAAAGCTGCTCGACAGGTCACCGAAGCTTGAGGCCTCGGCTCTATTGGCTGATGTCACCTCTGAAGAAACATCACCAGGGCATAACGTCTATGCCAATCAGGAGATTACCGCCTCCAACGTGATGCAGGAGCACCGCGAGGATGAGCTGGAAGCCAAGGGCTATATCGCGCCGCAGGGCGGCAGCGAGGTCTTCTTTGAGAGAGACCGCGAAAAGAAGAAGGATGCTGAAGAGGTAAGCCTCGATATGATGGCCGATGAGGCTAAGAAAACGCTGAACCGCATACTGAATGTCGGCGGGTTCGAGTTCGATGTGGATGCCTGGGCAGAAATCGGCGAAGAGTTTCTGAGTGATCCCGCCAAGCGCAAGGCGTTTCTGGATAACGTCGTTGCCGAAAACCCTGGCATGGACCGCGACCGCGCGGAAGTCGTCCTTATCGAAACATTCGAGATTATGGCGAGGGTCAGAAGCGCAAGAGATCAGGGACAGGAACCTGATGCGGCCGACATGGCGCGCCTTGAAGAAATCGCGCAGGAAAATCCTGATGTGATCGAGGCTGCTCAGAAAGAGGTTGAGCGAAACAGCGACCGAAATTTTGGAACGAAGATGTCATTCCAAGACAATCCAAATCGCGACGGGGCAGTTGAAAGTGCTGTGGAGCTGGATGAGCCGGTGGAAGAGCTGGCCAGCACGTCTTCGCCAGCGTTTTTCGGTGGACCGGCCTAATCGAGTTGAAGTGAGGCCTGACGACGCCGTGCGTCCAGCTTGTCCTGAATGGCCGGATTATAGGCAAAGCGGTCATATCCGGCAAAATCAAAGTCAAATGTCGCCCCTGAGCGGGTGACGTATTCCATCTGACCCTCTCCATCCTCCGGGCGAACAACGAAAAGTACCAGCTTGCCGCCTTCCTTCTGTTCCGTGCGCCCCATATAGGCGATACGAAACTTATCTTCTCTGGTGTATGTCATCGCGTCATCGACGTAACCACACCGATTGAAATCCGGCTTGGTTGCCATCAGACGTTCACAGTCCTTGTAGGCTGCATCCTTGTTGAAGCTGAGACGCGGCGGGTCCACATCTTCAAACTCGACATCATGAAAGCTGCAGTCTGTGACCACATCGCGCACAGCCGCCTTGGTAGGCTGATGGCGCAAGGAGGCGTTGGTCTCCACGACATATCCCTCAGAGCCATCTGCGCTGCAGGTGAAATAGGTTGCGAGGCGGCCTTTGGGTGTAACGCGGTCAGCGGCCATGAGGACGATTTGTCCGCGATTGCCGGTCAGCTCTGCCATGACAGCGCCGGCATCACCGGCCAGTTTGTCCTGAGCATTGGCCTGCGTGCCCAGGCCGCTCAATCCGGCGAAGAGGGCAACGGCGGCGCTTTTGGCAGCGCGGGAAGTAGCAGAATGACGCATAATACTCTCGTCCCTCATATAATGGGACACCTCAATTATGCTCGGCACTATACAATAATCACGAAATATTGTCGAATCTAAAACGATCGTTTTAAAGGCTCACTATTTCGATTGACTTAAAGAAGGCACGAAGTAAGTTGTTTAAAGGCTTTGAGAGACCAGACGCCTCAGCGAAAACGGCCATCACGAAAACGATCGTTTTCCCGCAATGGCGTTCCGGCCTTCAGCCCCGCTCAACGGACAACCAGGAGGATCGCCATGCTTGTCGGCTATGCCCGCAAGTCGACCGCAGACCAGTCGCTAAACCTTCAAATCGACGCGCTGAAGGCGGCGGGCTGCACCCGCATTTTCCGGGAAACGGGTTCAGGGGCTGACAAGAAGCGGCCTGAGCTCAAGCGCGCTTTGGCGGCTCTGGGCGCAGGTGATGTGCTGGTTGTCTGGAAGCTGGACCGCCTGGCGCGGTCCCTGCGGCATCTCACCGACATCGTCACCGATCTGGAGGCGCGCGAGGTGGGCTTCCGCGCGCTACAGGAGCCAATCGATCTCACCACCAGTCAGGGCAAGTTGATCTTTCACATCATGTCGGCACTGACGGAGTTTGAGCGGGAAATTATCAGGGAGAGAACGCTGGCCGGTCTGGCCGCCGCCAGAGCGCGGGGCCGCGTGGGCGGCAGGCCCAAGAGATTTGTTGAAACCTAAAAAATTTGGAAAACGTTAAACGAATCGGTTTGCTATGGCTTAGGTGAAGATGAATGATCGACGGACGAAGCCTGATCTATTCGCTCACAGCTCTCGGAACCATCTTCACTGATTTCTGCCTCAGAATTCGGTAGCATACCTTCAGTTTTTATAAAGTATGCAAGGCCAACTGCCGAATAAAATATCGCAGCTAAAGCAAACAAAGCTATTACTGGCTCTCGAGCCTCATTCTCATTTGAGAGGAATTTCCTTATGCTCATGGATAATCTTCGTAAAGAAGTAATTGATAAAAGTAAAGTATTATCTTTAATTCAATATATATCTACTGCTGTATCGGGGTTTGGCTTGATATCATCTTTGACAATATATTTATTGAAGGATTCAATAAAGTACGGTCAAGAAATATCCATTATCATAGCTCTTGTAACGGTGGCATTGCAGCTCATCGCGAATGCTTACTTGATAACTGGTCAAGCACGTATCGCGATGAGTAACTTAGTGGAGTTTGCACTAAAACAATCAGATATTCTGGCGAGAACAGGATCGTTCATTGAGAGAGTCGGATATGCTCATTCAGCGGCAAAAATTGTCGCTGACAGGGCGGAGCAAGCCATTTTTGTTCGCAACGTATATGTGATTGATGACGGCATTCCGAAGTATGTGGAAGGTATTGAGGATCGTTATGTTACGGTTCTCAAAAAACCTGGTGCACACTGGCAGGACGTTTTGAGTACTAATAACGCAGGACAAGATCGAGCAAAGTCTGTTTCGAAAGCGATCGGTCCTTCCAAAAACAGACCCGGGACGTACCGCGCCAATTTTGTTTCTGAGTCAAGTGTCTTAAATTTCGTGATCCTGCAGTTTGACGGCCAAGACTCCGAGCGTGAGGTTTACTTCGGTTGGGGACTTCAATCAGAAGAACCCAATGGCTACGTCTTCCGCACTCGCAGTGAATACCTGATTGGAATGTTCGAATCCTATCATAGGGCGTTGTGTCGGAAGTCTACCGCCTCGTTTGACGTCGAAAATTTTGAAGACCTTGAGAAAAAACTTCTCGACCTCATCCCTAAGCAAGATAGCGCCTGAGCTATCCTAAATCTTCGGAGAAATATCGATTTTTGTAGGCTTTGGCTAAGTGCCTTATTTTCTTGGTTGAAAAGATCTCCGGTTTAAATACTGGAGCGCTCCTCACTGACGCTTCTGCATAGAGACGTGCATGCGTCGCCTCCCTGAGCACTCGCTGCGTGGCTGCATCTGACCACTGAGCAATATCGAGTGGCCGGTGGTTATGGTGATCGCGCAAGTGGGGATTTGCGCCAGCCTCACTTAGGAGCACGTAGGCAGTCAGCGCATTGCCGTAGCGCGCTGCCTCATGCAGCGCGGTTGAGCCGCACTCTTTTGACTGCGCATTAATGGATTTCGGACTTTTGGCGTGGATCTTCCGAATGGCTTCCAGATCGCCATTCCGAGCGGCATCGAAGAGTTCCTTCATGGCGCATCTCCCGCGCAAAACGCCGTTACCTGCCTAAGCGTGGATATCTCGTCTTTATTTGATATTTCCAGCAAAGCGGTGGCGCAGATAGAGCCTTCCACAACAATGGAAGCATCTGGCGCATCCCCGCTCAATCGAAGCGTCCCTAAAACGGGATTATCCGTGCGGGGATCAAGGAGGCAAAAAGCCTGCGATGATTTACCCGGAATAACCACGCCGGGGCGCACGGCGCAGCGCCTATCGGTGAGGCCACCACCAAGGTTGGCTTCACCCGCCCGGATAATCATGTGGCAGATACCAAAGCGTCTTTGCGTCAAAGGCTGCACGGAGAGGAAAGCCAAGAAACCGTCCGGTAAGTCCGGCAATCCATCGAACCGGTAGAGCGCGTCCGGGATGGCCGCAGCCCGGTCGAGCGCATGGCTGCCAATAAACTCGGAAAGCGTGTGTCCCAGCCTCTCCAGGTAACCGTCGAGACGGAAGCCTCTGGCAATGATGGGATGCTTGGCCTTCACGTAGAGATCGAGAACGGCCCAGATCGCAAAAGATGAGTCCTTTCCCGCGAGGAAGTTGCGCAGATTGCGTCCATGAAAAGGATGCGAGGCATCGTCAGGGGACTCGAACCATGACCGCTCCAGCCCGGTAATAAGACCGTGGCTTTCAGCACGGATCAGCTGGCGGATGATGTCATCAGCGTATTTGTGGACGCCTCCGGAAAAGGCAGCAAAATCATCCAGCACGGCGAGATAAAGCTGGCGCTTGTAAAAGGCCGAGTAGCTCTCTTCCGGTCTAGCCACCAAGCTTTCGCTCACAGCCCTTGCCTGGCTTCTGTCCTTGCCGATGACATTCATTGCCGTGAACATCGATCTCTCTCCGTTTAGCGTCGCATCTGTGTCATAGCTTAAAAGGAGAGGCTCCCGCCATGTCATCAAATGTCATCAGCTCAAATCCCTTCTGCCCGGACTGCGAGGGCGGATACGGTGCGCCGTGTTCCTGTGCGCATACCCGCCACCCCTGGCTCTGGAAGCCGGAGGACCCGACTTATCCTCCGTACAGGAAATAATTCCTTCCAATCGGTTGGTTGAATATGTTACTGTAGAACAAACACAGAACATATGCAATTTGCAGCCGGACATTTCAGCAGTGCCCGGACGGTTCTGTGTGTTTTTTTTCAACTCCAAAACGAAAGAAGAAAGACCATGAGCAAGAAACAATTGCCTGAAGCCACCATCCAGGACGGCGCAATCAAGGCCACTATCTGGCGCAATGAAGGGGACAACGGCCCGTACTTCGCCACCACTATCACGCGTACCTATCGTGATGCCGCTGGCAATCCCAAGGAGACGAACAGCCTGGTCGGCACGGACCTGCTGCGGGCAGCCGAGCTGGCGCGCGGGGCCTATGCCCGCAGCCGCAAGCTGATGAAGGAAGCCAGGGGCGCGCAGGCTGGTGACAATCTCGACGACGGCCCGAGCCGCTGAGCCAGGAGGATCTTCAAACTATGACTGGACCACCTGACTCTCACAGCCCAGACTCTTCCGATACCGGCCCCGGCGCACTGCGTATGGATGCGCAGCGCTACATGCATCACCTGGAAGACTGGGACATCAGCGAGGATGAAAAACATGAGTTTCTGACAATCATCTGGAATCTCATGGTCGGCTTTGTCGATCTGGGTTTTCGGCCTGATGCCAGCCGCCTTGTGCAACATTTCTCTGAACAAGCAGCAACAAAACAAACACATCCGGGTGCTGATGATGTAAACTATAGACAATCACCAAAATCAACATGACCAAAGGCGGAAGGCATACTCCGCCCCGACCAATGACAAGGAGACCGACGCATATGATGGAGAAACAAGAACTTGCGACCAAGCTGACCAAGGCCGTGATCTATGCGCGCGTTTCCAACGTCAAACAGACGACACAAGGCTCCGGCCTCAAGTCACAGGAAACGCGCTGCCGCGAATACGCCAAGTATCGCGGCCTCGACGTGGTGGAAGTCTTCACTGACGATATGTCCGGGAGTCTCACCACGCGGCCCGGCATGGTGGCGATGCTCAGCTTTCTGCGCTCTCATCGCAACAAGCAACATGCGGTCATCGTCGATGACATCTCACGTCTCGCGCGCGGGCTGGAAGCTCATTTGCAGCTGCGCGCCGCTATCCAGACAGCGGGCGGGGTGCTGCAAAGCCCATCCATCGAGTTTGGCGAGGACAGTGACTCCCAGCTGGTCGAGAACCTGCTGGCCAGCGTGTCACAGCATCAGCGCCAGAAGAACGCTGAGCAGACCAAGAACCGGATGCGCGCCCGCGCCATGAATGGTTATTGGGTGTTTCATCCTCCGTACGGCTACAAGTTTGAGCGGCGCTCTGGTGAAGGCAAGGTTTTGGTCCGCAATGAACCGCTCGCCTCAGTCGTCCAGGAGGCTCTCGAAGGCTTTGCCTCTGGCCGCTTCGAGACCCAGACGGAAGTGAAGCGCTTTTTGGAAGAACAGCCATGCTTTCCCAAAGACCGTCCGACCGGCGAGGTCTGCGTCCAGCGTGTCACCAACATCCTCACGCGCTCGCTTTACGCAGGCTATGTCGAGGTCCCCAGTTGGAATGTTGGGCTTCGGGAAGGCCGCCACGAAGGCCTGATCGACTACCAGACCTTCAAGCGCATTCAGCAACGACTGATCGACGGCAAGAAAGCGCCGTACCGTAAGGACCTGCGCGATGACTTCCCCTTGCGCGGCTTCGTGACCTGCGGTGATTGCGGCAAGCCCATGACCTCATGCTGGTCGACGGGATACAAGGGCGTGAAGCATCCTTACTATATGTGCTTCGGCAAAGGTTGCCCCAGCTACCGCAAATCCATTCGCCGCGATGACATGGAAACCGAGTTCGACGAACTGCTCGGTGACATGCAGCCTAGCCGCGATCTCGTCGACCTGTGCGGGCACGTCTTCAAGGATATCTGGGATCACCGGATCAGCCAGGCGAAGTTTGCAGCGACAAGCTTCAAGCAGAGCATCGCCCGCGTCGATGCCCAGATTGCCGGTTTCCTGGACAGGATCGTGAGCGCGTCCACGCCCTCCGTGGTCAATGCGTACGAAAAACGCATTCATCAGCTTGAAGAGGAAAAGCTCATTCTGAACGAAAAACTGCGCGACAGCGGCAAGCCTGCCAGACCCTTTGGCGAATGTTTTCGAACGGCTATGCTGTTCCTCGGAAGCCCGCAGAAACTCTGGCATTCTGGCAATCTGGAACAGCGCAGACTGGTCCTCAGATTGGGGTTTCAGGACCGAATTCCGTACAAAAGAAACGAAGGTTTTCGAACGGCCTGTCCAGCCGTTCCTTTCCAACTAATTCAAGGGCTTAACTCGAATCCGAAAGGTGGAAATATGCTATTTGAGAAGATGGCGCACCCGAAAGGATTCGAACCTCTGACCCCCAGATTCGTAGTCTGGTGCTCTATCCAGCTGAGCTACGGGTGCGTGGAAGCGGGCTTATGCCGGAGGCTTTGCGAGGATGCAACCCGGGAATGTCGCAGAAGTGGAAAAAATCGCGGGGCCCCATTCTCCGCGTGAAATCTCCAGAATTCTGCCATTCCCGGTCGCCGTTTCGGGTCTACCGCCCCAAGGCTTCGTCGCGATAGGGAAAGCGGCCATGTCGGTGGATGTCGTGCCGGTGGGACAGGGCATAGGCCATGTTGGGACTGCCCGGCAGGCGGTCCTCGAACAGGCTGACGGCGGTGTTCTGGTCGTCCAGCTCCTCGGAATGCATGAACGGGATATAGACAAAGGCGCGCTGTGCGGCGGGCAGGGCGAGGTCAAAGCCGCGCTGGATCATCAGCCCGGCGATCTTGCGGGCCTGGGCGTCATGGGCAAACGCTTTCTCTGATCCGCGATTGAGGTTGCGGGAGAACTGGTCGAGCAGGATCAGGAGGGCGAGGGCCCCCACCGGATGGTTCTGCCAGCGGCTGAGATGCCCACCGGCCGCCCGGGCGTGATGGGCGCCGAACCGCTCCTTGATCGTTGCATCGATCGTGGCGTCTTCCTGGAACTGCTTGGCGGGCGGGATCTCATCGAACCAGTAATCGATGATCGCCTTTGCGTCCGGATCGAGCTCGGGCAGGGCGATGGTCTCGACCGCCGCAACCTCCCGCACATAGGCAACGTGATCGGCGATCGCCGCCACCTTGTCCTTGGGGTCGTAATAGATCCACGCGCCGTCATGCTCGCCCGCGGCATCGAAATAGGCCGCGTCGCCCTTGTGCGGGCAATGGGTGCGGGAAGTCGTGGGCAGGTGCAGCCCGGCCCAGATATTCGCCCGCGGGAAATAGGTGACCGGCGACAGATCCCCTTCATGCAGGGACAGGGCGTTCTGGCTGGCGGCGAGAATGGCCGTGCCGCGGCGGGCGATGGTCAGGCCGTCAATGGGGGTGATGGTAATTGCAGGCTTGCTCATGGGACTCCTTGGGCATCGGGACGATTGGGGAAAACGCACTGTTGCGCATATAGGCTCGCCGTGGCCTGTTAGCCGCTCTTTTTCGATCCAGGATAGTCCCCATGGCCGACGGTACCCAAAGCTTTGACGATACCCCCGCGCGCAGCGATGCGGTGGCGGCGGATAAACTGCGCCTGTTCATTGAGCGGGTGGAGCGCCTCGAAGAAGACAAAAAGGCCGTGATGGAAGACATCAAGGAAGTCTACGCCGAGGCCAAGGGCGAGGGCTATGACACCAAGATCATGCGCCAGGTGATCCGCCTGCGCAAAATGGAACGTCATGAGCGTCAGGAGATGGAAGCGATTCTTGAGCTCTATCTCGCGGCCCTCGGCGAGGTCTGATCGGGCGCGCTGGCGCGCCGTGAACGGATGACGTATGGGGCCGGTGGAGGCCCGCCATGCACATCGTCTTTCTCGTGTTTCCCAATGTCACCCAGCTGGACATGACCGGTCCGGCGCAGGTGTTGTCGCGTCTGCCGGGGGCGAGCGTGAGCTATGTGGCGAAGACGCATGACCCGGTGCCGACGGACAGCGGCTTCTCCATTCTCCCCACCGCTACATTCGACGCCATTCAGCAGGCGGATGTTCTCTGCATCCCCGGCGGCTTTGGCATTGTCGATGTGATGGCGGACCCGGAGAGCCTGTCCTTTGTCCGGCGGATTGCGGCGGGGGCGAATTATATCACCTCTGTCTGCACCGGCGCACTGGTGCTCGGCGCGGCGGGGTGCCTTGAGGGGCGGCGTGCCACCACCCACTGGGCCTATCACGACCTGCTGGCGGACGCAGGCGCGATCCCGACCCAGGGCCGCTATGTGCAGCACGGCAAGCTGATGACCGGTGGCGGGGTGACAGCGGGCATCGATTTCGGCCTCGCGCTGGCGCGCCTGATCGTGGGAGAGCCGCTGGTCCAGAGCATCGCCAATGCCCTTGAATATGACCCCGAACCGCCCGTGCGGTTCAATCGGGAGCAGGCGGCCAGCGACCCCGTGATGCAGCGGCGGTTTGAAAAGCCCGTGGCCGACACCCGCGATGCCTTGAAGGCGGCACTGCGCTAGCTTCGAATTTTCCGATGGCCCTGATTTAGATTATCTGTTGGATCGATCATCCAGTACTGCCTAGTTTCTCCTCAACACTTCGAGGAGAAGCCCATGGCCAAGACGCCCCGCATGACGACGACCGCCGGCAACCCGATTGCCGACAACCAGAATTCCCAGACGGCGGGGCCGCGCGGTCCGCTTCTGATGCAGGACTACCAGCTGATCGAGAAGCTGGCCCACCAGAACCGCGAGCGGATTCCTGAGCGCGTGGTCCACGCCAAGGGGTGGGGCGCCCACGGCACCTTCACCGTGACGAACGACATCACGAAATACACCCGCGCGAAGATCTTCAGCGAGGTGGGCAAGCAGACGCCGCTCATCTCCCGTTTCTCTACCGTGGCCGGTGAGCTCGGCGCGGCCGATAATGAGCGCGACGTGCGCGGCTTTGCCGTGAAGTTCTATACGGAAGAAGGCAATTGGGATCTCGTCGGCAACAACACGCCGGTCTTCTTCCTGCGCGATCCGTACAAGTTCCCGGATTTCATCCACACCCAGAAACGTCATCCGCGCACGAACCTGCGCTCAGCCACAGCCATGTGGGATTACTGGAGTCAGAGCCCCGAGGCGCTGCACCAGGTGACGATCCTGATGTCCGATCGCGGCTGCCCGAAAACGCCAATGCACATGAACGGCTATGGCTCCCACACGTTCAGCTTCATCAATGCGGACAATGAGCGGTTCTGGGTGAAGTTCCACTTCAAGACCCGTCAGGGTCATGACTTCTACACCAATGCGCAGGCCGCCGAGCTGATCGGCAAGACCCGTGAGGGCTATCAGGAAGCCCTGTTCGACGCGATCGAAGAGGGGCGCTATCCGAAATGGGACGTAAAGGTCCAGATCATGCCGGAGGAGGATGCCGACAAGACGTCCTACAACCCCTTCGATCTGACCAAGGTCTGGCCCCATGACGAATATCCGCTGATCGATGTCGGCGTGATGGAGCTGAACCGCAACGCGGACAATTATTTCGCCGAGATCGAGACGGCGGCGTACAGCCCGTCCAACATCGTCCCCGGCATTGGCTTCAGCCCCGACAAGGTGCTGCAGGCGCGGATCTTTGCCTATGCCGATGCCCACCGCTACCGGATCGGCACCCATTATGAGCAGCTGCCGGTGAACCAGCCGAAATGTCCCGTACATCACTACCACAAGGACGGCGCGATGAATGTGATGGGCCAGATGACCGGTGCGCGCGATGCCTATTACGAGCCGAACTCCATGGGCGGCGCGACGGAAAGCCCGGCCTATGCCGAACCCCCGCTGAAAATCTCGGGCGATGCAGACCGCTACAATCATCGGGAGGGCAATGATGACTACAGCCAACCCCGGGCGCTGTTCGACATTTTCGACGCGGCCCAGAAGCTGCGCCTTTACGAGAACACGGCCGAAGCTATGTATGGCGTAGATGACGCCATCATCGACCGCGCGCTCGAGCACTATGATCAGATTTCCGTCGAGTACGGGAATGGGATCCGCGCTGCCCGTGCGCGCCTGTCCAAATCCATGGCAGCGGACGCCGCTCGCCAACAGGATGTGGACGGCTGATCAGCGGCGTCATGACCAGACGAGGGCGGCATTGGGCCGCCCTTTTTTCTCGGAGGAACACAATGTCCGTAGATGTAAAATACAAGACGTCCGCCACAGCCACCGGCGGTCGTGACGGCAAGGCGAAAACGGAAGATGGCACTTTCGCCGTCAAGCTGAGCACACCAAAGGAACTGGGCGGCGCTGGCGGCGAGGGGAATAATCCTGAGCAGCTGTTCGCGGCGGGCTATTCGGCCTGTTTCCTTGGCGCGATGAAGGCGGTGTCGAAATCGGTCGGCGTGGCTGTGCCGGATACGACAGAGGTGAAAGCCAATGTTGGTATCGGTCCACGGTCCGAGGGCGGTTTTGGCCTGACGGTGGATCTGGCAGTTTCCCTGCCGGGCGTCGACAAGGCCGACGCGCAGAAGCTGGTGGAGGAAGCGCACAAGGTCTGTCCGTATTCCAACGCAACCCGCAACAATATCGATGTGGGCCTGAGCGTCGTCTGACAGCGCTGACCCATCCAAAACGAAAAAGGCGCCTCTCGGGGCGCCTTTTTTTGGGGGCGGATGACCGCTTATTTCGAGACGTGCAGGGCGATGCAGTCATCGCCTTTAGAGATCAGCGCGCTGCAGCTGTCAGCCGCCTCGATCTCCGTCATGCGGGTGAAGCGCGCGCGATAGACGGCCTGGGCGCCTTTCTCGGCAATGTTCACTTCCCGGCCAGCTTCGGCAGAGATCGCGCGGACCGTGTCCTGTGTGTCGCGGATCCGTTTGATGGCGAGAGGCTGCTCCCGATAGGCGCCGACCTGAATGATCCAGTCACGGACACCGCTGAGTTCTGCATCCCCTTCGCCAATGGGCGCGGAGGCGATGTCGTTTTCGGTCACGCTGCTGTCAGCAATCGCCATCTCCAGCGACGCCATGTCGAGCGCTGCCATCTGGATGGCGCCATTCTCGGACGGCAGGCTCTTGGCCGATGGCATCGGAACGGAATCGCTTGGTGCCGGCGCGGCGGCAAGAACCTGTGCGGGGATGCCGCGGGCACGGTCAGGACGCAGGGAAGGGACCGGACGGATGCTGTGGACCGATGCGATCAGGGATGGCTTCTTCTTGATATCGGCAAAGGCGGTCTCAAGGATCTGGATCATGTGCCGGTCGCGGGTCGCGGTGCTGCGACCGCCAAGGACAACGCCGATCAGGCGATGGTCGCCGCGCGCTGCGGTGGTGGCGAGGTTGAACCCTGACGCCCGCGTGTAGCCGGTCTTGAGGCCGTCGGCGCCGTCAAGCGTCATGGCCACCCGGTTGTGGGAGCGGTAGGTCCGGCCCTGCCACGTGAAGCTGTTCTGGTCGAAATAGTGGAAATATTTCGGGAAATCCTGGGTCAGACGCTGGGACAGAATCGCCATGTCGCGCGCTGTCGTGGTCTGGCGGCGATCCGGCAGGCCGGAGGCATTGCGGAACGTTGTCCGGCGCATCCCCAGATCATGGGCCTTCTCGGTCATCATGCCAGCGAATTTCAGTTCGGTGCCGCCCAGATGCTCGGCCACGACCGTGGCCACATCGTTGGCGGAGCGGATGACGAGGGCCTGAATGGCCGTATCCACATCGATCTTGGTGCCGCGCTCCAGACCCAAGTGAGAGGCAGGCTGCAATGAGGCCCGCTTCGAGACGGTCATCTCATCATCCATCTTCACCGTACCGTCTTCGATCGCCTCGAAGAGGAGGTAGAGAGTCATCATCTTGGTGAGGGAAGCAGGATAGCGGTCTTCGTTGGAATACCGGTCGAAAAGAACGTCGCCGGTTTCGGCGTGAATAACGTAGGCAGCATATTTGGGATTGGCGTGTGCGACACTGAGGGCGCTGAAAACCAACGCTGCCATCACGCTAAAAAATGTTACGCCAGCGCGACTGATACCGCCCATATTGCCCAACCTTTTCGAAATCCCATTCGTGCTTGTGATACAATACTTTGAGGGAATTTGCACCTGTCAAAGCGGTTACCATGAATACAGGTGATACCTCACCAAATCCTTAAGGCGGGTTAACGAATAGGGCCGGTTTGCGGCAAAAGCCGTTTCTCAGCAGAAATAAATTATTGTGCAGTGCACAATGACTGTTGACGGCTCCCATGAAACGGCATATGTTGCGTTGCAATAACCCGGTTCAGTTGTAGAATGCTGACTCGGAAAGCCTCGGGTGACGACGATCATCGCGGGGCCAGTTCGCGTAAATCAACGATCTACATTCCGAAACGGAGAGACACCTGATGAGCACTACCCGCAAAGCCCGCGCCACTGCAGAAGAAGCAACGAACACGGCGAATGCAGCAATGAACGACGGTATCGAGCGCATGACCCAGGGCCTGACCCAGTTCGGCAGCTTTGGCCAAGAGAACATCGAAGCGATGATCGAATGCGCCACGACGGTTGCCAAAGGCTTTGAGAAAATCGCCAACGAAAACGCAACCTACGCCAAGAAGCAGATGGAAACCGGCACAGACCGTTTCCAGGCGCTGTCCAAGGCAAAAACACCACAAGAATTTTTCGAAGCGCAGAATGACCTTCTCCGCACCTCGATGGAATCTCACATCGGTCAGATGAACAAAGTCTCTGACATGTGGATGTCGACCGCCCGTGACGCCGCCCAGCCGCTGTCCAAGCGCTACTCGGCCATGGTCGAAATGATGCAGCAGCGCTAAACGCCTGCCGCGACATTTTGTGGCTTATAAAACCCCGTCGGTTCGCCCGGCGGGGTTTTTCTTTGTCTGCAGTAACCCTATTTGACGATGACGCAGATCACGGCACAGAATGATGCCGGTTACCGCCCGTGTTCTGCATTCACCGATTTTTCCGTACGGCCGTGCCGCGGCGCTTGCGGCCTGTCCTGAAAACACCAAATAATGAGTCCGTGACCGAATTGTCCTATTCACTCACCCTGTCTCCGGTTCGCTTGAGCGACGATGACAATCGTGACCCTGATCGTGAGAACGATACGGGGACGATTACCAAGACTGCGCCGAAAACAAAGCGCCCGTCGCTTTACAAGGTCCTTCTACTGAACGACGATTACACACCGCAGGATTTCGTTGTGTGGTTGCTGGAAGCGATTTTCCACAAGAGCCGGGACCAGGCGACGGACATTATGATGCATGTACATGTGCATGGTGTCGGGGTGTGTGGCGTCTACACCTATGAGGTTGCGGAGACCAAAGTTGCACAAGTGCTCGAGCTGGCGCGCCGGAACGAGCATCCCCTGCAATGTACAATGGAGCGAGAGTAATGGCTGCGTTTTCAGAGAACCTTGAACGGTCGATCCACCGGGCGATTGCCCTCGCGACGGAGCGCAAGCACGAACTCGCCACGCTCGAGCACCTGCTGTACGCGCTGACCGATGATGAAGACGCCAAGGCCGTGCTGATGGCCTGCAACGTCAATATTGACGAGCTGCGTGACCAGCTCCTCGAATATATCGAGGATGACCTTGAGAAGCTGATCGTTGACGACAGTGACGAGGCTAAGCCGACGGCGGGCTTCCACCGCGTCGTCCAGCGCGCGCTGATCCATGTCGAGACCTCCGGTCGCAATGAAGTCACTGGCGCCAATATCATCGTCGCGCTTTTCGCGGAGCGGGAGAGCCACGCTGCCTATTTCCTGCATGCCCAGGACATGACGCGCTATGACGCCGTCAATTACATCTCCCATGGCCTGTCCAAGAACCCGTCCATGAGCCAGCCCCGCGTGCCCCGCGGTGTGCAGGAGGACGAGGAGGAGGCCAGCGGCAAGCAGGGCCCGGCGGCGCTTGAATCCTACACCGTCAATCTGAACGAAAAGGCCCGGACCGGGCGCATCGACCTGCTGATCGGCCGCGACAAGGAAGTTGAGCGCGCCATCCAGGTCCTGTGCCGGCGCCGGAAGAACAACCCGCTCTTCGTCGGTGATCCCGGCGTGGGCAAGACCGCCATTGCCGAAGGTCTGGCCCGCCGCATCGTGGATGAGGAAGTGCCGGAAGTTCTGGCAGACGCCACGATCTATTCCCTCGACATGGGCTCGCTGCTCGCGGGCACGCGCTATCGCGGTGATTTCGAGGAGCGCCTGAAAGCGGTGCTGAAAGAGATCGAGAACCACGACCACGCGATCCTGTTCATCGACGAGATCCACACCATCATCGGCGCGGGCGCCACGTCCGGCGGCGCGATGGATGCATCCAACCTGCTGAAGCCTGCGCTGCAGCAGGGGACGCTGAAATGCATGGGCTCGACGACGTTCAAGGAATACAAGCAGCATTTCGAAAAGGACCGCGCCCTCAGCCGCCGGTTCCAGAAAATCGATGTGCCTGAGCCGTCCGTGCCCGACACAATCGAAATCTTGCGTGGCCTGCGCCCCGCGTTCGAAGAGCACCACAAGCTCTCCTACACGGATGATGCCATCAAGGCGGCCGTGGAGCTGTCAGCCAAATACATGGCCGACCGCCGCCTGCCGGATAAGGCCATCGACGTCATCGACGAGGCGGGCGCGCGCCAGCGCCTGTTCAAGGACGATGTCCGCCTGAAGGAAATCGGCGTGAAGGAAGTGGAAGAGATCATCGCCCAGATGGCGCGGATCCCGACCAAATCCGTCAGCAAATCTGACACCGAACGCCTGCGCAATATGGCGGGCGACCTCAAGCGGGTCGTCTATGGACAGGATGGGGCGATCGACCAGCTCACGGCAGCCATCAAGCTGTCGCGCGCGGGCCTGCGCGAGCCGGACAAGCCGATCGGCTCCTACCTGTTTGCGGGCCCGACCGGCGTGGGCAAGACCGAAGTCGCCAAGCAGCTCTCCCGCATGATGGGGGTGGAGCTCCTGCGCTTTGACATGTCCGAATATATGGAGCGTCATACCGTCAGTCGTCTGATCGGTGCGCCTCCCGGCTATGTCGGCTTTGACCAGGGCGGGGGCCTTCTGACCGATGCGGTCGATCAGAACCCGCACGCGGTTGTCCTGCTCGACGAAATCGAAAAGGCGCACCCTGAGATCTTCAACATCCTGTTGCAGGTCATGGACAATGGTGCCCTGACCGACACCCACGGCAAGAAGATCGACTTCCGCAATGTGATCATCATCATGACCACCAATGCGGGCGCGGCGGATGCGAACCGCAACGAGATCGGCTTTGGTCGTGGCAAGGCGGAAAGCCTGCGCGACGAGGCCATCACCAAGCTGTTCACGCCGGAATTCCGTAACCGCCTTGATGCGATCATCCAGTTCGCCGGTCTGTCCAAGCCGATTGTCGACCGCATCGTCGCCAAGTTCGTGCTGCAGCTGGAGGCCCAGCTGGCCGACCGCAATGTGACGTTCGAACTGACCGAAGGCGCGACCCGCTGGCTGTCAGAGCACGGCTTCGATGAGGATATGGGCGCACGGCCGCTCAGCCGGACGATCCAGGAACACATCAAAAAGCCGATTGCGGACGAAATCCTCTTCGGTTCCTTGCGCGAAGGCGGGATTGTCCGTGTGGATCACAAGGCCGGGGAAGAGAAGCTGCGCTTTGAATTCCTGCCCGAAGATCCCAACAAGCTGGATCCTGAAGAGGCCAAGGCCGACGAGGAAGAAGCGAAGGTCGAGCGGTAGGGGGGCGAGTGTGAAAAAATCTGAGCCTGAATTTAGACGTCGATATGGTCGAATGTTGGCCGAGAGCTTTGTGGTTCAGTTACCGTTCATTGGGCCATTTCTTGTGGGGTCCTTTGCACTCACCCATCCGGGGATTGCAGAGCAGGCTGGAAGAGAGTTGCAACACGAATTAATTGGCAGGGTGAATGATCTCGAATCAATAGTCGCTACTGTTGCCCGCTATGGTCGCGACTTTGAACCTATTGTCGATATGCCTCAAGAAGCCTCTCAAGTAGCAATCGCGTTAGCAGGAGACTTAACGAATGCCACGGGAGAGTACTTTCTATACGAAAATCTGTCGGAGCTATGCCCACAGTTTAGCGGAAGAGAAATGGTGGAGTTGCTTGGTGAGCTTGAATATCGCGATTTAGTAACGACTGACGCTACAATAGGACAAGAGATTTATTCAGTTTCGCCGTGCCCTTTACTGCTCACATCTCAGGACCCACTGCTTTTTGAGAATAGAAATGTTCATAGAGATGCAGCAAAAATGGCCGCTTTGTTGCTCGAGGATCAACAATACTATCTAGATGTCTATGGATTTCAAGAGGCGATGGGTTGGCCTCCTCGAAGGATAAATCCTGCGTTGTACGTTCTGAAAGAATGCATCGACGAACGTCGTTGGTCTGGGGAGCGTGTCGACGATCTCGCTACAACCGATTTGATGGCGTCGCCAAGGGATCGCGCGGCTCTTCGGCGTTTCATCCGTTCTGTAAATTCGATTGATTCCCATTCGTCAGAGACTTGAACTTCGCAGAGTTGGATGATCCGTGTACGCATATTAAGTATAATTTTGCCGCCGTGTCACCCCGGCAAGCCCGAAGGGCGAACGCCGGGGTCCAGAAGGCGGTGGTGGTCGTGAGGTCCGTTCATGGATCCCGGCGTTTCGCTGCGCTCCAGCCGGGATGACAGCCGGTTCTTTCCGCTCACTCCCGCGCAGGCGGGAGTCTGTTGAACAGGACGGATTCCCGCCGTCGCGGGGACAAACGGATGTCGGAGATTTATCCTTACGCTCCCTACACTCCCTATAACACCCCCACGCAGTTCGGGTCGGGACGACCAGGTACCGTCGCTTTGTCGCTGAACTGTCTCGTGTCGTGTTGCTGACAGGGTCACAGGTGGGCCAGGTCAGTGGTCGGATATTCGTCCGACAGACGATGCTCCCTCCGTGAGCTTTATAGGCCGGAGGTGTGAGACGCGAGCCGCGTGTGGCGGACCGGGTGGGACCGGCTTGTGCCATGCTCCAATCACTAAACCCTTTCGCGTGGCAACGCCGCACGCGGGTTCCCACTTTCAAGTGGCGCTATCGCTTCGCTACTTGAGCGCATGTGAGATGCGCTATCGCTTCGCTGCTTCAGCGCGCATCAGAACCGACTTGGGCGGACAATTTGGCGTGCCTGACACTCCCTCTCTCCATCGTCACCCCGGCAGCTCAAACAGCGTCTCCACTGATCGGTTCAGAATCCGCGCGAGGGTCAGGGAAAGCACCGTTGACGGAATAAAGACGCCGTTCTCCACCGTATTGATGGTCTTGCGGCTGACGCCCGCCGCGCGGGCCAGCTCCGCTTGGGTCAGCCCGGCATCTAGCCGGGCTTCTTTCAGGTGCACGATCAGGGCAGGGGCCTTGGCCAAACCGCGCTACTCCAGAAACGCGAAGGCGAACATGGGCGCGGCGATCCCGACGGACAGGATCAGGTGCACGGCTTCCTCAACCCCGATCATGCCCTGCACCCCCATGACGAACAGGACGGCTGCGGCAGCCATGGTCAAGAGGTAGCCCCAGAAAAAGGCCCGCAGGCGGACAATCTCCACCCGCTCATCGTTCAGGCCGTTGCCCATCATGCGCCACAGCCACGGCCCAAGGATCAGGAGGAGGCCGATCCCCCACAGGGCCATGCCGACAATCGCCGCACGGTCGGGCAGGGTGCCGATTCCCCAGTCCTTATCCTGTAGCGCCAGTTGCGCGGTCAGAAAGCCCGCCGCGCCGATCATCAACATCAGCCTGCGCCCGAATGCGCCCAGATCGCTGGTCATCCTCATCACCCTCCTTGAATGTTACCTCTAGGTGACATATTGTACGAGCTGGAATGTAACGTCAAGGTGACATTTATCCTCTGTGCCTGTTTTCCTTTCAAACCGCCAATTGACCTTGCCGCCCGGTGTTAACCTGCCTAACGTCTCCCAAGGCCACCGCAGCGGGCGGGACAGGGGAGCGTGTCATGGAATTTTTCACCGAATATCTGGGGGTCTTTTCCAGTGCTGCCGTGGCCGCGCTGGCGGCTGGTTTCGGCGGCTTCATCTGGAAGCGGATCCAGACCATCACCAATTTTGTGCGGGACGAGCAGGTGAAGGGCGCGGGCAACATGGCGACCAAACTGGCCTCACTCGAAGCGCAGGTCCGCGATCTCAAGATCATCGCAGCCGATGCGTCGGCGCGGGCCAGCCGGGCGCTGGAGGCGGCGGGCGGCGAAGAGGGGGAGGCGGAGCTGTCCGGCGAAGATCGCGCCCTCTATCTTGGCAATATCGTCAGTGACCTGCGCGATTTTCACAAGCGGCTCGCCAATGTGCTGTCCTACCCTGCGCCGGAGATCACGGCCGACCATGTCGCACCCATGCTGGACGACCTTAAAAGCCTGTCCGTCAGCGTGCAGATCATGAAGGACCGGCCCCTGCGTGAGGCCTTCGCCAGCTATGCGGATAGAGTTCATGCTCTTGTCGACAGTCTGTCCGATGACGCGACGACGAAAAAGACGGCGAAGCATACCGACCTGTGGTCTCAGATCACCCAGGCCTTCGAGGCGCTGTACACCCTTGCGGATGAGGGGCTGAGCGACCGCGTCCGCGAGCAGATCCACAAGTTCAACATCAAGACCGGCGGGGACATCCAGTCCTGGTCCGCCGGGCGTCGCCGCGACACGACGAAATATTTGGCTCGCCGTTAGGGGCGGCGCGACCTAATTCTTCGACCATGATCCTTTATCACAATCCCCGCTGCACCAAATCCCGCGAAGCCCTTAAACTGCTCGAGGAGCGGGAGGTCGATGTGGAGGTCATCCGCTATCTCGACGCGCCGCTTGATGAGGCCGCGCTGCGCGAGGTGGCCGGGAAGCTGGGCATGTCGCCCCGGGACATGATGCGGGTCAAGGAGGTCACCTATAAGGAGCTTTCCTTGAAGGATGCCGATGATGATGCCCTGTTCACCGCCATGGCCGAGAACCCGGTCCTGATGGAGCGTCCGATCCTCGTGAACGGAGACCGGGCGGTTATCGGTCGCCCCCCTGAACAGGTGCTCGACATTTTATAGGCGCTGACGTGCCTGGGCGCGATTTCACGCCATATCACAGCCATGACAGATTTTATCGATTTTGCCTCGCTGGAACGCCCGAAGGCCCCGAACCACTATCTCGTGGCGCCAGAGGGACTTTGCCAGTCAACCACTCCCGATGAAGATGCGCCCGAGTTTCGTGACGATCCGGATGCCATGTTCATGAATATCGTCCAGATGGTCCGGTCGAAGGACAATGTGCAGGATATCGAGGTGGACGAAAGCGCCCGGCGCCTCTCCTTCGTATCGGTGACCTCGTTCTTCAAGTTCAAGGACGATGTCGATATCGCCGTATTGCCGGGTGCGGCCGGGTCCACAGTTGCCATCTACTCGCGATCCCGCGTCGGCAAGGGGGATTTCGGGAAGAACAAGAAGCGGGTCCATGGCCTGATTGCGGATCTGCGCAAGACCCGCGTGCTCGCTGAGGGAGAGGGTGGCGTTACCGCCAAGGATCCCGGGATCGGGGCGGGCAAAGCCTAAAGCATCGGACGCCGCGCCGGCATCGGCCCTTGGTAGACGTATGTTGCCGCTGTGACCGTGCCGCCCAGTGACAGGGCCACCGGCAGCATTTCCAGCCGATAGAGCGATGTCGTGGGCGAGGCAGGATCATAATCCTCCCACGCATTGATCGCCTTGAAGTCCTCGTCTCGAAACAACCGGGTGGGCGCCATGACCTGGCCGCTGACTTTCGAGAGGCGGTGGCCGACCTCGACCAGCCCGGGATAGCTCAGGGTCGGCGTCTCGATCGTGACGACCTTACCCGGCGTGGTGCCCATGCCTACGAGCCGCAATTTGCCTGCCAGAGAACGGGACAGCGCGCTGCGCCCCTTCATGAGCGTGCCATAGAAAAAGAAATAGTCAGGCGGCGTGGGCGGCTGGGGTTGCGGCAATGAACTGATCCATTTGGTAAAATCTGTTTTCTGGCCTACCATCAGGTGTCAGAAATCAAGGCCAGTTATGCCTGTCCGGTCCGGATTTTGCACCTGTGAAGTCGTCTATCCGGGGAGAAACACCAGATGACCCGCACTCTGCTTCTTGCTGCCCTCAGCGTCGGCATGATGGGCTGCGCGAGTCAGCTGCCGCTCCCTGAGGATGACGGCCGGTATCAGGCACCGCCAAGCGACATTATCGCAGCGTCCGGTGAGGACGAAACGGTCCTGCCTGCGGAACTGCTGGCAGCATCCAACCCCACGGTCGATCCGTCACCCCGGGCAAGAGCGCCGATGTCGCCCCCCTTGCGACAGCGCCAGCCCAAACCGGGTACAATATTCGGAGAGGCTGCACCGGTGGCAGAGGATAACCCTGTCGACCTGAAAGATGAGACCCAGCTTATTGTCGCGCCGACGACCTTCACCCCGGCGGTTCCGGTCACCGCGACCAACGCAGACATGACGGCGGTGCCCCCCCAGACAGCGCCATTAGATTTCACGGCTGACGCCAGTCCGGTCCCCCTCGAAACACTGGGCGTGGAGGAGCGCACCGCCATTGAAGCGTTCATTGCGCAGGTGAACGAGGAACGTGATGCGCTGGGCTTTCCCCCTCTGACCTATAGTGCCGCCTTGAGTGGTATTGCCACGGGCCACGTGGCCTACCTTGCCCATATCCAGGATGTGACGTCTGAAGATGCCAATGGGCGCGGCATTGGTCAGCGGCTGTTGCGCCATGACTACCTGCCTAACGTTGCGGGCAGCTTGGTCGCGGGCGGGTATGCGGATTATATGGACGCTTTTGACAGTTGGCGGTCAAATAAAGTCGAATTCAGTCGCCTGTTGCTGCGCCATGCCTCAGATATTGGCGTGGCGAGGGTCACCGACCCAACATCGCGTTACTACGCCTATATTGAAGTGATCGTCGCCGGTCATTAGTCAGGCGAGCCCGCCGTCGCGGCCAGGCGGAACAGGGCAGCCCTTTCCTTGTAATCCTTGTACGGCTCTTCAGTGGCGGCAGCTGGTGAGAAAAGGACGACGCCGCCAGGCACTGTATGGGCTTTGGCGAAGTCGAGGGCCGCAGCATAGCTGTCGACACTGACGGCCTCGACGCCGGCTGCGCTGAAGTCAGCGCGGGCGATAGGTTCGATGGAGCCAAAGAGAATGGGCAGGACTTCGCCGTGACTTCTGACCGCCTCGGCCAGCCCCGTGAAACGTTGCCCGCGATCAGCGCCGCCAATGATCAGAGTCACCGGCGGTTGGCGCCAACGGCCAAGGGCAAACGCCACCGCTTCGGGGACCGTGGCCAGAGCATCGTTGACCCAGACCCGATCATCGGTCGACGGAATGATCTCCTGCCGTGACGGCAGGCCGGCATAGACCGGCAGGGCTGCTTCCAGCGCGCTGCGGAGCGTATCGGGATCGGTGTGTTGAAGGGCCACGCAGCAGGCTGCACGCAGGGCATAGAGGCTGGGTCCGACGGAGAAAGCCGCGTTCAACGAGGCCGGGACGAACGGTGTATCGCCGAGCAGCAGCTGGTCACCGTTGATTGGCAATCGTTCCTCAAGGGCAACGACACTGTTTGGGAGGTTTTCCTGATCAATGACGTTCCGAGGTGCAAAGCCGGGGGCGGGGGGATCGAACCGGAATGGCCGCAGCTTTGCCGCGCGATAGGACTCTTCCGATCCGTGCCAGGTTGTATGTTCCTTGTACAGACTCGTCACAATGTGGGTATATTGACCGGCTGGCAGGTCATGCATCATGTACGACGACAGCTCGAGCACGGGATAGTCCGGCCATGCCATGGCGGGACCGAGAGGGGGTTGGCCGATATTCCCCATCGCGGCACTGCCCTTACCCAGTGCACTGAGAATAAAGGCAATCAGCGATACAGTCGTGCTTTTACCCTTCGTACCGGTGACCGTCACCGTATGCGGTGGGGCGAGATGTTCGAGCCAGTAGCCGGTGGGCGTTGTGACGGGCAGTCCGCGCGTGGTTGCCGCGATGACAAGGGGATGGTTGGGTGAGATGCCGGGGGACCGCAGGAAAAGTGGCTGGCGGTCGAGGAGGGCCTCCGCGTCTTTCGCAGAGAGGAAGGTGAAACGGTTGTTGAACTGCAGCGCGACAGGCACCGCATCGTTTTCGGGACGGACATCGGTGGCGTAGACATGACCCTCGCTGTGCTGAAGGAAATATCCTGCCGCCGCTGCGCCTTCCACGCCAAGGCCGAGTATCAAAGTGTCCGTCATCGCGACAAATCCTCGCCTGCTCTTAAATAGGTTGCTGGCACCAATGTGCCATCGTCGGGCTCAAGCGCTCGCAGCCAGATCGACTCCAACTCCTCATCATTTAATATGCGCGACACCTTGGGCAACAATTGGGTGACAGCAAGGCTGTCCTGCCAGTCCGCTGACTGGCTTGCGCGCCAGAGGGACGCCCTGCATTCGTCAATCGTCCCGACGCAGTCCCAGGGTTTATGATCTGTCAGCCCACAGAGTTCTTCGTAAAAGGACAGTAATTCTGGTGCGTCAAGAAACGCGGCGCCGAATGCAACTTTGGCCTCTTGGCGATTGAGATAGGGGGCGAGGATCAAGGACGTGAAGGCGCATTTGGCACAGCGGCCGCACCAGCGTTTCTCGGCATCCCCGGCCAGACGGAAATTGCGATTGCAGCTTGTGAATTTGGGATGCGCTGCCTTGAGGCGCGCGAAGGCCCGACCAATCCACGCTTCTGAATAGGGCCGCAGGATCGAATAGGGGCGGGGTGTGTCCGGGTCGGCTGCCAGCATGGCCTGGCGCAGGTGGGTCTCGAAAGGCCCGGATTTCGAGAACTGATGATTGGCGACGACGGTCCCCATCTTCATTGTCGGCTCGTCGGCGGATCGTTCGTTCGCGAAGACCACCTGCGGATAGCCTTTGATTGCGCCGAGCACGGACAGAAGAAGCATGTTGATCGCCGTGATCGGCACATGGCCGTTGAACCCTGCCGCTGATGCGCCAGCAAGGGAGGCGTCCAGTGCCCGTTCGATAAAGGTGATTTCGTCCGGCGCCGTGGCCCTCAATACTGACTGCACCGCGCCAGACAATGTGGCGCTGACAAGTCGCATATCCTCACCCGCCTGTTGCAGGATGGCGCGTGCCACATAGGAATCCTTGCCGCCGCCAAACGCGACCAGCGCGGCGCCGGGCTCGACGCGGTCGGGTCGTCTCAGAGTGTCATCGGTAACGGGGCCGGAAAATTCGATATCCGCCGGGTAGGGCAGCTCGGCCCGCACAAAGAACTCCGCCAAGCCTTCGGTGTACAGGGCCTCCGCCATGGCGCGGCCCGCGGCGGGCAGCGGCGGCAGGTCAATATGACGTGCAGCGCCGGCCTTGTAGTAGCTGACACCCAGAGCCACCCACAAAAGATCGCCTATCGCACGGCCGCCGCCCTCGAAATACTGCGCCAGCTCCTCCGGGGCGACGGGCCAGGACACCGTTTCGGTGAAGTCACCGAACTGGTCGCAATGGAACGAGAAGGCGACTGAAGCTTGTCCGTCGAGGACCTGCCAGCTTGTGAATGTGAAACGCGAAGACCGAACCTGTGGCATGCTCATGCTCTAGGCCCCATGCGCCCTTGGGGGCAAGGCTTCAGAAGAAGCGGACGGTGACGGCGAGGGTGCCAAGCACTTCGCCCAGCGCTTTCGACGGCGCACCGGTCTGGGCGCTAGCGGGCCAATAGTGCAGGTGCGGACCGGCTGGCCCGACGATGAGGGCATAGCAGCCGGGCACCATCGCTATTCGTCGTGCATCAAACACGAACAGCGCTTCGCCGGGAAAGACGTCTTCATAGGGTGCTGGTGTGAGAAACGTCGCGAAATAGTCGCCGTCGCGCGCACTGATGGGAATGTAATCAATGGCCGCCGCCCGGGTGGTCCGGTCGCTCAGCCGATCACGGCCCGTCAGTTGGGCCAGCGGCAGGACCGGCACATGATACATGCCGCGATTCAGATAGCCGTGGCCCGCATTGGTGCCTGCGCCGGGCGTCACGGTCTCGCCACCCGCCAGCCAGCCCAGAGAAACGTCGAGCGCTTCTGCGAGGCGCGCAAGCATCATCTGTCGGGGGCTGTGAACGTCGGCCTCCCAATTGGCCACCGTCGGCTGGGTGACCCCGAGCCGGTTGGCCAGTGCCTCCTGATTGAGGTTGCGGGTTTTGCGGGCGGCGCGAATCCGCTGGCCAATTGTTATAATATCCTCAGTAACATGAGGAGAAAGACTGTCGAGATCGCGGGTCATTTTCGAAAAACCGTAGTTATTTTATATCGTTACACCACTATTGGTCGTCTTTGTTGGGCTGTTAACGATTTTTTTGCCTTTTATTCTCTGTTTTTTTCAAATCACGATGCTCAGCCTATGGACAAAAATATTTTGCGCCGGTTACAGTTTAATCCTCGCGAAGGAGGTAGTTTATGTCTGATTACTGTTCCAGCGATGGCGCATCGCGTCTTCAGTTAGCCATCCAGGATTACTGGCGTAAGAAGGGTTATGACGTAGATATCGAGCTGATCCATGAAGGGTTTGTTTCGACCATGCGTTCATCCCGATTTGATATCCGCAGCGACATGGTCAATGGCATGCCGCGTCGGAACGAACTGTCCAAGTCCCATTAAGCGTACGATACCCATCCCACTAGACTGACAGCCCACTGAGTGTTTTGACCATCGCGACCAGCTCACCGTAATGGTCAAAACACAATTCTTCCGGCCCCAGATCGTCGGGCAGGCTGCCATAGCCAAACGTAGCCCAGGCACATGGCATGCCTGCGGCGCGAGCGGCATTCAGATCCGTCATCGTGTCGCCAACCATCACTCCCTTCATCTTTTCTGTCCGCTCACGAATGATGCGTAGAGGCAGGCCGGATGGCTTGTGTTCTGGAAGCGTGTCGCGACAGATAATTTCGTCAAAATAGGGTGTCAGGCCGAGCTTCTCCAACAGGGGGTGGGACAGCCGCTCAATCTTGTTGGTGCAGATAGCGAGGGCGGCCCCTTCGGCTTGCAACCCCTCCAGGGCATCGAAGACACCCTCGAAGACGGTGGAATGATCCGTACTGTGTGTTTCGTAGTAATCAAAAAATTGCTGGCGCAGGGCGTTGCCTTCGTCGCCGTCGGGAAAAGACCGGCCCTGTAGCGCGAACCCCTTTTTCATCATCGCGACTGCGCCTTCGCCAACAAGCGCCCGCACCCCGTCGAGGGGCACTGGTTCCAGACCCTGACTTTCCAGAACAATATTTAGCGTGGCGCAGAGATCAGGTGCGCTGTCGACGAGCGTCCCGTCGAGGTCGAGAATGGTCACCACGTCCTTTAGCGCTGACATGATCGCCGTCCCTCTGATGTTAAAGGCGGGTGTCGGTTACTGCGTTTCGCTCACATCTGTCACTTCGGCGATGGTCTCGCCCTGACAGGTGATCACAATGGCGCGGTAGGACGGGGCCAGCGCCGGCCCGCTATAGTCGATCTGTTCAGTGGTCACGACTTGGGTGACCATGCCGTCCGGCGGGGTCAGCTCCAGCATGAGGGTCTGGCGCGGGGTGGCGCTGCGGTCGGCGACGCCTTCCTTGAAGGACCAGCTGTAACCAGGTGTCGGCAGATCAACCTGGCCCGAAATGCGCAAAGTGCGTTGAGCCTCAGCCCCCGGTACGGCGTCGACCCAGGCCTGCCAGTCACGACTTTTCATGATGGGGCAGGAGGAAGCGACTTTGTCCATCTGCTCGGTCTGCTCCTTGGATCGCTCTTCTTCGGCGGTACAACCGGACATGATGAGGGCCAGCGGCGTGAGCCAGACGAAGGATTTGCGCATTTTTATCTCCTCGATGGCCTCGTGGCCGTGGCGGCTATGTGGTGACGACAAGGGGCGTTGAAAACCCCCGTCCGCCGTGACCCGACCCTGATGTTATACTAAACAACAAAAATTGTGTTCCGGTCAGGGGGCACAGCCTGTAGCCGTCAGTTCAGCGAAACGAGTATTGAGCCCCATGACCCAAATTGCCAGTGTCATTCTTGCCGCCGGTCATGGCACGCGGATGCGGTCCGCGCTGCCAAAAGTCCTGCACGAGGTGGGCCGGCGCCCGATGCTGCACCACGTGATGGCGTCGGCGGCGCAACTCGGCGCGCGCCGGCAGGTCGTGGTGATCGGCAGTCAGGCCCCGCAGGTGGGCGAAGCGGCAAGACACTTTGACGGCGATGCTCATGTGGCGGTGCAGGATCCTCCTCAGGGCACGGCCGATGCAGTGACAGCGGCCATGCCGTCGCTTGAGGGTTTCGACGGCGTCGTCCTCGTCCTTTATGCCGACACGCCCTTGGTGACGGAGCAAACTCTGCGCGCCATGATAGGTGCCATCACCGCCGGGGCGACTCTGGCGGTTCTCGGGTTCGAGCCCGATGAGCCTGGCGCCTATGGGCGTCTCATCAAGAACGTTGATGGTGGCCTTGACCGGATTGTTGAAGCAAAAGAAGCGAGCGCCGCCGAGCTGGCCGTCCGCCTATGCAATTCTGGCGTGATGGCGGTCAGCAGTGACGCGCTGCGCCGCTACCTGCCGCAAATCGACAATCGCAATGCCAAGGGTGAGTACTATCTGACAGACCTTGCCGGCCTTGTGACCAGCAATGGGGGGCGTGCGGATATTGTTACCGGCTCCGCCGATGAAGTATACGGCGTCAATGATCGCGTTGAACTGGCTGTGGCTGAAAATATCTTTCAGACGCGCGTCCGCGGTGATGCCATGCGGGAGGGGGTGACCCTTCTTGATCCGTCAACGGTTTATTTTGCTGCTGATACCAAAATTGGTGCCGACACGGTCGTGGCGCAGAACGTCGTTTTCGGTCCCGGTGTGGTTATTGACGCCAATGTGCGTATTGAAGCCTTCAGCCATCTGGAAGATTGCCATGTGGCCAGTGGCGCCACCATTGGCCCCTATGCGCGCCTGCGTCCGGGTAGTGATGTCGGGAAGGGCGCGCGTGTCGGCAATTTCGTTGAAATGAAGAAGGCTACTCTGGGGGCCGGCGCCAAGGTCAATCACCTTAGCTATATTGGCGATGCCACGGTCGGCGCCGGCGCGAATATCGGTGCCGGGACGATCACGTGCAACTATGACGGCTACGGAAAATACAAGACAACGATTGGTGAGAATGCCTTTATAGGCTCGAACTCCGCTCTTGTCGCGCCAGTCAAGATTGGCCGCGGTGCGATTGTCGGATCAGGCTCTGTTGTAACAGAGGATGTGGCCGATGACGCTCTCGCACTCGGCCGGGGGCGGCAGGTTGAGAAGCCGGGATGGGCCCAATCTTTCCGCCAACGCCATCAGACTAAAGACGAATAGATCGAGAGTATATAATCATGTGCGGTATTGTAGGTATTATCGGAAAGCAGGACGTTACGGTCTCGCTGGTGGAGGGGCTGCGGCGTCTTGAATATCGCGGTTATGATTCCGCGGGTGTGGCGACGATCAATAACGGGCGCATCGACCGGCGTCGCGCGGTGGGCAAGCTTGCCGCGCTGCAAACGGTCCTCGATGACGACCCGCTGCCCGGGACCACCGGGATCGGTCATACACGGTGGGCAACCCACGGGGCGCCGACCACCGCCAATGCGCATCCCCATGCCGGGGCCCATGTGGCCGTGGTCCACAACGGCATTATCGAGAATTTTGCCGACTTGCGCGAAGAGTTGATGGCGCACGGTATCACCTTTGAATCCCAGACGGATACCGAGACCATTGCCAAGCTGATCAGTCATCTGATGAATGAAGGCGCATCACCGCGTGACGCGTTTGCTGCGACGCTGAAACGGCTCGAGGGTGCCTTTGCTCTTGCGGTGCTGGTCGATGACGAACCCGACATGCTGTACGCGGCCCGTCGCGGCAGTCCACTGGCGATCGGGCGGGGCGATGGGGAGATGTTCATTGGCTCGGACGCCTACGCGCTTGCCCCTTTCACCAACCGCGTGACTTATCTGGCCGATGGTGACTGGGCCGTGGTCAGCCGATCGGGCGTCGAAATATTCGAGGCCGACGATACGCCTGTGGAGCGGCCCGAGAAAATTTCAGATGCGTCTGCTGCACTGGTGGACAAAGGCGAGCACCGCCATTTCATGGCCAAGGAAATTCATGAACAGCCGGAGGTGATCGGTCATACGCTGTCGGCCTATATCGATCCTGTGGCACGAACCATTCGTCTGCCAGCCGATGGTATTGACTTCAAGGCGATCAACTCACTGACATTGTCAGCATGCGGTACAGCCTATTATGCCGCGCAGATCGCCAAATACTGGTTTGAAACCTTTGCCCGCCTGCCTGTCGAGCATGATATTGCTTCTGAGCTACGGTATCGCGATGTGCCCTATCGGCCTGGCGGGGCGGCCCTGTTTATCTCTCAATCCGGTGAAACAGCGGATACGCTGGCGGCGCTGCGGGCGGCAAAAGATGCGGGCCAGAAGATCGGCGCCATCGTCAACGTGCCGGAATCCACCATCGCACGGGAGGCGGATGCTCTTTACCCAACCCATGCGGGCCCTGAGATTGGGGTGGCCTCGACCAAGGCGTTTACCTGCCAGCTGGCAACGCTGGCCTGCCTCGCGATCGCCGCAGGTGTGCAACGCGGCTTCATCGATGAACGGCGCGAACAGGAACTGCTGACGGCGCTTCTCGAAATTCCCCGCCACATGGCGGAGGCGCTGCACATGGATGAGGCGCTGAAAGATCTCGCCAGCAATCTGGCTCAGGCAAGGGACGTTCTCTACCTCGGTCGCGGCGTGAATTTCCCGCTGGCGATGGAAGGCGCGCTGAAGCTCAAGGAGATCAGCTATATCCATGCGGAGGGGTATGCTGCGGGAGAGCTCAAGCACGGCCCCATCGCGCTGATTGACGACGATGTGCCGGTGATCGTGATTTCACCGCCAGGCCCGCTCTTCGAGAAGACAGTCTCCAACATGCAGGAAGTGATGGCGCGGGGCGGTAAATGCTGCCTCATCTCAACGGTTGAGGGGCTGGCTTCGGCTGAGAAGGGGGGCGCGCTGTGGGCGCAGATCCCGGTGCCGGATTCTGATCCGCTCCTGTCGCCCATGGTCTATGCTGTGCCGGTCCAGCTGCTCGCCTATCACGCGGCGGTGGCCAAGGGGACGGATGTGGATCAGCCGCGAAACCTCGCCAAATCCGTCACGGTGGAATGATCAGTTCTCGGTAAGCGTCGTCAGGACGTCGGCATACCAGACCGCGTTCAAGCCGAGCAGGTCGTCGAGATTGGGGTCGCGTGTCGGCGATTCCAGGCGCGCCGAGTGAATGCCGAGCAGTTTCCACGGCAGCCTGTCAGGCATATTGCTGTCCTGCGGCACGCGCATGACGACGGGTGCGCCGCTGATCCCACGGTGCGTTCGGGCATCGACCAGAAAATAGCCCATCCCCTGAAACCGCAGCCCGAAAGAGGAAGACAGGGCGGCCTGCCGCACCACAGGCAGGTGATGCAGTTCATCGTGGAAGCCCATCGGGTATCCAACCGTCAGGAGCGTGGCGCCGATCTCGACGTCATCATCGTTTGGCACCAGGCTGGCCAATGTGAACGCCTCAATCACGGTGCCGGCGGGCAGTTTGCTGCGCTCGATTTCAACGACGGCGACATCGATGGCGCCCCCCGAATCCTTGGCGCCCCGCCAGATACTTTTCCCGTTGCGGTAAAGCGGGATCGAGAAATTGGTGGCCTGCGCGATATTGCTGATATCGGTGTGCAGGTCGATCACCAGTCGGTCCGGTTTGTGACCGCTGGGCTCATCGAAAACCACGTGGTTTGACGTCACGAGGAACAGCCGCCCGTCGCGTTCGAAGAAAAAGCAGGTGGCGGTAGAGAGCGCGGTATCGCCAATATAGGTGGAAACACGCACGGTCGTGAGAAGAAGTGTGTCGATCATGACGGGGATGTAGGGCGGTGGCGATCGCCCGGCGAGCCTTGTTTCATGCGGGTTTCAAAGATTTTTGCCCCGATGTCGGCATGCCTTGCGCCATGACCTCACGCCGCAACGCAACACGCCGTAACACAGCGTTATTTCAACTTCCCGGTCCCGGACACCATAATTCAGTGGGTAGGCGACCACGGTGCCGTCGGCATCTGTGGCGAACAGGGTAATAGTTGATGTTTGATATGACTGAAGACATGTCGGCCGGCGCACGCGCCATGACCGTCCGGACGTCGGTTTCGTGCGACAGCATCGGGCTGCACACGGGGCGTTCTGTCTCCATGACAATCATGCCGGCACCAGCCGGAACGGGCATTCTGTTCCGTCGCCGCGATTTGCTGGCCAATGGCACTGCGGCAACGCAGATGACAGATCTTGAGCGTATCTCCATCAAGGCGACCCCGATGGCGGTGACCGCCACAACCCTGGGCACGGTCATCTCGAACCGCCATGGCGTCAGTGTTTCGACGGTTGAGCACATCATGGCCGCGTTTGCGGGCTGCGGTGTTGACCACGCCATCGTTGAACTTGACGGTCCTGAAATTCCCATCATGGACGGCAGCGCCGAACCTTTCGTCGCCATGATCGACAGTGTGGGGCTGCGCCCGCTGGCCACTTCACGTGTTGTCTGGCGCCTGAACGCTCCGGTAATTGTGGAAAAAGGCGACAGCGTCATCGAAGCAGTGCCGCTGGGTCTGGACGAGCCATCCACGACAGAGATTGACGTCACTGTGGCGTTCAACGATCCGGCCATTGGTCGCCAGCATTTGCGGATTGACGGGCATGCCGCTGACTTCCGTTCGGCCATCGCTGCCGCGCGCACCTTCTGTGATCTCAAGGACGTTGAAATGATGCGGGCTCAGGGCCTTGCCCTCGGCGGCTCGCTGGATAACGCCATTGTGGTGTCTGACGGACAGGTGCTGAATGAAGGCGGTCTGCGGTTTGATGGCGAGTTCGTGCGGCACAAGGCGCTCGACCTGATCGGCGATCTCTACCTGCTGGGCGCGCCTCTCGCGGCGCGGATCAAGGCAGTGAAGCCGGGTCATGATCTCAATACGCGGTTTGCTCGTGCAGTGATCGAGCAGGGCGCTGCGAGCATTGAAATGGTCCCTGCAGGTGATGCCAGCGACCAGCGCGCTCGCGCCTGACCATCTGTCCAATATTTATTGGCCTGACAGGCGTCAGGGTGTTTGACCGCGGCGGCTACGCTTCATACAACGTTGACCAACTCCCGGCCGACCATCGGCTAGTTTCGGGCGCGTAGAGAGGTTTCCATGGTTCGTCATTTGCCGCTTCTGTTGACCAGTGCACTTGTCCTCGCGCTGGGCGCCTGCGCCTCCAATGGCAAGAAAGACAGCAAATTCGCCTATGTGGAGGAGCCTGTCGAAAAGCTCTACACCGAGGGAACCGAGCGCCTGTCCAAGCGTCGTTATGAAGACGCAATCGCCTATTTTGAGGAAGTCGAGCGGCAGCACCCTTACTCGCCATGGGCGCGCCGGGCGATGCTGATGACGGCGTACTCGCAATATCTGATGAATGACTACGAGGACTCGATCGCCAGCATCGAACAGTTCCTGGCCATTCACCCCGGCAACAAGGACGCGCCATACGCCTACTATCTGAAGGCGATGAACCATTACGAGCGGATCCGCGATGTGGGCCGGGACCAGGATATTACCCGCAATGCGCTCGCGGCTCTCGAAGACGTTGTTCGTCGTTATCCGGATTCCGAATATGCTCGGGATGCGCGTCTCAAACTTGACCTGACCCGCGATCACCTTGCGGGTAAGGAGATGGACGTTGGCCGCTGGTACTTGAAAAAAGGTCAGCACGTCTCCGCCATCAACCGGTTCAACGTTGTTCTGACGAGTTACCAGACCACAAGCCAGGTGCCGGAAGCCCTGCACCGGCTGGTTGAGGCCTATCTGGAACTGGGGCTCGTGCCTGAGGCGCGTCGCCATGCGGCGATGTTAGGCTATAACTATCCGAACTCGGATTGGTACAAGGACACGTACAAGCTGTTCAACAAGTACGGCGTGCCTGCGGAGTCTAAGACGTCAACCGCCAAGGCAGAGCTGCCAGCCCAGACGCCAAGCAGCGCTAACTGATTTCCGCCTGACTAGCGTTTCGATTTGATTTTCCGCCAGAGCAGCGACAGCAGGCTGCCATGGCCGGGCGCACCTTCGGCCTCGTCATCGGGCCAGCTCAGTACGACAGCGATGCCCAGCTGATTACCGGCCGTCACGGTCAGATCCTCACCCTTGGGCGCAAAGATGGCTTCGCCTTCACCCAGCTCAAATGTCCGTGTGCCAAGTGCTGCCGTGGACTGCCCCCGACACTGCATCCAGATGCGGCCTTCGCCTTCACTGGGCCATTGGGTCGCCACATCGGGCGAACACAGAACAATTTCGCCGTCCACACTGACATTGGCGCCCGTTACACCGCGCAGGAACGGCACGAATGGCCGAACCGTTTCGGATAGCCATTGCGCGTATTCCTCGTCGTGACCGATTTCGCGCAGGCTCATGACATCATCACGGGCGGACAGCGCCTGAACCAGAAGGGCGGGGGGGGTCGGGTCCTTTTCCTCGGCGCCCGTATCGGCTGATCTCAGCTCAACACAGCGGCGCGGCAGGCTACCCGCCAGAATGGTCAGGCGCGGCAGCGAAAAAAGAGGGTGCTCATTCGCTGAATGAGCGAGAACCGCGGGTTGGGCGGGATAGGCGGTAGCAAATTGCGCAAGAGCGCCGACGTCAAACATCGACCGCCCATCCTTTCATTAATTCAGCTGACAAACTCGACGGTGTATTTTTCCATGACAGGATTGGCGAGCAGTTTGCTGCACATCTCGTCAACGAGTTTCTGGGCCTCGGCCTGATCGTCTGTTGGCAGATCGATTTCGATCAGCTTGCCCTGGCGAACATTCTGTGCGCCATCAAAGCCCAGGCTGTGCAGCGACGTTTCGATTGCCTTGCCCTGGGGGTCCAGAACGCCGGTTTTCAGGGATACGTGGATTTTCGCCTTCACCGATTATTTCCATCATTTGAGGCCACGAGAACGGGGCCATTAGTATCAGAACGCTCGTCACTGTCGCGCCAGATGCCGAGCCGCTTCGCCACTTCGCGATAACCCTCGACAACACCGCCCAGATCCTTGCGGAAGCGGTCCTTATCCATGATTTCGTTGGTCTTGCTATCCCACAGGCGACAATTATCCGGGCTGATTTCATCGGCCAGAATGAGCCGCATCATTTCGCCTTCATACTGGCGTCCAAACTCGAGCTTGAAGTCGATCAGACGGATGCCGACGGCTGAGAACAGGCCGGACAGGAAATCATTCACCCGCAGGGCATAGGCCATCATGTCGTCGATTTCCTGCGGATTTGCCCAGCTGAATGCTGTGATGTGGTCCTCGGACACCATGGGGTCGCCGAGCTTGTCATCCTTCAGGTAGAATTCGACGATAGAGCGGGGCAGGGCCTCACCCTCGGTCAGGCCAAACCGCTTGCACAGCGATCCTGCAGCGACATTCCGGACCACAACCTCCAGAGGTACGATCTCGACGGCGCGGATCAGCTGCTCGCGCATATTGATCCGCTTGATAAAGTGCGTCGGGATGCCGATCCGCTCGATCTCGGTCATGATAAATTCCGAGATCCGATTGTTCAGCACACCCTTGCCTTCAAGAATGGCGTGGCGCTCACCGTTGAAAGCCGTGGCGTCGTCCTTGAAGAACTGAATGAGGGTACCCGGTTCGGGACCTTCATACAGGATCTTGGCTTTGCCTTCATAAATTGGTTTGCCGCGTGCCATGAGGAGCCTTTCAAACTCTAGGAGGCCGAGTTCGGGCCTATATTGCGCTCACCGCCCCTACATTTCAAAGCGCTTTGCAGCTAGCATCAGAGGCTAGTTGGCGCAAAGTCGATTGCATCGGCGGCCGCAGGCCTTAGAACGAGGCTGTGTATATACTGAGAAAGGTACCCTATGACCACCTTTGATGACCGGGAAAAGCGATTTGAAACAGGTTTCGTTCTTGATGCGGAACTGCGCTTCAAGGTGGAAGCCAAGCGCGACAAGCTTCTTGGCGCCTGGGTTGCTGCAAAGCTGGGCCTGTCGGGTGCCGACGCCGACGAGTATGCGCGCTCAGTTGTGCGCGCCGATCTTGAAGAGCCCGGCGACGACGATGTCTTCCGGAAAGTCCGCGCTGATCTCGACAAATCCGCTAAGAAAGTCAGCGATGAGGAAATTCGCGCCAAAATGGCTGAATATCTCGATGCGGCCATGAACGCCGTCCGCCCATAATATTCAGCTGATCCGCAGGCCGGACCGTTGTGTCAGGGCTGCGGATCTCGACCTGTTCGTCTCAGCTCTTGAGCGTATTGAAGCTGGCGAGAATTTTCCTGACAGGCTCAGGCAGAGTGGCGGGCAGGCCCGTCACGAAATTCTGAACACGCTCCGCGCCCTCAGGGGTATCGCTTTCGTCGACGCTGCCCATGCGGACTTTCATCGACCAGCCGTCGAATGCCTGATGCGGGATCTCTTCCAGATAGATGGTGACCACGCCGGAATGCTGATCGTCGCGGGCGATCATTTTATAGAGTTCGTCGACGGCGGCAGCTTCGCCCTCAAGGACCTGCAGAAAGTTCAGGCCATTATAGAGAAGGACGCCGGTCACGCCCTTTTCGGCATTTCGTTTCTGCGACACTTCCAGGATGGATTCGAGGTCGGACAGCTCAATTGTTGAGCTGGCTGAGCTCACGTAGATCAGTCGTTTCACATCATACCCCTTGGCCCAAACGTGGCGGACCGCTCTCAAAAGAGCAGCCTTGCCTGTTTCATGAGGCTCGCGCGCTAACCTAAATTATTATGACTTATTCTGTCGCGCCGAAAACCCGGTCGAAGATCACGTCGACCCGCTTGGTGTGATAGCCGATGTCGAAGAGCGAGCGCAGATGGTCTTCCGACAGTGCCGCCTTCACTTCGTCATCTTCGAGGAGAAAGTCCAGAAGCGGACGATTTTCCGCCCAGACGCGCATCGCATTGCGCTGGACGAGGCGATAGGAATCCTCGCGGCTGACGCCAGCCTGAGTGAGGGCCAGAAGAACGCGCTGGGAATTCACAAGGCCGCCGAGCTGATCGAGATTCTTCTGCATGTTGTCGTCGTAGACCGTCAGATTCTCGACGACATTGGCCAGACGATGCAGGGCAAAGTCGAGGTGGATGGTCGAATCGGGGGCGATGCCGCGCTCCACGGAAGAATGGCTGATGTCGCGCTCATGCCACAGGGCCACATTCTCCATCGCCGGCACCACAGCCATCCGCACCAGACGCGCAAGGCCGGTGAGGTTTTCGGTCAGGACCGGATTGCGCTTGTGCGGCATTGCCGACGAGCCCTTCTGGCCTTTCGCAAAGAATTCTTCCGCCTCACGAACTTCCGTACGCTGTAGATGCCTGATTTCAACAGCGAGGCGTTCGATCGAGGAGGCGACGACGCCGAGGGCAGCGAAATAGGCGGCGTGGCGGTCTCGGGCGATCACTTGGGTCGACATGGGCTCAGGCGCCAGGCCCATCTGCTCGCCGACATAGACTTCCACTGAAGGGTCCACATTGGCGAAGGTGCCGACGGCGCCTGACAGCGCGCAGACGGCGATTTCCTCACGCGCTGCCAGCAGGCGCTGACGGTTACGTTCGAACTCCGCATAGAAGCCCGCGAGTTTCAGGCCAAAGGTGATTGGCTCGGCATGAATGCCGTGGCTGCGGCCGACCATCGGCGTCATCTTGTGTTCAAAGGCGCGCTTTTTCAGTGCGGCCAGCACCCGGTCATTGCCGGCGATCAGAATATCCGTTGCGCGAACGAGCTGGACCGACAGACACGTATCCAGAACGTCAGAGGAGGTGAGGCCCTGATGGACAAAGCGGGCTTCATCGCCGATCAGCTCGGCCAGATGGGTCAGGAAGGCGATGACGTCATGCTTTGTCTCCCGCTCGATCTCGTCGATCCGGTCCGGGTCGAACTGGGCGTCCTTGCCTTTTTCCCAAATGGTTCTTGCCGCCTCTTCGGGAATGACGCCGAGCCGCGCCATGGCCGTCGCTGCATGCGCTTCGATTTCGAACCAGATCCGGTACTTGGTTTCCTGGCTCCAGATCGTTGTCATCTCGGGGCGGGCATAGCGTGGAATCATGATGTGAACCTTGTCAGTGGCGGCGTAGCCGTGCAGGACACGCGCAGTCCTGCAGGACGAAATTTTGAAAGCGCTGTCTGATGGCCGAAAAAAAGCGAAGCCGCAAGAAGTACGACTGTCTGAAATGTCCGGCCTATTGCTGCTCTTACGCGCATATTCCGGCAACGGACGAGGACGTCACGCGTCTGGCAGAATATTTCGGCCTGTCATTCGCGGCAGCCAAAAAGAAATATACCAAGAAAGGCGACAAGGACACGCCGCGCGTCCTGCGTCACCAGTCCGATGAGCATTTCGAAACGATCTGCCAGTTCATCGACACCGAAACGCGCAATTGTACCGTGTACCACGCACGTCCCGCCATCTGCCGCGAATTTCCGACCCAGACGCGGTGCGGTTATTATGATTTTCTGATGTTCGAGCGGGAGGTCCAGGACGACCCCGAATGGGTCGCCACGACCAGCTGATCAACGGCGATATTTGCGCCAGTCGTCAATCCGCGCGCCAATCACATAAATGGCCGCGAGCACGGCAAGGACACCGCAGGCCACGACAAAGGCGTCGGTGTAGTCCTTCTTCTCAAAGGTCTGATCTGCGCCGGGTGTTGGCTGCTCAGTGCCGGTCGCTGTCTGCCCGCCATCATCGGCGCTGTCCGCCGTATCGGTCCCCGTCGAGGTGTCTTCGCCGGTATCACCGCTGTCGGGCTGGTCGGTCTTCTCATCTCCAGAAGCAGTGCCGTCGCCTGTGTCGCCGGTCCAATCATCCGAAGTCCCATCGTCCGCGGTGCCATCGGAGGCGTCGGTGCTGCCGTCGGACCATTCTTCGGGCCAGCCTTCTTCATCCTCGCCCGGCTGCACGACGACATCGTCGCTGGACTGATCGGTTGTGCCGTCGGTCGTGGTCGACCCGCTGTCATTGCCAGTCGTCGTCCCATCTGTGGAGGTGCCGTCCGTCTGGTCCGCTGACTTGCTGCCATCTTCGTCGTCCATCAGGATCGCGCCAGCGCCGGCAGCGCCCGCTGTCCCGGCCGTGACTGCACCGCCGGTCGTCCGGGTTGTCACCGGGTTGCTGCGCCGCGGCGGGTTTTCCTTGATCTCCGCGCCCTGCATCGTGTCGCCCGCAGCATCATCGCCTTCCAGCTCATCAATGTCGCGCAGGAAGAGGGCGGCTTCCGACTGCCGTCGACGGGCCAGCCCGTTGGACACCACCAGCTGACCCGACTGCGGGTCCCGCGCCTTGTTCCACCAGGTCAGGGCTTCTGCCGCGCCGGTGTAGTCTTCCTTGTTCAGGCGCTTGAGCGCGGTCGAGGATTTCAGCGCCCCGGTGCCCACATTATAGGAAAAGGAAACAAGAGCATCGAACATGCTCTGGGTGAGGGGGACTTTGACGAGGTCGTTCACGCCATTCTCGAACCGGCGCACATCTTCACGCAGCAGGTCTTCGGCCTCGGCTTCGGTGATGGTCTGGTCGGGACCGACTTCGCGGCCCGTATGGCCGTATCCGATCGTCCAGATGCCGGCGATATCCTGATAGGAGTCGAGGCGCAGCCCCTCCCATCGCTTGATCAGGGCAATACCCTCAGCAGAAATCCCGGCCATGCGTCCCTCGTCCCGATAGAGCTATCGTTATTGTATACCACAAAAGCGGCAGTCGTCGAATTGTTATCCAGAGGTTAACGCGGCGGCGCCGCAGGGCAACGAAGGTTTCACTTTCCGATGTTACAAAATCATCGCTTGTCCCGGGCGGTGGTGGAAGTTAAGCGGCCCCGGCGCGAGGCAGCGTGAAACACACATGCAATGGGTGCGAGGCGAGAGGCTTACATCCGGGGAGGCATCATGTCGGTAAGTGAAGGCGCATATCGCCCGACTGAGGACGAGCCATTCATGAATGATCGCCAGCTGGCTTACTTCAAACAGAAGTTGCTGGACTGGAAATCCGATATTCTGGACCAGAGCAAGACGACGATCGAACAGATGCAGACAGCCAGCCTCCATCTGGCGGATCCGGCTGACCGGGCGTCCAGCGAAACCGATCACTCGCTTGAGCTGCGGACGCGTGACCGGCAGCGCAAGCTGATCAACAAGATCGAGTCCGCGCTGCGCCGCATTGAAAATGGCGAGTATGGGTATTGCGAAGCGACCGGGGAACCGATCTCCCTCGCTCGCCTTGAAGCCCGGCCAACGGCGACGATGACGCTAGAGGCCCAGGAGCGCCATGAGCGCAAGGAAAAGGTCCATCGCGACGACTGATCGCCGTGATCGACATTTTATGCGTCTGAGCGCGCAAGCTGCTCGATAATGTCCCCAAGGCCTGCCGGAACAACTCCGTCTGAAACGGCCCAGCTCATCCAGTCATCCAAAGTCGAAAGAATGCGCTCAACACCGGCATCGTCGGGCGCGTAGGGCGTTGCGCCCGGCACAATAGAGGTAATGTGCAGGCTCGGGGTCAGGATCGGCATGCCGCGCCCGACCAGATGTCGCGCCACATTCGTCAATTGTGCGGCTGTATGGCCCTCCGGCGTCAGGCGCACGGGCAGGGTTGCCATATTCATCGCCGCGCGCGCCGGGCCGTCAGGAATGCCTGGCAGGGCGGGATAATGCTCAAGACGTCGCCATTTGCGCACCCCGGACACGGGAATGACCCATTGCGTGCCCCATGCCGTTTCTCGCTGGCGGGGGGAGGTCCCAAAATTGAAGAAGTCAGGCCCCTGTCCGGGCCGGAAATCAAAACCGGCGCTGGGGCTGAAATCATACATCACACCACGCGCCGCGAGCTGATCCAGCACCCACGGTGCGATGCCGTAGCGCCCGGCGCGATGTGCGACCGGCGGCTGGCCGACGCGGCGGGTGAACATCTCAATGAGTGTACTGAGTTTTTGTTCATGCAGCGCCGGATCAATATTGCATTGAAAGGAGGAGGCGTCCTCCGTTTTGTCAATGATAGGGGGTGTACACCAGTTATGCAGGTGAAGGCCGATATCGGCCCGTCCCGCCATGGCCCACTTGGCCAATGTTCCGCCCACTTCATCATCGTTCAGGAGGGGATAGGTCGTGAAATAGAGCGGCTTGAACCCGTTCTTCTCGGCCACTGCCTGCAGACGGTGCAGGGCGTCAACCGGCGGCACCTGCCAGTCTGAATACCCGCTTTTCCAGTCAAATATTTCTTCGGTGTCGACAGTTAGGATCGCGCGGGTTGCGCCCGGTGCCGTAGCGGCTTTCCGCCCCCAGCCCGCGCGTCTTGTTAGTTTTGGTTTGCTGGCCGCAGCCTCGGTCCAGACCTGTTCGACCTTTTCCGCTACCGGCGCCCAGCCAAACTGCTCTGCATACTGCCGGGTGGCGGCGCGGTCAGGGCGCGAGGCGGTCAGCATGGTGATGGCCTCGACCAGCGCGTCAGATGTGCGCGCACCGGCAAGACGACCTGCAGCAGGCGCAGCGATGACTTCGCCGGACCCCCAGACAGGTGTCGCCACACAGGGCGTACCGCAGGCCATCGCCTCGAGCAGCACGTTGGGCCAGCCTTCGCGGGAAGAGGCGAGAACTAGAATGTCCGCGGCGCGATAGACATCAGGGAGCGCCTCATGAGGGACCGGCCCCAGAAAATGCACGCGCTGGCGCACACCGACGCGCTCGGCCTGCTGTTTCAGCGCGGCTTCCTCGGGACCCGTCCCGGCGATCAGAAGGTGCGTATCAGCAAGCTGGGGCAGGGCATCGATGATCAGGTGGTGACCTTTGCGCTCGATCAGATGGCCGACCGACGCGATCACGCGTTCGCTGACACCAAAGTTCTGTTTGGCCGCTTCCCGGTCGCCTGGTGTGAACAGAGACAGGTCAACACCATTCCGGATGGTGTGAATTTTCTGGCCGTCCGCCCCCAGACTGATCATTTCATCCCGCAAGGCATCGGCGACACAGATCGATGCGGCGACCTTGGCTGCGGTGTCGAGCACCATGCGGCGCTGACGCGGATAGGTCGGGATCAGATTGATGTCCGTGCCGCGCGCCGTCGCCACGACTGGCAGGTCAAAGTGAGCAGCGGCGCGGGCGGCGGCGACCGCATCGGGGTAGTAGTAATGAGCATCAATCAAGTCTGGTACGAAGCCATCATCAATGTGCCTCTGAATGGCCTGATGAAAACAACGGGCCAGACTGTCGGCGGCCAGTGTCATACCGATTTTCGGGACCAGCGGGTATCGCGGATGGCTGACAGGCAAGCCATGCCGGTTTTCATTCGTCGGTGTAGCGGCGAATTTTCCATAAGCACCAAACAGGCTGGCTGAGGACGGAAACCACGGCACGGGGGCCACAACGCGAATATCGTGCCCGCGCGCCTTTACGGCCCGCAACCGGTTTTCCACGAAGATGCCGTGAAATGGCCGTGCGGCGCTGGGGTAGAGCGTGGTCAGCGTCAGGATCCGCATCGTGTATTCACCGTCTTCACGTTGCCTTTTCAACAGGTCCATGGCCGGGCGCAATGGCCCACGAACGTCTCAATGGTGGTGCAAGAACCGCGCCCAGGCGTAAAATCAACCTTAGTGTATTATTTTCATTACGCTAACACGTATTCGGCGAGGAGTTCGTCAGACACTCAGCCAGCGGATGAAAAATCACGTTTACGATAGATAAATTTTGAAATTTTGCGTTTGCAGCATTAGTATGACGAGTATTGTGTTGCGTAAAATGATGCGATGGCTAATGAGGCCCGCGTCAGTTGAGGGTGTGGGGGAAATTTTGGCTACGCTGTTTTGTGGCATGCTTCTGGCTGTGATGGCGCTTGCGACCGTCATGCAGCTAAACGCCTATCCACCGGCGCGGCTGGCTGTCATTTTCGCAATGCCGCAGCGTCGGAGCATCGTGCGCTCACGCCTCATCCACCGCATTGGATTCACGCGCAGGCTGGTGGGGCAGATCTGGAATGCTGAGCGCAGCCCGGATCATGACCGCGGCGAAATCGATCTGGCAACATTTGATGCCGTAGCAATCGAGAATGCGGCACTCATCAAGCGGGCGCCATCCACGGTCATCCCCAAGCGGGCACTGGATGTGGTGCTCAGTCTGGCGCTTATCCTTTTCACTCTGCCAGTGATGATGTTCTCGGCGATCGCGATCAAGCTCGATAGCCGCGGGCCGGTTTTCTATCGGCAGAAGCGCGTGGGTCTGAACGGCAAGCTGTTTGACGTCATCAAATTCCGCACCATGACCGTCGATGCTGAGAAAAACGGCGCCATGTGGGCGCAGGTGAATGACAAGCGGGTGACGCGCGTCGGGGCTTTCCTCCGCCGGACCCGTCTGGATGAAGTGCCTCAGGTCCTGCCCATCCTTCTTGGCCATATGAGTTTCGTGGGGCCGCGTCCTGAGCGTCCCGAGTTTACCACTTTGCTGGCCGAGGAAATCCCGCACTACGATGTTCGGCACCGGGTGAAGCCCGGCTTGACCGGATGGGCGCAAGTCATGCTGCCCTATGGGGCGTCGGTTGAGGATGCCCAGCGCAAGCTGTGTTTCGACCTCTACTACATCCGGCATTTCAGCCTGCTGCTGGACCTGTTCATCGTCATCAAGACGGTCCGGGTCGCCCTTTTCTCGACAGGCAGTCGTTAAGTTCACGCCATATCGTGCCGAAAAGGCTGCGACTGACAGCGAATGACTGTAGTGTTCGTGCCGCGGGCTGCTTGTCGCCCGCCAGAAGCGCAGGGACCGTCATGACCAAGCCACCGCTCCACGTCTTGTTTTTGGCCACCGCCATGGCGACGGTCTTGCCGGCGACATCGGTATTCGCGCACGGTGTTGGGACGGCCGCGGTACAGGACGAAACCGCACGGGCGGCAATGATCCGCTACGAAAAGGCCATCCGCAAAAATTCCGATGACATGAACGCGCGGTTCGGTCTGGCACAGGCGCTGAATGAGCTCGGCGAATTTGACCGCGCGGAAAAGATGATCCGGGTGGTCATTCGCCGCAATCCCTCTACGGGCGCGCAGATGGTCCTCGCTGAAAGCCTGTTCGGTCAGGACCGGCTGACGGAAGCAAAAGCGGTCCTGGAGGATCAGGGTCGATCCGCTGACGTGGTGGCTCTGCGTTCACTGATTGATGGGGAACAGGCCCTCCGTGCCGCGCAGCCTGCAGAAGCGCTGAAACGGCTAGGCCCTGCAGTCAAACATAAGCGCTTTGCGACGATGGCGCGGCTGGTCGCCGCGCGGGCGCAATATGCGCGCGGGGACTATCTGCGGGCGCAGCGCCTGGTGGACGCCATTATTGCCGATGGCGGTACGGCCATTCCCACCATGCTGTTGCGGGCGCGTCTTGCGTTGAAAGCGGGCGACCCGGCGCGGGCGGCGAGCATGGCCAATGACGCACTGGCCCGTGATCCGGGCAATGTATCGGCGGGCGCCATCGCCATTGAAGCGGCGCTGAGGCGAGGCGATGTCGAAACCGCATGGCAGGTTCAGAAATCTTTGGCGCCGCGCGAGGCGAATGATCCGCGGCCAGCCTATCTTGAGGCGCTGATTCTCCTGCAGGAGGGCAAGGTGCAGCAGGCAGGCCGTGTCGCCTCGACAATTGAGCCCTGGCTCGTTCATGCGCCGGGCGGCGCTGTCCTCCTTGGGCGGATCAAAATTGACACCGACAAACTGGCGCAGGCTGAGGTTCTGTTACGAGACCGGCTTGCTGCGACGCCCGATGATCGGGCCGCTCGGCGTCTTCTTGTCGAGGTGTACGATGAGAAGGGGGAGGCCGATCGCGCCGATGATCTGCTGAAGGAAGGGCTCGACCGTCAGCCGCTCGACCCCGTTCTTTTGCGCCTGAAGGCTGATCGTCTGATGGCAAAGGGTCGCTATGACGAAGCGCAGTCGGTCCTATCCCAGATGGGGGACAATCAGAACGCTGTCCTTGCGACCGCACTGGCAGGCACCGAAGATACAACGAGCGCGCAGGATCTTGCTTCCGTCAATGCGATCCTTGCCGCGACGGCCGCCCTGCGCTCAGGCGAAGCGACATTGGCCGTGTCCGCTGCCGATCGCGCAGTGCAGGCCACCGATGGCAGTCCCGTCGCTGTCAACCTTCTTGCGGCAGCCCAGGCCAAGGCCGGAGATGCTGAAAAGGCAAAGCAGACGCTTGAGAAGCTGATTGCACAGCATCCGGATTATTTCGCCGCGATTGCCAATCGCGCCAGTCTGGACCCGTCGGCCCGGGCCCTTCATGACTGGCTGGAGAAAGCGCGCATGGCGGGCGCTAAATCGGCGCCGGTGCTCGGCGCCCTCGCGGTTGAGCGGTATGCGGATGGTGACGTGGATGGCGCACTGACGGCAGCGCAGCAGGCGGACGAGACGGCGCGTGTCTTTACGGAGGCGAAGCTATTGTTGCCGCGGATATTGGTTGTCGTCGGGCGCCGCGGCGAAGCGGTCGATGTCCTTGACGACCGGATCACAGCGGCAGGCGATGGTCATCGTCCATTTGTGCTCAGCGCTAGTGATCTGCTCGTGGAGATCGGCGCGCCGGGAGAGGCAACAGCTCATCTCGGTCCCATCGCGACGCCCCACGCCGATGCGGCCACCATCATCGCGGCGGCAGCGGCCTTCAACGCGGCAGGGGAAAGTGATGAAGCCTGGCAGCTTTTGCAGTTGGCTCACGATACCCAGCCTTATGACGACAGGATTGGCGCCGCCTATCTCGATCAGTTGGCCAGGCGGGATATCACCAGCGCGCTGAAGGCGCTGGAAACCGATGAGACCCTGTCACATCTCAAAGGACCGCTGATGACAGCGCGTCTCTATAACGAGGCAGACCGTCGTCCGACGGCGCTGAAGCATCTGACGCTGGCTCCCCACAATGGCGAAGTCTTCGCCGCCTGGGCCGGTCTGGTGCAGACCGATGTCGAACGCCGCGAACTGCTCACGGCGCTGCAGCGCTGGACCGCCAGTCATCCGTCCGATCGCCAGGCGCTTCTGATCCTTAGCGGTATTGCGGTGGATCTTGGCGACTGGAAAGTGGCGGAAGACGCCATCGCGGCGGGGTTGGCGCAGGCGCCGAATGACCCGCTGATGTTCAACAATCTGGCGCTCGCGCGAAGCGCGTCTGATCCTGACGGCGCGCTTGACCTGGCCCGACGGGCCTATACCGCGTTGCCGCACGTCACGGCGATCGCAGAAACCTACGCCGACCTGCTGCGGGATCGCGGGCAGGGCGACGCTGCGCGAGCCCTGCTGCGACGCGCGCGGGTGTTCGATCCCGGGAATGAGGAGCTGTCCCGCAAGCTGGCGGCGCTGGAATAATGCGGTGGTGGTCTCTCCGGCCATGAATTCGATCGTGGCCACGCAAGCCTTCGTTGTATTTTACCGGATCGGCGGTACAACGCGGCTGGAGAAAAACCGTATCAAATAGTTGAACACAATGCGTCGCTCGTACCCTGCGACTGTCATTGTTCTTGCAGGTCTGCCCCCAGGACCCGACCGATGCACTGTGCGGTACGAGGAGATGAACATGAGAACCGTATTGAATACAACGATCCGCACCGCCCTGATGGGCCTTGCCGCGCTCTTCGCGGTCACGGCCTGCGAGACAACAAACCTGCCGTCACTCGCCGAAGTCGACACGGGTGGCACTGAGCAGCGTACGTCCGGGATCCAGGGCGTCAGTGCTGTTGATACCCAGCCGGATGACGCCTCACCCGACTATCTCGTCGGCCCGTATGATGATCTGGAGATTTTCGTCTGGCGTGCAGAAGAGCTGTCGACGACCGTCACGGTGCGTCCCGATGGCCGCATTTCCACGCCGCTGGTCGAAGACATGCTGGCCGCCGGCAAAACACCGACAGAGCTGAGCCGCGATATCGAACAGGCGCTGATGGAATACGTCAAATCGCCAGAAGTCACGGTGATCGTAAAGAACTTCATTTCCACGGTGGACCAGCAGGTTCGCGTTATCGGTGAAGCCCAGCAGCCACGGGCGCTGGCCTACCGGTCCGGCATGACCGTGCTGGACGTGATGCTGGAAGTCGGCGGTCTGACCGAATTTGCATCAGGCAACCGCGCCAAGCTGATCCGGGGCCGCAATGAACAGCAGGTCACCTACCGACTGCGCCTCAATGACTTGATGCGCCGCGGTGATGTTTCCGCCAACGTCGCCATCAAGCCCGGCGATGTGATCCTTATTCCTGAGACGCGTTTCTAAGGTCATCCTGACGACGTCTCAGGCAGGTTAAATGTAGAAAAGGGGGAGGGCGCGTTATGCTCTCTGTGTTGCCAAGCCTGCCAAGACCGGTCGTCAAGATCGTCGTCGGTCTGTGGCGCCGTCGCTGGTTGATTGCTGGTCTGGCGTGGCTCGCTGCCATGTCGGGCTGGCTGGCCAGCACGCTGATCCCGGACATGTATGAGAGCCGGGCGCAGGTTTACATCAATACCGATACGGCGCTCGATACTTCGCTTGCCGAGGTGAGCGGCAGGCCGAACCTTGAGAAGGGCGTGCGGATCATCCGGACGCAGCTTCTGTCCCGGGATAATATCGAGCAGGTCATTTACGAGACCGGCATGGATGCGGGCATTGACGGACCGGTTGAGCTCGAGCGCTCGATCCGTGAGCTGCAGGAACGCATCATCGTCGAGAACGAAGAAGAACAGTACTTCGTCATCACCTATCTCGACACTGACGCGGTCATGGCCCAGCGGGTGGTGTCATCTGTCCTTGATCTCTTTGTGGAACAGAACCTTGTTTCCGCCATCGCTGACAGCGATCGGGCGCTGACGACCCTCGACCGTGAGATCGCCGATCGCCGCGCCGCGCTCGAAGACATCGATCTGAAAATTGCCAATTATCGCCGCCTGAATGCCGATGAGCTGGCTGGCGGCGACCGGACCGGCCGTCGCCTAGACAGCAAGATCGAAGAGCAGTCGCGCCTGGAAGAGCAGATCACCTCTGTGACCATGCGGCGCGAACGCCTTGTCTCGTCGCTGACGACAACGCCGAAATACGCCCCCGGGTCTGATTTGGATCAGTTGAAGCTGCAGCTGGCGACCCTGCGCACCCAGTTCAACGAGAACTATCCCGACATTCAGCGTCTGAAGGCACAGATCGCCTCACTGGAATCGGGTTCGTCGACCCTTCCGCTGAACCCGCAATATGAGGCGCTGCAGGCCAATCTGGCGCTGGCGTCCGATGAACTGGCCGGGCTTCGACTGCGGGCTGATCGCGTGCAGGGGGAGATCGATGACCTCACCCTCGATGTGGCGCAGACGCCAGAAGCGGAATCGACCCTGGTCTCGCTGTTGCGCGAGAAAGAACAGATTGAGCGGACCTACAAGGAACTGGCCGGCGAGCGTGCCCAGATGGACGTGCGTGCCAATCTGACCCAGGCGGGCGGCGCCATTGAGTATCGCCGGTTCGAGGCCCCGACCGTAGCAGCAGAGCCGAGCTGGCCCCCACGCGGTCTTCTGGCCTTGGCTATCTTCGCGATGGCGATTGGCGGCGCGGCAGGCCTCGCCTTCATTCTGGCTCAATTGGACCGCACCTATACCCAGACGTCCGATATTGAGAATGCGCTGGGACTGCCAGTTCTTGGGGCGATCTCGCCGGCGCCAACAACGCAGAACCGACTGCGTGCCATTTTTGACCGAATGGCGATCACAGGTGCCCTAGGCGGCCTGCTGCTTGCAGCGATGGGCCTTTACTGGTGGTATGAGTTCCGGGTGGGCGATGTGAGTACTGAAGCGTTACAGAGTGCCACCGTGATGCAGGGAGACTTGCGATGAAACTGGTGGAACTGGCCCTGAATGGCCCCGGCGGTGAAAAGCCTTCCGACAGCAGCAATATCCTGCTTGGTCCCGGTGCTGTGCCGGTCCCGATGGATACGGCGCCCCTGCGGGTGGCCGAACCGCTCGAGCCCTTTGACATCGATCTGGAAGGTCTGGCGCGACAGGGCTTTTTCACGCCGTCGGACAGGCCTGAACGGCTGTCGCTGGAACTGCGCGCGATCAAGCGCCGCCTTCTGCGGCGGCTGAAATTCCGCAAGATAGCCAGCCGCCGCCGCGAGCCGGTGATGAATGAGCAGATGCAGCGCCCGTCCAATCTGGTGCTGACCACCTCGACGCGGCCGGCCGAAGGGAAGACCTTCACATCGATCAATCTGGCGCTCAGCCTGGCGCTCGAAGACAATATCGGCGTCGTCCTCGTCGATGCTGACCTGCCGCGCCCCAAAGTGCTGTCCCATTTTGGCCTCAAGGGCGGACGGGGCCTGTCGGACCTGATCGACCAGCCGGGCGACGTGCACTTGCGCGAGTGCCTGTTGCGCGAAAGGAACAGCCCGCTCGCCATTCTGCCTCAGGGGCAGTTTGACGGTAGCGCGATCGATCTATTCTCCCGTGAAGAAACATCGCTGTTCCTTCACGACCTGTCGAACCGCTTCCCGGATCGCCTGATCATCATCGACGCTCCGCCCGTGCTGGCGACGCCCGAGGCTGTGGCGCTGGCGCCGCATGTTGATGAGATTGTATTTGTTGTCGAAGCGAACGAAACCCCTGAACCTGCTGTCGCAACAGCTCTCGATGAGCTGCTGGACGTCAATGAGCGTATCAGTGTCGTTCTTAACCGTTGTCTCGTGACTGAGAATGCGATCCATTATGGATCGTACAAGGAGTATTACTACCGCCATGGCCGTGACAAAGAATAGCGCCCCCGTCGTCTCCTCGCGTCGCAAGCATGAGCTGCGACGCCTCCTGTCTCTCGCTGCAGCGCCTCTGGCGCTGTCGCCCGTTCTGGCCTCAGCACAGCAATCCGGCGGCGGTCAGCGCAGTTTCTCAGAGCAATCCTGGTCGCTCGATACACGGCTGATGTATTCGGACAATTATCGCCGCCTGCCGGATACGCTGACCCGCTACAACGTCTATGGTCCGGGGCAGAATGACTTTTTCACCGATGAGGTGGGGATTGAGCCGCTCGACAACATTATTGCCAGCGCCTCCCTGACCGGCACATCGGTCATTCAGCGTGTGTCTTTTACGGGCATTATGACGGGCAGCCTGCGGGTCGGTACCTATCTGAACGATGATCCGATCGAGGAACGCCTCGTCGATGCCGCCGATACGCCGGCACCGACGACCATACCCGATACGGCCACACCATCGGCCGCGCCATACGACGATATTGAATCGAGCTTTGGCTTTCGCGATGTCGACAGCGTGTTCATCGAACCGAATATCGGTGCTTCGGGCACCTTCCGCGTGGCGGACAATCTTCTCTACGTTGATGCTTCCGCCATCGTGCAGGAGCAGGCGCTGGGGCGCAGCAGTGCGCTTGTCTCCGCCGGGGTGGGGCAGTCCGACGAGGAAATCGTCTATGGCGGTTTCTCTGTCAGCCCGTACGTCTTGCGTCGTTTTGCCAATGACAGCCAGCTCGAGGTGCGCGGCCGTGCAACGTCAGTGAATGTTCTCGACGAGCGACTGGACAATCGCATTGCCCAGTTCCTGAGCGAGGCCGTCGATGACGACCTGCAATATGAGAACGACTCGATCGCCACCGAATTTCTGGCCAGCTATTCGAGCGGCAATCTCTTCGACCGGTTCGGCTTCAAGGTCGGGGCCTTCACCCGTGACGTCGAGGAAAGCGGCAGCGATCTGCTCGACGACACCCGCTTCACCCAGTCCAGTGCATCGTTCGATACGGAGTATCGCCTTAATCGGGTGGTCAGTCTGATTGCCGGTGTCGGCGTCGATGAGATCGACTTTGAACTGAGCGATATGGCCACGGCCGATGAGATCGCCGAATCTGAAGCGCGCGCCGATCGCCTCAACGGCACCTACTGGAATGCCGGGGTCAACCTGACCCCCTCAAAGAACAGCCAGTGGCGCGCCACGATTGGTGAGCGGTATGACGGCACATCGCTTGAAGTGAACGGGCGCTACCAGCCCATGAAGCGCCTGACGATCGTGGCGTCGGCCATGCGCAGTCTCAATACGGGACTGCAGGACTTTGCGTCCTCCGCGATTGCGTCCCAGACCCGGGCACTGCAGACCATTCGCCGTCTCGCCGACAGCCAGGATCAGGCATCGAAGGCACTTGTTGAACGGGCTATCGATTTTTCTGCAGGCTTTGAGGATGTGGAGCGCGGCAATTTCGGCGCTTCCGTTTTTGATCGGTATTCGGTGGGTCTGCGCGGCGATTTCGCCCGAACCAATCTCCGCCTGAACGTCAGTCAGACCGAGACCGATGCGACGGCAGACAATGCCAGCCGCAGCCAGCGCTCCATCAATCTCGGCGCCTCGCGCCAGCTGAGCCGCCGCCTCAACATCGATGCCAATGTGGCCTATACCGAGAGTGACGGCTTTGCCGGTCGTGACCGCTTTGTCGATACGGTAACCGAGCCTGGCAAAACGACCGAAACATTCCTCAGTGTCGGCGCCTCCTATCAGCTTGGTCGCCGTTTTGCGGCCACAGCATCAGCCTATCATGTCGATAGTGACAGCGCGGAAAGCCTCGGTGGCACGAGATTTGATTATCAGGAGAACGTCGTTGCCGTCGGCATGCGATGGAAATTCTGATGAAGCAACTAGTGTGGTGCGCGGATGAGTATCGAAGCGCGATTTGGCCTGAACAAGGTTCCTTTTGCATCTGAGCCTGGCCAGGCGTCTCTGGTCGAGGCTGAAGCCCAACGTCGCGCTCTGGCGCACCTGCGGTATGGAATTAAACAGGGCGAGGGGATCGTCATCGTCACCGGTGATGCCGGGGTTGGAAAATCCCTCATCGTGTCGCAGCTTCTGTCAGAAGAGCTGGTGCCGGGCCGCCGTGTCGTTGCCATCAACGCCCGTGATATCAGCGGTGCGGATGCTGATACCCCGATCCTGACTGCCATTGGCGGTCCTGCGGATGCCGAAGGGGAGGAGACCCTGATCGATGCACTGCATCGCGAGCGGGCGGCAGGGCGATCCTATTCCGTCGTCATTGATGACGCTGAGCATTTGCCGGACCTGTCGCTGGAGCGCCTCCGGCAACTGGCCAACATCTTCCATGATGGCGAAGCCCTGCTGCAGATCTCTTTGTGCGGTCGGACACCATTGCGCAGCGTGCTTTATCGCGCCGACATGGAGAAACTGCGCCAGCGCATCATCGCCTCCTATCACCTGCCGCCACTGTCTCCTGTGGAAGCCCGAGCCTATATCGGCAAACGCCTTGCCGCGGCCGGTGCCAGCCGGGACGATATCTTTTCCGATGACGCCCTGCGTGCCATCGTGGCCAAGACCAATGGTATACCAGCGCAGATCAACGAAGTTGCGACCCGCGCGCTGCACCAGGCTGACCGGGCCGGTCACAACCAGGTCAGCGAAGGCGATGTGCTGAATGAAACGGCGGTCGCCGATGATCCCGCGGCCGAGAAAGACGACACGGCCAGCACCGATGTCGCCGAAATGACCTCGACGCCGGTCGCCAATGAGCCAGCGCTTGAGCAGCCCGCTCCGCAGGCCGTCGACGTCGCCAGTGCTGAAACGGCTGAAGAGCCCGCGCCCACGTCCCTGCCACCGATTGAGCAACCGCCCCAGCGCCGCGGCGTTGCGGTCAGTGTCAGTCAGTTGAATGCGGCGATCGCGTCAATCAGCGGTCCGGCCCCGGGCGCGACCGCGGGAACGCCGCCGCCGGTACCGATACCGGTTCGCCGGCCCGCCATGTCGCCGCAGGACCTGATGCAGCGTCGCCAGCAGACGACCGCGGTGCCAACGCCACCAGCGCCAACCGGCCGGGCACTCCCCGCCGCCCCCGCCATGGAAGGGGAGCTTTGGGATCACGCTACCCAATTGTCGCCGGAAGACATCAGCCGTCTTGATGGCATGGACATGACCGCGATGCTCAGTGCCTGGGCGCCGTCCGAAGACAGTGAAACAAAGAAGGCCATGGGAGCTTTCCTGGCGGACACACGCTCAACCCTTGACAGGCTGCGGGCGACGCTCAAAACCCTGCGCGACGAAACCGAGCAACTTGAAGAGCGGCGCCGTCAATCGCGGGAGAATGTCAGTGCACGCCTCAAGAGCCTCAATGAGCGACTCGACACGTTGCGACGTGGCTGACACGCCTCGCCACGCCATGTCGGTGGATGTCGAGGACTGGTTCCAGGTCTGGGCCCTGTCCTCGGTCATTGAGCGGGCGGACTGGGAAAATTACGCGCTTCGCGTCCATGACACGACGAGCCGGATTCTCGACCTCTTCGACCGGCACGACGTCAAGGCGACGTTCTTTGTCCTTGGCTGGGTTGCTGAGCGCTGTCCCGAAACGATCAGGGCCCTTGCCAGCGCCGGGCATGAGATTGCCAGCCACGGCTATGACCACACCAAAGTGTTCGATCAGATGCCGGACGAATTTCGCGCCGATGTCATCAGGACGAAGTCGATTCTGGAGGACGTCACCGGCGTCCCCATTCGCGGTTACCGCGCCGCCGGTTTTTCGATGGACGGCCGGACGCCGCACGCGCACCGGATCCTGGGCGAGACGGGGCATAGCTATTCCTCATCCAGCCATCCGATCGCCCATGACCATTATGGCGATCCCAATGCCCCAATGGGTCCCTACGCAGCCGACCGGATCACCGAAATCCCTGTCGCTGTCGTGGAAATGATGGGGCGACGCCAGACCTGTGCCGGGGGCGGATGGTTTCGCGCCATGCCCTATGCAGCCAGTCAGTATATGTGGCGTGCGCTTGAGCGGTCGGGGCGCAATGGCGTCTTCTACTTCCACCCCTGGGAAATCGATCCAGGACAGCCGAAGGTCGCGGGGCTGCCGCTGAAATCCCGTCTGCGCCATCGTCTGAATCTCCAGCATATGGAAACGAAGCTAGAGCGTCTGGTTGGTGACTTCAGCTGGGGTCGGATCGACGAGGTGTTCGCGGACAAGATCGCCGCGCCTGTGCTGCAGGAAACACCGTGTCCGGCGTAAGCGTCCGGCAGGCGACCCCGGCTGATGCGGCGCGATGGGATGCCTATGCCGCTAGGGGCAGCTTTTTTCACCGCTTTGGCTGGGGCGATGTGGTGCGGCAGGCTTATGGCCAATCGCCCATCTATCTGTATGCAGAGCGTGACGGGCAGATTGCAGGCATCCTGCCGCTCATCGACCGTCGTTCCATGCTGCTCGGGCGGGCCCTGATATCAGTCGGCTTCACCACCGGCGGCGGCGTCATCGCCGATGATGATGATGAGGCGCGCCGGGCTTTGCTTGATGCCGCAGAGGCCGAGGCCACGCGGATCAAAGCTGACTATATCGAATTGCGCAGCCCTGATCAGCATGAGGAGGGATGGCACGAAAAGGCGGCCATCTATGACGCTTTCACGTGTCCTATTCTGCCCGATGAAGACAGCCGGCTGAAGGCTATTCCCCGTAAAAAGCGGGCCGATATCCGCAAAGCCATTGCGATGGCTGAAGAGGGCAGGCTGTCCGCCGAACAGTCCGCTGATATGCGGACGTTCTGGCTGCATTTCGCCGAGGCCCAGCGCAATCTGGGGACGCCGGTTTTTCCTCGCCAATGGCTGGAAGCCCAAAAGGCCGCCTTTGGTGATGCGATGGAGTTGACGCTGGTCCGTGCGGGGAGTGATCCCCTATGCGGCGTAATCAGCTATTATCATGGCGACACCGTCATCCTCTACAACGCCTTCATCTCACCGCGCGCCCGGGCGTTTCACGCCGGAGATTATCTGTACTGGTGGATGCTGGGGCATGCGGCGGAGCGGGGGTGCACGACCTTCGATCTTGGCCGCTCAAAGCGGGGGACAGGCTCCCACGCCTACAAGACCTTTTGGGGGATCGAGCCGCAGCCCATGACGTATCTGTATAAACTTCTCGGGGCGGAAGAAACACCGAACGTCAATCCGCAGAATCCAAAATTCGCGCTTCTGTCGCAAAGTTGGAAGCACCTGCCCATGCCGATCGCCACACGGCTTGGCCCCATGCTGGCGCGGCATCTGGCATGACAGCGCGGGCGCGCCAGAAGGCGATCTTTCTGTGTCACCGCATTCCCTATCCGCCGGACAAGGGGGACAAGATCCGGTCCTGGAACCTGCTTCGCCATCTGGCTGGTCGGTATGAGGTTTCGCTGGGGTGTCTCATCGACGACCCTGCGGATATGCAATATCGTGCCGTTCTGGATGATCTGTGTGCGGAGACGTTCTATCTGCCCCTGAACCGGTCGCGCATGATACGCCGCAGTCTGACGGCGCTGGCCAAGGGCAGGGCGGTCAGCTTCGGTATCTATCGGGACCGTGCGATGAGGGAGTGGGTTGAGCGACAGCGGCGAACGGGCCCGGCCGTGGAGATCGCCTTCTCGTCGCAGATGGCCCCCTATCTTGAGCATGCCACAGCGCCGGCCATCATCGATCTTTGTGATGCCGACAGTGCTAAATTTGCCGCCTATGCAGAAAACGGCAACGGTCTTCGGCGCGCGTTCTTTCGGCGCGAAGCCCGGCTCGTGCAGGCAGAGGAACGCGCAATGGCTCGCTGGGCCGCTGCCCTGTTTCTTGTATCGCCGGAAGAGGCGGACCTTGTCCGCCCACAGGACGGCGGGAAGGCAGACAAGGTGGACTGGTTCCGGAACGGGGTGGATACGGAGTATTGGGCGCCAGAAAAGGCGCAGGATATCCCTGCCGAGGCGTTCGATATCATTTTCACCGGGGCCATGGACTATCGCCCCAATATCGAGGCGGCGGTCTGGTTCGTGAAAGCGGTCTGGCCACAGCTTCGTCGGGTGCATCCACACCTGACATTCGGCATTGTCGGCGCACGACCGACCGACGTGGTCCTCGCCCTTGCCCAGACGGACGGGGTCACCGTCACCGGCCGTGTGCCTGATATCCGTCCGTATCTGACCGCCTCAAAGATTGCCGTCGCGCCGCTCGGCATTGCGCGCGGCGTGCAGAACAAGGTGCTGGAGGCGATGGCGATGGGCAAGCCGGTGGTCGCCAGTCCCGGGGCAGTGACCGGAACAGGTGCAGCGCCTGGCACGCACCTCGTCTGCGCCGATGGGGCGGAGGAAACGTTCACCGCTATTGATGCGCTGCTCGCATCGCCGTCGGAAGCCGCGCGTCTGGGCGAGGCGGCACAGACACTCATCCGGACGTCCTATCGCTGGTCCGACACGCTCGCGCGTTTCGATGCAGCTTTGCCACGGTCGCCAACCGATTGAGGCGCGTGGCCAAATTTGCCCTTGGCCGAACATTAATCCGTTGTTAACGTCCACATATCGCTGACGAATGGACCCGCTATGATCCGGATTCTACTCTCGCTCGCTATTGCCGCTGCGGCCTATTTCGGCCCGTGGATTATCGACGCCACCGGCACAATCACCAATTCGATGCCTGGCGCGACGATTGAGGGGATGAAATTCGCGGAAACGACCGCCGACTGCTTTATCGACCTGACCTTCAGTGTCTCTGGCGACTGCGCACCCGGTGGCGGTCTGATGGGCCAGTTGATGACCTATACGGTCATCGCCGGCGTGGTCTCGGCGGTCCTGAATATTCTGGGTCTGCTGCCGGTGATCGGTCGCGTGACCAGCATTTTGACGATTTTGACCGGGGCTCTGGCTGTTGTGACCTTTGCCCTGTTCGCGAAAGATCTCCTCATGATCGACGGGGCTTCGTTGAGCGATTTCCGGTGGGGTGGCTATGCCGTGGGGGCATTCGGACTTCTGGCAGCCCTTGTGGGCATGTCCGGTCTGAAGGGCGACGAGCACCGGTAGGGGGGAGAAGCCGAAATATCGGGAGGGTATTTCGGTCCGATCTGGGCAATCGGAAGAAAGATGGCGGGTCGGGGGCCCGCCATTTTTACATGTTTTTTCAGACGCCGCTGTCGAATGCGATTGCAGTTTACGGCCAGGTCGCCAGCGGCGGCAGGCTCGACAGAATCGACTCCACATTCCCGCCCGTGCGCAGGCCAAAGGTCGTACCGCGATCGTATAGCAGATTGAATTCGGCGTAGCGGCCGCGGCGGACCAGCTGTTCGGCGCGATCGTCGTCGCTCCACGGTGTGTTCATCCGCTGCCCGACGAGATCGGGATAAATATCGGCAAAGGCGCTGCCCACATCCTGCGTGAAGGCAAAGTCCGCGTCCCAGTCGCCGGTATCGTGGCGATCGTAGAAGATCCCACCGACGCCGCGCGCCTCGTTGCGGTGAGGCAGGAAGAAGTACTCGTCGCACCACGCCTTGAACTTCGGATAATAGGCCTCGTCATGGGCATCACAGGCGCTCTTGAACGCGGCATGAAAAGCGACCGTGTCCTCGTGGTCATCGCCCCGATAGCGGTCGAGCATGGGGTTGAGATCGCCGCCGCCGCCGAACCAGTTCTGGGTCGTCACGATCATGCGCGTGTTCAGATGGGCGGCTGGCGCATGAGGATTGCGCGTGTGGGCGATCAGGCTGATGCCCGAGGCCCAGAACCTAGGGTCCTCTGACGCGCCCGGGATCTGGTGCCGGAACTCTTCCGAGAATTCGCCATACACGGTGGAAACATGGACGCCAGCCTTTTCGAAGACACGGCCATGCAGCATGCCCATCACGCCGCCGCCATGGTCCTCTGAGGCCTCCTTTGACCGATCCCACGGTGAGAACGCGAAGCGGCCGGCCGGCATGTCGCCGTACAGGGCAGGGTCTGCTGCGTCTTCCAGCGCTTCGAAGCGGGCGCAGATCTTATCTCGCAACGCCTCGAACCAGCTCTTCGCTGCGGCTTTTCTGTCATCGATGGTGGTCATGCTGCGCCGTTAAGCTGATGGAGGGCCGGAATCAATTGTTCTTGGCGTGTCAGAAGGGGTGTAGCCGATCTGACGGCGGGCCTCTGACAGGGCGATGGCGGCAGCAACGGCCATGTTGAGTGACCGCGCCTGTGGTCCAAGCGGGATGCGCACCCGAGCCGCGGCCGCTGCATGGACATGGGGCGGGGCACCGGCGCTTTCCTGACCCATCACGATGAGATCCCCTGCCTGGAAAACGTGATCATGGATCGTCTGATCGGCTTTTGTCGTCAACAGAACCAGACGCCCCGGCGGTGAGGCATTGAATGCCGACCAGGACGGATGCCGCTGGGGCGGGGCGAGATCGGTGTAATCCATGGCCACACGCGCAATGTCTTTTGACTTCCAAGGAAACCCGCAGGGCTCAATTACATGCAGCCGCGCATCAAAACAGGCGGCAATACGAATCGCCGCACCAAGGTTCGTTGCGATTTCAGGCTGAAAAAGCACCAGACCGAGGGCTAAATTGTTAACTCTATCCACTAATCTTTCCCTCATACGCGGCGAATGCGCCCTAATGGGCATGGATCACTAGACTATCGAGAGAACGCATGGCAAAGCCGCCGCAATTTTTCCGACGGATTGAAGACACATGAGCGTATCAGAAGAGCCCACCATGTCTCCCGACGGCGTTGATCAAGGCCGCCGCGACTTTATTCATCTCCTCGCTACCGGGACGGCTGCGGCCGCTGCGGTCAGCGTGGTCCTGCCGCTGGTGCAGCAGATGAACCCCGCTGCCGACGTTCGCGCCCTCGCGACCAAAGAAGTCAGCTTGGGCTCGCTGGAGCCGGGGCAGGCCATCAAGGCGATGTGGCAGGGCAAGCCGGTGTTCATCCGCCGCCTGACGGACAAGGAAATGAAAGAGGACAAGGCGACACCGCTGAGTGCTCTGAAAGACAAGGACGCCCGCAACGCCAATCTTGGCAGTGGCGATGCGACCGAAGACAACCGTCTGGCGCAGGGCGACATGCTGATCGTTCTGGGCGTCTGTACGCACCTTGGCTGTATCCCGCTCGGCACGGCCGAGGGTGAGGTCAAAGGCGATTACGGCGGGTGGTTCTGCCCCTGTCACGGCAGCCACTACGACTCGCTTGGTCGTATCCGGAAGGGGCCAGCGCCCCAGAACCTCGCCGTTCCGCCGCTCGAATTCATCTCCGACACCGTTGTGAGGCTTGGCTAATCTGCAATGTCACATCAAAGCACATATGATCCCAAAACTGGCGTCGAGAAGTTCATTGACCGGCGCATGCCAATTGTCCGTCTGGGCTATGACAGCTTCGTCGATTTTCCGACGCCAAAGAACCTGAACTATTTCTGGACCTTCGGCGGCATCCTCGCGATCATGCTGATGGTGCAGATCGTGACCGGCGTGGTTCTTGCCATGCACTATACCGCCCATACCGAATGGGCGTTCTGGTCTGTCGAGCACATCGACCGTGACGTAAACTTTGGCTGGCTCATCCGCGACACGCATATGAACGGCGCGTCGATGTTCTTCATCGCCGTCTATCTGCACATTGCCCGGGGCTTCTATTATGGTTCCTACAAGGAACCGCGGGAGATCCTGTGGATCCTCGGCGTTCTCATCTTCCTCCTGATGATGGGCACCGCGTTCATGGGCTATGTGCTGCCATGGGGTCAGATGTCCTATTGGGGCGCGACTGTGATTACCTCACTGGCATCTGCGGTGCCGGTGGTCGGTGACCCGATCAAGACCCTCCTCTGGGGCGGTTTCTCGGTCGACAACCCGACGCTGAACCGGTTCTTCGCGCTGCATTACCTGATGCCATTCCTGATTGCTGGTCTTGTGATCCTGCACATCTGGGCGCTGCACGTGCCGGGCAACAACAACCCGTCAGGCATCGATGTTCAGGACGAGAAAGACACCGTGCCTTTCCACCCGTATTACACGGTGAAAGACGGCTTCGCGATTATCCTGTTCATGATCCTGTTCATGACGTTCGTGTTCTTCATGCCGGACGCCCTGGGTCACCCGGACAACTATATCCGCGCCAATCCGCTGGTGACGCCGGCACACATCGTTCCTGAATGGTACTTCCTGCCGTTTTACGCGATGCTGCGCGCCATCACGTTTGATATCGGCATTCCGTTCACAGATATCGTCCTGATCAACTCAAAGCTCGGCGGGGTGATCGCCATGCTGGCGTCGATCCTGATCTGGCTTCTCCTGCCATGGCTTGACCGCTCCAAGGTCAGATCCATGCGTTATCGGCCAATTGCCAAGCTGTGGCTCCTGGTTCTGTTCGTGGACTTCTTCTTCCTCGGATGGCTCGGCGGTAAACCGGCCGAACAGCCTTACATCATGATGGCGCAGTTCGGCACGGCGTATTACTTTGCCTACTTCCTCATCATCCTGCCGGTGCTGTCGGTGACTGAAACACCGAAAGAACTGCCACGCTCGATCTCGGAAGCGGTTCTGAAAGACAAGAAAAAGCATCTCATCCCGACCGTTCCAAAGGACCTGCCGGGTACGGCGACGCGTCCGGTGCCGGCGGAGTAAGAACAATGAAAATGATGATGAAATCCGCTGCTCTTGCCGCCTTTGCCGCCCTTGGCCTGACATCTGCTGCTACGGCTGCCGAAGGTCAAACCAAGGAACTGAAGCACGTTCACGAAAGCTGGGCGGGTATCCTTGGTCACTACGACCAGGCCCAGCTGCAGCGCGGCTATCAGGTCTACCGGACCGTCTGTGCCTCCTGTCACTCCATGGACCTCGTCGCGTTCCGCCATCTGGGCCAAAAGGGTGGGCCGTTCTATCTGGACCGCTGTCCTGAAGGTCTTGGCATCCCGGAGTCGACGGACTGTTCGAACCCGGTGTCCAACCCGATCATCAAGTCGCTGGCCAAGGACTATCAGTTCGAAGACGGACCCGATGATGCCGGTGACATGTTCATGCGTGCGGGTCTGGTATCTGATTATCTGCCATCACCCTATGCCAACCGTGAACAGGCCCAGGCGGCCAATGGTGGGGCGTATCCTCCTGACATGAGCCTTCTGGTGAAAGCCCGGCATCATGGCCCGGCTTATATCTATAGCCTCATCACGGGCTATGAGGAGCCGCCGGAAACGATCTCGGTTCCTGCGGGGCAGCATTACAACCCGTACTATCCCGGCGACACCAAAGCGCTTCTGAAGCCTGAATATGTTGATGAGGAAGGTCACGTCAAAGACGGCGTCGAACTGCCTCCAGGCGGCGTCTTCAAAATGGCAGCGCCGCTTAAAGATGGCGTCATCAGCTATGAAGACGGCTCGCCCGAAACGGTCGAGCAGTATGCCGAGGACGTGGTTGCTTTCCTGCAATGGGCCGCCGAGCCCAAGCTGGAACAGCGTAAATCGCTGGGCCGCGCCGTGCTCCTCTATCTCCTGATCTTCGCCGGGATCGTTTACTTTTCCTACAAGCAGATCTGGAAGAAGGTTCACTGATGAGTGACGAAATGAGCCTCGCTGTCATCGGTGGCAGCGGGCTCTACGCGCTCGATGGTCTTGAAACAGTTGCCGAGCACGATATCGACACGCCCTGGGGCAAGCCGTCCGATCCCATTCTGGAAGGACGGCTCTCCGGCGTCCGCATGCTCTTCCTGCCTCGCCACGGCGCGGGGCACCGCATTCCCCCATCCGATCTGAATTTCCAGGCCAACATCGCCGCGCTGAAAATGCTCGGTGCGACAGACGTGCTGTCCATCTCGGCCTGCGGGTCGTTCCGCGAAGAACTGGCGCCGGGGACCTTTGTGGTGGTCGACCAGTTCATCGACAGAACGCGCGGACGGGCCTCCAGCTTTTTTGGTCCCGGTCTTGTCGCCCACGTCTCCATGGCGCACCCCGTCTGCCCCGGCCTGTCCCAGCGGGTCTTTGATGCCTGCGAAGCATCGGATATCGCCGTGCACATGGGCGGGACCTACCTCGCCATGGAGGGGCCGCAGTTCTCGACCCTCGCAGAATCCAAGCTCTATCGATCCTGGGGCTGCGATGTGATCGGCATGACCAACATGCCCGAAGCCAAACTCGCCCGGGAAGCCGAATTGCCTTACGCGGCCCTCGCCATGGTCACGGATTATGATTGCTGGCACGAGGAAGTGGCGGCGGTCGAAGTCTCGAACGTGCTCGAAGTGCTGCGTGGCAACGCGGATAAAGCCCGGACCATGCTGCAGAAACTGGCGCCGACCATCGGCCCGAAACGCACACCGTCGCCAGCTGGCATCGAAACCGTGCTCGACTTTGCCCTGATCACGGCACCGGATCATCGCGATCCTGTCCTCATGAAAAAACTCGCCCCGATTATCTCTCGCGTTACAAGTTAATTCGACCTGTGGAACCATTACGGTTCTGTCGTGTTCTCTTCTCAAACCAAAGGAGAGGTTTCCATGGGTAAAGTTATTGCCGCAATTGTTGTTGTTCTGGTCGCCGCAGTGGCGTGGATGTATTTCACTGATACGGACGTTGAAGGCGGCGAAATGCCTTCCGTCGACGTTGATGGTGGGGAATTGCCTGACGTTGAAGTCCGCGGTCCAGAAGTCAGCACCGGGACGAAAGAAGTCACGATGGAAGTGCCAACGGTCAGCGTTGACGTTCCTGAAGACGACGCTGATGGCCTTGAAGACGAAGTCATTGATGACGAAGGTCTGAACGCACCTGACGTTGATGTCGAAGCTGATGTTGATGTCGACGACAGCAAAGACCCTGGCAATTAATTGATTGCTTGATGCTCAGTCAGAACGGCTCGCCTCGAAAGGGGCGGGCCGTTTTGCTGTCGGTCCCTCTGTCGTCAGTCGCATTGATCCGTACCCGTTCGGGTGCGGGCCAGCTGAGCCTCCGTCGTGGCGATCCGCCCCCGGCTGATTTCGGGCAGAATTTCACAGCCATATCCCTTGTCGGTTCGCCGGATGATCCGGGCTTTCACCTTGCCGATGGCGATAATGTCATCGATCTCCGCCACGTGATCCATTGCGATGGCCATGCCGCTCAATGAGATGTCCATGACCCGTGCGGGGATTTGGCGGCCATCGGGCAGGGTGCACAGGGTTCGCGGCACGTCGGCCTTTATCCGTTCGGCGCCGCGCTGGCGGCGCTCCTGCCGCTCAGACACGGGCCGGATGGGGGAGGAGCCACCATACTTCTCGTCGAGATAGCGCCAGAGGTTTGAATGCTTTTTCTCTGAACGGCGTACCGCGATGCTGACGACATCCCGTCCGACCTGCCGCAGGGTCCCCTCGAACCGCTCACCGGTTTCAAGATAAAGGACGACCGATGCATTATCTGCAGCGTCGTGTACGCCTTCGACCAGAACACCGCCTCTGGCCATCCGGACAACGCGGCCTGACCGCTCGGGCATTCCCTGTATAAGCAATCGTGCCGGCAGATCGGTCCGATAGCTTTTGACTGTACCCATCAACGCAACTCCCCACGCATACGGTGGGCAGGCTGGCGCTAAGTTATGACGATCGCGTTTTTACGCCCCGCTAATTTCTATTAAAAATCAACTAAATTCAGCCCGACCATCCCCGCGGACCCGGTGTCACATCGATCTCGAAGGGTTTGCGGCCCGGTAGCGCATTTGGCTTGGCGGCTTCTTCGTGAGGTTGGGGCGCAGGCTCTGGCTGCGGTGAAGCCGTCACGGCTGACAGTGGTGTGGCGGACGCCAGATTCGCCTTGGTCACGCGCGCATAGGCGGCTGCTGTGCCGACCAATATCGACAGAAACGGCTCGATATAGGACACGGTACTGATGGTCATGATCATGGCCATCATGCCAGCCATCAGCGCCGCAACGCCGTATCCAATGCCCGCAGAACCATCATCGGTCAGCGGGCCGGACCCAAATCGCAACCGGTCCGCGTGTTTGATGGATCGCAGCCCGGCGTTCGAAAACAGCAGGATATGCAGCATCAGGCCGATCAGCCCGAATTTCAGCGCATACTGAACATAGGTGTTCACGAAATCGATAATGCCGTCGCCCTGCCAGAGATGCTGGAAGTTCGGGCTGTTGTAGTAGTCAGGATTGCCGAAAAAGGGTGAGCCCTTCACTTCCTTGACGCTGGCTTCAAGCAGCTCCTGGCGGTATTCGAATGTTCCGTATTTGTCGACGGATTCAAAGCCCGACGCGCTGAGCGCGAGGTAGAGAGTGATCATGACAGCGCCAAGGCCAGTGACCAGCGCGATGCGCGCGCCCACAGACTTGATCTTGCAGACAAGCAACGCCGCGCCAGCCGCCATGGCGGTGAGGTAGGCCCCCCGGGCCTGGGTCGCCAGGAGGATGAAGAGCCCTCCGCCCAGCCATCCCCAAATGAAGATCTTCGATGTTGTCAGCTGTTTGCGCAGGAACCACAGCGCCATCATGAACGCCGTCAGACAGATTCCGATCACCGTCGGCTCGGTCGTTACGGCGACACGGACGGCACCGGACCGATAGAACGCGGCCATCATCTCAACAAACGTCGCCGCCTGAAAATACAGGTTCCAGTTCATCGCCCAGCACATCAGCCCAGCGGCAACCATCATCACACCATTGGTCATGGTCGCAATGACGAGGGCGCGAATGGCATTCCAGTTCGCCAGGCCCCGGGACATGACGGCATAGGGAATGTAGAGGATCGTGAACTGCAGGATGATGTTGCGAAGCGTGTTGGTGAATGTCGCATTTGCCCCGCGCGACAACAGAAACGCGGTCAGGCCAACGAGAAACAGCACCAGGAAATCGGTACCCGGCGTGCCGGCTCGGGGATCATCCTTTGGCCGCTGCACCATAAAGCCGATCAGAGCAGGGATGCCGACGGCGAGCGCGACCATCATCGCCGGGTCAATGACGATCAGATAGTTGATGCCCGGGAACGGGACGCGGTACTGCATCCGGGAAACGATGGCGACGATGGCGGTCAGATAGAAGGCCGGGCGATAATCCATCTCCTTGGGCGCCAGGATGATCGCTGCAATGGCAAGCAGCAGGAACCGGACCCAGACCACGGCGGCAAGCATCAGAATGGTCGCCGCCACGAACCAGAACAGAACCACCCGGTTGGAGATCGGGTCATCCTTCACTTTCGGGCGGAAGAAAGCGGCGAAGGACAAGGCGATCATCAACAGGATGAACGCTTTTATATCCATGGCGTTGGGCATTTAAGGTTCGCTCTGTTGCGGGTCGGTAGGCGCTGTGCTCGGGGCCGGCCTTATCCTCCTATAGGATAGTTACCAGAACCGCGCGTTAACATGATTTGATTTGTCGCGGCGATGATCATCGTCCGTGACAGCGGAATTCTTCTGCAGATATGTCTTTTTCTGCTTGAACGCGAAGCTGCAGCTTTGTATGCCCCGGTTCTCGTTTCGGGCACGCGCTCGGCGACGGGCGTATAGCTCAGTGGTAGAGCACTACGTTGACATCGTAGGGGTCCCAAGTTCGAACCTTGGTACGCCCACCATTCTCGATCTCTCAGAGCCGAGCTGGTGGTTTTTTTATCAGGCAGTCGCTCTTCGTGGCGCCGCCCCTGATACGTAGAGCTAGTTTTAAGCCTTTGGTCGTAAAAGTATCCCTGCAAAGGGGTTTCTATCGTGTACATCGCTCGTTGGCTTGGTCGTCCGCTGCGCAATTTGTCCATTGCCAAGCAGGCGTCGCTCCTTTCGATTTTCGTGGCGACGACAGTTCTGTTGATGGCGAGCGTCAGCCTGCTGCTGCATGAAACATCGTCCTTCCGCGAGGACCTGCAGCGCGAGCGCAACGAACTGGCCATTGTGACAGCGTCCAACGTCTCTGCAGCGGTGCTGTTCAGCGATGCGTCGGCTGTTCTCGAAAACCTGCAGGCCCTGGGGCAAATCCCCGACATCAAATCCGCTGTGGTGACGGACGCCGAGGGCGATGTCATCGCCCGCTATGACCGGGACGGCGTGGTGGAGAGCCGGCAAATCAACACCGATATCATTGTGCAGCAGCCGATCAGCCTCGACGGTGAAGTCCTTGGACAGGTGGTGATTGCGACGTCCGATGAACGGTTGCGGGAAACGCTGTCCCAGTATCTGTACATCATTATTAGCGTTTTCGCGGTCGGCATTCTTCTCGCGACGCTGTTGTCGAGCATGGCCGCGCGCGCATTTGTTCTGCCCATCAACGCTCTTCTGGACGTCATGAACCAGGTGCGGGTCGACAAGAACTATCGACTGCGTGCGACGGCCAGCGGGGCAAACGAAGTCAGCGGTCTCGTCCGCGGTTTCAACGACATGGTGCGAGAGGTCGAGGCCCGGGACCGTAATCTTGAGAAGCAGGTCAACGAACGGACCGAAGAACTCAGCCTTGCGCTGCATAAGGCCGAAGAAGCCAACCGGGCAAAATCGGCTTTCCTTGCCAATATGAGCCACGAAATCCGGACCCCCATGAACGGCATTCTGGGGATGACGGAGCTGATGCTCGACACCAGTCTGGATGAACGTCAGCGCGAGCTGGCCGACATCATCATGTCGTCGGGAACGTCGCTGGTTTCCATCATCAATGACATTCTCGACTTCTCGAAGCTGGAGGCGGGCAAGTTCACGCTGTCGCCGGCACCGTTTGATCTGCGGCGGTCGGTAGAGGACGTGATGGCGTTGATGGCCTCGCGATCTGACGAGAAGAACCTTGAGCTGATGGTCCGTTGGGCGCCGGGCCTGTCACCGAATGTCGAGGGCGACGGTGGCCGCTTCCGTCAGGTGCTTGTCAATCTCGTCAGTAATGCCATCAAATTTACCGATCGTGGTCACGTGCTGGTCGACGTGAGCGGTACCGAGACCGCTGACAGTGTCGATCTTGCCATTCAGGTGATTGATACAGGCGTCGGGATCCCTGAAGACAAGCTGGGGCTCATCTTCGAAAAATTCGAGCAGGCCGATACCACAAGCTCCCGCTCCTATGAGGGGACGGGGCTCGGGCTGACGATCAGTCGATCGATCATCGAGCTGATGGGCGGCACTATCCGTGCGGAAAGCAAATTGGGGAGCGGCAGCACGTTCATCATCGAATGTCGCCTGCCAAAGGCGGCAGCACTCGAATCGCCGGTCGAAGCCAATATTGAGTGTCTGGTTGGCAAGACAATTCTGATTGTCGACGACAATGCCGTGAACCGGCGGATTCTGACCGAACAGGTCGGCAGCTGGGGCGGGCACCCCATACCGTTTGATTCCGGCAAGGCCGCCCTCGAGTGGATGGACGCCAAGGTGACGCCACCGGACATCATCATCACTGATTTTCAGATGCCTGACATGGATGGCGAAAAGTTCGCTGTCGAAGTGCGCAAGCGCGATGGATATGCGACCCTGCCCATCGTCATGCTGTCATCAGTATCTTCTCATCAGAGCACTGACACGCGCGGTCGTCTGGAGTTTGTTGACTGGCTTGTGAAACCGGTGCGGGGAAGCGCTCTGGCAAAGCGGCTTGCCATCGCCCTGTCAGGGCAGCTCAGCGAGCCTGCATCCGTCAGCGTGACCAAGTCTGCAGCAACGACTGAGAAAGTGCTGTACAAAGATGTCCTGCGCGTCCTCATTGCTGAAGACAATGTGGTGAACCAGCTCGTCATTACCAGCATGCTGGCCAAAGAGGCGGTGATCATTGAGTTGGCCGGGAACGGACGGATTGCGGTTGAGAAATTCCAGTCATTCAAGCCTGACCTTGTCCTGATGGACGTGTCCATGCCGGAAATGGACGGTTTGCAGGCGACCCAGGCCATTCGGGCACTTGAACAGGAACTCGACCTGCCGCGCACGCCCGTCATTGGCGTTACCGCGCATGTGATGGAGGAAGATCGCCAGAAATGCCGGCAGGCCGGCATGGATGACTATCTGAGCAAGCCTGTTCGCAGGGATTCCATCATCACGATGCTGTCGAAATGGAGTATCGCTGACGCGGCATGATCCGCGTGCGGTCCAACTGAATATTAAGCATGATGGTTTACAGACTTTCGTATTCAAGGATGTGAATATGAAACTGCTGCGTAATTCCCTGTCTGTCTGTTCCCTCGCTGTCATGGCGTCAACCGCGCTGGCCCGTGGTACGAATGACGACCTGATGGAGATGTCGCTTGAAGAGCTCCTGAATGTGGAGGTCAGCTCTGTCTCGAAGACGGCCCAGTCGGTACAGGATACGCCGGCATCCGCCTATGTCATCACGGCGGATGATATTCGGCGGTCAGGCGCCCGCACCATTCCTGATATTGTCAAACTGGCGCCGGGTGTGGATGTCACGCGTCTGAACAACGGCACACAGGCCGTTTCCATCCGCGGCTTTCACGGCCGATTTGCCAACAAGATGCTGGTCCTGATTGATGGGCGCTCCGTCTACTCGCCGCTTTACGCTGGGGTATTCTGGGATGCAGCCACGACGATCATTGAGGACATTGACAGGGTAGAGATCATTCGCGGACCTGGCGCTGCAATCTGGGGTCCGAATGCGACCAACGGTGTCATCAACATCATTACCAAAACGGGCGAGGAGGGGATTGGCAATCTCGCCGTCGCTGATCTGTCGGCTGAGGGTGACTACCGCGTTGCGGGCCGGACAGGCTTCGCGCTGGGTGACGATACCTCCTTGCGATTGTTTGCAAGCAGGGAGCTGAACACACCCCTGGCCGTCACAACGCGTAGTGAGCTACGGTCCGTCGGTGCCGATGAAGATTTCATCCGTGATCATGCGGGCTTTCGCCTGGATACAAGACCAACGGCCAAGGATGAAGTGATGCTCTCAGCGGCGATCACGACGAATCAGTTCTATCAGACCGTCCTTTCACCGCCCAACCCCTATGATCCGTCACAGGCCTATGTCGCAGATAGCGATGCCACGGAATGGAATGTCTTTGGCACCTGGAACCGGACGCTGACGGAGCATCTGATATTGCGCATGGCGGCGACCCATGGGCGCTCTGAACGCTATGAAAGCGGTGGCCAGTTCACCAACACGACCACGGATTTGAGCGCCGATCTTTTTGCCGTCCTCGATGGGGGGCATGAAATAACAGGTGGCTTCTATCTGAAAACAGACGACAGTATGGTCGAAAATAGCCGAGGTGTGGCGTTCGATCCGGCGAGCCGCAAGACCACAAATTACGGTGCCATCCTGCAGTCAAGCTGGAATCTCGCAGATGGTCGGTTCCTCCTGTCTGTGGGATCCACATTCGAGGAAAACGACGTTTCGGGATTTGAAATCCAGCCGTCGCTTCGCGGTTTGTGGCGGGTTTCTCCCTCGGCCAATCTCTGGGGCGGGGTCTCCCGATCCGTCCGCACACCATCGCGGGTGGATACGGATCTTGGCATCTATCTATATCGCATTGAGCCGTTCGATCCTGAATATATGTCCCCTCTGCCGATTGTCGTTTTTGTTGGCACCGGAGATGATATTTCTACTGAGGACCTGACGACGTTTGAGGTCGGCTATCGGCAAATGATGTCCGACAAACTCTCCCTCGACCTTACCGCCTTCTATAACAAATACGATAACCTCGCCATGACGGTCCAGGCCGAGCCGTTCATCGAAATCTACGACGGAAGTCCCATTTATATTGTCCCGACGCTGAATGCCAATGCTGCAGAAGCTGAGGGAAGGGGGGCGGAAATCGCGATCAATTTGCTGATGTCTGATCGCTGGCGTCTCCGGACACAGTACTCCTATCTTGATCTCGACGTCGATGCGCCCATCCGTTTGGCGGATGTGAATGCGGTGCCCGGAGATGGTCAAACGGCGAAACATAAATTTGCCCTCGAATCCTTCGCGACGGTCACCGAAAATGTTACGTTTGATACCCGTATCGCCTATCGGTCGAGTACGGACGGCAAAGATCTTCCCGTGGACGGTTTCTGGGATGTGTCGGCACGCCTGGGCTGGCAACCGACTGATGGCCTTGAAATTTCACTGCTTGGGCAGCAGCTCAACGATGATGAACGTCTGGAAACGGAATCTGTTTATGAGACAGGCCCCCCCAGCATTGCCGAAAGGCGCGTTTTCCTTAAAGCCGCCGTGCGGTTTTAAGGGGCGGTGTGATGCGTATTCATCGTTTCCACAAAGTTGCGACCTTCCCCTGGCTGATTGCGGCCATGACGGGCTCGTCGCTCGCGGCCATGGGTGAGGCCGAAAATAAAGTCAGTGCAGCACTGATCTATAATCTCGTGCGTTTCGTGGAATGGCCATCTGCGGCCGTGACCGATGGATATCTCGACATCTGTCTGCTCGAAGAGGCCGATATTCATCATGCTCTTTTGCCGTTGGACGGTCGACAGGCTGGTTCACTGACGATCCGCTACCGCTCAGATCTCCTAGATGACGGATTGCCCGACTGTGAGGTCGCCATCGCGATCACCACGAGCGGCGCCGCGCGCCTCGCTCATGTCAGCACATCCACATTGACCGTCGGCATGCCCGATGGTTTTGTGAAGAGGGACGGTATCATCGAAATCTACTATCGCGACGGCAAGGTGAAATTTGCGGTGAACGCAGAGCGGGCCCGCGGCGCCGACCTTCACATCAGTTCAAAGGTGATGCCGTTGGCTGACGAAGTCATTGGCCGGTAAATCGCTCATTGTCGCGTACGAATTGTCCTATAAATTCAGATGGATCTTTGCCGCGATACGCATGATTGCCATAGGGTAAACACAACCTGTAAATTGAAAATGAAACACGCCGCAATCAGAAATTGTGTCCTCAACTATTTTCTTATAGACTGACCGTTCGTGAAGGTGCCGGCCAACAGGCGCTAAAGACGGAATAGGGGTTGTGGATGCATCGTGTGCTGTCAAAAATCGGGTCACATCTCCACGCATCCTTGCGTCTGAAGATCATTATCCTGTCCAGCGTCATATCTCTTGTCACCTCCGCTGTTCTTAGCATCGTCTTCATCACCAATATGTCGAACGCTTCCTACGAGATGGCACGGGAAAGCGTGGCCCACGAATCAGCCCTCGTCGCCGTCGCCTTCAGGTCCGCCTACGAGCAGATCGATAAGGATGTCGAAGTCATCGCCAGAATGCCGCCAGTGGACGGCATTCGCCGCAGCACCGCGTATGGGGATGTGGACCCGCTTGACGGCTCTTCGACGGAAATGTGGACCCGTCGGCTCGAGACCATCTTTTCCTCCATGATGGAGGCGCGACCTGCCTATACTCAAGTGCGGTATATCGGGGCGGCGAACAATGGACGGGAACTTGTTCGCGTCAATCGTTTGCCTGATGGTGAGATTGAATTCGTCCGGGGACAACAATTACAGGAAAAGGGGAACGAACCCTATTTCCAAGAAGCAATGACCCTCCCGCAGGGCAAAACCTATTTCTCGAAGGTCACCTATAACCGCGAGTTCGGCGATCTCGACGACAATCTGTTGCCGACACTGCGCGTTGCTGTGCCGGTATTTGACAGTGCCGGTAGAGCCGACGGCATTATTGTGGTCAATGTGAATTACGCCGTGATGCTTACGACACGGTTGCGACAGCTGGAAATCCGCCGCAATATTCTGGTCACGAACGAAGACGGCAATCACATCGAAATGTTCGACGACGGTCGCATCTCCCGCTTCGAGTTCGCTGATGCAACGCTGAACCCCGGCGACCGCGAGGCGGCGAGCGTGTCTCCTGGCCGTCGTGATGTCGCGGAATGGCGAAAGGAGCATGCCGATAATATCGTTGCTTCTGTCGTTGTGCCGATCGCCGAGGACGTGAATGAAACCCGCCTGGTTGTGTCTGTCCGTGTGCCACAGGACGCCCTGTTTGCGGCAGCCCGCACGACGCAGAGCAAAGCAATCCTGTTTGCTATTCTGCTGGCGGCGCTCGCCATTGTGGCGACAGCGCTTGTGGCCACTCGGATGACCGAGCCGCTCAAGCAGATCACGCGGCGTGTCCGCGCCGTCAGCCGGGACGGCGGGCCACTGGACTTACCAACGGACCGTTCCGATGAAATCGGTGAGCTCGCGTCGGCATTTGAAACCATGGCGGCAGATCTCATCCACAGCGAGGGCAAGGTCCGCGCGATCTTTGACAATGTTGTCGATGGTGTCCTTACCATTGATCGCGATGGGTACATCACGGCCTATAATCCGGCGGCGGAACGAATTTTTGGCTATACGATCAAGCAGGCTCTGGGCGAGCATGTGGCGCTGCTGCTCGACCGAAACGAGTTGGATGAGACTCTCACCGGCCGGGAATTGCTGGCGGCAACCGATATCACGCGCAGCTTTGGGGTAGCCCGGGAGTTCGAAGGGCGGCGCTCCGACGGCACCGTTTTCCCTGCGGAGTTTTCGGTGAGCCAACTTTATGTGGGGGAGGCTATTCTTTACACCATGATTGTCAGGGATGTGACGGAACGGACCGAGATGAATACCGTCAAGGATGAGTTCGTCTCGACAGTCAGTCATGAACTGCGCACACCACTGACCTCCATCAGGGCATCTCTGGGGGTCTTGGGGCAAAAACTCAGTGGGCAGATTGGTGACAAGGAGCAGCGTCTGCTCGATATTTCGATTTTCAGCGTCAACAGGCTCGGCAAGATCGTCAATGACATTCTGGACCTTGAAAAAATTTCAGCTGGTCAGCTGATGTTCCATCCCGAACCCGGTGACATCTCGCTTTTGGTGAAGGACATTGTAGATCGCCATATGAGCCTTGGCGAAGACAACGAAGTCACCTTCAAGGTGACGTCCTCAATTTCAAACGTCTACTGTTCCGTCGATCCCAGCCGGCTGAATCAGGCTATCGTCAATCTCCTTTCCAACGCTGCAAAATTTTCGCCACGCGGTGAAACGGTTGCAATTGAGGTCGACGCGCTGGAAGATGACAAAGTTCGGATCAAGGTCACTGACCGGGGGCCGGGCATCCCTGTTGCGTTCCGAGAGCGGATATTCCAGCGGTTTGCGCAGGCTGACAGCTCAGCCACGCGTGCGACCGGCGGATCCGGTTTGGGGTTGAGTATCACGAAGACGATCGTTGAAGCGCTCAATGGCGCCATTCATTTCCAGAGCGAGGAGGGGCAGGGTACGACGTTCATTATCGACCTGCCGACCTGCAGCCCTGACAGCACAGCGGAGACGACATCATGGCAAGCGGCCTAAATTCCATTCTTTACGTCGAAGATGACGAAATGATCTGGGAAGTGACGCTGATGGCGCTGCGTGATCTTGGTGGTTTTGAGGTGGTGCACTGTCCATCCGGGGCTGCCGCGCTAGAGGTGGCTGAAACCTTTGAGCCGCAGATGATCCTGCTGGACGTCATGATGCCAGGCATGGATGGTCCGGAGACGTTCCGACGCCTACGCAAGATGCCTTCGATCGCCGATGTACCGATTGTGTTCATGACGGCCAAGGTCCAGACCCACGAGACGGCAGCCTATATGGCAATGGGCGCCGCGGGGGTCATTCCCAAGCCGTTCGACCCGATGACAATTGCGGATGACCTGCGGGCGATCTACGCCGATACTGCGGCGTGCCCCTCCTCGTCTGGGGCGGGCGTGTCGACGGCAAGCTAGGCTTACGGTTCCAGCAGCGCGCGCAGGGCCTTCTGGATCTGGGAGGTCAGTCGTTCGAGGTCCAGATCGGGGTTGCGGATCGCGCGGATGGTCAGCCCACTGAACAGTGCGGACACGGCTTCCACCCGCATCAATGCATCTTCGAGACCCAGGCGGTCTTCCAGCATATCGGCCATGCCGCGCCGGAACTTGCGATCCACATCTGCCACAATTTCGCGTACTGAGGGGTTGCGCGCCGCCTCCGCCAGAATCTCGAGCGTCAGGAGCGAGTGGAAGGCGTCCGTGTTGCCTTTGACGCCGTCAATGACACAACCCACCAGCTGATCCGCCAGTTCATCTGGCCCATAGGACCGGAACCGCTCAAGGAAATCGCAGGCGCCTTCTTCGTCCCGCTGGACGATCGCCTTGATGATTTCCTCCTTGCTTTCAAAGTAGTGATAAATATGGCCCGGGCTCATCTTCGCGGCTTTGGCAATTCGCGACATGCTGGCCCCGTGAAAGCCTTCCTCCACAAAACAGCGAGCGGCGGCTTGCAGTACCTGATCTTGCCGAGAGCAGGCTTCACGTGTGGTCCAGTCAGAGATTCCCATCAGGGTCCTTACTTTTTTTATTTCCGACGCGGTATTGTGCAGCGCATCATGTTGACAAACCGCTCAATATGTTTAGATCGAACGTTCATTCTAGTGTTACAGGATATTCCCCTGACAGTTCAAGGGGTGAGGTTATTCAAAATGAAAATGCTTTTCGGGGATAACACGTGGTCTCGCCAAAATGGCCAGGCGCGGCGGGGCGGGGTGATAGCATCGGTGATGCTGATGTCGGCGGCGCTTGCGGGTTGCGGCGGGGATGAAGCGGCGCAGGGCGCCCCAGGCGGCGGTGCCCCTCAGGGTGTCCGCGTCACTACCGTTGATGTCCAGCCTCAGGCCGTCGAGATCACGGCAGAACTGCAGGGCCGTACGCGCGCCTATGCGGTTTCCGAGATCCGGCCTCAGGTTTCCGGGCTCATCGAAAAGCGGATTTTCGAAGAAGGTCAGAACGTGGAAGAGGGGGACCCCCTCTATCAGATCGACGCCAGCGAATATCAGGCGGCCCTCGACAGTGCAAAAGCGTCCCTCGCGCGCACCCGGGCGAACGCCCAGGTCGCAGCGCAGAATGCTGACCGTCTGAAAGGGCTTGTCGATATCAACGCTGTCAGCCGGCAACAGGCGGATGAAGCCGATGCGGCGGCGAAGCAGGCTGCGGCCGACGTGGCGATGCAACAGGCCGCTCTCGTTCAGGCGCAAATCAATCTCGACCGCACGACAATCAAGGCGCCGATCAGCGGCAAGATTGGTCGCTCGACGGTGACGCAAGGCGCGCTGGTGACACAGAACCAGGCGCAGGCTCTGGCGACGGTCCGCCAGCTCGATCCGCTGTATGTGGACATGACCGCCTCAGCTGCGGATGTTTTGAAGTGGAAGCGGCATTTTGCCAGGACCGACATGGTCGGCGCTGATCCCCGCGAAGTGCCCGTGAATGTCATTCTGGAAGATGGCTCCGCCTATGAGCATCAGGGGCAATTGGCCTTTTCCGAAGTGAGCGTTGATGAGAGCGCCGGGACGGTTGTTCTGCGCGCGATTGTGCCGAACCCGGACGGCTTCCTCCTTCCTGGCATGTTTGTTCGTGCCAGCCTGCCGGTTGGCGAGATTGCGGATGCCGTGCTGGTTCCACAGGCGGGCGTGATGCGCGCGCCGAACGGGGCAGCATACGCGCTTGTCGCTACTGCCGAGGGGATGTCCGAACAGCGTATCCTGACGGTTGAACAGGCGCAGGGCGGAAATTGGGTTGTCACCGACGGCCTTGGGGCAGGGGAAGACGTTATCGTCACCGGCCTGCAGATGCTGCGGCCCGGCATGCCGGTCACCGTGGTGAACGCGCCAGATGGCGGCCAGGGCGGCGCAGTCGCCAGCTCAGCGGCCGAATAAGAACGCGCAAGAGGACAGTATGGCCAAGTTTTTTATTGAACGCCCCGTTTTTGCGTGGGTGATTGCGATCGTCATCATGCTCGCGGGCATTATCGCCCTTCGGCTTCTGCCCGTTGAGCAGTACCCTGAAATTGCACCCCCTAGCGTCACGGTGAGTGCGGTCTATCCCGGCGCCTCGGCGCAGGCTGTCGAGGACTCGGTGACGCAAGTCATCGAGCGCCAGATGACGGGTCTCGATGGGCTCAAATACTTCTCATCGAGCTCAAGCTCGTCGGGGGCCAGCTCCGTCACGCTTTCCTTCGAAGCGGGTACCGATCCCGACATCGCGCAGGTGCAGGTCCAGAACAAACTCTCCCAGGCCGCGCCGCTCCTGCCTGAACAGGTCCAGCGCCAGGGCGTGACCGTGACCAAGTCGAACAGCAGCTTCCTGCTGATCGTCGGTATCGTGTCACCGGATGGACGCTACAACCAGACCGATGTTGCCGACTATGCCCGCTCTGCACTGGTCGATCCGATCAGCCGTCTCGATGGTGTCGGAAACGTGCGTCTTTTCGGGTCTCAATACGCTATGCGGATCTGGCTTGAACCGGACAAGCTGGCCCAGTTCGGTCTGACGCCTGCGGACGTGACAGCCGCTATCCGCGAACAGAACACGCAGGTCTCATCGGGTGCCATTGGTGGTTCTCCGAGTATTGAAGGTCAGCAGATTTCAGCAACCATCACCCTGCAGTCGCTGATGACGACCCCTGAGGAATTTGAAAACATTCTCCTCAAGACAACGGCTGACGGTGCCACCGTGAAAGTGGCTGATGTCGCGCGCGTCGAGATTGGCGCCGAGGACTACAGTACAATCGCCAAGTGGAACGGCAATCCGGCTTCCGGCTTCGCCATCCAGCTGGCGTCCGGTGCGAACGCCCTCGACACGGCCGAAGCCGCCCGTCAGCGGGTTGAAGAGCTGGCTGAGGCAACGCTGCCCGAAGGGATGGAGATCATCTATCCTTACGACACGACCCCATTCGTGGACAAATCGATCCACGAAGTTCAGAAGACACTGATTGAGGCCATTTTCCTCGTCTTTATCGTCATTCTGGTGTTTCTGCAGAACTTCCGGGCGACGCTGGTGCCGATGATCGCCGTGCCCGTCGTTCTGTTGGGGACGTTTGCGACGCTTCTCGCCTTCGGGTTTTCGATCAATACGCTGACCATGTTTGCCATGGTGTTGGCCATCGGCCTGCTCGTCGATGATGCGATCGTTGTCGTGGAAAATGTCGAGCGTGTGATGGAAGAGGATCATCTCTCCCCCCGCCAGGCCACCCGCAAATCGATGGATCAGATCACCGGCGCGCTGATTGGTATCGCCGTGGTGCTGTCGGCTGTGTTCGTGCCCATGGCGTTCTTCCCGGGCTCGACCGGTGTCATTTATCGCCAGTTCTCGATCACGATCGTGTCTGCCATGATCCTGTCGGTTGTGGTGGCGATTGTCCTGTCGCCAGCGCTCTGTGCGACGCTGTTGCGGCCAAAGGATGTCCACCCGATTGGTGATGATGCGCCCAAGCGCTCTAGCGGGAATGTGTTTGCCCGCGGCGGGGCGCTGTTCAATCGCGGCTTCACCGCCATGACCAACGGATATGAGCGGATGGTCGGACGCATCCTCCGTCGCCGGTGGATCTTCGTGGGCGTCTTTGCCTTGCTCCTTGGGATGGCGGCATTGCTGTCCACCCGCATCCCGACCTCGTTCCTGCCAGATGAGGACCAGGGCGGTGCAATCTCGCTCGTCCAGCTGCCGCCGCTCGCTACCCTGGAGCGGACGGACGAGGTGCTGGGTGATATCCGCAACTACATTCTGAACGAAGAAACGGACACCGTCCAAGGCCTGTTCACCATTGCCGGCTTCTCCTTTGCGGGGCAGGGGCAGAATATGGGTCTTGCCTTCCTTCGTCTGAAGGATTGGTCAGAGCGGACCGAGCCGGGTCAGGACGTCCAGTCCGTGGCCGGACGGTCGATGGGCTATTTCTCCAGCTTCACCGAAGGCATGGCGTTCACCATCGTGCCGCCACCGATCCAGTCCTTGGGCAACTCGAGCGGGTTCAACGTCTATCTACAGGACCGCGGTGGCCTTGGTCACGACGCCCTGATGAACGCCCGTAACCAGTTCCTTGGTATGGCGGGGCAGAGCAGCGTGATCACGGGCGTCCGTCCAAACGGGCAGGAGGATAACCCTCAGTTCCGTGTCCAGATCGATGCGGAAAAGGCACAGGCCCTCGGCCTGAACCTGTCGCAGGTGAACTCGACGCTTTCGACGGCGCTTGGCGGCCTTTACGTCAATGATTTTATTGACCGTGGCCGGATCAAACGCGTCTTCATTCAGGCTGATGCCGAACATCGGATGATGCCTGAAGACATTGCCCAGCTGCGCGTTCGCAACGGCGCGGGCGAAATGATCCCCCTCAGTGCCTTCACGACGATGGAATGGGACTACGGCTCGCCGCAGCTCCAACGCTACAACGGCGTGCCTGCAATGAACCTGCAAGGGGCAGCTGCGCCCGGCTACAGTTCCGGTGAAGCCATGATGGAAGTTGAGCGACTGATCGCCCAGCTGCCAAACGGCATCGGGTATGAGTGGACCGGCTTGTCCGAAGAAGAACGATCGTCCGGCGCCCAGGCACCGCTGCTTTATGCGATGTCCGTGCTCGTCGTGTTCTTGTGTCTTGCGGCCTTGTATGAAAGCTGGACGGTGCCGTTCTCGGTGCTGCTTGTCATGCCGCTGGGGATTATCGGAGCGTTGATTGCGGCTTATTTCCGTGGTCTTGCCAATGACATCTTCTTCCAGGTGGGCATGCTGACAACGATCGGTCTGGCGTCGAAAAACGCCATCCTGATCGTCGAATTCGCCAAATTGCTTGAGGAAGAAGGCAAGGACCTGATGACGGCGACCATGGAATCGGTCCGTATGCGGTTCCGTCCGATCCTGATGACATCACTGGCGTTTGGTTTTGGTGTTATTCCGCTGGCCTTCAGTGATGGTGCTGGGGCTGCTGCCCGGATCGCCATCGGCTCGGCTGTGCTGGGCGGTGTTATTGCCTCGACATTGTTCGGTGTCTTCTTTGCGCCGCTCTTCTATGTCTTGATCCGTAAGCTGACGGGGGCCAAACCCCTGATGAAGCCCAGCCAACGGGCCGCACTGGCCGCGTAAGAGAGGTTGAGGAAAATGTTGTCACGCATTCTGCTGGTCTCTGCCAGCGCCCTGACCCTTTCGGGCTGCATCACCATGGCCCCGCGCTATGAGCAGCCCGATGCGCCGGTCCCGTCAGTCCTGCCTGAGGGCGATGCGCCTGACGGTATTGATGTAACCGGTGTCGACTGGCGCCAGGTGGTGACGTCACCGGCTCTCACCGAGTTGATCGAGACAGCGCTTGAGAACAATCGTGACCTGCGGGTGGCGATGCTAAATGTTCAGGCGGCGCGGTCGCAATTCGGCATTACCCGGTCGGCGCGCTTCCCGTCGCTGTCTGCTTCGGTCTCCCAGACCGAGCAGGGGCTGATGGACGATGACGATCCCGATGTCGACCCGATCGTTGCGCAAACGCTGTCGACGGATCAGGCGCGCGCGCAACTGGCTGTCACGGCTTATGAACTTGACCTGTTCGGTCGGGTGACAAGCCTGAACCGGGCGGCCCTGCAGTCCTACCTGTCACAAGAAGAAAACGCCCGCGCGGCGGAGCTGTCGCTGATCGCGTCGGTGGCCAATGGCTGGCTAAATCTGGTGGCCAATAACCGGCTTTATCAGCTGGCTGAGGAAACAGCCGGTAGTCAGGAACAATCGCTTGAACTGACCAAGGCGCTTTTTGATGCGGGTGTCGCCGACGATCTGGACTACCAGCGGGCCGTGACCAGTGTCGAGCAGGCCAAGGCCGATCGGGCGCGTTTTGCAGCCCAGCGTCGGCAGAGCCTGAACGCCTTGATGGTGCTGACCGGCGCGCCTGTTTCGGACGACCTTCTGGACCGGGCGGCAGACGATTTCACGCCGTTGCGGCTCGATCTGACAGTCGGTCAGTCGTCGGATATTCTTCTTACGCGCCCCGATGTGCAGGCCGCTGAGCGGACACTGATGGCGCGCAATGCCAATATCGGTGCAGCCCGGGCAGCGTTTTTCCCGCGCATCAGCCTGACGGGCAGTGCGGGTTATGCGAGTACAGACCTTGATGGTCTGTTCTCGGACGGCACAGGCTATTGGAGCTTCACGCCCCAGATTTCGCTGCCAATCTTCGCGGGCGGTGCCAACTGGTCGAACCTGCGTCTGGCCAAGACCCAGCGAGACATCGCCCTCGCGCAGTATGAGAAGTCGATCCAGAATGCGTTCCGCGAAACGGCAGATGCCCTGGCGGTGGCTGCCACGATTGATGAGCGGATTGCCGCCTTGGAACGTCTGACCGAAGCCGCCCAACGGGCCCAGTTCCTTTCCGAGGAACGCCTGCGCGGCGGCGTGTCTGATTACCTGTCCGTGCTTGATGCGCAGCGGCAGGTGTATCAGGCACAGCAGGCCCTGATTTCGGCGCGGGCCGAACGCGCCAGCAATGCCGTAGCGCTTTATCTGGCCGTCGGTGGTGCCACGCCGGTGGCTTCGAATTAAGGCCGGGCGGGGCGCTGGTCGTCCCGCTCTGTTTTGCCCTTACATCCTCTCATGACTTGTGTCCGGCGCTGAGCTGTCCGAGTGTGACGGCAGCGGCGGGCGCGCGTGTGGATACGGGAGGATTACGACTGTGAAGATTGGCGTCACGATCTTCCTCGTGCTGCTGGCGATCGTCGCGATCCTGGCAGGCTCCGCCTATCTCGCACGCGGCAAGATTCTCGCTGAAATCATTGAAGACCAGATGGCCGATGTGGGCGTTGATACCCCGCAGGTCGATGTCGGGCGCCTCGGACCTCGGGGCCTGACGCTCAAGCTGACGGGCGGCACAGGCCCCGAAGCGTTCACGGCGGATATCATCGTCTCCTACGACATCGAAGAGGCCGTCAAGGAGCGCCGGGTCGACGACATTGTGATCAGTCGGGCCCAAATGACGGCACGCCTCTCACCGGAAGGTCGCCTGACGATTGGCGGATTTACCTGGTCGGGCGGGGATGGCGAGGACACGCTGCCGCCGACGTCACTGCCTCTTGATGCGCTGCGGATCGAACGGGTCGATGTGCGACTGCTCACGCCGGAAGGCGAAGCCGAGATGATCGCGAAGGGCGAACTGCTTCAGGATATCACGGGCACGTTCGAGGTCAGTGGCAAGACAGCCCGGGCCGGTCTTGAACGGCTGCAGCTCGTCGATACCGCGCTCAAGGGCAGCGCCGATCTGCGGCCTGATGGCTCGGTGGCGTTTCTCCTGGACGGTGAGACGGGCCTCCGCCGGACGGACCTTGCCATTGATGACATCGCGTTGGACGGGGAGTTGGTCTTGAACAACGTGCTTCGCTCCGATGCGGACGTGACGGCCGCGGCGCGACTGGAACTGCAAAGCGCTGACGTCAGCCTTTCGGCAAGCCCGCTATTGGCGCCGCTGACATCCAGTCTTGCAGCTGTCGGGGCCACGCCGTCGGTCCTCAACTTTTCCGGCAGCGTTTCGGCGGATGCAGCGGACGGAAGGCTGTCGGTGACCCTGGGCAATACGGGGCTCGTCGTCACCGATGGGGCCGAGCTTGCACTGCGGTTATTACCGGCCTCGGCGGGACCCTTCCTGACTTCCGATGGCGACAACACGGCCATAGCAGGCGCTGTTACCTTCACCACGCCGCCAGCCTCCGGGCATCTGTCAGGCGAGGTCGCCATGGGACCGGGGCAGCCGATCACGTTTACGGCAGAGGGGCGGCTCGACCGGTTGACCGTCGGGCCGGGTCAGACAGGCGCAGTGTCGGTCAGTGCCAGCGGCAACCTTCTTGGTGACACACTCGCCCTGAACGCAGATTTGGGCATGGAGGGGCTTGATGCGCGGGCAGGGACGTACCGTTTTCGCGCGGCGCGCCTCGACGCTCCGCTCCTGATCAGCGGGGATCTCGCGGCCGGGACCTATACGGTCGGCACCTTGCCGGGCCGATGCCTGACCGTGCCGCGCCTTTTGGCCGACGGTGCCGAGGGACGGGTTGCGACCATCCAGACAATTCGTCTTTGTCCCGCAGGTGAGGCGCCGATTTTCACCTACAGCGTCAATGACGCGCCGGTCTATCGGACGAGCTCATCGCTCAGCATGGGGACGGTCAGTCTGGCTGGCGGCACGGAAGCCATTGCCCGAAACATATCGCTGGGCACCCAGCTGACAGGACCGGTCGGCGAACAGCCAGCGCGCGTGACAGCAACCTTGCGCGGGGGAGTGGCCCGTTATGGTGACATCGTCGAGATTTCGGCGGTGCGCGGTGACGCGGCGCTTGATCTGCAGACGGAGGGCGTGGTCGGTCAGATCAATCTGCGTCAGGTCGATATAGCCGATGCGCAGGAGACGCCGCGTTTCAACCCGATCAGCGTCACGGGGCCGGTTCGCCTGAAGTCGGACCTGATCGATGTGGCGCTGGATGTGAAGACGGCCAGCGCTATGCCTCTTGGGCGGATTACGGGTCAGCACGATCTGTCGACCGGCGGCGGCCAGGGCGCCTTTGCCACGGGTGCGCTCACCTTCGCGCCTGGCGGATTGCAGCCTGCCGGTATCGTGCCCGCTCTGCGCGGTATCGTGTCCGGCGCAACGGGCGGTGTGGATGCCCGTGTGGAACTCGACTGGACCGGCGACGAACTGAAGTCCGGTGCGAATATCGTCCTGAACGGGGTGTCGTTCCGGGGGCCGGGTGTGGTTGTGAAGGAGACGCGGGGACTGACCGGAACACTCAATCTTTCCAGCTTGGCCCCAATCACCAGCGACGGGGAACAGCGTCTGACCCTCGACCGGATTGATCTGGGGGCGGTAAAATTTGATGGCGGCCGCATCCGCCTGACGGTGCCGGGCGATGATACGGTAACCGTGCATGAGGCTGTGTTTCCCTGGCTCGGCGGCGAGATCAGCGCGAGTGATACCCATATCGCGTTCGACGGCACGACCGACGCGCTATTGACCGCCAAGGATGTCAGCATCGCCGAGGCTCTGGCGCTGCTTAACGTGCCGGGCCTGTCGGGTGAGGGCGCGGTGGCGGGCCAGCTGCCCCTGCGGATCGATGACTTCGAGATCCGGCTCGTCAATGGACGGCTCGCATCGACCGGCCCCGGCGTCATCCGATATAAAGGTCAGGCCGCTGCTGCAGGTCAGGCGAATGACAGCGCCAAGCTGGCGTTTGATGTGCTCGAGGAGCTGCACTTCAAGACCTTTGCCGCCGACATCAACGGTCGTCTCGACGGCGATCTGGATTTCGCATTCGAGTTTGAAGGCTCGAGCGAAGTCACGCCTTCTGACAGACGGGTGAAGCAGGCGGTGACAGCGCCTGTGATCTTGCGGGCGCGCATTGAAGTGCCGCTGCTGACATTGATCGACCAGGCACGCCTGTCGACCGACTATCGCCTGCAGCTCGAGCGCGCGAGAGAGCAGGCCAAGGCCTCAGCAACCACCGAATGAATGAATGCTCAGCCGCGCTGAGAGTGCTTTCCCTTTGCCGCCATCAATGGCATGGTAAAGCCAACAAAGTCGAAGGGATGGACCGGATGATGCGCAAGACCGTTGGACCATGGGTCGCCCTGACAGGCATGATGGGTATTGCTCTCTTGTCCGGCTGCGCCACGGTGAAGGTGCAGGCGCCTGACAAGCCGATCGAGATCAATCTCAACGTCAAGATCGAACAGGACGTGCGTGTCCGGCTCGACAAGGATGTTGAGGACCTGATTCAGTCCAATCCCGATATCTTCTAGGAGGGCCGTCCATGAAAAAATATCGTCTGCTGAAAGCCATGCTCGTTCTGCCGATGGCCCTGTTCGCGACCCATGTGGTCGCCGCACCTGCCATTATCGAGCAAGCCAAGTCCGATTGCGTGGTTGGCGAGCGTATCGACGGCTATCTGGGGGTCATCGACGACAAGGCCGCCAGCGACGCCCTGCGCCGCTCGGTCCGTGAGATCAATCAGAAGCGCAGCGCCGCCTACGACAGCCTCGCCTCCCGCAATGGCGTGACGCCAGCCATCGCTGCTGCGGCAACGGCGGAGGAACTGATCAATTCCGCGCCGTCTGGTCATTGCGTCCAGAATGAGAAGCAGGAATGGGTTCTCGTCCCCTGAGCCTTAAGGGATGACGGGTTTTCCAGCGTAGTCGAAGCACTTGCCGCTATCGTCGGGCGTCAGGCCGTCGATGACCTTCAGCATCTCGCCGGCTGAATAGTCCGGCGTGAACAGCTTTCCTTCTGGAACGTGCTTCTGAAACGGAGCAGACAGGCCCGTGTCCACAGTGCCCGGATGCAATGTCACGGCAATACCGTTGTCATTCCGGTGGCCGATTTCGATTGCCATATTGCGGACCAGCTGGTTCAGGGCCGCCTTTGACGCCCGATAGCTGTGCCATCCTCCAAGACGATTGTCGCTGATACTGCCGACGCGCGCCGACAAGGCGGCAAAGATCGCACGGTCGCGCTTTTTGAAGTGCGGTAGCAGGTGTTTGCCGATCAGGGCGGGAATGAGGGCGTTGATCTGCATCAGCTTCAGGAACGTGTCGCTATCCAGATCCCGCATTGCCTTCTCGGGCCCGAATGCGTCGCCATGCAAGGTGCCGATGGTCACGATCGCCAGATTGATCGGTGTATCCGCAATTGATGAGACGGCTTGGGCAATGCTCGATTCATCATGTGGATCATAATGATGGGCGGTTATCTTGTCTTTCGACGTGAGCTCTCGGGACGAGAAGCAGTGCACGCCTTCAACCGCTGGGTCACCAGCAAGGTGGTGGGCAAAGGCCTGGCCGATGCCCCCCATGCCGAAAATGGCGGCATGTATCGGGGCGTCAAACGATTGAAGAGCCATTGGATTTCCTTTCCCGTCGGCAGCGGTCCGAGCAGTACCGGACCTCGTCCCACACCGCGGCCCATTTGCGGCGCCACGTGAAGGGGCGACCACAATGAAGGCAGTCCTTCTCAGGCAAATCAGATTTGGAGACGGTTTTTCCGGCGCGGCGCATGATCACAAAAATAGAGCCGACGGGGCAGGCCGGCGACGTGACAGCACGTCGCGATGCCAGCGAAAACGATCGCTACGGCAATTGCAAACCATTCGCAACTGTGGTTTGAGACCCCATGAATGTCATGACCCCCTTGCACCAACTTCGTCGCGGCGAAACCGGCCGCATCGCCACGATCAATGAAGACGATGATGCCCTGATCGCTGATCTTGCCGATGCTGGATTTCATGTCGGCGAGGTCATCGAATTGCTGGAACGTGGGGCCATTGGCGGCACACCACTGGCCGTCCGGGTCGGGCGCGCGATCGTGGCGGTTAGGCGCCGTGAAGCTACCGCGATCATGGTGGAGCGCACATGACCGTTCTTGAGCCCATCACCGATGACCCGCTTGACCACGAGCACGTCCACCATCGCGCCGGGACGACCATTGCGCTCGTCGGTCCGCCCAATGCCGGTAAATCGACACTGTTCAACGGCCTGACTGGCGGTAACGCGAAAATTGGCAATTATCCCGGTGTCACCGTGGAGTTGCGCGAGGGGCGGATGGCGATGCCCGGTGGCGGGGAGGCCAATCTTGTCGACCTGCCCGGCGTCATGGGCCTGCGTCCGCGCAGCGCCGATGCCCGCGTCGCGCTTGAGGTTCTTGATGGCCAGTCATCGGCCGTGCCAGCGCCAGATCTGATTATCTGCGTCGTTGATGCGGCCCAGCTTCGCCGACATCTGCCGCTCGTTCTGTCGGTGCTGAAGCGGGGACAGCCCACAATCGTCGCACTCAACATGTATGACATCGCCACGCGCGACGGCCTCGATATCAATGTCGATATGCTGTCCAAGCTGCTGGGCGTTCCGGTCGTGCCCACCACCGCGCCGCGCAAGGCAGGCCGGGAGGGCTTGCTTAAAGCCATTGCCGCTGGCGGGGCCGTCGCGTTGCCAGAATTGCGGGACGATGGAGCGGCGGCCAAGGCCATGGCTGACCAGGCCCTCGTCAAGGAGCCGGGACTGAACAGATTCACGCGCAAGGTGGACAGCGTGGTGCTCAACCCGATCTTCGGCCCGATCCTTCTTGCCGCGCTTCTCTTCATGGTGTTCCAAGCGGTCTTTGCCTGGTCGGAACTGCCCATGGGCTGGATCGAAGGCGGCGTCGGTCTGCTGTCAGATACCGTGTCGGGGATACTGCCCGACAACTGGTTCAAGGGGCTGGTCATTGACGGTGTCATTGCCGGGGTGGGCAGTGTGATCATCTTCCTGCCGCAGATTGTCATCCTCTTCTTTTTCATCCTGCTGCTCGAAATGACAGGATATATGGCGCGCGCCGCGTTCCTGATGGATGAGCTGATGATGCGCGCCGGTCTGAACGGCAGGGCGTTTATTCCCCTGCTGTCGAGCTTTGCCTGCGCGATTCCCGGCATGATGGCCGCGCGCACATTGGACAATGAGAAAGACCGGCTGACGACCATTCTCGTGGCGCCACTCATGACGTGCTCGGCGCGTATTCCCGTCTACACGGTACTGATTGCCGCTTTTGTGCCGCGGGGCCATGTAGGGCCATTCAACAATCAGGGCCTTGTCATGTTCGGGCTTTATGTGGCCGGGATCATCAGCGGGATCCTTGTGGCGTGGCTGCTACGGCGCAGTCTGACCAAGGGCGGCACACAGACCCTTCTGATGGAACTGCCGACCTACAAGGCCCCCCAATTCAGAGACTTGGCCCTTGGCCTGTGGCGTCGGGTGGCCATCTTCATCAAGCGTGCGGGCACGATGATCTTTGGCGTGACCGTCGCCCTGTGGTTTCTCGTCAGCTATCCTGGAGACACATTGCGCGAGAGCTTTGCTGGACGGCTGGGCAGCGTGCTGGAACCCATCTTCAAACCCATCGGCTTCACGCTGGAAATGGTCATCGCTCTGGTGCCCGGCATTGCGGCAAGAGAAGTGGCGGTCGGCGCTTTGGGTACCGTTTACGCGGTGCAGAACGCAGACGAGAACACACAAGGCCTCGCAGATGTGCTGCAAAGCGAATGGACCATGCCCGCCGCTCTCGCCTTCCTTGCCTGGTATGTCTTTGCGCCCCAATGCATCTCGACGATTGCGGTCGCCCGGCGGGAGACCAACTCGGCCAAATGGACCTGGTTCATGGTCATTTATCTGACCGTGCTTGCGTATATCGCCGCCGGCGTGACCTATTGGACCGCGACAGCCATCGCCGGTTAGGGAACGATTGTCGCACCCGGCCCGTTCTTCTTGAAGAAGATGGGAGCTGCAATTGACTGAACCGGTGTTCTATGACGGCCTGGCGCCGTTGCTACGCACGCTGATCATTGGCGTGACGGGCTATGTCGGCATCCTCGTCATGCTGCGGGCAACCGGCAAGCGCACATTGTCCAAGTTCAACATGTTCGACTTCATCATCACCGTCGCCTTTGGCTCGGTTCTGGCGACCATGCTCCTGTCCAAAGAGGTTGTGCTGGCCCAGGGATTGATGGCCATCGCTGTGCTGGTCCTGTTGCAATTGGCCGTGACATATTTTTCGACCCGCTTTTCTGCGGTCGAAGACGTGATCAAAGCCGAACCGCGTCTTCTCTATCGCAATGGGCAGATCATCGAAAAAGCGCTTAAAGATGAACGGGTCAGCCGCACGGAGTTGATCTCGGCGGCGCGGGAAAACGGCTATGGATCGCTCGATCAGATTGGGGCGATGATCCTCGAGACCGACGGGACGATCACCGCAATCGGCGTGGACAAGCTCGGTCCCGCCGCGGTGCTCAAGGATGTGAAAGGGGCGTGAGGGGAGGGCGAGATGCCCGCCACCATGCGCCCTAGATGAAGTTGGCTTTCTTCAGCAGCTGGTGGGCCTTGATGACCTCCTGCAGCTGCGCCTCGGCACTCCGATCCCCTTCATTGCTGTCAGGGTGGAAGCGCTTCACCAGCTCCGCATAGCGCTTGCGGATTTCTGCACTGGTACAGGTCGGCTTGAGATTGAGCGTCCGGAACGCCTGAGCCTGTAGCCGCGTCAGACGACGACCGTCGCGATAGACGCCATCGTCTTTCGGTGTCGAGCGGGCGGAGAAACCCAATTGGCTTTCGACCTCGTCCTGGGCACCGCCCATCGCCGCGCGGGCGGCAGCCGAGGCGCGACCGTTCTTGGCCATGGTCCAGGTCGGACGATCGCCGTAGCGTGACTGCTCACGCATCTTGGTGGCTTCACCCTCGCTCTTGCCGGCGAAATAGTCCCAGTTCTTGTTGTGCTCACGCGCGTGGGCAGGGCACAGCCACAGGAATTCATCCAGGGCTTCGGGCGACTTGGTCACCCGGCTTTCGGCGGCTTCCTCGCAGCCAGGCTGTTCACATTCACGGGCATTGGCGCTGGCGCGATTGCGCGGGGCGGCCTTCTTTCCGCGGGCATTCTTGACCCGGATATCAAAGCCCATTCGCGGCTTATATTTGTAATCTTCAGGAGGCATGGACACTATTATGGGGTGGGTTTGCTGGCGGAAACAGACTTGACAGAAATCCCATTTGCGCGCTGTTTAACCGGTTATTTTTAATGGGAGATTGTGGTGGCGGTTGCTCAACGAATTCGTGAAAAACTGGAGCAGGGCCTCAGTCCCCAGAGCGTTGAGATCGTGGACCAATCCCATCTGCATGCGGGGCATTCTGGTGCCCCCGATGGCGGCGAATCACATTTCCGCGTGCGTATTGTTTCGGCTGCTTTTGATGGCCTCTCGCGGGTCGATCGCCAGCGTCGTGTGAACGAACTGCTCGCAGACGAGTTGGCAGGGCCGGTCCACGCCCTGTCCCTGCAGACGCTGACGCCGCAAGAAGCCGCTTAAGGCGTCGCAGGTTTCGCCGCCGGGTCCATGCCCCGCTTGTCCGCACTCTCGGCTTTCGGCGGCACCTGCCGCATGGCCCAGGCGAACGGGATCAGCGCCACCAGCAGAATGATCGCGCTGACAATAAACGGGGCACCGGGAAAGTCCGGCGCGCCCTCGCGGTCGGCATAGTGCTTGAAAATCTGGGTCATGGTCAGCGGACTGAAGGCCATGGTCAGGCTCATCAGGCTGGCGATCGCGCCCTGAAGCTCACCCTGAGAATCAGCAGGCGTGGCGCGGGACATGATCCCCTGCATCCCCGGCATCATGAAGCCGCCAGCAGAGCCCAGCGTGACCCAGGCCAGAAGCGCAATCCAGTTGGGGGAGAAGAGCGCGTATCCCACCATCGAAACCGACATCGCGGCGATGCCGATGATGACGGCCCGGGTTTCCCCGATCTGCGGAATCGTCCTTCGGACAACGAGGCCCTGCATGAACGCTGCGGTCAGCCCCACATAGGAGATCGACCAGCCGATCTGCGCCTCGTCCCAGCCATATTTGGCTTTGGCGAAAAAGGCCCAGACGGCCGTCAAAGCATGGTGGGAGAACTGCATCAGAAAGTACGCCATCAGAACACCGAACACGACCTTGTGCTTGGACACGCTGATAAGGCCCCCCAGTGGGTTGGCGCGGCGCCATTGGAACGGACGACGACGCTCTGCCGTCACCGTCTCCGGAAAGACGAGGTAGCCGAACAGGAGGTTCGCAAAGACCACGGCGCTGGCGAGCAGGAAGGGGTAGCGCGGATCAAAGCTGCCGACCCAACCGCCGATCGCAGGCCCGATGATGAAGCCAAGGCCAAAAGCCGCACCCATCAAGCCGAAATTGGCGGCACGTTTCTCAGGCGGGGAAATGTCGGCGATGAAAGCATTGGCCGTTGCGTAGGTTGCGGCAAATCCGCCCGACAACATCCGTCCCAGGAACAACAGCGCATAGGTCGGCGCGAGCGCCATCAACAGGTAGTCGAGTGCGTAGGCGAGCAATGAGAGCAGGAGGATAGGTCGGCGCCCGAACCGGTCCGACAGCGCGCCGAGAATGGGCGACATGATGAACTGCATCACGGCATAGACGAACAGCAGATAGCCGTTCAGTGCCGCCGAATCCGCCTCTGACCGCCCGGTCAGGGACATGATCAGCTCCGGCATGACGGGGATGATGATCCCCATCCCGATCATGCTCATGAACACCGTCAGAAACACAAACAGCAGGGCGCGGCCATCGGGCTTTGGGGCGCGTCTGAACATCACAATCAGCTTTCCAGCGGCGTGATCTTGAGAGAGGTGACCTGATTGCGCCGCTTCTTGAGGACCTGAAAGCGATAGCCAAAGAATGCAAATCGCTGGCCCACATCGGGGATACAGCGCCCTTCATGGATGACAAGGCCCGCAATTGTCACAGCTTCCTCGTCGGGCAGGCGCCAGTCTGTGATGCGGTTCAGGTCGCGGATCGTGACATCGCCATCGACGATCACGCCGCCATCGGGCTGGCGATGAACACCCTGCACAGGCGCGTCATACTCGTCCTCGATTTCCCCGACGATCTCCTCAAGAATGTCCTCGAGAGTGACGAGACCCTGCAGCGAGCCATACTCGTCGACGATCAGGGCAAAGTGCTGCTGGTTCGCCTTGAAGGCATCGAGCTGTTCCTGAAGCGTTGTCGTCTCCGGGACGAAGTACGGCTCCATGGCGAGAGCGGCCATGTCGATCTTGGAGACGTCGTTATTGTGCGCCCACAGGGCCCGCAGCAGGTCCTTGGCATGCAGCACACCGATGATTTCATCAGGGTCGTTGCGGTAGAAGGGGATGCGGGTGTGCTTTGACTTCAGCACGGTCTCCACGATCTGACGCGCTGGCGTATCAATATCCAGCATCTCGATGTTTTTGCGGTGGACCATGATTTCCTCGACCGAAATGTCGTCGAGTTCGAGCGCACCGCGGATGATGTCGCGAGCCTCTTTTTCCATCTGGCCCTCCTCATGGTGGAGGTCGATGGCGCCTTTCAGCTCCTCATGGGCGGACAGGACAGACTGCGCCGCAGACACATCAAGCCCGATCATCCGAAGGGTCGCCCGGACGATGTACTGGATTACCGCCGTGACCGGGGCGAAGATCCGTACAATGATCTGCATCGGCCGCGAGACGAACATGGCAAAATTGTCGGCCCGGGCAATAGCGGCCGTCTTCGGCGCCACTTCCGAGAAAACAAGCACGAGGATCGTCATCACCGCAGTGGCAATTGCCACGCCATAGCCGCCAGGGAAGAGGGACGCGAAAAGGCTGGTGGCCAGGGCCGAAGCAAGGATGTTGACGAGGTTGTTTCCAAGCAGGATCGCGCCAATCAGCCGCTCCCTGTCTTCAGTCAGCTTGACAACGGCGGCGGCCCGGCGGGATCCCCGGTTTTCCAGTGAGCGCATGCGGGCGCGGGACGTCGCCGTCAGAGCGGTCTCCGAACCTGAGAAAAAGGCCGAGATGGCCAGCAATATTGCGATGAGTATGATTGTAAGGGTCATGGTGTTCAGCTTTGCAGCTCTTGAGCGAGAAAGTCACGAAGGGGCGCAGGGTCGATATTCTTGGCCACAAACGCATCGCCAATATCCCGCGCGAGGATCAGGGTGAGGGCGCCGCCCTCCACTTTTTTGTCCTGATACATCAGGGCGAGCTGTTCGTTGGCGTCGGTCGACAGGCCTTCTATGTCGAGGGGACCAGCGGGCAGCCCCGTGGCACGCAGATGCTGGGTAACGGCCTGTGCATGCTGGGTGGCGCATAATCCGTGTGCAGCGGAATAGCGATATGCCATGGCCATGCCGGCCGCGACTCCCTCGCCGTGGAGCAGGCGGTCCGAATAGCCACACACGGCTTCCAGCGCATGTCCGAAAGTGTGCCCAAGATTGAGAAGGGCACGGCGGCCTTTTTCGGTTTCGTCTTCAGCGACGATCTCGGCCTTCATCTCGCACGAAATTTTGATCGCGTGGGTCAGCGCCGCATCGTCGCGCGCCAGCACAGCATCCTTGTTCTGATCGAGCCAGCTGTAGAAGTCGGCATCACCCAACAGCCCGTACTTCACCACTTCGGCATAGCCTGCGCGCATCTGCCGCTCAGGCAGGGTATCGAGAAACGCCAGATCAGTGATGACAAGCGCCGGCTGGTGGAAGGCGCCGATCAGGTTCTTGCCGGCTTTGGCATTGATGGCCGTTTTTCCGCCGACCGAGCTGTCGACCTGCGCCAGCAATGTGGTCGGGATTTGCACAAACTGGCTGCCGCGGCGAAGCGTCGAGGCGCAAAATCCGGCAAGATCACCCACGACGCCGCCGCCAAAGGCGATCACCGTGCCGTCGCGGCCGACGCCGGCCTTCAGCAACGCCTCGCTGACGCGGGCATATTGCTCGAAATTCTTGGATGCCTCACCGGGCGGCACCGTGATCAGCGGCACATCGCCGACCACGTCGATCAGGCGCTGTCCGTGGGCTGCCCAGACGGTCTCGTCCGCGACAATAGCGGCCTGCCCCCTGCCGATCACATGGCGCAGGGCGTCGGCACAGCCCCAAAGGGCGTCGCGACCAATATGGATGTCGTAGCTTCGCGTCCCAAGAGAGACAGGAACAGTCGTCAGGGTCATAGGGCCTTTCCGGCTTTCTGGTGGGCGTTCAGCGCCTTCAGGATGCGATCGACAGTGCGGCCGTGGGGGCCTTCCATGCTGCTGACCGTGAAATCGGCGAGGGCGTAGACCGGCTCCCGCTCTTTCAGAAGACGGCCAAGAATTTCGCGAGGATCGCCTTGGCGCAGAAGGGGCCGGGTGTTTCTGTTCGATGTCCGTTTGACGAGGAGGTCGAGATCAGCCTTGAGCCAGACCGAATGCGCCCGCGCCTTCACCAACGCACGGGTCCGCTCATTCATGAAAGCCCCGCCACCGGTCGCGAGAACATGGACCGGTCCATCAAGCAGTCGCTCAATGACTTTACGCTCGCCATCCCTGAAGGCGGCCTCGCCATAGGTCTCGAAAAAGTCCGACACCCGCATGTTGGCCGCTTCTTCGATCTGTTCGTCGGCGTCGAAAAACGGGACCCGCAGCCGTTGGGCCAGGCGACGTCCCACCGTCGTCTTGCCAGCCCCCATCAGCCCGACCAGCACGATTGGTTTGGTTAATCTGACAGTGGGGACACGACTTAAACTCGGGATCATGGTCATTACGCTCTGCTGGTTCTGCCTGATAGCGGACCGCTGTCACATGAGCAAAGGGTAACCCCTGTTTACGTCGGCCTTCAGATATAGTTGAGTACGGGTAGCGGGAATGGGGCGGCTCTGGCCGAAATCTTGCGAACAGGGAGTTATGGTACAGCATACGCGTCTAGAATGGGAAAAGCCGCACCGTCGTCTGGGAGGACATCTGGTGCGCATCAGTCTGAGTTTGACCGGCGCCGTCCTTGGTGTCGTCGGGGTCCTGGCGGCGATGGGGTCCAGTCAATCGATGAACGGGGCCAACGCCGCAGAGACAGAATCATCCACCATGGTGGTGTTGCAGGATGCGACGATCACACCGCGGGACCGTCCCGCACGTCAGCGCATCGTCATCGGCAGCAGTTCAGCACAGGCGCCAGTCGCCGCGCCGGCACGATCTGTCTCGGTTGATCCAATGGATCTGACCGATGGCCGCGACATCATTGCCGGCACGCCGATACCTTCCGTGCGTCCGGACAAGGCCATCGCCATTGTCGTCGGGTCGCCTGATGATTTCGATGACGTGCCGGTCGGCGGCGCAGGGGCACCCCCTCTGACCCGCATGGCACCGACTTTGGCGGCTTGGGCGTCCCTCGACGTCCCGCCAGAGCCTCAGTAAAGCCCCGCTGGCAAAGCGCTTCGCCTTTGGCTAGGGGAAGCGCATGAAACCTCTTTTTCTACTCGCAATCGCTCTCGGCGGCGCCATTGGTGCCGTCGCGCGCTATTTGTCGATCCGTGCGCTGAGTGGCTGGCATGGTGCGGAGGCCGCGTGGTCGACCCTCGGGGTCAATGTGGTCGGCTCGTTCCTGTTGGGACTGGCGGCCGCTGTTCTCGCAGGGCGCGGTGGCACGATGCCGCCTTTCGTCATGGTCGGCCTTCTGGGCGCATTCACCACGTTCAGCACATTCGCGCTCGACGCCGTGTGGTTCTATGAACAGCGCGGCCTGTCGCTTGCTGCTCTCTATGTCGGACTGTCCGTGGTCCTCGCAATTGCTGCCTTTGTCATTGGCACTGGCGCAGGAAAGGCTCTGTCATGAGCGACGTCCAAATGGTCACCGTACGCGCAGCTGACGATGGCATGCGTCTCGACCGCTGGTTTCGCCAGCACTATCCGAACATCAAACACGGGGCGCTTCAGAAAATGCTGCGCAAGGGGCAGGTCCGCGTGGATGGCGGACGGGTCCAGGCGGACCGCCGCCTCTGTCCCGGTGAAGTCGTGCGTGTGCCGCCGATTGATACGGACGCCGCGGCAAGACCAGCGCCCAAGCCGCGCCCGACGTCCGACGATGCTGACTTTATCCGGTCCCTCGTTCTTTATGAGGACAGCCATATCCTTGTTCTGAACAAGCCGTTCGGCCTGGCCGTGCAGGGCGGTGCCAAGACGACCCGCCATATTGACGGCATGCTTGGCGCGTTCGAGAAAAATGGCGAACGCCCCCGCCTGGTTCACCGCCTTGATCGCGACACGGGCGGCGTGCTCGTGCTCGCCAAAACGCGGATCATCGCCGCAGCGCTGGGCGAATCCTTTAAGTCTCACCACGTTGAGAAAATATACTGGGCCCTGACCAGCGGTGTGCCGTATCCGTGGAGCGGCCGTATTGACCTTAAGCTGGAAAAACAGGGCGAAGAGGGCGCCGAGAAAATGCGCGGTTCACCCAAGGGCCAGCGGGCCATCACGGATTTTCAGGTTGTCGAGCCGGCCGGCCAGAAGGCCGCCTTCGTCGCCGTGCGCCCCGAAACGGGCCGTACACACCAGATCCGCGTTCACCTGTCCGCTGCCAAGGCACCGATTGTTGGTGACCGCAAATATGGCGGGGAGAAAGCCGTGCTGGAGGGGGTTTCCTCGAAAATGCACCTCTTCTGTCGCCAGATGACCGTGCCATTGCCTGGCCGCAAGCCGGTGACCATTACGGCGCCGCTGACCGGCCATATGGAAAAGACATGGAAGTTTTTCGGCTTCAGCGGTGGTGACAATCTCGACTGGCCGGATCTGTAAATACCATGGTCAACCGTTTCTACAAGGATGTGTCGCTGGCGGAACAGGATAACATGTTCCGTGTGCAGCTTGATGGCCGAACTGCGAAGACGGCCGGCCGGATACCGCTCGGTGCGGCGGGCCGGGATCTTGCCGCCACTATTGCCGAGGAATGGGCTGCGCAAGGGGAAGAGCTGGACATGAGCACAATGCCCCTGACGCGGCTTCAGGGGTTTGTTCTAGATGGCGGCGATCGCGGCAAAGCGGAGTGGAGCGACAAGATCCTCGCCTTCGCACAGGCCGACCTTCTCTGCTATCGCTCGAATGTTGGTGCGCTTGCCGCGCGACAGGCGACACACTGGCAGCCTGTTCTCGACTATGTCGGCGGCAAATGCGGAGCTGCGTTTGCGGTCACCGACACGATCATGGCGGTGGAGCAACCGACCGCTCTGTTGGACGGCATCGCGGCCCGCCTTGCCGATGAACCGACCGGCGTGGTTCTGGCGCTTAAACTCATCACCGAAATCCTGGGCTCGGCTGCTCTGGCGCTGGCGCTACTCGATGACGAGGTGGGGGTAAGGGACGCTTTTCAGATCAGCCGGGTCGATGACCATTATCAGCAGGAACAGTGGGGCGTCGACGAGGCCGCCGCCGCCCGCGAGGTCGGGATTCTTGATGAATTGATCAGTGTGGAGCGCTTCATGCGCCTCAGCTGCCACTAGCGGATATAGATCCGTTCGACCCGGTTACCGACCGAGGTAAGCAGCTCATAGGAAATTGTATCAGCCGCTTCAGCAAGGCGATCGACCTTGATCCGATCACCGAACAATTCCGCATGTGCACCCTCGCTCACCGGCGTGGGCGCATCGGAAATATCCACTGCAATCAGGTCCATGGAAACAGTGCCGACGACGGGGCATTCCGCGCCGCCCAGAAACACCGTGCCACGGTTGGTCAGCTGTCGATGGTATCCATCTGCGTAGCCTGCGCCGACAATGGCGATCGTTCGGTCCGTCGGGGCGATCCACCGCGCCCCATAGCCGACCCCGTCGCCTTTTCTGACCAGGCGAACTGCCAGAACGGGGGCCATCAGTGTCGCCACGGTTTCCAGGGTCGACCGCGGCGTACCATCCGCGCCACCGCCATAGACCGCAATGCCAGGACGCACCAAAAGCTCACGGGCATCATGGTGCAGGAACAGGGCGCCTGACGCAGAAAGGCTGAATTTCATTTCTGGGTAGACTGACGAAAGACGCGTGACATAGTCACTGTACAGCGCAATTTGAGCTGCATTCTGTGGGGCGTCGGGCTGGCCCGTATGCGACATGTGCATGACGCACAGATCAATCTGCGCAGGGTCAATGCCCGTGGTTGCGGGCAGGGTCTGGGCCTCGTCGATGGTCAGGCCGAGCCGGTTCATACCGATATCGACCGCAATCGCCGCCGGGCCGCCCCGCTTCGCCCAGGACGACGCCTGCGTGCAGGTGTTCAGGACAGGTTTGACCCTGCCGGTCTCAACGCCTTTCCAGTCCGCGGCCTGGTAACCGTTCAGGATGTAGATCAGCGGCGGGTCGACCAGCTGCCGGTTCAGGGCGTGGGCCTCGGCCGTGGTCGCCACAAACAGTGTCCGCACACTGCACTCATCGGTCAGGTACGCTGCGATGCGCTGATCCCCCAGCCCATAGGCATCGGCTTTCACGACGGGCGCCACTTCTGCCCCGTGGGCAAGTTTGCGCAATGCCTCGAGGTTCCGGCCAATAGCGGACAGGTTGACCGTCAATCGCGGTCGGGTCAGGTGCTCTGGCATCATACGCATGCCCATTTCATCGTCGGAAAAGATCGGCGACCGGTTCGCGGATCAGTTTGAGCGGGGATAATGATCTTCTTCGGCGAGATCGTCAAAGCGTGTTCGCTTGGCGTCGAACGCCATCTTGATATTGCCAATCGGACCATGGCGCTGTTTGCCGATAATGACCTCGGCCTTGCCCATTAGCTGGCTCATCTGCTCCTGCCATTCAATGTGCTCGGCGGTGCCTTCCTTCGGCTCCGCACGCCCAAGGTAGTATTCCTCACGGAACACAAAGAGCACTACGTCGGCGTCCTGCTCAATCGAGCCGGATTCGCGCAGGTCTGACAGCTGGGGCTTCTTGTCTTCGCGTTGCTCGACCTGCCGCGACAGCTGGGAGAGGGCGATGACGGGGACTTCCAGCTCTTTCGCCAGCGCTTTGAGACCGGTGGTGATCTCAGTCAGCTCCTGCACGCGATTGCCCTCGGACTTTTTCGAGCCGGACAGAAGCTGCAGGTAGTCGATGATCAGAAGACCAAGGCCGTGCTGGCGCTTGAGGCGTCGCGCGCGGGCCGCGACCTGGGCAATCGACAGACCGCCCGTGTCGTCGATGTGCAGCGGCATCTCATGCAGCTCTTTGGACACTTCGTAGATGACGTCGAAATCCGCCTGGGTGATCTCACCGCGGCGGATCAGCTCCGACGGCACGCCTGAAACGTCGGAAAGGATCCGGCCCGCCAGCTGCTCATCGGCCATCTCGAGGCTGAAGAAGCCGACAACAGCGCCTGTCTTCGCCTTCACACTGCCATCCGCCTGCAGGGCGGGTTTGTAGGCGCGCGCGACGTTCAATGCGATGTTGGTGACGAGCGCGGTCTTCCCCATAGAGGGGCGGCCGGCGAGAATAATGAGGTCCGACGGGTGAAGTCCGCCAAGCTTCTTGTCGACGTCGCGAAAGCCCGTCGAAATCCCCGCAAGACCACCGCCCCGTTGATAGGCGGCGTTCGCCAGTTCGATGGCTTCGGTCAGGCCCGCGCCAAACGGCTTGAAGCCGCTGCCATATTTGCCGGTTTCCGCGAGCTTGTAGAGCTGTGCTTCGGCGAAGGACAACTGCTCGTCGGGGCTGTCCTCAAGGTCAGACGATTTTGCCCGCTCGATCATTTCCGTCCCGAGGCGGATCAACCCGCGACTCACGGCCAGGTCAAACACCACCTTGGCATAGTCGGGGGCGCCGACCGTGCTCGGTACAGATCGCGCCAGATTGGACAGATAGCCTTCACCGCCCACTTCCGTGAACGCGGGTTCGTCTTTGAGATAGGTGTTCAGCATGACCGGCGAGGCGAGGCGACCCGACGAGATCAGCTTTTCCATCGCGTCGTAGATCATCGCGTGCACAGGGTCGTAATAGTGCTCGCTCTTCAGGAACGACGACACCCGGTAGTAGACTTCGTTGTCGAACAGGATGGCGCCGAGCACGGCCTGCTCACTATCCAGTGAGTAGGGAATGCGTTCAGCGTCTTCCGCCTTCGGGTGGGGATTTCCGTCTGCCATACCCTCACTATGCCTTACTGATTCGCGGCGGCACAGTATGCGATATCCCCAATTGATGGTGCAATGCTGCAGGCGGGAACGCCATTTTGACGGTCTTTGCCGGGCGCACCCTGTGCGATTATTGGGTGCTGTGAATGCAACGTGTTGATGTGTCCGGGAAAAATTCGGTGGTGGAAAAGTGTTCGGCCGTAGACGGAAAAAGAGCGCGAATCGCTATTGCCATTTTGGGCGAATTGGCGTTGAGGGTGCGCCCCGGTGCCCGCGCAGTCCGTGCGCCCGCCCGACCCTCAATAATACAGATACCACTGAGAGATACCGATGTTTCGCAATGCCCCGTTTTTCCTGTCCGCCACGTCGCTCGCGCTTGTTGGCGTCGCTTTCCTGATGATCGCTGCCGCGACGCTGACCTCCGCTTCGGTGGACCGGACCGCGACCTCGATCGGTGGCGAAGGCCCCTGGGTCATTGTCAGCGGCTCTCAGGGCTGAAACTTCAAGTGATCGCAATAAAAAAGGGAGCCGAAAGGCTCCCTTTTCATTTGGATGCTGATGATCCAAAGATAGATCAGGCTTCTTCGCCTGTAGGGGCGGCTTCTTCCGAAGACCGGTCGCCAAATTCGTCGAAGTCACCGGTGCCGACGACACTTTCGATTTCTTCTTCATTCTTGGCGAGCACGTTTTCACCGCGCTCCTGCGCTTCGGCCTCCTCAGCCGTCCGCGCGATGTTGATCTTGATGTTCACAGTCACTTCAGGGTGAAGAGAAACGCGAACGTCAAAAATGCCGAGTTCTTTCAGCGGTGCGTTCAGAAGGATCTGATTGCGCTGCAGCTTCAGCTTTTTGGTTGAGGCGATCTCGGCGATGTCGCGCGAGCTGACCGAACCGTAGAGCTGACCCATATCGGACGCCGAACGAATGACCGGGAAGGTCTTGTCCGCGATCGAAGCAGAGAGGTTCTGCGCCTTTTCGCGGGCTTCTTCGTTCTTCGCTTCGATATCGGCGCGCTGTGCTTCGAACTTCTTGCGATTGGCTTCGTTGGCGCGCAGCGCTTTCTTCCGTGGCAGGAGGAAATTGCGACCGAAACCGTCTTTCACCGTGACTTCGTCACCAATGGTGCCGAGCTTTTCAATGCGTTCCAGCAGAATGACTTGCATTGGTGCTTACTCCGTCGTGTAGGGCAGCAGGGCAAGATAGCGGGCGCGCTTGATGGCGCGGGCCAGCTCGCGTTGCTTCTTGGCGCTGACGGCTGAAATCCGTGCAGGGACAATCTTGCCCTTTTCGGAGATGTAGCGGCCGAGCAGTTTAGGGTCCTTGTAGTCGATCGTCGGTGCTTTTTCACCGGAGAACGGACAGGACTTGCGACGGCGGAAAAATGTTTTTGCCATTGTGTCTTCTCCTTAGTCGCGATCGCTGCGGTCGCGGCGGGACATGACAGGCGAAGGCTCTTCGTCATGTTCTTCAACGCGCAGGGTCATGAAACGCAGGATGTCTTCCTTGATGCGCATCTGACGTTCCATCTCATTGATGGCTTCGGCAGGGGCATCGAGGTGCATCAGGCTGTAGTGGCCTTTGCGGTTCTTCGCGATTTTGTACTGCAGATTACGAAGACCCCAATATTCGGTCTTCACGATCGATCCGCCATGTTCTTTGATGATGGAGGTCAATTCGTCCGAAAGGGCTTCGACCTGGGCCGGACTGACGTCCTGGCGGGCAACATATACGTGTTCGTAGAGCGGCATTCCGCTTATCACTCCTGTTTGACGGCGGAGACGGCGCGGCGGGAGTCGCCTTGCTGCCTTTGGCTCAACTGCGGTTGGGGCCATCCCCGGTCACAGTGACCACCGTTCAGTGCTAGAGGACGGGCGGGTACAGGATCGCCGCGAAAAGAGCAAGAGGGCAGGCATCGCCTCGCGGCCTACGCCTCCATCATCACGTCGAAGCCGCCAAAGATCATGCGACTGCCATCGAATGGCATTTCATGTTTCTGCATTTCAGGGTCTTCCATGATTTTCGCCCAGCCGGCGTCGCGGACCTCTTTGGAGGGCCATTTGATCCACGAGAAAACGATCTCTTCGTCGTCTTTGCGCATGACGGCGGTATGCAGGGAGTTGTTCTTCCCCTCCGGCACATCGTTGCCCCAGCATTCGGTGACCGAAAGCGCGCCATGTTTCCTGAAGATAGCGGCGGCCAGCGTCGCGTGTTTCAGATACTGGTCCTTGTTGGCTTTCGGGACGGCTGCGACCACACCATCAACATAGGTCATACTGTCTCTCCTTTAATGCAGGGCATGTGCGCCGATCAGCGCGCTTCGCCGAGAATCTCGGCCAGCGCCGCGTAACGTTCGGCGGTCTTGCCTTCGCTCCGCTCCGCCGCACCGCCCAACGCTTCGGCGAGATCGGTCATCAGCTGCGCGTCCCAGCGTCCGGCATCCCACTCTGCAACGGCGGACAGCACATCTTTCGCCAGCGCCTCGTCAATCGCATCGGTTCGCCAGAGCTGATCCACATAGGCGCGGGCCACGACGGGCTCGGCGGGCCAGTTGGCCATGACCTGCGTCTGGGTGTTGGCCTCGTCATAGGTGATGAGTTCAGCAGCGGCGATTTCATTGGCCGTCAGATAATCGCTGGGGACCAACTCCAGAACGTCGAGACCGCGCGCAATCTCCGGCGCATAGATCCGGCCATTGTGCCAGTAGGCGGCCCAGTGCCCGGCGAGATAAAGGTTCTCCGCGCTGACCGGCCCGCGGTCGAAATAAGCGATCTCGATCGGATGCTCGGAATCCGTAAAGTCGATCACCGAGATCCCGCCGCTATACCAGCCCTGGACGAGGATATCCCGTCCGGGGACGGGGATCAGCTGCCCATTGTGGCTGACGCAGTTTTCCTGTGCGGTTTGAACGGTCGGTATCTTGAACATGCCACGCTTTTCGAGCCCGCTCTCGGTCCGGTCATAGATGATGTCGGCGCCCCATTCGGGCGGATCATCGGCCTGGCACCGCGCGGCGATGCCGCCGCCCCACTCATCCGCAAACAGAAGCTTTGTGGCGTCATTGTTGAAATTGGCGGAGTGCCAATAGGCCATATTGGGATCGGAGACCTCATCAATCCGCCGCGGGTTCACAGGATCGGAAATGTCGAGAAGGATGCCATTCCCGCCGCAGGCCCCCGCCGCGAGGGCGAATTCAGGATAGGCGAGGATATCATGGCACGCGACGGTGGCGGCCGTCGTCTGGGCGTCCTCGGTCATTTCTCCGCCCTCCCACAGCCCGTCGACCTTCCCGCTATCGCGGTCGGCAAAGACGCGGGGGCTGTTGACGACACGCGCGTTCTGGGGGGCATCAAGCGGCACTTCGATCACATCGATCGAATAAAGGGCCGTGTCCGGATTGTCGCCGGGATCGCCGTCCGAACAGCCAGCCAGTTCTGAACTGGGGCGGACCGCAGAGGTCCCGCTATTATAGACGTACAGAATACCGGGGTCCGTCGGGTGAGGGACGAGAGTGTGGGTGTGGGACCCCCGACAGGTCTGAACAGCCGCAACCTGACGCGGCGCAGAAAGGTCACTGATGTCAAAGATGCGCACACCGATAAACCGCTCGGCGCTGCTCTCCCCTTCTACCCCGCCGCCGCCGCAATCAAGGCGCCCACGACGCTGCTCGGTCGAGAAAAATACCAGATTGCCGTGGATCGACACATCGCCCTGGCCGCCGGGACAGGCCACAGAAAGGGCGTGTTTCAGTTTGCTGTTGCTGCCGACCTTATAGACGTTGAAGCCATGGAAATTGCCCATGACCACCATATCCTTGCCAAAGGCGAGGTCGGAATTGGCGAAGGAAATGCCTTTTGGCGGGCGGGGGACGTCCTTGCCGTCTTCCATATCCTTGGCGAGCGCCATTTCAATCTGGGGCGACCATTGGCCTTCACTGTCCACAAACCCTTCAGGCTGCGGAAGGGACTGCACAAGCGTGAGGTTCCAGTTCGCTTCACCGGCATCGTAAAGGCCCGGTGCCAGGCCTGCGCGCGTGTCCTGATGCGGTGGCGGGGCGTCCATCGGCGGCAAGACGATATCGGTTGTCGAACACGCAGCAAGGCTCGCGCCCATGAGCGCAGCGGCAAAGAGGGTGCGGGTGGTCATCGTCATGGTCGTAACCTCTTAATTGACAGCTGGGTCAGGAATGGCACTCAGAATGGTCTTCATGCGAATGATTTCGGCAGACTGGTCGGCGATGACAGCCGTGAGAAATTCGGACAGGTCGGGATCCTCCCCGCCATTGGGGGTGGCCAGCAGGTCGTGGACCATGCCCAGTGCGCCTTCATGATGCTGGATCATCGCCGCAAGAAACAGGCGATCAAATGCAGTTCCGCTGGCGGCTTCCAGCGTCATCATCTGTCGGGGCGACAACATGCCCGGCATCAGCGGCGTGTCCATGGGATCGGTCATGTCCATGCCGGGTTTATGATGCTCATGCCCCTTGGGTGCGTGCATCATGGGGGCATGGCGGGGCATCGCCACGGGCTCGCCGCGTGTCTCCAGCCATTGCTGCATGAAGGCCATCTCGGTCGCCTGTGAAAGGCTGATCCGCTCTCCCATCCTCACAACCTGCGGCGCGGTGGTGCGCTCGGAAATCAGGGCCACCATTTCAACCGCCTGGGCATGATGCACGATCATGTGCTGCATGAAGGCGACATCGGCGGCGGAATAGCTCGTACGTCCAAGAGCCAGCGATTCGTCGACGGTGATGGGCTGGCTGGCAGTGCCGGGTGGCCCGGGCTGCATGATCGGCGGGGCGGAGGAGGCCATCGCTGCCGGTGTCAGGGCGACGGGCTGGAGAAGCATGGTGCTGCTCAGAAGAATGACTGCCCGCATGTTCCTCTTCCCATCCAACGCCAGACGGCACGGTGCTCCATGTCCTGCACGGCGTCAATCGCGGGCGTCATGCCTAAGCCTTGCCTTGCCAAGCGCGTTGGGGGCACAAAGTGATCGGGAAGAAACAACCAGACGGGACTATAACCCATGCAACGTCACTCACTCCTTGTTAGCGCTATCGCCCTTTGTGCCGCGACGGCCGCCCATGCCGCACCGCTGAGCAACGTCTTCGGCGACCACATGGTCCTGCAGCAGGGCAAGCCCGTCACGCTTTGGGGGCATGTTGAGCCTGGCGCGGAAGTCGTGGTCAGGCTTGCGGGCGATGAGAAGACGGTGACCGCCGACGGCGACGGCGCGTGGTCGGCGGAATGGCCCGCCCTCAGCGTGGGGGAGGCGTTCATGATCACAGCGACATCCGGCAAGGAAACCCAGACCGTTTCTGACGTTCTGGCCGGGGATGTGTGGCTGTGCTCAGGCCAGTCGAACATGGAATTCCCGGTCTCCCGCGCGCTGAATGGCGGCTATGAGGTCGGGCGGCCCCACGATGATCAGATCCGGCTGATCGAAGTGAACATGGAATACGCGCCGGTGCCGCAGGATGAGCTGGTGACGCCCGTGCCGTGGGCTGTGGCCTCTGCCGACACGGTAAAAGAGTTCTCTGCGGTCTGCTATTTTACCGCGCGCCATCTGCGCGAGGCGAACCCGGATATGCCGCTCGGCCTGATCGACAGCAATTGGGGCGGCTCCCAGATCGAAGCGTGGCTCAGCCTTGATGCAATGAAGGCCGGCGGCATCAACCCCCAAGGCGTCGATCTTCTCAACATTTACGGCGATGACCCCGCCGCAGCGAAAGCGAAGTTTGCGGACATCTGGCTCGACTGGTGGGCGGAAAAGGCACCTGCCGGTGACCAGCCGTGGACGGATGAAAGCGAATGGAGTGCCGCGCCTGACGGTCTTGGCGACTGGAAGGACTGGGACGACCCTGAACTGAAAGATCATCTGGGTATGGTCTGGCACCGGGCCAACCTGACGCTGCCTGACAGTTACGACGGCGGCGATGTGGCAATCAATGTGGGCGGCATCGATGAGCTGGACACGATCTGGGTCAATGGCACCTATGTGGGCACGACCTTTGGCTGGGGGTCTGAGCGCGTTTATACGGTTGACGGCGATCTTTTGAAGGCCGGTGAAAACACCATCGTTCTGAACATCTATAACAGCTGGGGCGCAGGCGGTATTACGGGCACAGACAATATCGGTGCGACGCTCCCAAGCGGCAATACTGTGCCTCTGACCGACTGGTCCTACAAGATCGCACCAAAGGCTTATGGAGCACCGCCCCGGGCGCCTTGGGAATCGATCAGTGGGCTGACCAGCCTTTACAATACGATGCTGCATCCGTTCCGCCATTTCACGATGACGGGCGCGCTTTGGTATCAGGGTGAAAGCAATGCGGGTCGGGCGAGCGAATATGAGCCGCTGATGTCCGCGCTCGTTGATGACTGGCAGGCGCATTTCGGCGAAGACCTCATCACCGTCATCGTCCAGCTTCCCAATTTCGGGCCCGTCCCCTTCGGTCCGGTTGAAAGCGGCTGGGCCGAGGTGCGGGAGGCGATGCGCCAGGTCGCGCTGAACGATGACCAGACCGGGATCGCCGTGACCATCGATGTGGGTGACCGCTACGACATCCATCCGCCGAACAAGCAGGCGGTGGCCAAACGGGTTGCTACATCTGCGCTGGCCCTGATGGACGGCGATGCGGCCGGTGGCGACGGGCCCCAGCCGGTGTCGGTGACCCAGAAGAAAAAGCAACTGACGATCAGCTTCGCACCGCTGAATGGTGACCTGCGCGCCGCGATGAGCACGCCGATCGGGTTTGAGGCTTGCGCAGAGGGCACCTGCCAGATCGTCCCCGCGTCGATCGACAAGGACAGTGTCGTCCTGACCCTGCCATCGGCCAAGCCTGTGGACAAAGTGCGGTACTGTTGGGGTGAAGCGCCGGTCTGCACCCTGTTTGATCAGGGCGATACGCCGATCACGCCGTTCGAAGTCACCGTCGACTGACGACGCCAATCCCCACTGGTCAGTATCAGGCCGGTGGGGTAGGGGCCCGCCCATGTCCTTGTTCACCTGGTTGCCGCTGTCCCTTGGCCTGTCCACCGATGCCTTTGCCGCGTCATTGGCGCGCGGCGGGCGGGCGCGGCGCGTGGATCTGCAGGCGGCGCTCGGCTCAGGCGCAATCTTTGGCGGGATGGAAGGGGTGATGTGCCTCACGGGCTGGCTGGCCGGGGCCAGCTTCGCCCAGTTCATCACCGCCGCCGATCACTGGATCGCGCTCATTCTGCTGACGGTTATCGGCGTGCGGATGATCCGCGAGGGCCTGTCAGGCGACGATGATGACGACGCCCCGCGAGCGGAGCAGGGCCTGGCCATGACCCTGGTCACTGCCATGGGCACGAGTATCGATTCCGCCGCCGTGGGCATCGCCCTGTCCCTTGCCGGTGGGCCGGCGAGCGTTGCGCTGCTGGTCGGTTTGGTCAGCTTCATGGCCAGCACGGCCGGTTTCCTCGTGGGTCCGAAAGTGGGCGAGAAGCTGGGTCACCGCGCCGAAATCGGCGGCGGCGTCATCCTGATCCTGATCGGCGTGTCGATATTTGTCTCTCACATGACGGGCGGGTGAAGCGAAAGCGTTTGCAGCTCGTTGGACATACCTGTTGGCCGCTTCAGTACCGATCCGATTTGATCAAGAATTTCTATTTCGGCCGGGTGAATCTGCCCGTCTGCAAGAACGACTGCTTTTGCGGACGTTAAAAATCTAACTTGGTCTGCTATCGGGGCGACGGATAATTTTTCGATGCACTTATCCAGAACGGCAGCATCTGGACGCTGTCGCTTCAAGTATCCTGACAGATACGAACGATCTGACTCGTTCGTGAGCAAACCGGCGATCTCGGACTCTGACTCGACGTAGGCAAGAATCGCATCCAATTCTGATTGACAATAGTCGCCGTCACTGCGCGCAATTCCGACGAGGATGCGAAGCCCATCTCGGCAAACGGCCCGATGCGCGACGCCTGGCTTTCGCTCTTCGTGGTTTGGTTTTTCTCCCGTCTTCTGGATAGGCGCGGAAGCCACAGATTCGACTGGACGGGTTGATTTCACGACGCAGGCTTTGTCGATATAATGACTAATCGGGCAATGGAGTTCGTCTCTAAAGAATACGATAGGATCGTAGACTTCGCCGTCGTCATCAATGACACTAATAATTCGGTCAAATCGGAAATGCCTGAGTGCATTTCTTTCGTGACAATAAGCCGACAGGCAAAGTGACTTTCCGTGTGTCAGGATGAAATGTCGCATCGAAACGCGACGTGTACTAATCAGTTTTTTTGCGCATTTGTATTCTATTGCGAATGTCGTCCCCCAAAGATCGCCATCCAAAATTTCTTTTTCGCTAGTCGATTTTTTCTGCGACTGTTTTCTGCTTGGTTTGCTGTCTTGAGACAGGAAGGCGGCGTCTTGATTGAAGTCCGAAGTGTCCAGCTCATCTGGTCCGTCTTCTTCGGGCATTTGCACGGTGCGTCGATAGGACGAGATCTCAGGCGGTTCGCTTTCCTTACCGCTGAAAAGTTTTCTGACGATTCCCCAAATGCTCATATTCTCTCTCCTCTGAAAGAGTCGTACCAGCAATGGGTGCTGAATTAAAAGTAGGCTCACCCCAGATCGTTAGTTAGCCTCACACCGCCGGATAGTCCGGGTCGTGGTTCATCCACTTCATCACGGGCTTGAGGGGGAACGCCCACACTGTGCCGACGAATATGTAGTAGATGAGCCGCACCAGCCAGTGGTCAGGCAGGTAGTCGGATATCCACACGCACAGCCCCGCATAGACGACCAGAAACGGCACCACGCCCAGGGCGATGATCAGCTTTTTCTGGCGCGGTTTCATGGGCGTCATCAGGGGCATCTCCAGTGGTCTATGGTCGCATCCGGCGCCCGGATATGGCGCTCCATCTAGCGTGTCGTGTCAAAGCGCATATAAGGCCGCCATGACAACATCAAATCCGCAAATGCGCCCCGTTGCCCTGTGGCTGATCGTCATGGCCGTGCTGACCGCCATTATGGTGACGATCGGCGGCGCGACCCGCCTGACTGATTCTGGCCTGTCCATCACCGAATGGGACCTCATCATGGGCTCCCTGCCGCCGATGGGGGATGCCGCCTGGGCGGAGGTGTTCGATAAATACAGGACGATCCCCGAATATGAGCTGGTGAACAAGGGCATGACCCTTGATCAGTTCAAGGAGATTTTCTGGTGGGAGTGGGGGCATCGCAATCTTGGCCGCCTGATCGGCATGGCCTTTTTCCTCCCGCTTCTGTGGTGGTCCGTTCGGGGCCGGGTGACCGGTGGTCTGCGCTGGCGCCTTTGGGGGCTGTTCGCACTGATCGGCATGCAGGGCGCGATCGGCTGGTTCATGGTGTCCAGCGGCCTGTCAGAGCGGGTGGATGTCAGCCAGTATCGGCTCGCCCTGCACCTTGGCACAGCCTTCATCCTGTTCGGCCTGATCATCTGGCAGATCCTCGCGCTGATGCGTCCTCCCGGCGTGGCTGCATCCGCTGGCTTTCGGCGCTGGCCGCTGGTGCTGATGGCGGCTGTCTTTGTGCAGATCATCCTTGGGGCGTTCGTGGCCGGCCTGCGGGCGGGCAAGACCTATAACACCTGGCCGTTGATGGACGGGCGGTTCATCCCCGAAGGGTATTTTGGTGAGCCGGCGCGCTTTCACGACCTGTTTGACCGGATTGCTTCGGTCCAGTTCAATCACAGGATCATGGCCTACGTGGTCTTCGGGCTCGCCGTTGCGTTCTTCCTGAAAGCCAGGAAGACAGTCGCGAAAAAGCATGCCCACGCCCTGATGGGGGCCATCGGGCTGCAGGCGGTGCTGGGGATCTGGACACTGCTCGCGGCTGTGCCCCTATGGCTGGGGCTGGTCCATCAGCTTGGTGCGCTGGGTGTGCTGGCGGTCACCGTCTGGGCCGCCTATGACCTTATTCCGCGGGCGACGAGCCGGGCAGGGACGGCACCTCGATCTGCGGCACCGCAACCTGCGGCGACTGAGAATCCTCTGACGTCACCTGCGGCATCAGACTGATCGTCGACGCGTCGCTGTCCGTGGCATTGGCGATGCCGAGCCACGGGATCAGCTTCAGCTCGTTCTTGCGGGTCAGCACCCCCACCACGCCGTCGCGATAGACGCCGCCAAAATTACCCGGGCCGACGGTGATCGCCTGGCTCAGGACGGCCGCGCGGTCGTCGGCAAAGCCGGTGACCGGGATCGCGTCGCGCCCCACCTGCAATGTCCCGTCGGGGAGGAGAGAGAGGAACACTGGTCCCTTGGTCGTGGGCAGGGCAGCGATGCTGATCGCGGCCGGATTGGACGGCGGGACCTCTGCGCTACCGGTCTGGTCGCCGATATTGGCCTTCTGCACGTTCCCGTTCTCCGCCAGGACATAGATTGCCTTGCCCGTGCTGGTGCAGCCCTTGGCCGACGGCCCGGCCATCGGTGCCGTGGTCCCAGTGACGCTGTCGTCTTCTATCGTCAGGCGGATGGCGTGCTGGCGTCCGCTTTCATCAATCCGCAAAAGGTCGCGGCCGAGGAAGCACAAAGCCTTTGCTCCATTCGCCGCTTCGACCGCGCCGAGCAGCGTCAGGGTCCGGTCGGCGGGGGAGATAGCAAAGATCTGCACATCGCCGCTGCCGCCCTCATAGGCGGCGGCAATTGACCCGCCGGGCAGATAGCTGACGGCGACGCCGCCATTGAACAGCCCCTCGACCTGACTGGCCGTCCCGTCTTCGCTCAACGGCACGACAAACAGTCCGGCATCGCCATTCGCGGCAAGGATCGCGCTCATGAAGGGGACGGTGGGGTGCTGCCAGAAGGCGAGGCCGGACACTTCGCCCTCAAACCCGCCCAGCGTATCGGCGACGCTTGCGGTGCGGGCCGGCACGCTGGCCGGGCTCGCTGCCATGTCGACCTCGATCCGGCGCTCCTCCTGAGCTGCCTGAGCGGCATCGGCGGCTTTCTCCGCCTCGGTATCGTCATTGCCCCCACAGGCGGGAAGGAGGGCCAGCACGGCGCCGGCGCATAGCAGTTTCAGCTTGGTCATGAAATTTTCCTGTTGCGGATGGGCAATGTCGCCGCCCTGTTAGCACATTGATTCAACTGCGCTAAGGGGAGGTGGTCAAATCCTGTGGTAACATAATACCACATCATTAAGCGCCTGTTTTTCCGTCGTCTTTCAAAAGCGTGTTGACAGTTCCGTGGAGGGCCTCTTAAAGGCGCCTCTTCGAATCATTCTTTCACCAGGACTGCTATATCCATGCAAACCGAGGCCTCACGGACTTACAATACGAAGCCCGCGGACATCGAGAAGAAATGGGTCGTGATCGACGCTGAGAACCTCATCGTCGGCCGTCTGGCTTCTCTCATCGCGATGCGCCTGCGCGGCAAGCATCTGCCAACTTACACCCCTTATGTTGACGACGGCGACCACGTCATCGTCATCAATGCCGAGAAGGTGCAATTCACCGGTCGCAAGCTGAAGAATAAACAGTACTTCTGGCACACCGGGCACCCTGGCGGCATCAAATCCCGGACGCCTGAGAAAATTCTCGAGGGCCGTTTCCCTGAGCGCGTGCTTCACAAAGCCGTTCAGCGCATGCTGCCAAAAGACAGCCCGCTGGCGCGCAAGCAGCTCGGCAACCTGCACATCTATGCCGGTCCAGAGCACAAGCACGAAGCCCAACAGCCAGAAGTGCTGGATGTTGCTTCACTCAGCCCCAAAAACATGCCTCGCCGCTAAGGATAGACGTTAAGACATGAGCGAAACTACTCAAGGGCTTGATGGCCTGAAAGACCTCGCCGGCGAAGCCGGTGTCGACACTGCGACGGTTGCGGATGATTTCGTCCCGGCCGAGCCAAAGATCGACGCCCAGGGCCGCGCCTACGCCACCGGCAAACGCAAAACGGCCGTTGCCCGCGTCTGGATCAAACCAGGTTCCGGCAAGATCGTCGTGAACAACAAGGACTACACCGCGTATTTCGGTCGTCCGGTTCTGCAGATGATCCTGAAGCAGCCTCTCGAGGCCGCTGAGCGCAAAGACCAGTTCGACGTGTTCTGCACGGTCAAGGGCTCCGGTCCTTCCGGCCAGGCCGGCGCTGTGCGTCACGGCATTGCCCGCGCACTGACTTTTTACGAGCCAGGCCTGCGCACCGTGCTCAAGCGCGGCGGCTTCCTGACCCGCGACAGCCGTGCGGTCGAGCGGAAGAAATACGGTAAGAAGAAAGCTCGTCGGAGCTTCCAGTTCTCGAAACGCTAATCCGTTTCGTTATCTGTTTTGGAAAACCCCGCTCATCACGAGCGGGGTTTTTCGTTTGACCGGCGGGTTTTGGCCGCGCCATGACCATGTTGCCCAATTGATGGAGAGAGACCGTGGCCTATCCGCCGTTGCCTTACCGCCCCAAGGATGAGCGGTTCATCGCGAGTATTGTCCGTGAGCACCCTTTCGCCACGCTGTTCACGGCTGGCGGCGGGCTTCATGCCACCCGCCTGCCCGTGCTGGTGGACATGGAGGAGGGGCAGCCCCTACGCCTGCGCGCCCATGTCAATGCGCGCAACCCGCAGGCGGGCCTTCTCGATGGCGGTGATGTACTTGTCAGTTTTACGGGGCCGCACACTTACGTCTCGCCCCACTGGCGGGCGGACAAGGGGCGCGGCGGCACATGGAACTTCACCGGCGTCAACATTCGCGGCACGGCGCGCCTGCGGCCTGAGCCCGATTTTTTCCGCGCGCTCGTCAACGATCTGTCCGCGCTGGTGGAGCCGCAATATGCGGAGATCGGCGATTATCCGGTCTGGACGGACGCCATGGCGCCGGACGGCTATATCGAACGCCTCCTGCCGCAGCTGACGGCTTTCGAGGTCGATGTCACAGCCGTCGAGCCCGTGGCCATGCTGCATCAGGACTATAGCGCAGAGGACCGGCGGTCGGTCGTCGACCATCTGTCGCGCTCCTCAAGGGAAGGGGCGAGGGCGATCGCGGAGATGATCCGTACTGATGATGAACAGTAGCCTTCGACGCTAGATGGCTGTCGCCGGATCGCTTTTCTGCTTTTGCGCCGTCAGCCATTGCCGCGTCGCCGGGTCGTCCGATAATTCGGCGGCTCGGGTATAGGCCGCTTCTGCTTCCGTACGTTGACCAATTGCCGCCAGCACGGCGGCCCGCGTCGCCCAATAGGGCTGGTAGTCCTCACACTTGACGGCAATCGTATCTAGAAGGTCCAGCGCTGTTTCCGAAAGACTTGCACCATGTAGGGCCGCGGCGTGGCCGACCGTCGCACCAACGGAGGGCGCAACGATGGAAAGCGTCTTGTATAGGTGCAGGATGGCGGGCCATTGGGGCGTACCCGTCCGTTTCTGATGGCAGTGTGCCGACTGGATGGCAGCTTCCAGTTGATAGCGACCAAATCGCTTATGTTTTCCTGCATCGTGCAGCGCGATCTCCGCACGGTCGATCAGCGATATTCGCCAGCCATGGATGTCTTGGGCCGATAGCGGCACGAAGCGTCCATCCTCATCCCGGTCTGCGCCAAACCGCGCCAGCGTATAAAGGCACAGGGCCAACAGGCCCTTCGCCTCCGGTTCCTCCGGCAGCTGACTGACGCAAAGCTCCACGAGGTAGAGGGCCTCCTCCATCATCGCTTCGTCCCGAGCGGTCGCGCCCGCGGCAAAAGCCGCATAGATCGCATCGAGGACGGAGGGCAGCCGATCGGTCCAGCGTGACGGCGTCGGCAGGTCAAACCGGATGCCGGCCTTGGCTATTTTCGTCTTGGCCCTGACCAGTTGCTGGCTGAGTGTCGCGGGGCGCAACAGGAACAGCGGTGCAATCTGCGCGGCCGTCAGACCGAGAACCGTCTGCAGCATCAATGGCGCGTGCATATCCCGATCAATGGCTTCATGGGCGCAGACAAACAGGAGATTAAGCCGGGCATCGCTGGGCTCATCCGCCACTCCCCGCTCTTCGGTCAGCAGTGTCAGTGTACCGGTATGATTGGCCGCGGTCCGTTCATGCCGAATGCGGTCCACAGCGCGCCGCCGGGCGACGGTAATGAGCCAGGCATCGGGCGCGTCCGGCACACCGCTGACCGCCCAGGTCTTCAGGGCTGAGGCCAGGGCATCGGACAACGCATCCTCGGCCGCCGCGATATTCCCCGTCGTCCGGGCGAGGACGGCCAGTAACCGTCCATAGGAATGGCGTGCAGCCCGCTCCACAGCGACATGGGCTGCATCGCGCATGTCTTAGCCAAAGACCATGATGGGCCGCACTTCCATCGTGCCTTCGCGGGCGCCCGGACATTTGGCGGCCCACTCAATCGCTTCATCAAGGCTTGGGACGTCGATCATATAGAACCCTGACAATTGATCCTTTGAATCGACGAAGGGGCCATCCTGCACCTGCCGACCGCCCGGGGCCATCCGGACACAGCTGGCGGTAAGGGAGGGCTGAAGGGCTTCGCCGGCCACCATGACGCCTGCCTCGCGCAGTTCCTCGGTATAGGTCATCCACGGCTCCATATAGGCATCGAACGCGGGTGTACCCGGCGCAGGCTCCGGCTGGTCCTCATTGCCATAGATCAGCAGCATGTATTGCATCGGTCTCTCACTTCCATTGCCGCGCGTGATTGCGCTCACCCCCTGGACGATCGAGCATAGGTCATTTCGACAGGACCTGAAAAAATTTTACGCGGCGACGGGCGCCTCGGGCAGGGCGGGTTTGGGCCGGCGGCGGGGTAGCCGCACATCCTGAAGCGCGCACAAAGTGAGAAAGGTCAGCAGTCCGGTGGAGAAAATACTCATCGCGACCAGCCACGGCTCATCGAGGCCATAGGGCGCGCCGACAGCCGTCAAACGCGCTGGTAAGGCTGTGGCGATGAGATGGTGCGCTTCGTTCAGCCAGCGCGCGGCCATCACCGGCCAGTCGCTGCCGCGCGGCTCAATCGCGACGGTGGCCAGAAAGAAGAGGCTGATCACGAGGGCGACCAGGTCGCGCAAGGCCCGCACCAGGCGAAACCGGCTAAAGACCGCCCGCCGGATTTTCAGACGCGCGAACCCGACGATCACGGCGAGCTCTGCGAGCAGCATCCCGCTCATCACCAGAGGGGTCTCAGCCATCATTGTGCCTGGCAGCAACACGGCCGCCATGCCGATGAGCGCGAACGCAGGGCTGATGCGTCGTGCCAGCGTGTAGGTGGCTGTCGCTGCAGCGAGCGTGAAGAGGGCAACCGGCACGAAGCGGTCGGCAAAGCCGATGGCGCGATCCTGAAGAAAGGTGCGGCTGGCCACTTCGGAAAATGGCGCCATTAAAAAGCAGAAGAGGAGGGCAATGCCGATCAGCATGGTGAGCGCGCCCAGTTCGTCACGCGTAATCGCCGCACCGGCCGTGCGGGCGCCAGCCGATTGACCGCGCAGCTTCAATTGGCGCTGGACCGCGGGGTCATCCGACCGACCCGTCAGTTCCGCCTCGCGATATCGCCGCGCGGTCAGGTCATCCATGTCGCCTATGCTCATCTTCATCCCTCACGCTTCAGACGGAAGGTGTTCGTAGCTGCATCTCTTTGAGGAACCTTTGTCGCCGAGGATGCAATTTTGCCTATCTGGTCTAGGAAGCGGCCCCGCCGATCTTGTGCGGATTGCGCCTTGAGTTCGGATGAGCTTCAGACCACAAGCGGGGCGACACGGAGGTTTCATGGCAAACAAGGTTTTTTCCGATGCAGTGGCGGCTCTTGAGGGCCTGACCCAAGACAATATGACCGTCATGGCGGGCGGCTTTGGCCTTTGCGGTATTCCCGAAACGCTGATCCTGGCCCTGCGGGATTCCGGCGCGAAGGGACTGACGGTCATCTCAAACAATGCAGGCGTCGACGACTGGGGGCTCGGTCTCCTGCTGCAGACCAAGCAGATCAAGAAGATGGTCAGCTCCTATGTCGGTGAGAACGCGACGTTCGAGAAGCAATATCTGAGCGGCGAGCTGGAACTTGAATTCAATCCGCAAGGCACGCTGGCCGAACGGATCACGGCGGGCGGCAAGGGCATTCCGGCCTTTTTCACCAAGACCGGTGTCGGCACCCTGATTGCTGAAGGCAAGGAAGAGCGCGAGTTCGAAGGCGAACGCTACATCATGGAAACCGGCCTGAAAGCCGACCTGTCGATCGTGCGCGCATGGAAAGGCGATACGGAAGGCAACCTGATCTATCGAAAGACAGCGCGGAACTTCAATCCGATGATGGCGACGGCGGGCAAGATGTGCGTTGCCGAGGTGGAACATCTGGTCGAGCCGGGTGAGCTTGATCCCGATTGCATTCACACGCCTGGGATTTTTGTCGACCGCATCATTGAAGCCAAACAGGAAAAACGCATCGAGCAGCGCACGGTGCGAGAACGCTAAGCGTATTGAACTGCTCCGTTTCCTGATAGAATTGACATATAGGATATTCAGCTATGCCCTGGTCACGCGATGAAATGGCCGCCCGTGCGGCGCAAGAACTGGAAGACGGCTTCTACGTCAATCTTGGTATCGGTATCCCCACTCTCGTGGCGAACCACATCCCCGACGGCGTGGAGGTGACGCTGCAGTCCGAAAACGGCATGCTGGGCATGGGCCCCTTTCCGTATGAGGACGATGTGGATGCCGATCTGATCAATGCTGGCAAGCAGACGATTACCGAGCTGCCCAAGACGGTGTATTTCTCGTCCGCTGACAGCTTCGGGATGATCCGGGGTGGACATATCGACCTGTCGATCCTCGGCGCCATGGAAGTGTCCGAGGGCGGCGATCTGGCCAACTGGATGATTCCGGGCAAGATGGTCAAAGGCATGGGTGGCGCCATGGATCTCGTCGCCGGGGTCAAGCGCGTCATCGTGCTGATGGATCACACGTCGAAATCCGGCAGCTCAAAACTGCTCAAGGAATGCACGTTACCCCTGACCGGCGTCGGCTGCGTGGACCGGATCATCACCAATCTCGGTGTCTTCGATGTGGTGGAGGGCAAGGGTCAGCTGAAAGTGGTTGAGCTGGCGCCCGACGTGACACTTGAAGACGTCAAAGCCGCGACCGAAGCCGATCTCGCGGCGTAAAGTCCGCAGGCGTCAGTTCTCCTCGGCGAACTGGATGACGAGGTCGAGAAAGCCCATATAACGGTCGTAGAGGTAATAGCCCCCTGCGACCTGTGGACCGGCCACATAGACGAGGACGGTGTTGTTGCCGCGCACAAAGTCGATGGGGTAGGCGGTGGCAGGTCCTGCCTGGGCCGCTTCCACCTCCCGAAGGTCATGGGCCAGGCTGCGGTCGAACACCTCGATCCGGTCGCCAGACTCCCGCCAAACACCATAATAGCTCTGGTTGCGGGCGTTGAACAAAGCACCGCCAATCGGCCGATCGTCCTCATACAGCGTTTCATCAAAGGTGGCGGTGTCGCAGTCGAAGACGGCAAGGCGTTCAAAGCCCGGGGCCTCATCTGCGTCGACCAGAACGACCGGTCGACCATAGCGGTCCGCTGGTCCGGCGGGCTGCACAATGACGCCCTCGGGCAGCGCTGCTGCCGCCGAAGAGCCAGGGCAGGTAGCGGTCACTGAACCGCCGGGTAAACGCTGCTCCACCAGAAGTCGCGCGCCGTCAACGCCAGCAGCCTGCACGGCCATGGCATCGCCTGAACAGCAGTCTGTTACGCGCGGCGTGCTTCCGCCCTCATAGATGGCGAGGGTGCGCCCTCCCGCGGCATCGTGCACAAAGCCGCCGCTCATCACATCCTGTGCGTAAATGCCATTGGCGAGATGCCAGGCCCGTGCGGATGTCCCGCTACCCCCATTCGGCAGTTCTGTGGCCTGACCGGTGCGGGCGTTGATCACATCGATCATCAGCGGGCGGATTGTGGAAGTCCCGATCGGCTTACCGTCGCGGCGCCCGACCAGGACGCTGGAATCATCACGCCAGCCGACAAAGGTGGGTTCGCCGCGGAACGCCTGCACGATGCTGGCGGTCTGCTCGCCGATCGTCGCAATCGACAGCGTGAATCCCGTCCGGGTCTTGGTGGCAAATGCGACCGTCGAGCCATCGGGGGAGAGACTGACACGATCAGCAAAGTCCTGACCGCGTTCGTCACGGGCGGGCAGGGAACGAGGCAGGATGGTGGGCGCTGCCAGTGAAACGACGGTCCCCCCGTCCACGCCGGCATCTTCGACGACGTCTGCCGGTTCTGATACCGTGGCGGGCGGTTGCGCCATCAGCGCTATCGCCATCATCAAGCCAGCCATCGTCATCACATCATCCCCTCAAGCGCAGTCAATCTTATGATAATTCGACGCATGAGGCGCGCCAAAGCGCTTTTGTTTTGCGATGTTTGTGCCCTGCGATCAATTGTCTTGGTTTCAAGCCGAAAAATTGACGTTCGTTGCAGGTGAAAGGCTTCACTTGAAGGCCATCAGCCTATATCGTTATTCAGTAACAAACAATTGGAACGCACCATCATGATGCACCGTCGCGCTGTTGCGCCACATTCGCTCCTCCTTCTCTTTGGCGCATCGGCCCTGGCCCTCGGCGCGTGCTCGACGACACCCGATACGCCGACCGAAGCTGCCGACGATACTGCGGTGATGGATGAGGTCGATGTCCCGACCGGTGAACTCGGGTTTGCCACAGAATTGGGGGAGCCGGGGGCCTTCGCGGCTTTTGAGCCAGTGCCCGTCGCCAATGGCCGGACAATCGACTACAGCGTGATCGACGATGCGCTGGGCGCCATTGTCCTCGACACCGGCCCATCACTCCGCCGCTTTGCCCGGGCACCGGTCCGTGAGGCGGGCTCGCGGATTCAGCGGGGGCACGATTCCCCCTTGCGCCTCGAAGGCAACAAGATCTTTTTCTCGCGCTTTGACCGCTCCACGACGGAGTCGATGCGGGAGTATACGGACAGCCTGATTGCCATCGGTAATCAGGTGGATATTGCAAAGCTGCCCAAGAACGAGCAGCTCGCCTACTGGTACAATCTGCACAACATGATCGTCATTGCGACGATTGCTGAGGAATATCCGGTCGCCCGCCCACGCGATATGACGTTCGGTGAGGACAAGGTGAAGTTCCACGACGCGAAGCTGGTCACTATTCGCGGCGTGCCGCTTTCTCTGCGCGATATCCGTCGCAACATTGTCTATCGGTACTGGGACGATCCACGCGTGATGTACGGCTTCTTCCATGGCGACCTCGCCAGCCCGAATATCCGCACCTATGCTTGGAAAGGTTCGACAGTGTCGCGGGATCTGGATTCCAACGCGGCCGAATTCGTCAACGCCCTGCGCGGTGTCAGCCGGGGCCGCAATGTGACCTACGTTTCGCCGCTCTATTACGAAGCACAGGCGGGCCTGTTCCCGAACTGGCCCACGGACCTGAAAGCGCATCTTTCGAAATTTGCCAGTGAAGACGCGCAGGAGCTGATCGACAGCGGCAAGCCGATCGCCCCTTGGCGCTACGAGGATCGCACAGCCGATCTGGTCGGCGGCGAGCCTTACTCAAAAATGACCCCTGGCATGGGCATCGACAGCATGCCGCAGGCCTTCAGGGACTATGTCCGTGAAGTCGGTCAGAAGTTTGAAACACTGCAGGAGCAGGGACGCCTGCGCAGTGCGACAGTCACCATCATCGATGTGCCAGGCACGGAATGGGATGTGGAAGGTGATGCTTCGGGCGAAGTCGACTGATCGCTCGCCCTGACACAGAACGGAAAAAGGCGCCCCGCGGGGCGCCTTTTTTGTGCGTAAGCCTTACTCTGGCTGATCGGTCGGCGGTGTTCCGGCGTTTGCGCCTTCCGCCTTCGGATCACCGTGGCAATGCTTGTATTTTTTGCCAGAGCCGCAAGGGCAGGGCGCGTTGCGGGAGACCTTCGACCAGGTCGAGGGGTCATCCGCGCGAACAGAGCGGGCGGCGCGTTGGGCGCGCAAGGTGCCAAGGCCAGCAGACTGGCCATAGCCCCGTTGCGGCGCTTCAGGACCACCGTGGCCGGCATCGTTTTCGCCGGTCGTGGCATCAATATGGGTCTCGCGCAGCTGTGAGGGGTCGAGTTGGCCCTTGCGCTGCAACTCCTGAATCAGACGCTTGGCTTCTTCGATATCCAGCGTCCGTGTCGGTTGCGGCGCATCGGGCTGGCGAACCTGGGCGTGATACAGCGCACGCGTCACGTCCCGGCGCAGACCATCCAGAAGGCCACTGAACAGGGCGAACGCCTCGTTCTTGAACTCGTGCAGGGGATCGCGCTGACCCATCCCGCGGAGGCCGACAACAGACCGCAGGTGATCCAGCATCTGCAGGTGCTCACGCCAGTTGGCGTCGATGGTCTGCAGAAGGACGGCTTTCTCGACACGGCGTGACATTTCAGGGCCGAATTCTGTCGTCCGTTCCTCATAACGGGCGTCAGCCCGCTCGCGGATACGCTCGAGTATCTCGGTATCGGCAACGCCCTCTTCGGCGGCCCATTCCTGTACAGGCATCTGCACGCCGAAGATTTCTTCGATCTCCTCGGCGAGACCTTCAGTGTCCCACCGCTCGGCATAGGATTTTGGCGGAATATAGGTGGCAACCACGTCTTCAAGCAGGGTCTCGCGCATATCGGCAACGATATCGCTGACGTCATCGGCCGACATGAAGTCGATCCGCTGCTCGAAAATGGCCTTACGCTGATCATTCATCACGTCATCATATTTGAGGACGTTCTTGCGCATGTCGAAATTGCGCTGCTCGATCTTCTTCTGAGCGTTTTCCACGGCCTTGGTGAACCATGGGTGCTCGATCGATTCGTCTTCCTTGATGCCAAAGCGTTTCAGCATCTTCTCCATGCCAGTACCGAAAATGCGCATCAGGTCATCTTCGAGGGACAGGAAGAATTTGGTCGTGCCGGGGTCACCCTGGCGTCCCGACCGGCCGCGCAGCTGATTGTCGATGCGGCGGCTTTCGTGACGCTCCGTGGCCAGAACGTAGAGCCCACCAGCTTCCAGCGCCTTTTCCTTCCGATCCTTGACCTTTGCCTCGATCTCGGCGCGCTTGCGGGCAATCGTCTCCGCATCGTCATCGTCTTCGAGAAGGGCCATGACTTCCATATCGACGGACCCGCCAAGCTGGATGTCCGTCCCGCGACCGGCCATGTTGGTGGCGATGGTCACGGCACCCGGCACACCGGCCTGCGCCACGATCTCAGCTTCCTGTTCGTGGAACCGGGCGTTCAGGACGTTGTGAGGAACAGGGACGGGCTTGCGGGATAGCGCCTCAAGATTGTCGGCCCGCTTGCGCAGGCGCTCAATGTCGTCGGCATCCTTCTTCTCGTTCAGGTCATCGGCCTGGCTGCGAAGGATGGTCGCGGTCTCACGCCAGAATTTCTTGTCGCTGAGCAGGGAGGACAGATATTCCGATTTTTCGATCGACACCGTGCCGACCAGTACCGGCTGGCCCTTCATGTGACATTCCGCGATCTGTGCGGCGATGGCCCGGTATTTCTCCTTGGCCGTCATGTAGAGCTCGTCTTCCATGTCCTCACGGGCAATCGGCCGGTTCGTGGGGATCTCGAAAACGCTGAGCTTGTAGATGTCCTGAAATTCACCTTCCTCGGTGAGGGCGGTGCCGGTCATGCCGGACAGACGTTCATACAGGCGGAAATAGTTCTGGAAGGTGATCGATGCCAGCGTGACGTTCTCGGGCTGGATCTGGACGCCTTCCTTGGCTTCCACCGCCTGGTGCAGGCCATCGGACCAGCGGCGGCCATCCATCATACGGCCGGTGAACTCATCGATGATGACGACCTTGCCGCCTTTGACGATGTAATCCTTGTCCCGCTGGAACATCTTGTGAGCGCGCAGGGCGTTCTGGAGGTGGTGCACGACCGCAACATTGGCGGCGTCGTAGAGCTGGTCACCCTCAAGCATCTCTTCGGCGCGCAGCAGCTCTTCGATGAACTCGTTGCCTTCTTCGGTCAGGCCAACGGAGCGGGCTTTTTCGTCGACCTCAAAATGCTCTTCGGTCAGCTGCGGGATCAGGCTGTCGATTTTGACGTAGAGATCCGACTTGTCTTCGGTGGGGCCGGAGATGATCAGCGGGGTCCGGGCTTCGTCGATCAGAATGGAGTCGACCTCGTCCACCACAGCGAAATAGTGCCCGCGCTGGACCATATCCTCGATCCGCTGCTTCATATTATCGCGAAGATAGTCGAAGCCGAGCTCATTGTTGGTCGCGTAGGTGATGTCACAGGCATAGGCCTCGCGACGTTCATTATCGCTCATCCCGTGGGCGATGATCCCGGTGGTCATGCCCAGCAGGCTGTAAACCTTGGACATCCATTCAGCGTCGCGGGTGGCCAGGTAATCGTTGACGGTGACGACGTGGACACCCTTGCCAGCGAGGGCGTTGAGATAGACGGGCAGGGTCGCCACCAGCGTCTTACCTTCACCGGTCTTCATCTCGGCAATATTGCCCGAATGGATCACCATGCCGCCGACGAGCTGGACGTCATAAGGGCGCAGGCCCAAGGCGCGCGTCGCCGCTTCGCGGACGAGGGCGAACGCCTCTGGCAGCAGGTCATCAAGGGTCTCGCCGTCCTGGAACCGGGTTTTGAACTCTTCGGTCTTCAGCGCGATCTGTACATCGGTCAGGGCCGCCATCTGGTCCGCCAACTCGCCAATCGCTTTGGCCTTCTTCGTTAGCGGCTTGATGCGACGCTCAGTTGTGGACCCGAAGAGGCGGACGGCGAGTGTTTTTTTGGCCATGGAATAAATAGCGCTCGGTTACGGATTTGGCAGGCAGAGATCTTGCACAGCCCTGCTAGGGGGATGTGCGGCCATCTGACCGCGGTTTCGGTTGGCGCACAGATAGGGAGGCCGCTTTAGGGTGTCAAATGACAGCGGAAAATCTACCATTTACGCGAGAAGGATTGACTCTTGGGCCTCAATCTTAAATCGCTAGTGACCATGAGGCATGTGCCAAAAGCTCTGATCGGACGCGAATCACCCCGCGGTCTGGAATATGTCGCGATGATTGTCGCCGCGGCCATGGATGCCATCGACATTCGCGATATCTTTGTTGCCGGTGCTGCGATGGTTCTGATGACCGCAGCAGGCAATGAAATCGTCGGCCAGTCTTGGATTGAGCCGGTGATGATGGTTGAGCCCTCAGATCCCGATCCTGTCCTGATGGAGGTAGGCACTACGCCGATTCGCGTATCGGACGCCCGGGCACAGGCTGTTTTCATGGAAAATGTGGATGCGGCTATCCTGCCGCCTGCGGCCCTGTTCCGGACCGGTCTGGTGGATGAAGCGGCCGATCAGGTGGCGCTTGCCAAGGCCGCTACGGCCCAGGGCCTCGACAAAACGCTGGAAATCCGGGCCGAGTTGGCGCTGGCCCGCCGCCGGATCCTCTCGAGCGCCTATCTGGAGATGGCGGTCCGTCAGACGGTCACAGAAGAACGCATCCGGGCCGTCTATGATGAGGCCCGCCAACTGGCCGATGCGGATCAACTGATTGAGCTGCGGCGCATTCAGGTCTCGAGCGAAGCCGAGGCCGTCGCCCTGAAGCGGCGTATCGATCAGGGGCAGTCTTTCGCAAATCTGGCCCGCCGCCAATCACTCGATATGGACAGCCGCGCCAAGGGCGGGCTCGTGGGCAGTGTCCGCATGAGCGAATTGCCGCCTGCGATGATCGAGGCTGTGCGCGATCTGCCCTTCGATACGGCTTCGGCGCCGGTCAAGGGCGAGCAGGGCTGGTATCTCCTTTGTGTCGATTCCCGCCGGGCGATGCGCCTGCCACCGTTTGACGAGATGCGACCGCAGATCGAAGCGCAGCTTCGTGACGAAGTGGTCGTGGACACGGTTCGTCTGGCCCGCTCGGCTGTGCCGATCCGCCTGGCCTCGACCATGCGGCCCTATTCTGGCGTCATGCCGACGGCTAGCCTGGTGGCGTCGTCCTGGTGACGAAATAAATTACGCTTAACCTATTTTAACGTCGTTCCTTAGCCTGCCTTTCAACTCTTTGCCGTCTACTGACGAGGTATCAATGACCGGCCTTCTTCTCGTCAGCGCGGTGGCGCTAATCGATCAGGATGGACGGGTACTGATGGCCACGCGGCCCGAAGGTCGGCACCATGCCGGGCTTTGGGAATTCCCGGGTGGCAAGGTGGAAGACGGAGAAACGCCGGAAGCGGCGCTTGTCCGTGAGCTTGAGGAAGAACTGGGTATCCGAACCCAGGAAAGCTGTCTGGGGCCGTTCAGCTTCGGAACAGAGGCGCGAGAAAACAACTCGCTGCTGATGACTGTTTTCCTGTGTCGCAAATGGCAGGGCATTCCGATGGCGAAGGAAGGGCAAACCCTCAAATGGGTGCGTCCGGAACAATTAATCGGGCTGGATATGCCCCCGGTCGATCGGCCGATCGCCGCGCAGTTGCGGGATTATCTGATAGGCTAGGGACCAGCCGAGGGGCAGGTGCCATGGTGGACGTTAAACGAAAAAGTCTGGCCGTCCGTTTCTTCGAAGAAGAAGACGGCGCAACAGCGATCGAATACGGTCTTCTGATCGCGACGCTGTCCATCGCCATCGTCGGCACCGTACGATCTATCGGCGAGAAGATTTCGAACAATCTCTACGATTCAGTCGATAGCGAACTGACGACCGCCATCGGCGAGTGATCCCTTATTGATCTTTTGACGGATCAAAATCTTTTACGGCATCGGCCAGCGACATCTTAGCGCTGCCGGGACGAAGAGGCTTCGGCTGGCTGCCATGGGGCGCCCAGCCTGTGAGACAGACCAGGTCAAACCTGGCTCTGACGCCGCCCTCACTGTTACCGTAATGCTCCCGGTAATGGGTGAGGGCGGCGCCTACCACGTCACGCCGCAAAGCCCCCTTCGGGCCTGCTTTGAGATGACTTGTTTCCCCCATCCCCCGCAGATCCTGAAACAGTCGGAACGGGTCCTGATAGGACACCGGCACGGTGGCCACGTCTGACACAGGCAGGGCGAAACCGGCGGCCTGCAACAATGCGCCGCCATCTTTCACCGCCACGAACGGCATGACACGCGCAGAAACCCGTCCGAGGACGGAAGTTTCCGCTGCCTGCAGCGACAGCCGTAATTCCGTCAGCGTCCGCTCGCCGGGGAAAATGGCGATGAAGAGGCCATCGGGCTTGAGCACACGGCGGGCCTCCACCAGCGCGCTGTGGATATGGTCGACCGCGTGCAGGGCCATGACCGAGACCACAAGATCGAACTGTCTGTCGTTAAAGGGCAGGGCTGCAGGGTCCGCCTCGATCACGTCGCGGCGCACGCTCACTGAATCGGCCAGGACGACCTCGCCCACATCCGCCTTCTCCGTCAGGGCGTCTTTCACCGTCGCGGCAGCCGGGCCGTAAAACAGAGCGGTATCAAACCGCTTGAGGACGGTCTCAAGACGATCCACCACGTCAGCCGCAGCTTCCTTCCAAAGGAAGTGGAAATCGCCGTCCATCCGCGCTGCGCGCAGGCGCTTGCTTCGCCGGGCAGCGGCATTGAAGATGGAGGGAGCTTGCGGGGACGACATGGATCAGCCTTTCACCGAGGAGGAGCAGGGACGCGACCCCTTAACCACCCGGCTGCGGCTGTGGCAATCATCGGCCGTTCAGGCCGTGGGCCGCTTTGTCTATCCGCCGCGATGTCCGGTTTCCGACCGCCTCGTGCAGCGGCACGATACCTTGGCACCGGAGATATGGAGCCAGCTGAAATTTCTCGCGCCGCCTTGGTGTGCGGCGTGCGGCTGGCCCTTTCCCCATGAGGGGACTGCGCAGCCTCTCTGCGTGACCTGCGCTGCGCCGGACCGCTTTCGCGAGCGTCTGACCGGTCCACGGCGGCTTGATCAGTACCGGGCGGCATTGGCTTATGACGATGTGATCTCCGGGGGTATTCTCAAGCTGAAATATGCCGACCGGTCCGATGGTGTGGCCCTATTTGCGCGTCTGATGATGCAGGCGGGCCGGGAGATCCTGACGCCGGACAGTGTGCTCGTCCCTGTGCCGCTACACCCCAGTCGACTGGCGCAGCGGCGATACAATCAGGCGGGGCTGCTGGCCGCAGCCATCGGTCGGCAGGCAAGCCTCGACGTGCTGCCGCGGGCCGTGCGGCGCGCGAGAAAAACGCCGCCGCAAAAGGGGGGCAGTCGGCAGGATCGTGCGCGCAATGTGCGCGGCGCCTTCGCCCTTCGCCAGCCAGAGCGGATCGAGGGCCGCACGGTCGTCCTCATTGATGATGTCCTGACCACAGGCGCCACATTGCTCGCCTGTGCGCGACTGCTGCGCGGCGCAGGTGCGGCAAAGGTTCACGGCCTGACCCTCGCCAGGGTCGTTACAGGCGGGCAAACAGCCCTATATGAGGACGTAAAGGAGTAAGTCCCTATGAAATCTGTGACGATCTACACCAAGCCCGGTTGCCCTTATTGTGTGCGCGCCCTGACCAAACTGGCCGACAAGGGGGTTGAGATAACCGACATTCCCGCAGCCTTTGACCCGGATAAGAAAGCCGAAATGCTGGAGCGTTCCGGTGGCGCGCGGACCTATCCGCAGATTTTCATCGGCGATACCCATGTGGGCGGCTGTGATGACCTGATGCTGCTGGATCGCAGCGGCAAGCTCGACGCCCTGCTGGAGGACTAAGGCAATGCGTGTTGGACTGGTGCAGATGAATTCCGGGATCGACCGGATGCGCAATCTGGATGAGGCAACTCGCTTGATCCGGGAAGCCGCTGCGCGCGGGGCCGACCTGATCGCGACGCCTGAAATGACGACACTGCTCGACCGCAATTCGGATCGCCTGTTTGGCAATTTGCCGGCGCCCGATGCCATGCCGGAGGTCGACGCCTTTTCCGCACTGGCCCGGGACCTCGGCGCGCATCTTCTGATTGGCTCCATGCCTGTGGCTGTGGAGCGCGGGGAGACGCGCAAATTTGCCAATCGCAGCTTTCTCTTCGGCCCCCGGGGTGCGGTGGCGACCTATGACAAGATCCACCTGTTTGATGTGGACCTGCCGACCGGGGAGAGCTGGAAGGAATCGAACACCGTGGCTGGCGGCGACAAGGCCGTCCTCGCCAACACCCCGCTGGGCGGGATTGGCATGTCTGTCTGCTACGATCTGCGCTTTCCTCACCACTTCCGGCGACTGGCGCAGGCGGGAGCGAGCATTCTGGCCGTCCCCGCCGCGTTCACCGTGCCAACGGGAGAAGCGCACTGGCACGTCCTTCTGCGGGCGCGGGCCATCGAAACCGGCAGCTATGTGATCGCCCCGGCCCAGGGCGGGCAGCATGAGGACGGCAGAGCCACCTATGGCCATTCCCTGATCGTCGATCCCTGGGGGACGATTCTGGCTGAACAGCCCAATAACCAGCCGGGAGTCATCGTGGCTGATATTGATCTGGACAAGGTCGCCGATGTCCGTCGACGCGTGCCAAACCTTACCCTTGATCGGGACGTAGAAACGCGCATCTATGAGCTATGATCAAATATGCGTTGAAGTGTGAGGACGGCCACGGGTTCGAGGGCTGGTTCTCCAACAGTGCCGACTATGACGAGCAGGCTGAAAAGCACCTCCTCGAATGTCCGGTCTGCGGCACCGCCGCCGTTGAGAAGGCGTTGATGGCGCCGTCCATTTCAACATCGCGTCGGACGTCCTCAGCCCCCAATGCCGACGCCGTGCTCGAAGCCTTCAACGAAAGCGCTCGCCGCGCGAAAGACTATGTCGAAAAGAACTTCGACCATGTGGGCAAACAGTTCCCGGAAGAGGCGCGGCGTATTCACTACGGCGAAACGAAGGATCGCCCTATTTACGGCGAGGCGTCACCGAAAGAAGTCTCTGAGCTGCGCGAAGAAGGCGTGACGGTCGCACCGTTACCCGAACCGATTGATGCGGGCGCACAGAAGCGGAAGCTGAATTAGTCGCGCTTTGTCTTTTGTGGCCGGGCGTGACATAAATCCCCATGCAGAATACCTCCCCAATCGACAATCCAGTCCAAGACACTGACGCCTTTCTCAACGTCACATCCTCCGTGAGCGGAAAGAAGTGGCAACGGCGGAAGGTGGACGCCCGTGCGGCTGAAACCATCGTTCAGCGGGAGGGATGCCACCCCATCCTGGCGGACATTCTCGTATCCCGGGGCGTCACGGCGGACAGTTTTCACAGTTTCACCCAGCCCAGCCTGCGCGACGCCTTGCCTGACCCTTCGGTACTGAAGGATATGGACGTGGCGGCACAGCGGCTTGCAGACGCGATTGCTGGTGGTGAGACGATCGGCATCTTTGGTGATTATGACGTGGACGGTACGGTTTCTTCCGCGCTGATGTCCCGATACCTCACGGCGCTTGATGTCCCCCATGCGGTGCATCTCCCGGACCGGATGACGGAAGGATACGGGCCTAATCTGCCAGCTTTTGATGGCCTTGCGGAAAAGGGCGCGAAGCTGATCGTCACGGTCGATTGTGGCGCGACGGCCGGTGCCGTCCTGTCCGCCGCCAAGGTCAAGGGCTACGAGATCGTCGTTCTTGACCACCACCTCATGGAAACCGTGCCGGACGCACTGGCCATCGTAAACCCGCAGCGGCCCGATGACCTGTCCGGTCTGACCGAATTGTCCGCAGGCGGCGTTGTGTTCATGACATTGGTGGCCACCAACAGGGCGCTGCGCAAAGCTGGGCATTTCAAGGACCGCAAGGAGCCAAACCTGCTGCAATGGCTTGATCTTGTGGCCCTCAGCCTCGTCTGTGATGTCATGCCCCTGAAGGGGCTGACACGGACGCTGGTGGCACAGGGACTGAAGCTGCTGCAGGATTTTGACACCTGCCAGGTTGGCAATCCGGGTCTGCGGGCTCTCGCTGCGATGGCCGGGGCCAAGGGGCGTGCCCAGGCGCATCATTTCGGGTTCGCCGTTGGGCCACGGATCAATGCCGCAGGCCGGATCGGCCATGCGCGACTCGCCTATGAGCTTCTATCGTCCGACGATCCGGCTACGGTGGAAACCCTCGCGCACCGGCTGCAATCGCTGAACGGCGCGCGGCAGGACGTCGAGGCAGCCGTTCTGGACGCAGCCATCGAGCAGGCTGAGGCCCGGGGCGGGCGCGATGTGGCGGCACCGCTCGTGGTGGCGGAGGAGGGCTGGCACGCCGGCGTTATCGGCATTGTGGCCGGTCGGCTGAAGGAGCGCTTCGACCGCCCCACCATTGTCATCGCGTTTGAGGGCGATGAGGGCAAAGGTTCCGGTCGCTCACTGCCGGGTGTCGATCTGGGCGAAGCCATCCAGCAGGCCGTGAAGGCGGGCATCATTGCGGGCGGCGGGGGGCACCCCATGGCGGCCGGCGTCTCGCTCACCCGGGCGCAATTGCCAGGTTTCGAAGCCTATCTGGCGGAGACCCTGTCCGCGGCGGTTGGGACGTCCCGTGCGGAGCGGGCTTTCCTTCTGGACGGGTTGATAGGGGTTGGCAGCATCACGCGGGATTTCTGCGACATGGTCGAGCTGGCGGGGCCGTTCGGTAACGCCGCACCCGAACCCCGCTTCGCGCTGGAAGGGGTTCGCCTCCGTCATCTCAAGGTGCTGAAGGACAAGCATATCGCGCTGACGGTGGAGGATGGCATGGGTCGGACGGCGCGGGCGATCACCTTCGGCTGTATCGGCCAGCCGCTAGGCGACTTCCTTCAGGCGGCCGCTGACGGGCGTCAGGTGCACCTCGCCGGGCGCATCAAACCCGATGACTGGCGCGGCGGAAATGCAGGCCAGTTTCACATCGAAGATGCCGCGATTTTTTGATCAAAAAATCGGCGAAAGCACTTGCAAGCCATTTTGCCGTTCGTTATACGCGCTGTCTCCGGCCCAAGGGTCGGCCAGCGCGGTCCCTTCGTCTATCGGTTAGGACGTCAGGTTTTCAACCTGAAAAGAGGGGTTCGACTCCCCTAGGGACTGCCACACTATCTCTCACGATTGAAAAATAAAGCCGTTTTCCGGCCCCCTCACACCTGTTCGATCGGCACATTCAGAACGTCGCGTAAGGCTTTTTCGAACTGCGGCATACCCACGTTGACATGCATGGCGTCAATGGCGTTCGACAGATACACATCCGTCATCCCTTCATTGTGGTTTGCCTGATAGCGAACGATGTGCGCGACGTTGACGGAAACCTCACCAACGGGCGTTGGCAGCTTGAGGATCTGGGCGAGGGGCGCAGTAGGGGGGACCATGGCGATATCCTTTGGCAGCGGAAGGATCATGGTATGCGGACAGAAAAGATCCTGACAAGCGGGCTTAACCTGAGCGTGTACGGATATAAAACGGCGATAACAGGTGCGCGTTGACGATTGGTCGATACTGCACCGGCCGCCATTTCGCGCGCTATTCGGGGCTCGTGCCCGTTAACTATTAGCACGCCGATGAACGATGCCAGATGGCCTAAATGGTGCGAAGGTCAGGGGTCAGCCGCGAGTCTTCGTGTCCAGTCGCGTGAGCGCTTTCCAGATTCCGGCCAAGGCGAAGATGATCAAGCCGCCGACTATGCTGATGAGCTGATAGATCTGTTGAAGCGCATTTGCAGGTTTAAAAGCGACGCCCGACATGACCAGAGCAATACCGCTCAAGGCCAACAGGACGAGTGTGATTGTGGTCACGACCTGCACAACCGTCAGCGGCTTCGCGTCAGTTTTCCGGTCAGCGGTCATCTCATCACGGGTTGTCATTCTGCGGGCTCCCTCACGGTTCGATGGACCGTATATCGTGAACGATATCGATGCAAATCCGGGCCAGCGCTGATCTTATGTCAGAGGAGGCAATTTTGCGATCAGACGATCGGCATCCGCTCCCAGATCAATGCCGAACGATGAGGCGAGCACGCCTTCAAATTCGTCATCAGACACCTCACGCGATACGCTGCCCCAGCCTTCGCGGATGGTCAGTGTCCGGCCCACAAGGCCGTGCCGACCCACCGGCGTGAAGCGTCCAGCGACAATCGAACTGGTGAAATGGGTGAGGGGGCTGGTGGAGGTGAAATGATTGCCCATCTCCATATCCATGGGATAGGCGAGCGCGCCCGTCACACTGAACTGCTTCATCCAACCTTCATTGGTCTGACGATACAGCATCGTGCCGAATTCATCATTTGCTTCAAGTCGCACACCGCCATCAGCGTCAGTGACTTCGGCCCCTGCGCGAAACGGAATGGGACAGCGGGCTGTGGTGCCGCCAAAACCGACATCGACGAGATAGGGGTGATCATCAACGGTCACGAGATTGAGCGTATGGGTGAGGGGCGACGTCTGGGGTGGATTGCGATACCAAACGCGAGCCAGGATGGGCCGCGCGTCAAACCCTAACGCACGCAGCAAATCGCCGAACAGCCCATTCAGCTCGAAGCAATAGCCGCCCCGACGGCGGTTCACGATCTTGTCAAAGATATGTGCGCGATCCAGTGAGATGCCGTAGCCCAAGGGAATATCGAGATTCTCAAACGGCACGGCCAGGATATGCGCACCCTGCAGCTCGGCCAGGCCCGCGAGTGTCGACGCAGGGCGGGTGCTGATCCCGATCCGTTGCAGATAAGCATCCACGTCCATTGTCATCCCTCCAGCTCTTCGCGACGCATTTCCAGCTCAAGCCATTGTTCTTCTGCGGCCTCCAGGGCCCCTTGAGTTTTCGTCAGGGCTTCGCTCGCCGCCTTGAATTTGGGCGGGTCCGCCGTGAAAAGTTTGGGGTCGGCAAGGACAGTCTGGAGACGGGCAATCTCGGCCTCCATCTTGGCCATTTCCTTGGGCAAATTCTCCAGCGCGAATTTGTCCTTATAGGACAGTTTGCCAGTCGGCTTTGATGGCGACCGCCCACTATCGGCTGGTTTTGTCGTGGCTTTGCTTTCTGCGACCACCGCGGCCTTGGCGAGCCGGCGCTGTTCCATCATGTCCGAATAGCCGCCGGGGAATTCACGCCATTTGCCTGCGCCTTCCTCGGGGACGGGGGCGAGGGTGCTGCTGACCACGCGGTCAAGGAAATCCCTGTCGTGACTGACCAGAAGGACCGTGCCCTGATAATCGTTCAGCACCTCTTCAAGAACATCCAGCGTTTCAAGATCAAGGTCATTGGTCGGTTCGTCGAGAACGAGGAGGTTGGACGGCTGGGCCAGCGCAATCGCGAGGGCAAGGCGGCCCCGCTCACCACCCGACAGCGCGCTGATCGGCTGGCGGGCCTGTTCTGGTTTGAACAGAAAGTCCTTGAGATAGCTCATGGCGTGGCGCGGCTCACCACCGACGGACACCATATCACCGCGGCCGCCGGTGACGGCATCCACGAGCCGTGTGCTTTCGTTCAGGCCAGCGCGCTGCTGGTCCAATGTCACGGGCTCTAGCTTCGTTCCGTGTACGATTTCGCCGGATTGCGGTTCGAGTGTCCCCATCAACAGCCGCAGCAGCGTGGTCTTCCCCGCACCATTGGGACCAGCAACGCCGATGCGGTCGCCGCGATTGATGCGGATGGTGAAATCATCAACGATGGGCCGATCGCCGAAGGCGAAGCCGATATTTTTCGCCTCAATCACCTTCTTGCCGGAGGCATTGGCTTCGGATGCTTCCATCGATGCGCTGCCCTGGGGACGGTTCAGGGTTGCACGCTTCTGCCGCAAGGCGTGCAGATCACCGAGCCGCCGAACGTTCCGCTTGCGACGCGCAGTGACGCCATAGCGCAGCCAGTGTTCCTCACGCACGATCTGCCGTTCCAGCTTGTGCGCCTGTACCTCTTCCTCGGCATAGACCTCGTCGCGCCATGCCTCGAACTTTGCAAAACCCTCAGACAGCTGACGGGTTTCACCGCGATCAATCCAGACGGTCTTGCGGGTGAGGGTCTCAAGGAAACGCCGGTCGTGGCTGATCACGATGACCGCACTGCGGGACCGTTTCAGATAGTCTTCAAGCCAATGGATGGTGGGCAGGTCCAAATGGTTGGTCGGCTCGTCCAGCAACAGGACGTCGGGTTCAGGGGCGAGCGCGCAGGCAAGGGCCACGCGGCGGGCCTCGCCGCCTGACAGGTTCTTGGGGCTGTCCGCACCCACCATGCCAAGATCAGCCAGCAATTGCGGGATCAGGTGATCACTGTCCCCAGGACCAAGCCCGCTCCGTACGGCCTCTTCAATCGTCTCGAAATGGCTGAAATTCGGGTCCTGCTCAAGATAGCGCGACGTTGCGCCCCCTCTGACAGTGCGGTCGCCACTGTCCGGCTCAACAAGCCCTGCGGCGATCTTCAGGAATGTCGATTTGCCCGAACCATTCCGCCCGACCAGCGCAATTCGGTCATTGTCGTGAACCATCATGTCGGCGCCAGCCAGCAGGGGCTGGCCGCCGAATGTCAGGCGAATATCAAGGAGGGTCATAAGAGGTGAGGCCATGCTTGCCCATAGCCAAACCGCGACCCCAATGGAATGACCGTTTAGAAGGTCTCTGCGACGTAAAAGCCGGTCTGTCCCTTGGACTGGTAAAGCGGCATGACGATCCGGCCGTCAGCGGGGGCAAGGACGGCGCCGTTGCGGTCATCGGCGAGATGCTCGCCTTTCTCGATCCGCTGGAAACTGACAAAGCCGGGCAGCATGCGGAACTGATCGTCATCACTGATAATATGCCGATGAGTGAAGCGGCTCAGCGCGCGGGTCGGGGATTGCGCCCGCAGAGCATCGTGATAGCGGTGGATGACGGTTTCGCTGAGCCTTGCCACGCCAAGTTCATGCAGGATCAGCCGGACGACGGCGACACCGTTGGTGACCGATACTGGCGCCGACAGGCAGCCTGTCTCAAATGTCGCGGTGTGCCAGTTCTTCGGGACGATTTCGCCGACCAGCGTTCCGGGAAACTGGTCCGGTGTGAACAGCACTTTCGGGATGGGCAGCTTCGGGGCGACCGGGAACGTGTCTACCGTTTCGCAAATCGACAGATAGGGCGGAGCATGGCCGGACGTACCATGCAGGTCGATCAGCCATTTCTCCCGATTGGGATAGTCGGTCGTCAGCTGGTCCAGCATCTCAAGGAGCGCCCGCGCTTCCCCGGCCTCACAGTCGCTGCGATCCTTCAGGGTTGCATCAAATGACCGGTTCATATCCCGGTCGACAAATCGTGTGTGTGCGGCGAGAGCGGGCAAATTACCAAGGACGCCAGCCACCACCCCGGCTTCCACGTCGAGGTCGTCGAAGAGGTCGGCCAGTACGGCGACGCCGTTTTTCTCATTACCGTGCAGGCCAGCGAGCAGAACGACAAGGGGACCATCCCCGCGGCCTTCGACGATTTTGTACTGTCGCTGAAGAGGGACCTGTCGACCAAAGGCGTCAATTGATCCGTCTGCAGTATTGTCAGCTGGCTGATCTGATGGCGGCAGCGTCAGTTCCCCGACCGTTGTCAGACCAGCTTCGATGCCGTCCTTGACCTGCGCACGGGAAACGCTGCGGTCTGACCGGCCGGCGATCGACTGCATCGGCAGCGTGTCGACCTCGTCCCAGTCAAATCGGGCAGCGGCAAGAGCCAGCGTGTCGTTTGCGCGGAGCGGGACGTCGTGCGCGGGCTTTGGGGCGGCCGACAGGGTGCGGGGATGAATGGCGGGCCATCGCGCGACAGGCAGGCCGCTTTGGCCGAAGTCGACCATGGCATCCGTCAGAAATTTGTCGGCTTCAGCCTCGGTGCGATCGGACCGCAGCGCTTCGATATTGTCGAGCATCCAGCGGCTGCCGGTCTGCCCATTGGCGACCCGGTCGCGGACCGGTGCCAACCATTCGGCCGCATCGGTAATGCCACGGCTTTGCAGTCCGGCTGCCGCCCAAGGGATAAGGTCTTCGGCCAGAATATCTGCTACGGGACGCACCCGGTCGCCAAACCAATAGTGCTGGCATTCAAGCCCTTCGCGCGCGGACCGCTGGAAGTTTTCGCGCACGCGACCGAAATTCAGCTTGCAGACATCCTGCTTGGACACATTATCCGCATACGCCATGAGACCCCACCAGAGCGCCGCGTTGGCCATTTCATCGCGCAATGTCAGGCCGGAGGGCAAGCTGCGCGATTCGACCCTCAGGCTGACATCGCCATCGTCCTCAACCCCGAGGCAGACGCGGTTCCAGCGGTAAACGGAACCATTGAACAGCTGCAATGCACAGAATGGCGATCCTGCCGCTTCGTCTTCCCCGCACCCAAGAACGGGTTCGTAGTCAGCAACATCGGTGTGCCAGACATCGACAACATCATCGACCCAGCTCTCCCCGAACCGGGCCCGACGGGGTCGCCGGCGAACGGCGGATAATTGCTGTCCGGGAATATCGGTGACCTGCTCGAAGAGCGGGATGCGTGTCTCGTGCCAGAGACGGCGACCCAGAAAGAGGGGCGAGCAGACGGCCGCGCTCAGCACCGGGGCCATGATGAGCTGGCTCCAATTGTAGTGGTGCGCTGCGGTCCGGTAGTCGAGTTGCCAGTGGAGTTGCAGGCTGGTCAGCACGCCGTCGACCACGCTCCCATTGTCCCTCAGCACAAGGTCATCCATCGCCCTGATGCGGTATTCGCGGTGGTGCAGACCGTCATCGGCATGCCGGGTCTCAAACAGGGCCTTGTAGCGACTTTTCCCCGTCAGGGTTTCGGGTCGGATGTCATCAAGATCCAGCGATGGGAGGATGCCGCAGAGGATGGGGCGGGCATCATATTGCTGTGCCGCGCTAGCAATCGCATCGAGCCGGTTCTCGAGATTGTCGTGCAGTAGCCCGAGAACATTGCCCTCGAATTTTTCGGGCGGCAAGGCCGCTTCAAAATTGAAGCGGGCAAATTCTTCCTGATACGTCGGATCGCTGAGCGATGCCCGGATATCCGTGCCGATACAGGCTGGACGCATATCCGCGTCGACGAACTGCAGTTCCTGTTCGATACCGACAAGGCCGCCGCTCTGGCGGTCGCCGCGCCCCTCGCGCAACTGATCTTCGACCTTGGCGAGGTCTTTCAGCACGAGGGCCTGGAACGTGCTGCGCTCTTCCGTGCTCGTCAACAATCTTGGATCTATTGCCACATCTGTCGTCCTTACCGCTGCCACAACACAACGGCTTTCGATCTGAAGCGTTCCGCAAGGGACAGACGTGAGGGAGAATAGCGGTGAGGTGGTAGGCCCGGAGGGACTCGAACCCCCAACCTAGCGGTTATGAGCCGCCAGCTCTAACCATTGAGCTACAGGCCCGCTGAAGCGGCGCGATAGCATCTTTTGTGCGGGTAGGGAAGCAAAGACCAATCGTCGAATATATTTGAAAAGCAAATATATGGCCGCATTTCTTGTGTGAAAATTACGGCGTCCCCCGTTGCCGACGGGTATGACAAACTATAAGTCATCAGCAATAAGAAATGGCGGTGCCCGCCGGGTGTCGCCGCGATGACAGGGACCCCCAGAGATATGTCCGAAGCTTATATTTACGATGCCGTCCGAACCCCGCGCGGGAAAGGCAAGCCGGATGGCAGCCTGCACGAAATCACGCCCGTCCAGCTTGGTGCTCAGGTCCTGATGGCCCTGCGTGACCGGAATGATCTGGATACGTCTCATGTGGATGATGTGATTTTTGGTTGCGTCATGCCAGTGGGCGAACAGGGCGCCAATATTGCCCGGACATGTGTACTGCAGGCAGACTACGCTCAGTCGACCGCCGGAATGCAGGTGAACCGCTTCTGCGCGTCGGCGCTTGAATCGGTGAACCTCGCCGCGGCGAAGGTCATTTCAGGCGAGGCGGACATGGCGATCGGCGGCGGCGTCGAATCGATGAGCCGGGTGCCGATGAGTGCCGATGGCGGCGCCATCATCTCGGACCCCGACGTTACCTTCAAGAACTACGTGGTGCCCCAGGGTATCTCGGCCGACATCATCGCTACGAAATACGGCATCACCCGTGACGACGTTGATGCGTTGGCGGTTGAGTCGCACAGGCGCGCTGCCGCATCGTGGGAGCGGGGCGACTTCAAGAAATCTGTCATCCCCGTTCGCGATGTGATTGGCGAGGTCGTTCTGGATCGTGACGAGACCATCCGTCCGACGACAGATATGCAGGCTCTTGGCGGTCTGCCGCCGGCCTTCCTTGGTCTTGGTGAAATGATGCCGGGCTTCGACAAGGTGGCGCTGCAGAAATATCCTGAGCTGGAGAAGGTCAACCATATCCACACGGCGGGCAACTCCTCGGGTATCGTCGACGGCGCCGCGGGCGTGTTGATCGGTTCGAAAGAAATCGGTGAGAAGCTGGGGCTCAAACCCCGTGCACGGATCAAGCATATGGCCTCTGTCGGGTCAGAGCCGACCATCATGCTGACCGGTCCCGAATTCGTGACCAAGAAAATTCTCGCCCGCGCGGGCATGTCAAAATCCGACATCGATGTGTGGGAGCTCAACGAGGCCTTCGCCTCGGTCGTTCTGCGCTATCTGCAGGCGATGGATCTGACGCCGGACGACATTAACGTCAATGGCGGCGCCATCGCCATGGGTCACCCCATGGGCGCGACGGGTGCCATGATCCTTGGCACCGCGCTCGATGAACTGGAACGGACCGGCAAGGAAACCGCGCTGGTGACGCTCTGCATCGGCGGCGGCATGGGCACGGCGACGATCATTGAGCGGGTTTAAGCTGTGAGGCATAACGTTCTCGCTCTTGGCCTCTTTGCCTGCTGCGCAACGTTGGGCTCAGGAGCTGTTGCACATGCTGAGTGGGTGAAGCTGGCGCGAGTCACCGCCGGCAATGTTGGCGATTATAAAGAAGCGCCGCAAATTAAAATCGACCCGTTTGGCCATGACACCTACAGGGTCACGGTTCACCCTCCATTTGCAAATCTTTTCGTGTTCCAACTATCAGAGCATGATAGCTGGCACGAGATGGATTTCGATCACTACACCTACTGCTTGGAGGGTGTAGATTTTCCCGGTTCGCCAAGTGACTGTCTGGACATGTGGCATAGTGCCGGGATCGAATACGCCTCCTATCTCTCGAAGAGGGACCTGATGTCCTATATCGCGCTGGCAAAGATCGGTGAAATAGAAAACTGGTCCCCACAGCCGGTATCATACATCACGAAGTCAGAGAACATAAGAAATTCGTTCGTGCACAGTACAATTCGCCCCGATGGGTACGATGGCGGCTATTATTACACTATAGATTTGCGATCGTTCTTGGAAAAATACGAGCAAGAAACGAGGAAACCAGAAGGTATACAATGACCTATACAACCTTTTCTTTCGATGTGGACGCTGACGGTATCGCGCTCCTGACTATCGACCTGCCAAACCAGTCCATGAATGTCTGGAACGCTGCACTGATCGAAGAATTCGAACAGGCGATCGACAAGTTCTGTACGGATGACAGCATCAAGGGTCTTGTTGTCACCAGCGGCAAGGACTCCGGCTTCCTCGCTGGTGCGGATCTCAACATGATCGCCTCCATGCCCGAGGATGCGTCGCCCAAGGACATTTTTGAGGCGAACTACACATTGCAGCGCCTGTTGCGAAAAATGGAAACGGCTGGCCAGTCGGCGAAGGATCTGGTCAAGGGCACGGCGACCGCCAAGCCGGTGGCTGCCGCAATCAATGGTCTGGCCCTGGGCGGCGGGATGGAACTGGCGCTCGCCTGCCACTACCGCGTCGCAAGCGACAACCCCAAATTGAACCTTGGGCAACCAGAAGTGATGGTCGGCCTGATCCCCGGTGCGGGCGGGACACAGCGCATCATGCGTCTGGCCGGTGTGCAGGCGGCGATGCAGATCTGCACCCAAGGCAAGAATATGGATGCCAATGCCGCGAAGGCACAAGGGCTGATCCACGAGATTGCACCGCATGCGGAGATTGTTGCCAAGGCCAAGGAGTGGGTGAAGGCCAATCCGAAATCTACCCAGCCCTGGGACAAGAAGGGCTTCAAGATCCCCGGTGGGGCTGGCGCCATGGACCCCCGTGTCGTGCCGACATTCGCGGGCTCGTCCGCCATTGCGCAGGGGCAGACGAACCATAACTATCCGGCGGTTCAGCGCATCCTGTCTGCGATCTATGAAGGATCGATCACACCGATCGATGTCGCGCTTCGGATCGAGAGCAAATATTTCACACAGTGCCTGATGGAGCCACAGGCGCGGAACATGATCCGTACCCTGTTCGTCAACAAGGGCGCTGCGGAAAAAGGCGCAGCCCGACCAGAGGGCGTGCCAAAGTCTCAGATCAAGAAGGTTGGCGTCCTTGGTGCGGGGATGATGGGCGCTGGCATCGCCTATGTCACTGCACGCGCTGGCATGGAGGTGGTCCTGCTCGACCGCGACGTCGAGGCGGCGGAGAAGGGCAAATCCTACACCGCCAAGCTGAACGACAAGGGTGTCTCTCGCGGCAAGATCACCAAGGACAAGGCCGAGGCGATTCTCAACCGCATTGCGACGACGGCGGATTATGCCGATCTTGCCGATGTCGACCTCATCATTGAGGCCGTTTTTGAAGACCCGAAGGTCAAGGCTGATGTCATCAAGGCCACTGAGGCCGTGATCAAACCGGAGGTGATTTTTGCCACCAACACCTCCACGATCCCCATCGGCAATCTGTCGAAAAACTCGAGCAAACCGGATCAGTTTATCGGCATCCACTTTTTCTCCCCCGTCGACAAAATGCCGCTGGTGGAAATCATTCCGCATTCGGGTAGCGGCGATGCCGCCTTGGCGACGGCCCTCGATTATGTCGGGATGATCAAGAAAACACCGATTGTCGTTCGCGATTATCGCGGCTTCTACTGCAACTCGGTCGTTCTGCCCTATCTCAATGAAGCGGCGCTGATGGTGAAGGAGGGGATCAGTCCCGTCCTGATCGACAATTGCGCTGTGCATATGGGCATGCCGGTCGGGCCATTGGCGTTGACGGATGAAGTTAGCCAGGAGCTTGGCTATAACATCATGAAAGCGGCGCAGGCGGAGGAAGGCGACAATTACAAGCCGACCGGCGTCGAAGAGTTCTTCGAAAAGTTCGTGGTCGAACTGGGTCGCAAGGGCAAGAAGGTCGGTAAGGGATATTATGAATACCCCGAAGGCGGCGCCAAGAAATACATGTGGCCTGGCCTGGCCGAGCTGTTCCCGCTGCAGGCGGTGCAGCCTTCACCGGACGTCGTCAAGGAGCGTCTGATGTTCCTGCAGCTCGTCGCCGCGGCGCACCTCTTCGCCGAGGATGTGGTGCACGATCCGCAATCCGCCGACCTCGGGGCCATCTTTGGCTGGGGCTTCTGTCCGTGGACCGGTGGCCCGATGAGCTATATCGACACGATCGGCGTCAATACCTTCGTGGAAACTGCAGAACGGTTGGCAAGCGAGCATGGCGAACGGTTTGACCCGCCGCAAATGTTCAAGGACCTGGCCGCCAAGAACGGCAAATTGTACGCAGCCTGATTGCTCAGAACGGGACGGGGGCGATGAACGTCATCATCTCCCCCGATCCCGGATGCCGCAGGGTCAGCGCCTCTGCATGTAGCAAAAGGCGGTCTGCCGCCGCGCGTGCCGGGCCATCCGCATACCACTCATCACCAAGGATCGAGTGGCCGATCGATTTCAGGTGAAGGCGCAACTGGTGTGATCGCCCCGTGATAGGCGTCAGGGCGACGCGAGTTCGGTCATCAAAGCGGTCCGTCACCTGCCAGTGGGTGAGGGCAGGACGGCCCCGCTCATGACAGATCATCTGAATCGGCCGGTTGGGCCAGTCGCAGCGCATGGGCGCATCTATCGTTCCTGCATCAGATGACAATTGACCCCAGACCATGGCAATATACCGTTTATGGGTCTGGCGGTTCTCGAACTGCTTGCCGATATTGGCCAGGTTCGCCTTGCCCCTTGGCATGACGATGACGCCGCTGGTCGCCATGTCCAGCCGGTGAGCGACAAGTGTATCGCCAAATCGATCTGCCACGCGGGTTTCCAGACTGTCGCGACTGATATTGCCGGGCACTGACAACAGTCCTGCCTGCTTGTTCAGAACGACGATGTCGTCATCCTCATGCAGAATATCCAGCCACGGGTCGGTAGGCGGGTGATATTCGGGCAGGGGGCGCCCGGTTTTCGTGGTCGCGGTCACGGCCCGCCCTTGACGGTGGCAACCACCTTGTCAGCCACCTCATTGGGGATCGTGAAGGTGAGATTGTACTGGGCAATCTTCCAGCCCTTATTTGTGCGGACGAGCGTACCGGTGCCGCGCGTTTCGCCATAGGCGTCATTGATCAGGCGCTCATCAAACCAGGCGACATTTTTCATTGGTGACAATTCGATATGGCGGTCGACGACCTCATAGGTCCAGCCATGACCATCGGCAAAAGCCGGTTTGGCGTAACTGCGGAACTGCTCCATCGTCCAACGCTCCGTTGCGTCTGTCCCGAGAAACATTGCGTCATCCGTATAAAGCGAAAAGTACTCATCAAACTGGCCCTTGGCCGCCGCGGTGTGAAGCGTGTCGAGGACGCCGCCAATGGCCGCAATCTGGACTGAGGCTCCCTCATCGGTGGCCTGCAGACCGCTCAGGAAGGCCTCATAGATCGCGTTGGGGAAGGGTACGCCCATCACCAGCTGCGCAATTTTCCAATCCCCTGAAGCATCCCGCACCATCACACCTGTTGGGCGAAGAAGGTAGTCCGTGTTCTGAAAATAGGACAGCTCGGCAAACCAGGCGGTGTTGCCGTCTTTTGCGACGGTGACCTTTCGCTCGCGGACGTGAAAATCCCAGCCCTGTCCCATGGAAAAGCTTTCCTTCACGCCGGCCGCGAATTCGTCGCGGGGCCACGCTTCGGTCGCATCGGTGCCGTAGAATATGGCGTCGGGCGCAAACAGGGCAATCCATCGGTCAAAATCGGCCGCCTTGGCGCTGGCGTAATAATCGTTCAGCACCCCTACAATAGCTTTTTCGCGGGCGGTGTAATCCGCCGCGGGCAGGGCGGCGCCGACCTCCTCGACATCGCTTATCTCGACCGCGCCGTCAGAACAGGCGGCCAGCATCGCGGCGCTCAATAAAACAGGGATCAGTCGCATAGGGCCCTCCGAGGTCAGGGTTAGCGGACGACGGTCAGGGTTTCTGCCGCCCGGGTCACGCCGGTATAGAGCCACTTTAGCCGATCATCGCGAAACGCATAACTCTCGTCGAACAGGACCACATTGTCCCATTGGCTGCCTTGGGATTTGTGGACCGTCAGGGCGTAGCCGTAATCGAATTCATCGGAGTTGCGGCGTTTGGGCCATGGGATGTTCGCGGTATCGCCACTGAAAAATTCGGGCAGGACCGAAACGCGTGTGGCGCGGCCGCCATCTTCTGGCGTCAGGTCCATGCGCAACATGCCGCGTTTTTTCCCGTGACGGGTCTTCACCGTCCAGAGGCCGCCATTGAGCAGCCCCTTGGTCTTGTTGTTCCGCAGGCAGACGAGGCGTTCGCCAATCCATGGCTCATTGCCGTCAAAGCCCAGGCGCTCCCGCATCCGCTCGTTATAGCGCTGGCGCGTGCGGTTGGTGCCGACGAGGACCTGATCGGCCTCCATCACCAGGTTGGGATCGAGGTCGCGCTTGGCGATGATCTTCGCCGCGCCGTAATCGCCGGCAGGGGGAATCTCTCCATCGCGAATCTGCATGGACAGCTGGATGATCGGATTGTCCGCCGCCTGACGATGCACCTCTGTCAGCATCATGTCCGGTTCATGATCCGTGAAATAGCCGCCGCCCTTGACGGGGGGCAACTGGGCCGGGTCACCGAGGACGAGGACAGGGCGACCAAAAGACAGGAGGTCACGACCCAGATCCTCATCCACCATGGAGCATTCATCGATGATGATGAGGTCGGCATCAGCGGCGGGGGCGTCCCGGCGGATGGTGAATTGCGGGCCTTCCTCGCCGGGCTCTTCGTCCTCACTGACGGCGGGTCGGTAGATGAGGGAGTGGATCGTCTGGGCGCCTTCGCACCCCTTCTGCCGCAGAACGTGGGCGGCCTTGCCCGTGAATGCGCCGAAGACAACATCGCCGTCCATATGCTCGGCCAGATGCCGCGCGAGTGTTGTCTTGCCGGTGCCGGCATAGCCAAAGAGGCGGAACACCTGCGACTCGCGCTTGCCGTTCAGCCATTTGGAGGCGGCCTTCAGCGCCTCATCCTGTTGGGGGGACCATTTCATGAACATCCCTCTAGGGGCTGTTCGCCGCAAGGCCAAGGGGGAGCCGAATCTCGGCATGTGATTTGCAACTGTGTGAGGTGCGTCGTCGCGTTATTCCATCTCAACCCAGACCGGCACGTGATCTGACGGTTTGACGTCGCCATTGCCGATGGAGGGATCGCGAGTATCCTTGTCGACCCCTCCGCTCGACAGGCGATCAAAGGCTTGGGGCGACATCAGGAAGTGGTCGATGCGCAGGCCGTTATTCTTGTTCCAGGCGCCGGCCTGATAGTCCCAGAAGGTGTAGAATGGCTGACCCTGATGGGTATGCCACAGAGCGTCCGTATACCCCAGATTGAGGATGCGGCGGAACGCGGTGCGGGTCTCCAGCCGGAAGAGGGCGTCATCGGCCCAGCCGCGCGGGTCGTAGACGCCTTCGGGCTCAGGGATGACGTTGTAGTCGCCGGTCAGAACAACAGCCTCTTCGGTGTTGAGCAGTGACCGCGCGTGCGCCTCGAACGCTTCCATCCATGCCAGCTTGTAGTCATATTTGGGCCCGGGGGCCGGGTTGCCATTGGGCAGGTAGAGCCCGCCGACGCGGACAGGCTGGGCATCGTCAGGCGTGATTGTCGCCTCGATATAGCGGCTGAATTCGTCATCGAACCCCGGGACGCCCCGGATGACATCTTCTACGGGATGCTTTGATAGAAGCGCGACGCCGTTATAGGTTTTCTGTCCGTAGACATGCACATTATAGCCACGATCCTCAAAATCGCTGACAGGGAACTTCTCGTCCACACATTTGATTTCCTGCAGCACACAGACATCGGGCTTGGCTGCATCGAACCAGTCAAGGATGCGGGGCAGGCGGGCATTAATGGAATTGACGTTCCAGGAGGCAATTTTCATTTCTTGGGAAACCCGTCTTCGGCGCAATCGGTGTCATGGTTATAGGCGCTGTCGATGATTTTCCAGCCATCTTGCGTCATGGCGAGAGTAAAGTTGTTGACGCCGCAATGGGAGTGCTGGCCGTCCAGCTGGAAGGTGAACGGCATCCAGACCATGGCCATGGGCCCGCTGACAAGCACCGTGCTGTCGCGGCCCGCCTCGTACAGATCGTGTTCGGACCCCGCGATGGAGGCTGCGAAGGTCGAGACCGGGACTGTCTGAATGATCGTCGGTCCATCTGCCTGCGGACGAATGATCCGTAGGGGTGTGTCCGGGGAATGGAAAGCTGCGAGGAGCATGTCGCCATCATGGGCGGCCATGGCGTCAAAGACCGTCTGCGTCACCGCGAGGATGACGTCTTTTTCATCAGGTTGATGATGATCGGCGCCAGCCATTGAAAGGAAGGCGAACAGGGCTGTCAGCATGAGGGGCTCCCCGGCAATAAAGCTTTCCCATAGCGGATTTTGCCGGTCGTCCCAATCGCGCCGTCACTTCTTGAAACATTAGGAGAAGCCGGAGCGTCTCAGATGGAGAAGCTGGTGCCGCAACCGCAATTGGCTGTTGCCAGCGGATTGTCGATCTTGAAGGCCGCGGCAATCAGCTCTTCGGTGTAATCAATAACGGCACCCGGCATATATTGCTGGGTCATCTCGTCGATCAGGACAGTGGCGCCATCCTTTTCAAGGACGAGGTCATCGTCCTCACGGCTGGTGACGATCTTGTAGTCGTACTGAAACCCGGAGCAGCCGCCGCCCAGAATAGCGATGCGCAACATGGACCCATCCGGCTCGCCCTTCAGGATCTTCGCGATCCGTCGCGCGGCACTATCCGTCAGGGTAATTTGAGGGTGATCGCTTCCGTCTGCCATGGGGCCTCCTACACGCGATATAGGGATTGGCGGTCGTGCTGCAAAGGGTCAGACCGCGCTCGCGGTCTGTGCAGCGGGCTCCGGCTCGGTGGCGGTGCGGGGTGGGTCATCCATCTCCGCATGGCGCGCTGAGAGGAATGTGCCGAGTGGCCGCAGTTTTGGCACGTGTTCGGAAAAGGCCCGGAGCGCGATCAGTGTCGGCATGGCGATGATCATGCCAATCACGGACCAGGCCCAACCCCAGAACGCGACGGCGAGAAACACGACAACAGTATTGAGCTTGAGGCTTTTCCCCACAGCCACGGGGGTCACGAACTGGCCTTCCACCGCGGTGAGGAACCAGAACAGGAAACCGACGCCAATGGCTGGCGAAACCGTGTCATAGGTCAGGACGCCCACCATGCTGACAATCGCTGTGCCTGCCACAGCGCCAAGGTAGGGGACATAGTTGAAGACAAATGCCATGGCCCCGAAAAGAGCGGCGTTCGGCATGCCGCACAGATGCAGGGCCAGGCCCGTCACCACGCCGAGCCCGATATTGATGACGGTAATTGTCAGAAAATATCGACTGAGCTTGTTCTCAATGTCCCGGAAAATCTGCACAGCGCGCCGCTTGTCGGCGAAGCTGGGGATGGCGTGCACTGTCTTTTCGTAAAACATGTCGCCGGATGCGAGGATGAAATAAAGCAGGGCCAGGGTCAGGATAATTTGCCCGAGGAGCAACGGCGCGCCAGTCGCGAACTTGGCGAGGGGCCCCGGCTGCTTCATGACAACCACATCTTCTTCGCTATCGGTCGGTGTCAGCTTTTCCATTTCCTTGCCGACCTTGCTGACACTCTCCATCGTGCTGGAGACCGAGGTGAGTTTCTGCTCGACCTGGGCGATAAGGTCCGGCGCATTCTCCATGTAACTGCGCACAGGCGCAGACAGGCCGATGATCCCGAGGACCAGCACGCCGATCAATGAAAGTACAATGACCGCTGCGGCGATGCTCGACGGGATTTTCGCCTTGTTTAGGCCGCGGCGGATGGGGGCAAAAGTAATGGCGAGCAGAAAAGCAAACAGGATGGGCATCAGGAGCGCGCGCGCCTGAATGATCGCGGCGACGGCGACGATGAGAAAAACGGCCACGAGTGCCCAGCTGTGCCGAATGGTCAGCAATTTGCCCAATCCGCCCAGCGGCCCAGAATTGTTCGGTGAAGAGGTGTCGTTCCCCAGATCGCTATTGGCGTTCCCGTCCGTCATGCCGAGGGCGCGCTCCTTTTTCCGCCTAACGAAACCAAACCCTTCGCGCGACAAAAGGTTGCGGGCGGCGCTGCTTTATTAAATGTCTCTCTGGTGGCTTCAGACTTGAGGTTTTGCGCGAACCGGCGGACAGGACGTGAATAAGGAGTCCCTCATGCCGCTGCCATTTCCTGCCCCTCTGGCGCCTTATGCCGAGCGCGCGGAAAATACGCGGGGCCGTCTGCATGACGAGCCCGAGTCGCAGACACGTACGCCTTTTCAGCGGGATCGCGATCGCGTGATCCACTCCGCCGCGTTCCGTCGCCTGAAACACAAGACCCAAGTTTTTGTTTTTCACGAGGGTGACCATTATCGCACGCGCCTGACCCATTCCTTGGAAGTCAGCCAGATCGCCCGCACGCTGTGTCGCCGACTGCAGCTGGATGAGGATCTGGGCGAGGTCGTGGCGCTGGCCCATGATCTTGGGCATTCGCCTTTCGGCCATACGGGGGAGGATGTGCTCGAAGAGTGCATGGCCCCCTATGGCGGCTTTGATCATAATGCGCAGACCTTGCGGGTACTGACCAAACTTGAACGCCACCGGGCAGCCTATGATGGGCTGAACCTGACCTGGGAGACCCTCGAAGGCGCCGTCAAGCACAATGGCCCGCTGATCGGGCCGCTGGCTGACGAACTGGCAAAGCTCAAAGGCCGGGCAGGAGCGCCGCCGCTTGCCGCCGCGATTGTTGAATATGGCGAAAATCACGACCTGAAACTCGATGGCTATCCCTCGATTGAGGCCCAGGTGGCCGCACTCGCTGACGACATCGCCTATAATAATCACGATACCGAAGATGGCCTGCGGGCAGGGCTTTTTGATATTGATGAGGCTCGCGACGTACCGCTGATTGGCCCGGCTCTTTACGAGATCCTGGCCAAATATCCCGATGCGCCCCAGTCCGTGCAGATTTCCGAAGCTGTCAGCATCCTGATCGGCCGCATGGTAGAGGATGTATTCGCCGAGACCAAAGACCGCCTCGCGACCTACAAGCCGACGAGCGCCGATGCCGTGCGCGAGGCGGGTGTGCCCATGGTGGCGTTTTCAGAAAAGCTCGCGCCATCACTGACGGAATTGCGGGGTTTTCTGTGGGGGCGAATGTATCGACATTATAAGGTGAACCGGGCGCGCAGCCATGCCAAACGCGTCGTGCGGCAATTGTTCGACCTGTTCTTCAACGAGCCCGAGGTTCTGCCGCCGGTCTGGTTCGAGCGACAGGAAGGCAAGTCGCCTGAGAAGCGCGCCCGGGCGATCTGTGACTACATTGCCGGCATGACTGACGGTTATGCCATTGAGGAGCATCGGAAACTGTTCGACGCGACTCGGTGGTTGTGAATTTGAGTAGATTTTGAGAGACGAAAAACCCCCCTTGGTTGTATGCCTGCAAACAGGTTAAGGTGAGGGGCGCAGGAGGTAGCGATGGCGACAGCATCGACAGCGGACGAGAATTACGACGATATTGACGACGATGGTGGCCTGTCAGGTTTCTGGATCCTGGTGATCTTCCTGATCGTGCTCGCGGCCTTTGCGGGTATTGTCTACATTGCCTATCAGAAGGGTATTCAGCAGCGTGCGTCCAATGAGAGCGCCCTGCCGACGATCGCTGCCGATCCGACGCCGATTCGCGAGGAAGTGCCGCTGGCCAACGTTGATTCGTCCCGGCGCGAAGTCATCGACGAAATGAACGACACAACACCGTCGCGTGTCGTGGCAGATGTCGATCCTCAGGCTGATCCGCTGGAAGACTTCACGTCTGAACCAGCGCGGTCCGTCACGGTACCGACCACCGACGATGTTCGTATTGCCGCCAATGCTTCACTGCCGACCACGCAACCACGGACGACGCCAACCCAGACGCCAAGCTCAACGACGACGGCGCCTCAGCGTGAGGCCGTGACGCCTACGCCCAAGCCGCGTCAGCCTGATCCCAAGCCGGCTGCGTCAACGACCAAACCAGTAACGCCAGCCGTCGGGTCGGGTACCCATACTGTTCAGGTCGGTGCCTTCGGCTCCCGCGATGAAGCACTTGGCCATTACGGCTCGATGATGACGAAGATGGGGCCCTTGGTCGGGAATTATGCGCCGGAAGTGCAGAATGCTGTCGTCAACGGCAAGGAATATAACCGCCTGTGGATTGGCCAGTTCGCCAGCTACGATGCGGCATCGGCCTATTGCGATCAGCTGAAAGCCAAGGGGCAGGACTGCCTCGTGCGGAAACGCTGATCAGGCATGGTCAGCGCAGCAATTTTCGGGTGCGCGGGGCAGACACTCTCCGCGGACGAGCGGGCGTTTTTCGCCGACACTGATCCCTGGGGCTTTATCCTGTTCCGCCGGAACTGCGAGACGGTGGAACAGACCCGCGCCCTGTGTGACGAGTTGCGCGACACCGTCGGGCGCCACGCCCCGATCCTGATCGATCACGAAGGCGGTCGCGTTTCGCGTCTCTCACCTCATATCGTGCCAAAGCGGCCCGCAATGGGTCTCTTCGATCTGTTGGCGCAGCGAACCGATCTTGAGACGGCGGCGCGCGCGGCGCGACTGGGCGGTGAAATCCTTGCGCGTGATGTGCTGTCTGTCGGCTGCAACGTGAATTGTGTGCCCATGGTGGATGTGCGCCAGCCAGACGCGCACGATATTATCGGTGACCGCGCGCTCGGTATGACGCCGGATCAGGTTGCGGTGCTGGGCCGGGCAGTGGCCGACGGCACACTGGCCGGGGGGTGCCTGCCGGTCCTGAAGCATATACCCGGGCATGGCAGGGCGCTGTCCGACAGCCATCTTGAACTGCCCCGCGTCAGCGTCGGTCGCGAGGACCTGGATGAGATCGACTTCGCGCCTTTCCGCGCCCTGAATGACCTCGCCTTGGGGATGACGGCGCACATCGTCTACGATGCCATTGACCCTGACCGTCCGGCGACCCTGTCGCCGCCGGTGCTGGAGGTCATTCGCAAGGACCTTGGTTTTGATGGTCTTCTGATGACGGATGATCTGTCGATGAAGGCCCTAACCGGCAGCTATCGTGATCGGGCCGCCCATTCGCTGGAAGCAGGGTGTGACCTGATCCTGCACTGCAATGGCGATATGGATGAGATGCGCGACACGGCCAACGGTCTTTCGGCGTTAACCTCTGAGGCCGAACGGCGGAGCGACCGCGCCCTCAAAATGTTGATAAACCCTGGGGTTTATGACGTGGCGGCGGCGGAGCAGGAGTTTGCTTCGTTAACGAATGGCGCTAGCCTTTCCTGATGGTTGTTGATTCGGTGACGGATGTTGAGGCGGAAGCCGACCCTTTTGACGCGCCGGTGCGTCAGGAAGAGGTCGAGGAGCAGGACTTTATTGTCCGGCTCGACGGCTATGAGGGCCCGCTCGACATGTTGCTGGACATGGCGCAGCGACAGAAGGTCGATCTGCGGCATATTTCTGTGCACGCCCTGGTCAATCAGTATCTGGAATTTATAGACGAAGCGAAGAAGCGCGACCTTGAACTGGCGGCTGACTATCTCGTCATGGCCGCTTGGCTGACATACCTCAAATCCCGACTTCTGCTGCCTGTTCCCAAGACGGACGGCGAGGAGCCGACCGCTGACGAGATGAGCGCCCGTCTGGCTTTCCAACTGCAGCGGCTCGATGCCATGCGGAAAGCGTCCGAGGAACTGCTTGCCCGTCCGCAGCTGGGACACGATCTGTTCGCGCGGCCCGCCAACGACCTGTCGGTCCAGACATCAACGGAGTGGACGGCCGACCTTTACGACCTGCTAAAGGCCTATTCTCGCCAGCGTGTCGCGGCGATCGAGCCTGTCTATCACCGCGAAGCGCCGAAAGTTTTCAATCTCGAGGCGGCGCGTGACCGCCTCGCCAAGATGTTGGGCGACATTCCGGACTGGTGCCTCTTGACCGAAATTGGTGCCGATCAGAACGTGGATGCGCCGAGCCGGTCGGTGGTCGCCAGTAATTTTGGGGCGGCGCTCGAATACGCCAAGGCCGGAAAAATCGAGTTGCGGCAGTCGGCGGCTTTTGCACCGATCTATTTGCGCCGCCATGCCGACACGGAGACACCGCAATGAGTGATGCCAACGCGAAGGCTGACGACCTTGAAACCGCCGAGCGGTTTGGTCCACGTGAAGCGCAGGATCGCCTGGAAGAAGCCTTTGGGGGTGACCCTGACGGCGATGAAAGTACAGTCGTAGCAATGAATGGCGACGAAGATATTCCCGAGCTCGATAACCCCTTCGCTCAGGAGGTTTCGGCGCATCTGGCCAAGCGCAAGATTGAAGCCATGCTCTTTGCATCGCCCAAGCCGCTAGCGGAATCCTTTTTGGCTGACCGTGTGGGCCATGCCGATGTACCGGCGCTGTTGGCGCAGCTTGTCGAGGAATACGACGATCGCGGCGTCAACCTGCGTATGGTCGATGGCCGCTGGCAGTTCGTCACGGCGCCGGATGTGGTGGGCGTACTGGTCGAGCAGCGGACCCAGAACCGCAAGCTCAGTCGGGCCGCTCTCGAAACCCTTGCCATCATTGCCTATCACCAGCCGTGCAGTCGTGCAGATATCGAGGATGTGCGCGGCGTCGCCGTGGCCAAAGGCTCCCTCGACCAGCTGCTGGAACTGGGTTGGGTGAAGCTGCGCGGCCGCCGTGAGGCACCAGGCCGACCTGTTCTCTACGGCACCACGTCGTCGTTTCTTGAACATTTCGGGCTCGCAGGACTAAATGATCTGCCGGGGATGGCGGACCTCAAGGCCGCTGGCCTGCTCGATGCGCGTCTGCCGCCGGGATTTTCCGTGCCGACGCCGCGATCAGATGATGACGACGAGAACGCCGAGGCCGATGCTCTTGCCGGTCATGCCGAATTTGCCGGTGATTTTCACGACGATGAAACATCCGTCGGGTTGGATAGCGACGCGAATGACGCGGTGGACGACGCTAACGATCGCGATTTCGACTGATTTTGCAGGAAAATCACTTTCCAACACGCCTGTTATTTGCGTTAGGGCCTAAGCGCGCCTAACTAAGGCGCAACAATTTTGGAGGTCACTATGGGCCCGAACTGGCAGAGTTTTCTGATCCTCTTCATTCTTGTCGTTGTCCTGTTTGGTGGACGCGGCCGTATTTCTTCGCTGATGGGCGACATGGCCAAGGGCATCAAGTCGTTCAAGCAGGGCTTGGCCGACGATGATGATGACAAGACGAAGACACCGAAGAAAGCGGATGAAATCGTCGATCACAGCCATTCGGCTGAAAATGCCGGGGTCGTAGAGGCCACGGAAAACAAGACAAAAGTCTGACGCACATCCTGTATGAGCCTTGTCCCGCAAATCGGGATGGCCGAACTTCTGGTCATCGGAATGGTTGCCCTGATCATCATCGGGCCCAAAGATCTGCCGCGCCTGATGTACCGGGTCGGCAAGATCTTCCGGCACATCCGTGGTCTGGCAGATGAATTCAAATCGAGCTTCGACCAGATGGCCCGCGAAGCCGAGCTTGAGGATATGCGCAAGGAGATCGAGGCGCTGAAAGCCGCGAACCCGACCAAGGATATTAAATCGGCCCTGGACGATGTTGATCGGCCAGCGTCTGCGAAAACAGCCAGCGCGCGACCGCAGCCGGCTGCTTCGACCACAGACACAACTGCACCCGAGCCGGAGGTGACATCGCCCGCTGCCGCCACGCCAGAGACCAGTGACCGTTCATGAGTGGTACCGTACCGGCCCCCGCCGATGATGATCCGACCGTTTCCGATGACGAGGTTGAAAAGAGCCGAGCGCCGCTCCTCAGTCATCTGACGGAATTGCGGCAGCGTCTCATCATCTGCGCCGCCGCCGTTGCGATCGGTTTCGTGTTGTGCATGATCTTCGCGCCGCGGCTCTATAACCTTCTGACCATCCCCTTCACCCATGCCGTTGCGAGGCATCAGGAGGGGATGTCGGCCGTCCTCAACTACCCGCCACTGGCGCTCTTCTTTTCCTACATCAAGCTGGCTTTCGCCGGATCACTCGTGGTCGCTTTCCCGATCATGGCGTGGCAGCTTTACGCATTCGTGGCGCCGGGCCTGTACAAGAAAGAGCGCTCTGCCGTTCTGCCTTTCCTGATGGCGATCCCGTTTCTGTTCGCCATTGGCTTTGTTTTTGTTCACCAGTTCATTCTGCCGGTGGTCATCAACTTTGCCTTGTCCATGGAGGCACCAGCCGAGGCGACAGGGCAGGCGACCTACAATCTGTTCGTGCGCGTCGATGAATATCTCAGCCTCGTCCTGACGCTCATGGTCGGCTTTGGCTTTGCGATGCAGCTGCCTGTGATCATGACGCTTCTGGGGCGGGTTGGTATCATCAACGCGGAATTCCTGTCCAAGGGCCGGCCTTATGCCGTCGTGATCGGCTTTGCGATCGCTGCGATCCTCACGCCGCCTGATCCGTTCAGCCAGTTCGCCATGGCCGCAGTCATGTATGTTCTCTACGAAGTCTCGATCGTTATGGTCCGCATCTTCGGCATGAAGCCCTATGTCGAAGAGGTCGAAGACGATATCTGATCCGCGACTCTGTCACTGAACGGACGGTGCGATCACGCCAGATGACAAAAAACCCTGCCGGTCGCCTGGCAGGGTTTTGTTTTTTAGAGCGGTTCAGCCGATTTACGCAGCGCGTTTGCGAGTCGTGCGTTTGGTTGCCGTCTTGCGACCGCCGCCCGTGCCGAGGCCGATCTTCTTGGCGAACTCTGAACGGCGCTTGGCGTAGTTCGGTGCAACCATTGGGTAATCCGCAGGCAGATTCCATTTTCGACGATAGTCCTCTGGCGACATGTCGTACTGCGTGCGAAGATAACGCTTCAGCATCTTCAGCTTTTTGCCGTCTTCAAGACAGATAATGTAATCGTCGGTGATGGATTTCTTGACCGCGACAGCTGGCTTCTGATTCGTCGGACCGGCTTCGCCGGCGCCCGAAAGGCCAAGTACGGTTGCGAACGTCGATTGCAACAGGTCCTGCAGCTGGTCGGCCGGGACTGAATTATTCGCGACGAATGCCGATACAATGTCAGTCGTCAAGCTCAACGCTTCGCTTCTGGATAAATTTTCCGCTGCAAATTCGCTATTGTCCATTTGAACACCTTTCTGGTTCTTTTTCTTGCCAGCACCGCGAGAATTTAATCGAGAAAAACTTTCGTCGTTCACTGGCGGATATCATAATTGCAGGCGCTTAATATCTATTATCTTAAAAAACAATCGTAAAAACGGGTATGAATAATAAGAAAGCATAGTCATCGACACGACAACTATGCTGTCCTGAAAAAATCGAGCGCGCGTTTATTCAAAAGGAGCGATTTGAACTTGATTCAGGTCCATGGCGTCGCAGGACCACACAATAGCGGTCCGGGCGTTGCCCGGGAGGGGCATTGAGTATTAAGAGGCGCACGAAATCGATGTTCAGCTGAAAGATCGCCATGAGCCAGTCTGCCTTGTCCTCCCGCTCCGCCAACTCCTTCTTTAGCGAAAGCCTGTCCGGCACTGACGCTGATGTCGCCGACATCGTCGCGCGTGAGCTCTCGCGTCAGCAGCGCCAGATCGAGCTGATCGCCTCGGAGAACATCGTGTCCCGCGCTGTGCTGGAAGCGCAGGGCTCGGTCCTCACCAATAAATACGCCGAGGGCTATCCGGGCCGCCGCTATTATGGTGGCTGCGAGGTCGTTGATGAGGTTGAGAAGATGGCGATCGACCGGGCCTGCGAGCTCTTTGATTGTGCCGAAGCGGTGGTTCAGCCCCATTCGGGCAGCCAGGCCAATCAGGCTGTCTTCATGGCGTTGCTGAAACCCGGCGATACCTTCATGGGCCTCGATCTGGCGGCCGGCGGGCACCTGACCCATGGCGCCAAGGTCAATCAGTCGGGCAAGTGGTTCAACGCTGTCCATTATGGTGTCGATCCCGAAACCCACATCATCGACATGGATGAGGTCTCCCGCCTGGCGGACCAGCACAAGCCAAAGCTCATTATCGCGGGCGGCTCTGCCTATTCACGTGTCATCGATTTTGCGGCGTTCCGTGCCATTGCCGATCGGGTCGGTGCTTATCTGATGGTCGACATGGCGCACTTTGCCGGTCTGGTTGCGGGCGGCCACTACCCAAGCCCGTTGCCGCACGCCCATGCCGTGACGACAACAACCCACAAGACACTGCGTGGCCCACGCGGAGGGATGGTCCTGACCAATGACGCCGATATTGCCAAGAAGGTGCGTTCGGCGCTCTTCCCGGGCCTGCAGGGCGGCCCCCTGATGCATGTCATCGCAGGCAAGGCCGTCGCCTTTGGTGAGGCGCTGCGCCCTGACTTCAAGATCTACTCCAAAGCCATCATCGACAACGCCAAGGCGATGGCGGCGACGTTGGTCGACGCCGGCTACGCTGTGGTCTCCGGCGGTACCGACACGCATCTGGCGCTGATCGATCTCCGTCCCAAAGGCGTGAAGGGCAATGCCGCGGAAGAAGCGCTCGAGCGCGCCGGCATCACCTGCAACAAGAACGGCGTGCCAAATGATCCCGAGAAGCCGGCGATCACATCGGGCATCCGCGTTGGCTCGCCAGCGGCCACGACCCGCGGCTTTGGCGTCGCTGAATTCCAGCAGACCGCCTGCCTGATGGCGCAGGTCCTTGATGGCCTGGCAGAGGGCAAGGACACGACCTCGATCGAAGATGCGGTGAGGGCTGAAGTCGAAACGCTGACGGCGAAGTTTCCGATTTATAGCGACGCCTGATCGCTGATTTAAGCAATCCGCTCGAATGACTGGCCTTGTGCATAAGTTCCGGCTAGAGGCCGTCGCCTATGCGCTGCCCATTCTGTTCTAGCGAAGATACGCAAGTGAAGGACTCGCGCCCTGCGGAAGAGGGCGCGGCCATTCGTCGGCGTCGCCAGTGCGGTGAATGCGGCGGACGGTTCACGACCTTTGAGCGCGTGCAATTGCGAGAGCTGACCATTGTCAAAAGCTCGGGCAAGAAAGTCCCGTTCGACCGGGAGAAGCTGCACCGTTCAATCGCCATTGCCACCCGTAAGCGGGATATAGACGCCGAACAGCTGGAACGAACGGTTTCGACGATCATTCGTCAGCTAGAGGCTTCTGGCGAAAACGAAATTTCCTCGCGCGACGTGGGTGAGTATGTCATGCGCGCGCTCAAGGATATCGATGCTGTGGCGTTTGTTCGCTATGCCAGCGTCTACCGCAATTTTACACAGGCTAAGGATTTCGAGGCCTTTTTGGACTCGATGGAACAGGAATGAAGATCGCGACCGAACAAAACCAGGCCCAGGCGCTCGAAGCGCGGACGATGGCGCGTCTTGCCGCCGTTCAGGCCCTTTATCAGATGGAGCATGCGGATATCGGCGTTGATGCCGTGATCCGTGAGTTTCGCTCCTTCCGTCTGGGCGGGGAGATGGAGGGCTCGCTTCTGCGCGATGCGGACGAAGAGTTCTTCGCCGACATCGTTCGCGGTGTGGTCGAGACCCAGCGCGGGATCGATCCGTTCATCCAGAAGCATCTGTCCGAGAAATGGACCCTGAAACGTCTCGATGCGACAGCCCGGGCCATCCTGCGCTGCGGTCTTTTTGAGCTCATCCGTCGTCCTGACGTGCCTTACAAGGTCGTGGTCGATGAGTATGTGGAACTGGCCAACAGCTTCTTCGAGAAGGGCGAGACCGAGCCGCGCTTTATCAACGGCGTCCTCGATTCGAGCGCCCGGGAAATTCGTACTGACGAAATCAGCGGCTGATCCCACCGCGCCACCATGACAGGCGGCCATGAACGAGTTTGACCTCATCAAGACCGTCTTTGCGCCGCTGGCGGGTGAGGGTTCATTTGGGCTGACTGACGATATCGCCGTGACCGGGGCACAGGTTGTCAGCAAGGACCTGTTGGTCGCAGGCGTGCATTTCCGGCGTGAGGATCCGCTGGACCTTGTCGCGCAAAAGGCGCTGCGGACCAATATTTCCGACATCATCGCCAAGGGGTGTCAGCCTGCGGGCTATCTTCTGGGGCTGGTCTGGCCCCGGGAGATGGGCCACGCTGATGCACAGCTATTCGCCGAAGGTCTGCGCCGGGACCAAGATCTCTACGGCTGCACGTTGCTGGGCGGCGACACGACCCGGCACGAGATGGCGGGCGCGCCGCTAATGATCAGTGTGACGATGATGGGCACGCCGCTGGGAGCGGGGCCTGTCCTGCGCACCGGCGCGCAGCCTGGCGATGTACTCATGGTCTCTGGCGTTATCGGTGATGGCTGGCTGGGCCTTCAGGCGCTGACGCGCGGTGATCATGGCAATGGCGCAATTGACTATTATCAGTGTCCAACCCTTTCCTTTGGTCTGCAGGAACTTGTAGCGCGCGTCGGGACCGCGGCCCTTGATGTATCGGACGGCCTGATCGCCGATGCCGAGCATCTGGCCCGACAGAGCGGGGTCGGCATTGAGATTGACGCCGCTGCCGTGCCCCTGTCGGATGAGGGCAGGGCGCATGTCGCGGCCAACGGCGAGGCGGGGTTGGTCGACCTCCTGACGGGTGGTGACGATTACCAGATCCTCTTCAGTGTATCACCGGCATTGGCGCAAAATACGGTCTCTGAGGCTGGCCTGCATGGCCTCAGTGTTACGGCGATCGGGCACTGTGTGGATACTGATGTAGGTAGGGTGCACGTATCAGGACGGTCGGGGCGTCTTCCTGATATTCGAAAGACGGGTTACCGGCATTTCTAGAATGCGCATGCGTAACGGACGCGGCGTTCATCGTCTCGGTTTACCAAAGTTCACTAATGACCTGTTAATTGAGATAAAGAGGACCTAGGACATCGCATCTGTCAATTTAGGGGGAAAATCATGAAAACTTTGATCAGTGCCGCGTTAGCTGCAAGTGCACTACTGTGTTCTGCCGCGAGTGCGGCGACGCTCAATTTTCTGGAAGCAGGCGATGGTTTTCAGCGCACAAATACAATTACGCTATCCAATGCGACGATCACCGGCTTTGGTGAAGAGCTGTTTATCGGGAACTTCCTGGACGGCAACGGAATCGTTTGCAGCGTTGCCCTGAATGTAACCTGCGCAGCTGATTTTGAGATCACTTTTGATGCGGCCGTAAACCAGCTCTCGTTCCAGACGCTAAACTTTACACCTGATGTAGTTGTTGAGGTGACAGCGTTTAATGGTTTTACGGCAGTCGGCTCAATCGTCGTTAGCAGTGCGACGCTTGTCGATCTCTCTGCCTTGGGAACGATAACCCGACTGGTGTTTGATGACAGCAGCGCCGGTGCCGGTTTCTATTATGGCGGATTTTCATTTGAATTGGCTGGTGATGCAGTGCCATTGCCAGCTGCCGCACCGCTTTTTGCCGCGGCGTTTGGCGGTGCCGCATTTCTCCGCCGTCGTCGCCAAGCCCGCGCGTAACATCATCTAATGAAATCTATTGGAACGGCGGCGGTCCATCGGGCTGCCGTCGTTTGTTGTCTGGGGCAGGCGAGGATCAGTCGCTGGCCGCATCGTCCACTGCCGCCATCGCCGCGTCGATTGCCAGCCGATAACCGGCTGCGCCAAAACCACAGATGACGCCATTCACCGCTGGGCTGACAAAACTCTTGTGGCGAAAGCTCTCACGCGCATGGGGGTTGGACAGGTGCAGCTCGATCTTGAAGGTCGGGATCGCTTTCAGGGCATCGTGGATGGCCACGGATGTGTGTGTGTAGCCCGCAGCGTTCAATATCAGTGCATCCGCTTCACGTCCTGCGCACTGGATCTGGTCAATCAGCGTGCCTTCGGAATTGGTCTGTTCAAAGATGAGGGTCGCGCCGAGGCCGTTTGCATGCGCGTGACAGGCTGTTTCAATCGCCGACAGCGTATCACTCCCGTAAATCTGCGGCTCACGGGTGCCTAGAAGATTCAGGTTGGGACCGTTCAGGATGTGAATACAGACCATGGGTATCCCTTCATTCAGGCTTTTCCTTTAGCCCAATTTCTTCTTAACGGACACTTTATAGGATAGCGTTTCCGCACGAACGTCACGAAGTGAACTCTCCATGAAGCATCGTCTTGATATTGATGGCCTGCGGTCGATCGCCGTCCTGCCGGTTGTTCTCTATCACGCAGGTCTTGGACTGCCGGGCGGCTTTGTCGGTGTCGACGTTTTCTTTGTGATCTCCGGCTTCCTCATCACTGGTATTGTCGCCCGGGATATTGAGGAAAAGCGCTTTACCTTCGCCAACTTCATGGAGCGGCGGATCCGCCGCCTGTTCCCGGCGCTGTTCGCAGTTCTCGCGCTGACGACGTTGATGGCGGCGATCGTGCTGATCCCGTCGGATTTTGTGGACTACGCCAAAAGCCTGATCGCCACCTGCCTCTATGTGTCGAACATCCATTTTTACATGGAGATCGGCTATTTCACTGAGGCTGCCCATCTGAAACCCCTGCTGCACACCTGGTCGCTGGCGGTGGAGGAGCAGTTCTATCTCTTCCTGCCTGTGACGATGGTGGTGCTGTACAAGTTTTTCCCGAAGGCGATCCGGCTCGGCGTTTTGATCGTCGCCACGGTACTGTCGCTGCTGCTGAGCATCTGGGGCACGGCGGAGCATGCGAGTGCCGCGTTCTATCTACTGCCCACGCGCGCGTGGGAGCTGCTTCTGGGCGGGCTTCTGGCCCTTGGCGTTTTTCCGCGACTGGGCGGCCGGAAGAAGACTGCCGAGATGATCGGCATTGTCGGTCTCGTCGGGTTGCTGATCGCGAACCAGTTTTATTCCACTGCCATGCCATTCCCCAGCTACACCGCGCTTCTGCCGGTCCTCGGCACGCTGTTCATCATCTGGTCGGGGACAGAGAACCAGACGCTGGTCGCGCGCGGCCTCAGCTGGCGGCCGCTCGTCTTTATCGGGAATATTTCCTACTCGCTCTATCTCTGGCACTGGCCGGTCATCGTGTTCGTCCGGTACGGCTCGAACAACGATATGAGCCTTGGCGAGAAGTGGTTCTGTGTCTTTCTGTCGGTCGGTCTAGCGTACCTGTCGTGGCGTTTTGTCGAGCAGCCCTTCCGGTACCGGAAAGTGCTGGCCAAGCGCACGGGCCTGTTCATCGGCGGCATGATCGGATCTCTCGCCACGATCTGTCTTGGGTTTTTCATCGCCTCCCAACAGGGATTTGATCAGCGCCTTGAACCGCGCCTGCGGGGCCTCATCGCGTCGATGGAGTTCGAGGACGTGCCAAACTGCCACGGCCTGATGGAAGCGCAGATCGCCGCCGGACTGGCCTGTACACGGGGCGCAGACGGCGTCGCGCCGGACTTTGCCCTGATCGGGGACAGCCACGCGGACGCCATGGCCTCCGCCGTCTTTGACGCTGCCCGCGATCTGGGGCGGGCAGGGTACCAGATCACTGGCCCGGGATATCTTCCGTTGCCGGAGGTTTATCGTATTGGTGCCTATGACCTGCGCCAGATGACCGACAACACGCTTGCCTTCCTTGCTGCCCATGAGGAAGTTCGCACCATCATCCTCGGCGGCTACTGGACCCACTATGTCACCGGCGTCACCTACCGGCACGAAGGGTCGGTCTATGCGGATGCGGGCTATGACGGATCAGGCCTGTACTATAACGCCCGGGCGATTGAAAACGGGCTGGAACGACTGATCGCCATGTTCCCGGATCGGCAGTTCATCCTCCTTGAGGATCCGCCCTCAGGCCGGGATCTCCATATTCTCGACTATGTGCGCGGCGAGCACACGCCATGGCGCAAGGCCAGCGTGGGGTTGAGTGAGGAGGAGGCGGTGGCCCAGCGTGCGTCCTATGAGGCACTGTTGAGAAAGGTCGGTGACCGGCACGACAATGTGGTGGTCGTGGACCTGCTCGATGCCTTCTGCCGGGATGGGCTCTGCCCGCTCTTTGCCGATGACGGCTCACCGCTTTATCGCGACGGTGATCACGTCAATGATGTGGGAGCATCGGCGCTGAAAGACCGGTTCGAGGCGGCATTGGTTGAGAATTAGCGCCTGGTGTCCCCGAAAGGATTTGAACCTTCGACCTACGGATTAGGAATCCGTTGCTCTATCCTGCTGAGCTACGGGGACAGCCAGCCTTTCCTATAGGCCATGCCGCGTCCGTCCGCCAACCCTGTGCAGGCGATCAGGCGCCGCAGAACAAAACCCCAGCAACTAAGCCAATGAGACCGGTTTGACCGATTGGGTCAATCTGTGCGAATGAAGGGCAAAAGCATCTAATAACATTCCAATCAGGGAGGTTGCCTGCCAAAGGCGACCAAGGGAAACATGGCCAAGATCTCGCCGACATCGCTTCGCGCATTTTTCATCATGGGCGCAGCATCGCTCGCCATCGGCAGCGCGGGCTGCTTTGCGGGCGCGATCGCCCAGGAAACTGCGCCAGCAGCGGAGGAGACAGCGGCACAAACGACAATTGCTGCTGAGGCCACGGCGCAGGGGCTGCGCGGCGGGGAACGGGTCGATTACATCCTGTCCCGCATGACGCTGGAAGAAAAGCTGGGGCAACTGCACCAGATGCCTGGCGGCCGTTCCAAAAACCTGAATTCCAGACTGAATGATGACGAGTTTGACCGTGTGCGTCAGGGGCAGGTGGGATCATACCTCCACGTCGCCGGGGCCGAGGCGCTGCGTCCCCTGCAGGAAATTGCCGTCACCGAGAGCCGCCACGGTATTCCGCTCCTTTTCGCCATGGACGTGGTGCATGGCTACCGGACGATTTTCCCGGTGCCGCTCGCCATGGCCGCGAGTTTTGACGAGGAAGCAGCGGAACTGGCCGCGCATGTTGCCGCCACTGAGGCGGCTGCCGCGGCGCTGCACTGGACCTTTGCGCCGATGATCGACATTGCACGCGATCCGCGCTGGGGCCGCGTGGTTGAAGGCGGCGGTGAAGAACCGTATCTCGGTGCCCGCATGGCCGTGGCGCAGGTCAAGGGCTTTCAGGGCGATGACCTGACCGCATCAGACACCATCGTGGCGACCGCAAAGCACTTTGGTGCCTATGGTGCAGGTATCGGCGGCCGTGACTACAACTCCGCCGACGTGTCGATGCGCACACTGAAGGAAGTCTACTTCCCGCCGTTCTATGCGGCTGCAGAAGCGGGCGCTGGCAGCTTCATGGTCGCGTTCAACGACATTGCCGGTGTGCCCACGACGGGCAACAAGGCGCTGGTCCATGACCTTCTGCGCACCGTCTGGGGGTATCAGGGCCTCGTGGTCAGCGACTGGAATTCGATCCTTGAGCTGATCGCCCACGGCGTGGCGGCTGATCGCGCGGATGCCGGGGCCTTGGCGCTGGCGGCCAGTGTCGACATGGAAATGACCAGCGGCATCTATGTTGCCGACATGGTGGACAAGGTGAAGGGTAGCGAAGCGCTGCAGAAATCCCTCGACCAGTCGGTGCGCCGTATCCTGATGACCAAGGAGAGCCTTGGCCTGTTCGATGATCCGCTCGCCTATCACGATGCCGAGCGTGAGGCCGCCGTGATGCTGTCCGATGACCATCGCGCGGCCGCCCGCGACGTGGCGCGCTCGTCTTTTGTCCTGCTCAAGAATGATGGCACGCTTCCCCTGTCGAAGGACGTGGGATCGGTCGCGGTCATTGGTTCGCTCGCCGATGATGAATGGTCACCGCTGGGCAGCTGGCGTGGGCAGGGCAAGACCGACGATGTCGTCACCGTGCTTGATGGCATCAAGGCGGCGCTGCCCGAAGGCGTTGTGACCTATGAGCCCGGTGCGCCGTTCCGCGAGGACGCTGACCCCAAAGCCATCCGCGAAGCCGTGAAGGCCGCCAAAAAGGCCGATGCCGTTATTCTCGTTATTGGTGAGGATTACGACCTGTCGGGCGAGGCGCGCAGCCGCTCGTCCATCGACCTGCCGGCCCCGCAGGCGGCCCTCGCTGATGCGGTTCTGGCAACAGGCAAACCGGTGGTCGTGGTGCTGATGAACGGCCGACCGCTGAACCTGTCGCCAATCAATGACCAGTCTGCCGCAATCCTCGAAACCTGGCTTGGCGGTATCGAGATGGGGCACGCCGTAGCCGATGTCCTGTTTGGCGAAGTGTCTCCGGGCGGCAAGCTGCCCATGACCTTCCCGCGCACGACCGGACAGGTGCCGATCTACATGGCGCACAATTCAACGGGGCGTCCCGCGGATCCTGATCTGAGCAAGGACACGGCCCGCTATCTCGACCTGCCCATCACACCGCTCTACCCCTTCGGTCACGGGCTCAGCTATTCCAGCTTCACCATGTCCGACATGCGCCAGAGCAGTGAGACTCTGGGGGCCGGTGAAACGCTCGATATCACGATCACCGTATCGAACGATGGTGACCGTACAGCCGATGAGGTGGTGCAGCTCTATGTCCGTGATTCGCTGGCCAGCGTGGCGCGGCCGGTGCAGGAGCTGCGCGGCTTCAAGCGGATGACCCTCGATGCGGGGCAGTCTGCCGAAGTGACATTCAGCCTTACGCCCGGACAGTTTGCGTTCATCGACCAGAGCGGGGACTGGATCGTGGAGGCCGGCGATATTCAATTCATGCTTGGCAGTTCCTCCGCCGACATTCATGCTAAGGGGACATTCACCCTGGGGGATGGGATTTCGGCCACGGCACCTGCCGCCGCGATTGCGACCCCCGTCACTGTGAAGATGCTGCCGTAGTGTCCGAAAGACGACAAGGAACGCCGTCATGTCGATGAAAACTGTATCCCTCGTGGCTCTGCTCGCAATGACGAGCGCTTGTGGCGGGGCGACCGAGCCGGATATCGAAACATCGTCCATCACCGACGAGACGATGATGCAGGAGGAGGCCGCGCCCGTTGCGACCCCTCCCAAGGATGACGCCAAGGAGGCCTTGAGCAAGATTCAGAGCCAGACCCGGCCTGGTGTGGTCGTCCTTGATCCCGCTGGAACGGGCCTGTTCCCCGAGGGCGCAACCGTCGAGAAATTGACTGATGCGCAATTCAAATGGTCCGAAGGGCCCGTCTGGATCAAGGACGGCAATTATCTTCTGTTCACGGATGTGCCAGAGAACACCATGTACCGGTGGACGGAGAGCGAAGGCATATCGACCTTCCTCAAGCCATCGGGGTTGGCCAATCCGCCAAGCGGCGTTTTCCGCGAAGCGGGGGCCAATGGCCTGATCGCGGGGAGGAAGCCGGGCACGATCCTGATGGGCGATCATGGTAACCGCGCCATTGCAGAGCTGGATCTGGCGACGAAGAAGAAAACCTTCCTTGTACGTTTCTTCGAAGGCAAATCGCTGAACAGCCCGAATGATCTTGTGCTGGCCTCCAATGGCAGCATCTATTTCACTGACCCGCCCTATGGCCTTGAAGGGGGCGATGAGTCCACAGTGAAGGAACTGCCGTTCAACGCGGTCTATCGGTTTGTCGCCGAGAGCCTTGAGGGGCAGCCACTACTTGAGGTGGTCGATGAAAGCCTGACCCGGCCCAACGGCGTCATTCTGTCGCCTGACGAAGAGTCCCTCTTTGTCACCGTTTCTGATCCTGAATCGGCGATGGTCTACCGTTATCCGTTGAGCGATGACGGCATGCCGCTGGGCCGCGAGACGATCTGGGACGCAACGCCCATGGTACAGGCAGGGCTTGCGGGCCTGCCAGACGGCATGGCGATGGCCAAGGACGGAACGCTGTTTACCACCGGCCCCGGCGGGGTCCATGTCTTTGATAAGGACGGCAAGCATCTTGCGGTTATCGTCACGGGCAGCGCCGCGGCGAACTGCACATTTGGCGGACCTGACGGCAAGACGCTGTACATCACATCCGGTGCCTTCCTGGCACGGATCAAGACCAATCTGACAGGCGTCGGCTTCTAGATCAGAAGACGTCAGCATGCGGTTGAAAGACTACGAAAATCGGGTGGCCAGATGGCTGAGGGCATGTTTCGCCCCGGCCATCGCCGAAAGCAAAGAAGAACGTGTCACCCGTTTTCTGGAGGAAGCGCTCGAACTGGTCCAGTCGGAAGGGTTTGATCGCGACAGGGTTTACCGGATGGTCGAGTATGTTTTCGACCGTTCGCCGGGCGATCCCGCCCAGGAGGTCGGTGGTGTAATAATCACGCTGGCAGCCTATAGCGGAGTGGCCGGGATAGACCTTGAGGACGCGGCGGTGAAGGAACTGGTGCGCATCGAGCACCCCGACATCATGGCCAAAATTCGCGAAAAGCATGTGGCCAAGGGTGCTGTTGAAGGAATCGTGGCGGCCACTTAAAAGGGATAGACCCCATGGACCTCATGCCGCTTCTGATGACGGCCCTGTCGATTGCAGGATTGCTTGTCGCTGTTCTCGTGTTCCGGCTGCCAGCATTCATTGCGTTGCTGCTCGTCTGCATTCTGTTCGGGCTGTCAACGGGGATGGCGCCCGCCAGAATCATTACCGCCATTCAGACGGGCATGGGCGGCACCCTGGGCTTTGTCGCTGTGGTGGTGGGGCTTGGGGCCATGATGGGCGCACTGCTAGAAGCCTCAGGCGGGGTGGAAGCCATCTCGAACACGATCCTGCGGCGCTTCGGGGAAGACAAATCCCAGTGGGCGCTTGGCCTGATCGGCTTTCTGGCTGCCATACCGGTTTTCTTCGACGTGGCGTTCATCATCCTGATCCCGGTCCTTTTCGGCCTGCGCGACAAGTCGAAGAAACCTCTGATCTATTTTGCCATCCCGCTGCTGGCGGGCCTGGCCGTCACCCACGCTTTCGTACCACCAACGCCGGGGCCCATTGCCGTGGCTGAAATCCTGAAAGCGGATCTCGGCTGGGTCATCCTGTTTGGTGCTTTGGCCGGTTTGCCCGCGATGATCATCGCCGGACCGCTCTACGCCAAATTCCTGGCGCGGATGAAAACCTTCCAGACTGAAGCTTTGGCGACCGATGGCCGTGCCGACGATTCCATTATCCGCGCGGAACACCCCATCGGGTTTGGCTCGGCTTTGACCGTCATTCTCTTGCCGCTAGTCCTTATCCTGCTCAGCACGGTGACAAAGGCGGTGGAAACGGGCGGGACGGACATCAACGACACACTTGTCATGGTGCTGACCTTTATCGGGCACCCGTTCGTGGCGCTTCTGATCGCCTGTCTTTATGCGTGGATCGCCTTTGGCCTCATGCGTGGCCTGCCGCGGCAGAAATTACACGATGCGATGCTGAAATCCCTCGAGCCAGCAGGTCTCGTGGTCCTCGTGACCGGGGCAGGCGGGGTCTACAAACAGATCCTCGTGGAATCTGGCGCAGGACGAGCGGTGGCCGAAGCCCTGACGGCAGGCAGCATGTCTCCCTATCTCTTTGCGTTCACCGTGGCGGGGATCGTTCGGGTGGCCCAGGGATCCGCAACGGTGGCCATGATCACGGCAGCCGGCCTGACCGCGCCGGTGGCGCAGCTGGCCGGGATGAGCGGCGCTGAACTTGGCCTTCTGGTGATCGCCATTTCATCGGGCGCCAGTATCGTCAGCCATGTGAACGATTCAGGGTTCTGGCTTGTGAGCCGTTATCTGGGGCTGTCCGAGGCCCAAACCTTGCGCAGCTGGACTGTCTCATCGACGCTTATTGGATTTGTCGGCCTCGTCGTAGTGCTCATCCTGTCGATGTTCGTTTAGGCCCGGGCGTCAAGCGCCGCACAGATCTTGGTACAGATCACATCGGGCGGATCGGCGATGTCGACAGCAATGGCATCGCCTGGGTTTTCGAGCGCGGCGAACTGGCTTTCCAGCAGTTTGGGGTCGAAGAAATGCCCCTTGCGTGCCATAATGCGCTCCTGGATCAGGCGCCGGTCACCCGTCAGGTGAACAAAAATGCAGGGGGCGCTGATTTCCTGCGTCAGCCGTGTGCGGACCATCGTATTGAGGGCTGAGCAGGCCAGAACACACGACTGACCTTGATCATTAACGTCCGAAATGATCGCATCAAGCCAGGCCATGCGGTCGTCATTGCTCAGGGGCTGGCCTGCGACCATTTTCGCCCGGTTCTGCGCAGGGTGATAGCCATCGCCCTCGAGGAACGGAATGTTGCGCATGTCCGCGACCATTTCGCCTATGGTTGATTTGCCCGAGCCGGATACCCCCATGACCACTATCACCTGCATATCTACTCCTTCTCCCTTTAAGGACTGTTCGGTCCGGCTTGTGGCGGTAACCTCGCCGTCACTCAAGATGCGTGACGGGACGGCAAGCTTCGTGTAAGGCGCGCCACCATGCCCTTACGCGTAGCCATCATCGGCCGACCCAATGTCGGCAAATCCACCCTGTTCAATCGCCTTGCCAAGCGCAAACTGGCGCTTGTCGACGATCAGCCGGGGGTCACCCGCGACCGCCGAGAGCACGAGGTGCGTCTTGGCGATCTCGATATCGTCCTGATTGATACTGCGGGTCTTGAGGATGCCTCGGATGGCTCGCTGCAGGCGCGGATGCGTCTGGGCACCGAAAAAGCCATCGAGATGGCAGATGTCAGCCTGTTTCTCGTCGATGCGCGGGCGGGGATCACAAGTCAGGATCTGGAGTTGGCCCAGATGCTTCGCCAGGGCGGTCGCCCGGTGATCGTGTGTGCCAACAAGACCGAGGGGCGCGGCGAAGAGGGGGCCTATGAGGCCTATCGCCTGGGCCTCGGTGATCCCATTGCCATCTCCGCCGAGCACGGCGAGGGCATGAGCGATCTCTATACCGCTCTCATCCCCTACGCCGAAGAGGCCGATCGTTCGGTCGAAGACGACCAGAGCCTCGACTGGGACGACCCGCTCAAGCCGTTGCGGGTCGCCGTGATCGGTCGCCCGAATGCGGGCAAATCCACCCTTGTGAACAAACTGCTGAATGACGAGCGCCTGCTCACTGGTCCTGAAGCCGGGATCACGCGCGATACGATCAGCGTCGAATGGACGTGGAAGGACGAGGATCGCGACTGGCCGATCAAGTTCTTCGACACTGCCGGTATGCGGAAGCGCGCCAAGGTGCAGGACCGACTGGAGAAGATGTCTGTCGGCGATACCATTCGCGCCATCCGCTTTGCGGAAGTGGTCGTGGTGATGATGGATGCGACCATACCGTTTGAAAAACAGGATCTGCAGATTGCTGATCTTGCGCTGCGCGAAGGCCGGGCCATTATACTCGTTGCCAACAAATGGGACCTTGTTGAAGACAAGGACGCTTGGGCGCGATCCTTGCGCGAACAGGCTGCACGCCTGCTGCCGCAAGCCCCCGATGTGCCTATTATGCTGGTCTCGGCCCAGACCGGCCGTGGTCTGGACAAGCTGATGCCGGCGATCACCAAAGTGTATCGCGACTGGAACGCCAAGATCAAAACCTCCGACCTGAACCAGTGGCTGGCCGACGCGACGCAGCGCCATCCGCCGCCCGCTGTGGCCGGTCGCCGGATCAAGATCCGCTTCATCACACAGGTGAACACACGGCCGCCGACCTTCATGGCGCACTGCCAGCGGGCGGACGAACTGCCGGAGAGTTACAAACGCTATTTGATCAATGGCATCCGTGATGCTTTTGACGTAAAAGCTGTACCCATCAGACTGATGCTCCGCAAAGGGGAAAATCCCTACGAGCACAAAAGGAAAACGCGCTAGGGGGCGCCGGTGTCCGTCCGTTATGGCGACGGCGGACACAATAAGAGGAGAGCGAGGGGGATGGCGGTTTCACTGACGGAAAGTGACGTCAAAGCGATCACTCGTCTGCAGGAAATGCTGCACCACCTGCCGCAGGAAAGCAGTCAGTCCTACGTGCGCGAAATTCTGACCGCGACAGCGACACTGATCGGGGCAGGCGGCGCCTTTGCATCTTATTTTTTCGACAGCACCGTCAATTTCATTCCGCTGAAGATCGGACCGCAGATCGAGGAATTTGTGCGGGGCAATCTGAGAGGATTTGATTCCGAAGGTTATTTCGACTTCGCGGATGAGACCTTTAACCAGATCAACCGCTTTCGGCGAAGTATGGGATCGGGAGTGTATCACGAGGCCAAGATTTCCGACCGCGCGATCGTCGAACAGACCAGCTTTTTCAAGGATGCCTTCAGCCCGGCCGGCCTGCGCTATGTCGTCGGCATGGCCGCGCGTCAGCCGATTGGCGAGGCTCTGTTTGCCTTCGGGTTTGATGGTCCCGATGACCCCGCCTTCAACGATCCCCGCACGGAGGCGATTCTGGAGCTCCTGCTGCCCTCATTCGTGGCCGGATTTGATGCGCTCTATCAACGGTCTATCGATGTGGTTCGGATGACCGAGGCGATCACGCAATTGCCTGTACCCGCCATGATCGAATGTGAAGACCGCAGCATTTTCGCAATGAATGAACTGGCTAAATGCTTGCCCAGCGACGAACTCGCCGCCATGCAGGCGCCCCAGGGCAGTGACAACACTGTCCACCGGCTGCCCGGTCCCGTGATGCCTGGCTTTCGGCCGAGCCAAGTCATCATGCGTATCGACAACCTGTCGCCGACGCGGATCCGACACCAGGCGCGAAACAGTTTCGGGCTGACCCCGCGCCAGGCCGAGGTTGCGGACTTCATTGTGCGCGGACAGTCCGACAATGAGATTGCGGCACAGCTGGGGATCAGCGTGCATACGGCACGGCGCCATAGTGAGGCTGTGCTGGACCGATTGGGCATCAGTTCGCGAAGTGCGGTGTTGCTCGCCCTGATGGGCGGTGAGCGCATCCGACAATTTACCTAATTATAACAAATAGGTCATCTTCCCTATTCAAGGACGTGACGCCCAACCCTAGTGTGGTGATGGGCGATTGCTGTCCCAAGGGGGGAGAGAGGCGCTTATCGGACCGGTGGCTCGCCACCGGTCCATTTGTTGCGCCCTGAGCAAAGGATTGTTCAGGGCCGTTGTTCCCCTTCGCAGTTGCAATATGTTTCTGGTGAGACGATACACGGCGCATACAGCAGCCGACCTTCCAGGCATATTCCATGGCATCCTACTCTAAATACGCCCTGATCCTGGGCCCTTTGGTGATGATCGGTCCCGTTTCGATCGATATGTACCTGCCCGCACTGCCGACGATCGCGTCAGAATTTCGCGTCGATCAGGGCGCTGCGCAGATGACCCTGACTGCTTATTTCATCGCTGTTGGGCTCAGCCAGATTATCTATGGCCCGCTTTCCGATGCTTTCGGCCGTCGTCCGCCGATGCTCGGCGGTCTGGTTCTATACGTTCTCGCCAGTCTGGGGTGCGCGTTTGCGCCGTCGATCGAGTGGCTGATCGCATTCAGGTTCATGCAGGGGGTGGGGGCCGCGTCATCCATGGTGATCGCACGCGCGATTGTGCGCGACCTGCTACGCGGCCACGAGGCCACAAGGCTGATGGCTTTGATGATGCTTGTCATTTCGCTAGCGCCCATGTTGGCGCCGCTGATCGGCAGCTTCTTGATTGAGCCCTTTGGCTGGCGGTCCGTGTTCTTTGCGGTCATGACCGTGGCGGCGCTCGACATCTTTATTGTGCTGTTTGTCCTGAAGGAAACGCGCCCACCGGAGCTGCGTGAACCATTGTCCTTCAAGCGCATGCGCACGACCTATGGGCGTCTGTTGCAGGATCCAGGTTTCATGGGACTAACCATGATCGGTGGTTTCGGTATGGCGAGCTTCTTCTCGTTTCTGGCCTCAGCATCGTTCATCTATATTGATCACTTCGGCCTGACGCCGACCCAATTTGCCCTGGGCTTCGCGTTCAACGCCGTGGGTTTCTTTGGCATGTCACAGATGGCTTCGAACTTCGGCAAGCGGTTCGGTATGCATCGCGTGGTGCGCGGCGCCACGCTTGCCTATGCATCCGGCATGACGTTGCTCTTTGTCCTGACCCTTGCGGGGGCAGATAATTTCTACCTCCTCGCCGGGCTGTTGTTCGTCAGCTACGCTTTTCTGGGCCTTGTCATCCCCACGGCGACGGTTCTGTCGCTTGAAGAGAATGGCGCGGTGGCCGGTTCGGCTTCCGCGCTCAGCGGCACCCTGCAAACCGTGTCCGGTGCGATCGCGATGACCGTCGGGGCGACAATTTTCGACGGCACCTTGTTGCCCATGGTACTGATGATCTTCATCTGTGCGTTTTCAGCGTTCGTACTGTCGCTGGTGACGGTAAAGCCGCTCGGTCCGACCGAGGCGATGGCCTAGAATTTGCGGATCAGCGCCACGCCGGCGACCAGAAAGACAACACCGAGAAGGCGTCCGGGTGTGATTTCCCGGACCGCCTGGCCGAATGCGCCGATCTGATCGAGAAATAATGCGCAGACCAGTTGGCCCGCAATGATGGCGGCGACCCATGTGGCCACGCCAATATGGGGGACCGAGAACGCTGCACTGGCCACCCCGAATGCGCCCATGAACCCGCCGAGCCAGGCCCACCACGGTATCGCGCTAAATCCCGCGGTGGCGGGCAGGGGACTGCGCAGGGCAAGATTGAGGACCAGGAGCGCCATCCAGCCGACAGTGAACGAGACGAGTGCCGCCATGGGCGCGCCGCCGAGATGGGCTGCCAATCGTCCGTTGACCGCGCCCTGTGTCGCGAAGGCGCAGCCGGTCAGAAGGCCCAGAACAATATAGACAATCTGCATGCGTATTAATCCTGTCGGTGATGTCGGATGGGCCCGAACACCGCGTTGAAGCTGTCTTCGAGCGCATTGTCCACGTCATCCATAGTGATGGGACGGCCAAGATCGACAAGGCTTGTCACGCCAAGACCGGGCTCGGCAATCCCGCAGGGGGTGATCCCGGTGAAGTGGTCGAGATCCGGCTCTACATTCAGGGCAATGCCATGAAACGTGACCCAGCGCCGGATCCGCACGCCGATGGCGGCAATCTTGTCCTCGCGCACCCGGCCCGGGCCCGACCTGTCGACCCAGACGCCAACCCGGCCCGGACGGATTTCGCCCCTGACCCCGAAAGTGTCCAGTGTACCGATGATCCAGGACTCGAGATCGTTCACATAGGCGCGGACGTCCTGTCGGCGCTTTTTGAGGTCCAGCATCACATAGGCCACCCGCTGGCCCGGCCCGTGATAGGTGTACTGGCCACCCCGCTTTGTCGGATGGACGGGGAACCGCCCTGGATCTCTCAGGTCTTGGGGCTTTGCTGTCGTCCCGGCGGTGTAAAGGGGAGGATGCTCGAGGAGCCAGACGCGCTCGTCGGCTTTACCACGGATCATGGCATCCACGTGGCTTTCCATCGCGGCGATCGCGTTGTCATAGTCTACGGGGCCGCGCTCAACGACCCAGTCCACAGGGTCGGGGTGCCAGTTGGGGCGGGCATGGGCAATCATCGGGTCGGTCATGGTCAGGGGGATAGGCGAATAGTTTGCGTTTGCCCAGAATTCCCGCTTCACACCGGCGAATTCCTTTGATATAGGCCCCGTTCTTGGGCGGCTCCGGCCGTTCCTACCTCACGATGTGCGGTCGTGGCGGAATTGGTAGACGCGCAGCGTTGAGGTCGCTGTGGGGCAACCCGTGGAAGTTCGAGTCTTCTCGACCGCACCATCCTCCCTGAGCCAGTGCATTCGCCGTTTGTCGTGCTGTGATGCATTTTTTGGCTCTGGCAGTTCCCTTCCATCAATCTGCACCAAGAGGGTCCGGCTGCGGTCGTGTCCGGGCCGGCCGCCTTGGCATTGAGCGTTCGACGGCATAGGGAAGCAGCACGGCCGTTCCTCATCACGAAATGGCCCGCCCCATCATTGCTACCTGAAAGTGTCCTTTGTTTCAGCTTCCCGATGATTCCGTCCTTCGCCACGACAATTACCGCCGCTTCTGGATCGCCCGGCAGCTGATTTCCGGCGCCCGGCAGATGGTGACCGTCACCATTGCATGGCAGATCTACGATCTGGCGCGGCAGGATCCGTCGGCTGGCGGTCTGGGATGGAGCGAGCCCCGGGCCGCCTTTCTGATCGGCCTTATCGGGTTGGCGCAGTTTTTTCCCATTCTGATCCTGTCGCTGTTTGGGGGGCAGGCAGCAGATCGCCTCGACCGGCGGAAGATTCTGGTTATCTGCCAGTCTATCCGCATGGCGGTCATTCTGGCCCTGGTCCTGACCGTCCTGATGCCCCGTGATGGTGTTCTGTTCACGCTGTTCGGCGCCGCCATCACATTCGGCATGGTCAATGCGTTTGTGCCGGCTGCGGCCAATGCGCTTTATCCAACATTGGTGCCAAGAAAACTGCTGCCCAAGGCCGTGGTGTGGAACTCAATCGGCTCTCAGCTGGCCACGATTCTGGGCCCCGCCGTTGCGGGTTTTCTGCTTGTGTCAGGGGAGAGCTATGTCTATTCCATCAGCCTGCTGATGAGCGCTGTCGCAACATTCTTCATCTGGCGGATCGAAGCGCCGGCGCCGGAGCCGCGCATTCATCCCAGTCCGTTCAAGATGGTCCGCGAAGGTCTGGGCTACATACTTCATAACAAGGTGGTTCTTGGCGCTATCACCCTTGATTTCATGGTCGTCTTCTTCGCCGGCTCGATTGCGCTTTTGCCGGTCTTCGCGCGTGATATTCTGCATGTCGGTGAAGAAGGTTTTGGCTTTCTTCGGGCGGCCCCAGCGGTCGGCGCAGCGGCCATCGCGATCATGATGTCGATACGGCCGATTGAGCGTCGCATTGGTCTGTGGATGTTCGGCTCCGTCTTCATCTTCGGCGTATCCGTCCTGGTGTTCGGACTGTCGCGCAGCTTCTGGCTCTCCATGGGGGCGCTTGTCGTATACGGCGCTGTCGACATGATCTCCATGTATATCCGTCAGTCACTGGTCCAGTTGTCGACCCCGGACGAATTGAAAGGACGGGTCAGCTCGGTATCCTTCATTTTCGTTTCCGGCTCCAATGAGCTTGGCGAGTTCGAAAGTGGGGTGGCGGCAGGCCTGCTCGGGCCCGTGGGCGCGGTCCTGTTTGGCGGCGGCGTCGCGGTTGCCGCCAGCGGAATATGGGCCTGGCGGTTTCCGTCCCTGGCGCGGGCAGATCGATTTGAAGCGATTGAAGAACAGCGGCTTCCAGAGGCATCAGGGCAGGCACCGTAAAGCGGTCGCCAACCCGCCATGCCTCGGCTATGGTCCTGAAAACAAGGATGTTCAGGGAGACTGCCAAATATGTCCAATAGAAGCATGGGGACGCGCGGCATGTTACTAGCGCTCAGCCTTTTCCTTCCATTGAGCTTTCCAAGCAGGGCGCAGGAAGCCGCGCCCCAAACGCTGGAAGAGTGGCAGGACCCGGAAATCGTCGAGGTCAATCGCGAACCGGCGCGCGCCTTTTTCACGCCTGCAGAAACAGCAGAACTTGCCCTGTCCGGCCGGGAAAGCGCGTCATCCTACGTGCAATCGCTCGACGGTCAGTGGTCATTCGCCTTTGCCAGTCGGCCTGACGAGGTACCGGCGGATTTCTGGGCGACGGGCTATGACGACACTGGGTGGGACAAGATCGCCGTGCCGGGAAACTGGGAACTGGCGGGATATTCAAAGCCGCGATACGTCAACATCGACTATGTGTTTCCCGCCGATGAGCCGAACGTGCCGGTCACGGACAATCCGACTGGCGCTTACCGGCGGACTTTTACCATCCCCGACAGCTGGGACGGCCGTCGCATCTACCTGCGATTTGGCGCCATCAATTCCGGCGGTTATGTCTGGGTGAACGGAAAAAAAGTCGGGTATTCAGAAGATTCCAAACTGCCCGCTGAATTTGACGTCACGCCCTATGTAAAGCCCGGAGAGAATGTTCTCGCCGTCAAGGTCATGCAGTGGACGAGCGGAAGCTATCTTGAAGACCAGGACTTCTGGTCATTGTCCGGCATCGAACGGTCCGTCGAACTGATCGCGCAACCGTCGACACATATCTACGATTTCTTTGCGAAGCCGGGTTTCGACGGCCGGTCCGGACGATTGTCTCTTGAGCTAGACGTTCGTGGTGCAAAGCCCGACCATTCCGTCACCTATAAGGTAATGTCTGACGGCAAGGTTCTGGCAAAAGGGTCGTCATCCGTGTCCGAGAACGGTCAGGTATCGTTCGAGAAAAACATCCGGCGCGTCGATCCGTGGACGGCAGAAACGCCAAAGCTCTATGATCTGCTGCTTGAGCTGAAAGATGCCGAGGGCGCGACCTTAGAAGCCGTGCATCAGAAAATCGGCTTCCGCACAGTGCAGATGGTTGATGGCCGGCTGCAGGTCAACGGTCGTGACATCATGGTGCGCGGCGTCAATCGCCACGAACATGATCAGTATACTGGCCGGGTGGTGTCTGAAGACGTCATGCGCGAGGACGCCGCACTTCTCAAGCAACTCAATTTCAACGCGGTGCGCACGTCACACTATCCCAACGATCCGCGCTGGTACGAGATTGCGGACGAGGTGGGCATTTACATTGTCGATGAAGCCAATATCGAATCGCATGGCTATATGGACGATCCCGCCGAGTGGCTCGGCACCAAGTCGTATTTCTATGACAGCCACCAGCAGCGGGTCCAGCGCATGGTGGAGCGTGACAAGAACCATCCGTCGGTGATCGTCTGGTCGCTCGGGAATGAGGCTGGTCTGGGACCTGCTTTCGAAGACGCTGCTGCGTGGATCCGCCAGTATGATCCCTCTCGTGCGATTGCCTATGAGGGCACTGGCCAGATCGATGGGCACAATCCCCACGATTTTGTTGATCTGTATACACCGATGTACGATCGCGTCGCGGAAATGCAGGATTATGTAGATAATGATCCGGAAAAGGCGATCGTCCTCATCGAGTATGCCCATGCGATGGGCAACAGCCTTGGCGGGTTCAAGGAATATTGGGACCTGATCTGGGCTGAGCCGATGGCGCAAGGCGGGTTCATCTGGGATTGGGTAGACCAGACCTTCGTCGAAAGTGATGAAAACGGAAAGCCTTATTGGGCGTATGGCGGCGATTACGATGAAGGCCGCAGCGACGGCAATTTCCTGGCGAACGGAATCATCCAGCCTGACAGAACGCTGAACCCCCATGCCTATGAGGCGAAAAAGGTGATGCAGCCGGTCAGCTTTGATTTCAATGCGGAAAGCCGGATGCTCAGCATCAAGAACCGCCATGACTTCATTGGGCTGGACGCCTTGGCGTTCGGGTTAAGGATTGAGGCTGATGGTGAGCCTGTCTCCGAGACGGCCTTGAAAATACCGCCAATCGCGGCTGGTCAGAGCAAGGATGTCACGCTGGCATGGCCTTCAATCGATCCTGTTCCGGGGGCAGAATATATGCTGATGGTCGAGGCGCGCGCGACCGATCAGTACCAGCCCATGATAGACGAGGGCACGGTCGTCGCCTGGGAGCAGTTCCCGCTCGGCATCCTGTCGCCACTGGCATCGAGCGCCGTCACGGGTTCAGTGGACGTGGTGCAAACGACCGATGCCACCACCGTTAGCGGAGAGAAATTTGCCATATCATTTGCTGCCGAAACCGCGCTGATGTCGAGTTATGTGGCAGATGGAGAAGAGCTGTTGGTTGCACCCTTGCAGCCAAATTTCTGGCGCGCACCCACCGACAATGATCGCGGCGCCCGCATTCCGCAGACACTTGGTGTCTGGAAGGATATCGATCGTACCCGTCAGGTCACGGCGATGTCGGCGGAAAAACAGACCGACGGTTCGGTCCTTGTTGAGACGCGTGCAGACTATGGTGATGGACGACTGACGACCAACACTCAGTATCACATTGACGCAGAAGGATCTGTTCGGGTCAGTCATGAAGTCATGCCGGTGGATGACAGCCTGCCGGAGTTCTATCGTATCGGCATGACCACGGCGTTGCGAGGCGATCTGGGGGCGTTGTCCTGGTATGGTCGCGGGCCGCATTCTTCCTATGCCGACCGGAAGTCTGGCGCGGCTGTCGGCCTTTATCGGTCAACCGTCGCGGAACAGTTTCACGATTATTCGAGGCCGCAGGAAACGGGCAACAAGGTAGATGTCAGGTGGCTCGCGGTCACAGGCGATGAGCAAGGGGTCATGATCGCGGGTGAGCCACTGCTGAGCATTACAGCGCTGCCGTTTCCGTATGCCGATCTTTTCGAGCGTGAGGCTGGTCGCGGTCACGGTGCTGACCTGACCCCAGGTGATATTGTCACTCTGAACATTGATCTGGCCCAGATGGGGCTGGGTGGTGATAATTCTTGGGGTTTTTGGCCTTTGGAAAACTACAGATTGCCTCTGTCGTCGTACCGGTATGATTTTGCGATCAAGCCTGTTTCGGCTTCCAGTGATCTGGCGAATGAAGCGCGCCAGATCCGGGCGGCGCCATAAGGGTGACCTGTCCATCGGTCACTACAAAGGTGTGACCGATGGACAGCGGCGGTCGTGCATCGCGCTTTGAGTGTTGCACGATCTGCAATTCTTTAGCTGCGTAGCAAGCTCTTATTGCTGAACAATTGTCCGCCTGCTGTCCAAGTGAAAATCATGTGCAGTGCGCTGACTGTGCCTGCTATTGCTTAGTGCTGACGCAAATGCTTACCTGAGCGTACCAACGGGAAGAGGGAGGCGCGCATCAGGGCGGATGCTCGTGGCTCCTATAAAAGGGGACGGGCAGCCTCGGCTGTCAGCGGGGGCAATCATGATAATTCGGCAGAAGCGCGAGTCTCGTAGCGAGGGCTCGCTACGCAATCAATTCCTCGTCTCAACAGCGGCGCTGTCGATTATCGGTTCACTGAGCGTTGTGAGCGCCTTTGCACAGGATAATCCCACCGCTGTCTCGCCCGAAACGACCCGGCCGGCCAGCAAACCCACGGTGCCACCCCGCGCACCGACGACTGCCGCCGGAAGGTCCGAACTGCCCGTCGTGTCCAATCTGTACACGTCAGCTCTGACTGCCACCGTCATACCGCCCGGTTCGTCCACCATCACTGCGTCCGGCAGTTCAACGCTCGTGACCGAATCCACGCCCGGCTCTTTCACGATCACGACATCTGAGCTGAATGCTGCCGGTACGACCGCGTTCAACCGCTTTATGGATTTTACGCTCGCCAATGGTGACGAGGCCAATCTGTTCCTGCCCGGGAATGCCACGACACTTCTCAACATTGTCCGCAATAATCGCGTGTTTATTGATGGTACACTGACCAGCCTGTTGAAGGACGGTGCGGGTGAGGTCGGCGGGCACGTGATTTTCGCCAGCCCTGATGGCGTCATCGTTGGTGCAAATGGGCTTCTCAATGTTGGTGCGCTGACCTTGGTCACGCCAAAGGGGACGTATCTCGACAGCGCTTTCGGGACGCCGGGCAGTATTCTTGACGCAGATGTTGCCAGCATCGCCATGGGATCGGTGCCTTTAAGTTCTTCCGGACTTATACAGGTGTCAGGCCAGATCAATGCGCCGGCAGGGGTCATTCTGGCGGCGCCAGAGGTCGCCATTTTTGACGGCGGGATTGTCAAGGCTGGCAGCTACGCCCTGAATGACGCGCTGTTCCCTGCCGTCGTCAACGTTGCGGACATGCAATTGGGCACGGCCCTCGTCGAGCGAAATGGTGCGATTGAGATCATCGCCGCAGATGAGGCCAGTTTTGGCGGCAACGCGACCGAGCTGGTCGATGCCCTGGCGCCCACTGCCGAAACAATAGTCTCCGTCGACGGTTCAATCTGGGCGGACGGGGTCAAGATAACGGCCACGTCCAAATCCAGCGCCATCTTCGATCAGGACGCGATGCAATCGAATCTGTTTCCGGCAACGGATTCAGGCGAATATCCCTTTGCCGCAGGTGTCGTGAAGGCACAAGCGACGGCAGATATCGTGGTCGGCGCAAACGCCGATATCCGCTCGGATGCTGACATCGATATTTCCGCGTCAACGGAAGTGAATGCGATCTCGGAGACGGCATCAAGTACAGATGACCTGACAGTCTCTGTCGGCGTCAGTGTGGCCGATGCCGTGGCCAGCGCGGAGGTGGTTATCAAATCAGGTGCCTCTCTGGACGCAGCGGACGATCTGTCGCTGTCCGCCCGCAACCTGACGATGGTCGACAACAACGCCTCATCGGCCGGTGCCGACATCCCAATCACCGCCGCGTTCACGTTCGCCGATGTCGATGCGGTCGTGGCCGTCGAAAGCGGCGTCAGTCTGACGGCGGACAATCTGACCCTGACGGCCCTCAACCAGAACAGTTTCAGCACGTCGGCTGAAGCTGAAACGGGGGATGACGGAACAGCTGCCATTGCTTTCGCCTTCGCGGACACCTCCAGTGATACTCTTGCATTTCTCGGGGCCGATGTCGGCTCGAGCGGCGCCAATATCGAATCCGTGACCGTCGAATCCACCTCCGTCACGACGGAGAATCGAACCTCCGCTTCATCCACGACGACCAGCGCGCCGAGCGTTGAGGACAACGTCAACAATGACGCTCAGGAAGAAGCGCTCTCCAGCGAGATTGCGGCCATGTCCGATCGTGCAGCCGGGCAGAGTGACAGCGCCGGGGCGCAACTGGACGGCGTCGGGGGAACGAAGCTGAAGGTCGGCGCGACAACCGCGCTGAATTTCTCGTCGCAGAATGCTCAAGCGGTTGTTGAGGGTGGTCTTTATGCATCGGCCGCCAATGGCACCGATGCGGGCAGCATCACAGCCGTGCCGTCAAACGCACCGATGATTTTCGCCGATGATGTTGCGATCTATTCCGAGACGCGTGACGATCTGATCCGCAATTTCGCTGTCACCGAAGGCAGCGCGGAAAGCGAGGATGGCGGTGGCAGTTCGGTTGTCCTGACGGCAGCTATTGCACTTGGTTTTTATGACTACACTACCGCGTCGGAAATTGGCGAAAAGGTGGATATTACAGCCAAACGTGTTGGCGTCGGTGCGGTCAGTGAAAAGAAATTCGGCTTTACGCTGATCGACAGTCTGACGCCGGAAGGCAGTATTGAAGGCATCTACACCTATCTCGAGGATCTGAGCGAACGTCTGCAGGCGGCAGATTTTGGTCTGGCTGAAGATCTCTTCACTTCCTATGCCGCAGCTTCGGCCAGCGCGTCGGACGGGTCCAGTGATACGGCAGTTGCCGGCAACGTCGCGTACACCGAAATCACACAGGATACGCGCGCATGGATTGATAGCGGGGCCCGGATCACCGCGTCCGATTCAGTCGCCGGTGCTGGGTTTTCAACGGACCTGGCGGCGCTTGACGATGGCGAAGGCGGCGTCACGCCGCGGTCCGTGGCGTGGTGGGATCCCGCTTCGAGCGAGGATCAGGCAGACGTCATCATCACGGCGAGGTCGACGACCGAAGGCGTCCACGTATCGGGTGCCGTCAATTTCACGGGCGCGTCGCTGTCCTCGGACGGTAATGCCATTGGTGGTTCGGTCAATGTCGTGCAGCAGGAGGCCACCACCATTGCCGGCGTCGCTGATGGTGTTGTCATCACTGCCGACCGTGGACTGAGCATTTCTGCCGATGCCCGCAATTTCATCATCGGGCTGACCCCGACTTCAGCTGAGGGCAGTGGCGTCACAGGCGTCGGCCTGATCAATGTCATCAATATTGAAAACACCACCATCGCATCGCTCAGCAATCTGGCGCGGGTCGAGGCGGGTGCGGTGAATATCGACGCCACGCAGGACCTGACGGTCTGGAGCGTCGCGGCTGCAAAATCGACCGCCGAAGGAACCGCGATTGGCATTGCCGGGGCGGTCAATATTATCGCTGCCGACACTCAGGCCTTTATCGGCGACAACACCGCCTACGATCTTGACCCGGGCACACCAGCGGCCCCGAATGGGCCATACCCTGGCAACAATGACCTGCCCAACAACAAGGTCATTACCTCCAACCTGCGCGTGCGTGCCCGCACGGCAGGCGAGTCCGGCACTCTTGCCGTGGCTGGCAGCAAATCTTCCCGTTCAGGCACCGCTAATGACGACCGGCTGAGCATGGAGCAGAATTCGAGCTCGTCCGACGATACGACCGGCTTGATAGACGATCTGGGTGGTACTGATGAACGCTCGCGCCAGAGCGTGGACAGCAACAACGCATCCGATGACAGTGACGCCACGAGTATTCTTGAGAATTCAACAGGTACACTGACGGACCAGAGTGGCGGCCCAAGTGCCGCGCCGGGCGGCGGCGCTGGTTCGCAGCAACCAAAATTCGGTTTTGCGATCTCCGGCTCGGCTTCGGTCAGCCTGAACGAACTCGTCACGCTCGCCTTTGTTGAAGACGCCAATATTGCCGGTGTGACCAGCGCGGGCCCGGCCGCAATGCTGGTCGAAGCGGTGACCGACACCGATCAGATCAGTCTTTCAGGCGCAGCGGCGCTCTCATCTTCATCGGGGAGCAGCGCGAGCGGGGCGATCGCTGGTGCCGTCGCCTACCAAGTCAGTGAGAACCGTAACGACGCCCTGATCGATGGCGCGACTGTCGTCGATGTGAACGACGTCGACGTTCAGGCCCTGACTGGCGGACTCAAAGTAGGCGCCGCTCTTGGTCTGTCGGCTGAGACGGGAAGCTCGTCCACATCCGCTGCCGTCGCAGGCTCGTTCTCCATTGCCCGCGTCGCTGATTCATCGGACGCCCGAATTGTCGATTCCAGTCTAACACTCACGGACAACGCCGCGCGGGATGATACCGTCGACGTGAACGCCTATAACCGGAACACCATCGGGATCGGCGCGGGAAGCGTGGCCTATGGCGGTCGGGCATCGGCTGCTGGTGGCTTGACCTATGCCGAGGTTGACAACCGAATTGACGATCCTGCTGACGGCAAGGGCCTTGCCGCTTTTGCAGGCATTCTGAACAGTGCGGTTACGGATTATAACGACGTGCGCGTCGCAGCGATCAACGCGGCCCAGACGATTGGTGTTGCGGTGGTGGGATCAGCGACAACCCAATCCTTTGCTGCATCGGGCGCGATCGTCTTCAACCGTATCGATGCCGACGCCATGGCGCGTATCGGTGACGGGTCGGTCATTACGGTTGATGACGACCTGTCCGTCGCTTCCGGCGGCGGCGAGATCGCAGCGTTCGACGCGATCATCGAAGGGAACAGGACGGCCGGACGCGAGAATAATCAGTATAATGTCAGCACCAGCGATCTGGCTTTCGATAGCGCGGGCGACACGCCGGATTCCTTCGGGACCGGCGCGCGAGCCTTTGCCCTCGCCGGGGCCGTTTCGGTCGGCAAGACCTCCGCAGGCTTCGCCATTGCCATCAACGATATTGATAGCGACAGAATAGCGGTCATCGACGGCGACACGACCGAGGTGCGCGCGGGTAATCGCGTCGATGTGACGGCTGACAATGAGAGTGAGATCTTGTCGCTTTCGATCGCGACCGCGTCGGGAACGAGCAGTGGGGCCTTCACCGGCTCACTGACCGTCAATATGATCGACGACGACACGGTCGCCCAAATCGGCGACAGCGCTGATTCAGGTGCCAATCAGACAGTCGTCGGGGCACCAACAATCGATGTTACGGCACGCGCGACGGCGAAGATCAATTCGCTCGCTGGCGGCATTTCAATTTCGGCGGGCAATGCCGCCATCGGTGCCTCTGTTGCCGTCAATGAAATTGGCGGCTCCATTGACGCTGGTATTCTGGATACTGACCTTCAGGACGTCATCAGCCTGTCAGTCATCGCGACCACGACGGACCCTTCGGATACATCTGCGCCGGGCGCAGCCATCAACTCTGTCGCCATTGCGGGCGGGGCATCCAGCGGTGGCGCGGCCCTGTCTGGTTCCGCCACCGTCAATCTGATCAAGGCGGACGTTTCGGCCCATGTGGACGATAGCTCGGCTGACAATGAGAGCAGCCTTTTCGTCAGCGTCTTGGCGGATCGCTATGCGCGGATTCAGTCCATTGCAGGGGCGCTTGGGGTGTCTGGTGGCAGCGGTGTCGGTGTTGGTGTCGGGGTCAATCGGATCAAGGGGACCGTGTCATCATCCGTATACGGCGGTGATTTGACTCTCAATAGTCTTACCCTCGGCGCGGTCGCTCGCGACGTCATTCGCACTGTCGGTGTAGGGCTTGGGGGCGGCGGCTCCGTCGGTGCGGCCGGTTCGGTCGTTGTGAATGTCATGGGAACCGATGTCTCGAGCCGTATTGACGGCGGCGCGGTCATCATCGCGCGCAACAATGTCGGCATCGATGCGCTGGTCGACAGCGAAATCGAAGCCCTGGCGGGGGCTGCTGCTGTCGGCGGTACGGGCGGTATCGGGATCGCCAGTGCCGTCAATATTATCGACGGTGACACGACAGCCGAAATTGATGGCGCCGCCACGAGTGTGACTGCCAAAGCCCTCGACGCCGGTCAGACGATGAGCGTCCGTGACGGTACGCTGCAGAACCCGCTGACCTTCAATCAGGTCACTATTCCCGTTATCGACGTCACCATCCGCGGCAAGAGCGGTGCGACCTTTGATGAGAACACCAAGACAGTCCGTGGGCTGTCGGTGAATGCGACGGCCTTGCGCGAAACCGACGTCATCGCGACGGCGGTCTCGGTCGGCGGTACGGTGGCCGCCTCGGTGAATGCCGGGGTAAGCGTCATCTCGGGTACAACAAAAGCGCTGATCACAGACGCCACGATCAATCCGTTGAGCGAAGGTGATGCAAAGGCCCGCGCCGGTGATGTGGACGTGAAGGCAAGTACCCATGTCTATGGCGGCGCTTATTCGATTGGCGTTGCGGCGTCGGGTGCCGTGGGCGCCGCTGGTGCGGGCGTGTCCGATACCTATCGCACCGAAACGATCGCGAAGGTCAGCGGAGCCAACGTCGACGCCGATGATGTTGGTATCAAGGCAGCCTCCAGTTACACGACGGCGAACGTCGGGGCGGGCGCCGGGGGCGGCCTTGGCGGAGGTGTCGCCGCGGGCGGGATTGTCACCATCTTTGACGCCACGACCATCAGCCAGCTGATCGGCGGTACGGTGCGGTCGAACGGCCTCGCCATCAACGCCGATATGGACGCGTTTGTGGGCGGTTTCAGCCTGATCGTCGGGGCAGGCGGCTTCGCTGGCGCCGCGGGTACGTTCAACGTCCTCGTCAATGAAAGCGAGACGGAAGCGCTGATCGGGCGGCGTGATCCCTCAACCGAGGCTGCCGTCGCAACAACGGTGAATACGGATGATGTCGCTGTCGGCGCGACGACCGATACGACGGTCGACACGACCAGCGCGTCGGGCGCAGGGGGCGGGGGTGTCGGCATCGCTGGCACGGCATCGGTTATCGTCAGTGAGACGAACACGCGGGCGCGCATTGAGAATGCGACTGTGACGGGCGCCGCCGGTGATGCGCAGGTGGCCGTCACCGCAAAGGATGACTTTGCGATCGATGCGTCGACGGCGTCGGCGAGCGTCGGCGGCGTTGGTGCCGGCGGTGCCAGTGTCAACGTTGTCGTGGCCAAGTCGAAAACCAATGCGAGCGTTGATAACAGCGCCGTGACAACAAACACGCTGATTGTCGATGCCGACGGAATCACGGATATTGACACCAATACCTACGCTTTGGCAGCCGGTGGCAGTGCGGGCATCAGTGGCGCCATCGCGGTGATCAAGCTGGGCGGCAAGCTCGATTCCGGGGCCAGTGACGAAGTCGACGGGACCTTGTCGAGTGCGGAGACGACCGCACAGGACTCCTCAGATACCAGCAGCAACGCGGCCCTGTCCGGAACCGAACAGACCGCTGTTGCTGGCAATGGCAGCTACGATGTCGATGGCGAAGCGCTGAACAGCGACACCCATCTGGTGGCAGCCAACGTAACGGGCTCTTCGATCACGGTCTCCTCCGTATCCGTTACATCGGATGCGAAGACGGGCACGCACAGTACGCTTGGCGGTGCGGCGATCGGCGGTGCGGCAGGGATCGGCGCAGCGATTGGTTTTACTACAGTCGACACGGGCGTCAGCGCGAATATCGACAGCGGCACCACGATCAACGCGAGCGGAGGTATTACCGTCGCTGCCAATTCTGCAGATAACGGACGCGATGCGGCGGAGATCGACGCCATTGTCGGTGCTGCCGGGCTCGGCGTCGGGCTTGGTGCCGCGGTTGCCAATGCTGAAGTGACCTCCGCCGTATCGGCAAATGTCAGCGCCCGTGTGATTGGCGGCGCCGGTGGTGCACTGAACGTGTCCGCCGCGGATAAGACTCATGTGGATTCTGACGCCTCGGGCGTATCTGTTGGCCTGCTTGGTGCGGCTGGCGTTGTGGTGGCGCGGGCGGAGAAGCAGGGTTCTGCAACCGCCCTGATTGGTCATAGCATCAACGACATCACTGGCATGACTGGGGCCAGCGTCAGTGCCTCGTCCGCTGGCGGCGCGCGGGCCGATGCGCAGGGCGCTTCAGGCGGCATCGGGATCAGTGTCCAGGGGACGGTTGCGCAGGCCAGCGAGCAGACGACTGTTCGCGCGGGGGTGCGAGACGATACGCGTCTGACCCTGGCCAATGGGCTGGATATCGATGCGAGTTCGACACCGTCCGTCTACGCCAGAGCGCGAGGCGTCGCGGTTGCCGGTGGCGCGGCGGTGGGTGTCTCACTGGCCGAAGCCGATATTGGTTCGTCCACCACACCATCAACGGTTGAGGCCTTTGTGGGCAACAATGTTGACCTGACCATGGTGATGGGAGAGGTCAGCATCACCGCAGCGATGGCGGGCAGTGGACGCACCGGCGAAGCCTATTCGACCGGTTCGGCCGGCGGGCTTCTTCTTGGCGCACAGGCGAGCCAGGCAACGGCGCGAACAAACGCCAATGTCTATGCGCTTGTCGGGGACGGCGTGGCCTTGCCCATCGGGGGCATCAAGGTTGGCGCGACCAAGGGGACAAATCAGATTGCGGACGCCACGGGGAAATCCGGCGGCTTCGTTTCCGTCGGCGCGGCGAACAGCGATACCCGGTCATCGGGCGAGACGGTTGCGTCGGTCGGGTCGGGCTTTACTTTCGTCGATCTGATCACGGGCAATGGCACAACCTATGCCATGCCGACATTCCAGGTCACATCGGGCACGTCGGAGCGCAATGAAGCCGTAACGGAATCCGGCAGCGGCGGTGTCGTCGCAGGGGCGGCGACCAAATCGACCATCAATTCGACGGCGACCACCGCGACCCGCATCGGCGAAATGGATGGCAATGCCGGTACCGGTACCATCCGTGCAAAGAATGTTGATATTCAGTCCCTGCACCAGTCCTATTTCCGTGAGCTGGCCGATGCGTCCTCTGCCGGTCTGGCAGGCAAGAGCGGTGCGACTACCTCGGTCAATCTGCGGAACTCATCCCATGTCGACATCGCCGACGGGCTGAAGGTCGAGGCCGGGCAGCTGTCGATCTTGGCCAACTCCGTCACGTCCCGGTATGGCGATTCGATTAGCGTGAAAGGTGGCGCCGGCGGCCTGGGCGCGTTCGCGTCTGCTGACGGCAATGTCCGCATAGAGCAGGAAAGTGTTGTCGATATCGGCGACAACGCGGTCATCAAAACGCTCGACGGGTTCAATCTGACAGCGGACAATAGCGACATCGTTATTGACGCGACGAGCAGCATGAATGTCGATGATCAGGTGGTGCAGCGGGCCTCCGGCGGTCTCGCCGTCCCGACCGCGTCCATGGAATTCGATGCGGCCATCACCGACACGGTCAATCTGGGCGCCGGTGCGCTGCTTGATGCTGATGGCGGAATCTATATCGGCGTGGCGCCAAGCGCAGAGGTCAATGCCCGCGCCGCGGCGAAGTCTTCCGCCGGGATCGGCGTGACCGATGCCAAGGTCACGGCGGGCGATGTTTCCAATGACGTCGTCATCAACCAGGGCATCAATATCGGTGCCGGGGCAAAAGTCAGTGCAGAGCGTGACGTGCGGCTGAACACAGGGGGCAGCGGCTTTGGCGGCACACCTTCAAGCATAGACATCGATGTTACGAGCGATAGCTATAACTCAGCGCTCATCCCGGCATCCACGTCGGCATCGGCCAATCTGACATTCGAAAACAATGCGAATATCGACATCGCGGCGGGTGCGCTTGTCGAAAGCATCCGCGATGTGATCATCAATGTCAGTCGTGGCGATATTGATCTGTTTGCTGAAGGTGTAGCGACCTTCAAGATCAATCTGCTGCTCGGCGTCATTACCCAGACCGATCGCTCCGGCCGTGTCACTGAACGGGGATATGGCGAGGCCGATATCAACGGTAGCGTCGAAGCGGGCCATCTGGCCGAGCGGACGTTCGACATTGATAATGCTGGAAATGTGACCGTCTCCAATGAACTGGAGGATCGGCCCCATGTCAGTGTGGTCAATGGGTTTAATCCGCTTGATGAGGTGAACGACCGTATTGCTGCGCTTCAGGCCATGATCGATGCCGGCGACAGCAGTGCCGCCGGTGAACTGGCCATTCTGCAGGAGCTGTCGCGCTTCCTTCAGGGGGATACCGGTGCGTCGAACGATCCCGACAATTCAACAGGCACTGTGACGACCAGCATCCCAACATTCTCCGATGGCGGCGGTGGCGGTGGGCCGACCCTGACGCGTCCTGGCGACGTAAACGGGGCCATCCAGATCAGCGGCGTGACGGCAGCTTCAGGCAATGTCGAAATCTTCGCCGATGAATTGGTCGGGACCGGCGATCTGATCGCCAATGGTGGGCCGGTCATCTCGATTACGAATTTCTCAGGCCGTGATCTGATTGTCGGTGATCTGAATATCTACGATGCCTCGATCGGTGAGGTTCGGCTGACTGGTCAGGCCCAGTCATTTGGCTCGCTGAACGTGACCGAACGGCGCAAGGGCACACGCTCGCTCGTGAAGATCGACAATAGTCCATCGACCTTCGGCGCGGACAATACGTCCGATCTTTATATCACTGGCGATATCATCAACCTGTTCGGTCTGGTCGATATCGACGTGAAGAACGGTGATCTCTTGCAGACGGCTGTGGTCGGGGCAGGGGATCTTCGGATTGATGTACCCAATGGCGGATATTTTGCCATTTTGCCCGATGGCCTCATTCCATTGGGCCCTGATCCTCGGGCGCGGTTCGAGCAGTACATCATTCTTGAGAACCTTCTGTACCTGCGCGATTTTACAGACGCCTTCAGCAATTTCGGCGTCGCAAACTATGACCCGAATGTCAGCAGTCTGGTCCGGTACGCGGCTCAAATCCCGTTCCTGCTTGGCGAAGATACGGTCGATGGCCTCCCGAACCTCCGTGACGAGAATGACTTTGCGGCGTTCATGACGCACTATCTGGCGAATCCGTTCGGCGCCTTCACGTCCGCTAACGCGCTGACAGATGCCCTCCTTGCCGGGACCATCAACACGAGCGGGACAGATAGCCGACTAGGCTCCCGAGGAAAGGCGATCGACGTCTTCTATGACGGTGAGACGTATGAAGATATTCCAACGCTGCTGGCGCTTTATGACTGGAAGGTTTTTGACAGGGACGGGCTTTTGATCGGTCCAACCACGCGCTCAGGATTCGGCGGCAATATCAAAATGACTGCCGCGCCGATACAGTTCGACATGAACCAGTCGGTTCTGTTTGGGGACAATACACAGATTACCAAGACACGGTCGCAGGTCGACGCGGTCATGGCCCGCCGTACCGAGCTGTCGTCGGATCCCCGCTTCGTGAACCGGCTATCGGATCTTGGCGGTGTCATTGACGTGGCGGGTGTCGTCGGCATTTCCGCAAAATCCATTGATATTGGCGGAACTCTCGTCAGTGGGCGGACTGGTGATCGGAACCTGCAATTGTCTGCTGCCGATGCGGTGACATTGCAATTCTGGATCGACAACCCCGGTGCTCGGCCGACGGCCGCGCCGGGCGAGGCGCCGATTCCGCCGAATCTGATCGATATTTCTTCGCTGATTGATACGATCGGTGGAGATCCGCGTGAGAAAATCACCGCCGTTTACGATCTTGATACGCAGCAGATCATTGTGGAGAACGTCAATGCCTCAGGCGGCGGACACATCATCCTCAATGGCCAGATTCTGAGCACCACGGGCGCAGGGGAACTGATTGTCCGGAATGGTCGCGGTCGAGTGGTCATCGACAATCAGACCGGCTTTGATATTCAGATCAATGATGTTGATGCAGGGCGCGATACGCGCGGTATTATTCAGATCACGGATACTGCGAAGATTCAGTCCAACGGCAATGCACTGACGACATTCTATGTGCAGGAGGCCGGCAAGGCGATTGAGGTCTACCAGACCGATCAGGTCGGCGTGGATTATACCACACTGGGGCTCGCCAACTCTGTGGCAGGCAACACGGCCAGCTATTCGCCAAAGGAAGGGATCGCCTTCCAGTATTTTGAAGAGCGCTATCTCAAGCGGACAATTACGTCGACCCCGGACCCGGACAGCCCCGGCTTCTCGCTCTTTAACTTGAGCAATTGGGTATGGGCGGACAGTGACCCCCGGACGGGCCAGGGCGTCGTCTTTGTCTCCAACTCGGACCCCTATTTCCGCCAGTCCCTGTCGGGCGAGATAGGCAATTCCTGGCGCGTTAATGCGTTCAACTCCTCCAGCAAGCCGATCTTCAGCAGCGTTGTGCCGGTCAGCTATCGCCTGCGCCGTACCCAGACGATACGCGCGGATAACCCTGTCGCGATCTCATTCTCCGGAAACGCGACCGGGTCGATTTCGGTATCCTCACTGGCCGACATCAACATCGCAGGCCCCCTGAACAATCCGACGGGGACCGTCACCGTCAGTACGACCGGCGGCTCGATCAATCAGGCGGGCAATGGGCGCATAATCGCGACCAATACCAATCTGTCTGCGTCCGACGCCATTGGCTCTGCCGGTAGTCTGCTCGGTGCCTTCGTTTCCAGCGGCGGTACTGTACGCGCCAATGCAGGGTCATCAATCGGACTTCAACTGTTCGGTGAGGATACGATCACCTTGACCGACATTGCCGCGCTCACCGGTGATATCAATGTGACGTCTAACGCGTCGGCGCTCGATATCCTGCGTATGCAGGCGGATACTGGCAATGTGTCACTCGTCAATACGGGCGATATTACTCAGACGTCGGTCGGTACCACGGCAATCGCAGCGCAGGATATCAATCTGACGTCCCTCGGCGGTACGATCGAAGGTACAGGCGTTGCGCCATTCCGCATTGATTCCAGTTTTGGTGATTCTGATGCCGCAAATGCTGCGGTCACCCTGACGGCGAATGGCGACATCAATGTTGAAGAAACTGTCGGTACGCTTCGGTTGAGTGAGGTCCGCTCAACCGCTGGGGCCGTCACCCTCATCGCGATGGACGGCGATATCACAAACGCTTTCACGTCGGCTGACGTGGACGAGAACCAGGTCGAACGGCTGAACGCGGCGATTGACGCGCTTCTTCTGCGTACAGATGATGGCTCAGACAATATTCTAGGCTTCGAAAATCGTGTCGCCAACCAGTTCGGTGTCATGATCCGCATTCGCGAGCGGGCCACTGTCGCGATGGATGGCACGATATCGCTCTCGCTCAGCCAGGCTGCGCAGTTTGCGGGCCAGTTCGCGGCCGCCAATGGCGATGCCATACCGGGCGACGCCGCAGCACTGTCCAGCTATGCTGCCAGCAAGATCGGTGACATCACGGCATTTGTGCAGGCACAGTACGATGAGGCGTACAGCTTCCTGACTTCGGGTATCGCCACGCTGAACAATGTGGATGGGTCTATTCTCGATGCGTCCGGCGATGTCCTGCTGACTGTCAGGGGCGTTGAACTGGTCGATGAGTTTGATGGCGTTGGTACACTGATTGGCCAGCGGGCGGTCGTGAGCGAAAGAACGGGGCTGACGCTGTCCGAAGCCTTAGGTGGTGATCTCTTCCCTGACGGATCATTGCAGTCCGTCAGCGCCGATATCATCGATGGGTCGGACCTCAATCTCCTGCTCATCGCCGGTGTCACCTTCACGGATTCCGAACTTGAAAACCAGATACCATCCTCCGCGGTCGCGGATGCTCTTGCAGGTATCAACCCCGGAGACACTTTGATCCGCGTGCCGAGCACGCAAGTGTTCGATCTTGACTCGACGATCTTCGCCGACAGCGTATCCCTGGTCTCCGGTGGCTCAGTCGGCGGCGCCTTTGCGCCAATTGTGGTCGAGTTCACGACCGGCACCGCCCCATCGCTGAACCCCTTTACGCGCGCGCTTCTGGCGACGGCCGCACCGGGTGACGTGACGGTTGAGTTCGACACTTCCGCGAACAAGACACGTTTCGTGATCTCGCCCGCCAACCCGCTATTCGTAGAGAGCGCTCGTCTCAACTCGACGACCGGCGGCGATATTTTTGTTGGCAGTAATGGCTTCCTGACATTGGGCCAGTTGATCGCCGGTTCAGACGGCGACGCCAGGGTGTATGGCCGCGACGGCGTGCAAGCGGCGACTGACGTGACACCAGGTACGCCAACTGTTTCAGCAAACGACCTCATCATTGAGGCAGCGGCCGGAGCGATTGGCGACGCCTTGCGGCCGCTGGAAATTGCACTGTCGGGCAATCTTTCGCGGGCGGGCGCCGAGTCGGGCGTCTTCATTCGTGATCTGAATGGATCGTTCGACGTCGGCAATATTTTCACGAATGGTGACATCGCGCTCTACGCGCCGTCAGGCAGCATCCTCTCATCCATCAACAATGAGGATGTCCATATCGAAGGACAGGACATACGGTTTGAATCGGCTGGCGGCATTGGTGTACTGGGGCAGGCCCTCGGCATACGGTCAAATGATGACAAGAGCCTGATCGCCATCGCGGACGGCGGTGCCGTGAATATCCGGTCCGCTTTGACAGCGCTCAATATTGACCGGGTGACGGCCAGCGGGGCGGTGGACATTGTGTCTGCTGGTGATCTGACCATCATTGATGAAGTCAGCGCGGCAGGGGACCTATTACTAGGTGTCGGCACAGGTGATGTCGTTGCAACCGCCGGAGCGGAGATGACCAGCACCGCGGGTTCGGCAATCTTCCGGGCAGAAAACCTGCTGTTTGATGTGACAAGCATTGTGCGCACGCTGACCGACCTGTCTTTCCTGTCGACGCTGGGTGAAGTCACCCTGGGCAACGTCTTATCCGGCGGTACCCTGACGATAGATGCGGCAACGGATGCGACTGTTCAGAACAGTGTCGAGGTCTCCGGCAACACGGTGATCTCAGCCGGCGGCCAACTGCTTGTTGAAGCGGGTCAGAGCGTCGACGTGACGTCCGGCCTCTTCAATGCAGAAGCCCGGGCGATCACTATTGAGGACGCCGCCGCACTGAGCGTCAGCGGAGAATTGGATCTGCTCACTAGCGGCGGAGACATCACTTTTGGTGATACTGTCCTAGTGAAGAGCAGTGCCGGGAACGCCTCGCTGACTGGCGACAATCTCGATTTTGCCTCCACCAGCAAACTGGACATTTTCGGTGATCTTCACCTAACGGCCGCGTCAGGCCTTTCCCGCCTGGGACAGGTGATGGCCGGAGGGACGTTCACATCAACCGCAGCCACGGACACGATGCTGCAGAGCGATGTCACGATCGTTGGGGACACTGACCTGACGTCGGGCGAGACGCTGTCGGTCCTGAATGGTGTAGATGTGAGCGTGACAGCCGGTGGGTTGAGCGCCGACACAACGGCCATTGCGCTGGGAGATGGATCATCGCTGGTCGCCAACGGTACCCTCGATATGGTGGCTGATGGCGGCGATATCACTCTTGGCGATATGGTCCTTGTGAAGAGTACCGCAGGAAACGCTTCGCTGACTGGCGGCGACCTCGATTTCGCCTCTACCAGCACGCTAGACGTCTTCGGCAACCTCGACCTGACGGCCGTGACGGGCCTTGCCCGCCTGGGACAGGTGATGGCTGGCGGCGCGCTCACATCAACCGCAGCCACGGACACGATCCTCCAGAGCGAGGTCACGATCGTTGGCGACACCGACTTGACGACGGGCGATACGCTTTCGGTTCTGAATGGTGTCAATGTCGCTGTTACAGGCGGAAGTTTGACGGCGGAAGCCGCAGACATTTCTCTCGATGAGGACTCATCGCTGAACGTCAATATTGACATCAGCATGTTGGGTAACGGTGGCGATATCACTCTTGGTGATATGGTCCTTGTGAAGAGTACCGCAGGAAACGCTTCGCTGACTGGCGGCAACCTCGATTTTGCCACTACCAGCACGCTGGACGTCTTCGGCAACCTCGACCTGACGGCCGTGACAGGCCTTGCCCGCCTGGGACAGATGATGGCTGGCGGCGCATTCACATCAACAGCCGCCACGGACACGATCCTTGAGGGCGACGTCACGATCGTTGGCGACACCGACTTGACGGCGGGCGATACGCTGTTGGTTCTGAATGGTGTCAATGTCGCCGTTACAGACGGAAGTTTGACGGCGGAAGCCGCAGACATCGTTCTGGAGGATTCCTCATCGCTGACCGTCAATGACGATATTGGCTTATTGGCCAATAACGGTGCCATTTCTCTCGGCAATACAGTCCTCGTAAGGAGCGTCCTGGGGAGCGCCAGTCTTGCCGGCGACCGGCTGGTCTTTTCGGAAGATAGCTGGATTGATATCGGCGATAATCTGTCGCTGTTCAGCGCAGCGGGGCAGACCATTCTTGGATCGGTCACGGTGGGGGCAGCGCTGGAGGCTGTGTCCGCGACGGACACGATCCTTCTGAATGACGTCGCCACCGGCTCTGATGCCCAATTCAATGTCGGTGGGCAATTTGTGATGCGTCCCGATACGGCACTGGTTGGAGGCGGCGAAATCTCCGTCGATGCAGCTTCTATTTCAATGCAGTCCACCAGCGAAATGTCCGCTTTCGGATCAGTCACGCTTCGCGCGCTGTCAGGTGAGGCGATCATCAATTCGATCACCAGCTCGTTCGGTGGGGCGGGGGCCATCGATATCAGCGCGGCGACCAGCATCCTTCCGGCCGACCCGGAAGTGACCAACCTGGTGGCGAGAGTGCCGGGTGCTTTGGTCTATCTGACGGCACAGGACGACATTGGTTCTATTGGCCAGGATCGCCCGATCATCGTCGATGTCACGGCCATACAGGCGGTGAGCGCAGAAGGTGATATCTACATCATCAGTGTGGGTGATGTGGAAGCTCCGTTGATCAGCGCGATGAACGGCGCCATCAAGCTGAATGTCGATGGGACACTGACATTCGGAGAAATCATCGGAGAGCCTGACGTTGCGGTCACGGGAAGCCTGGAAGGCGACCGTATGGCGTTCCGGAACGGCGTTCTGGCGGTCCAGAATGGCGTCAATATCAATCAGCTCGAAGTTGGTGAAGCGGTCACCATCCGGTCCAGTTCGGTCGAAGCTAACATTGTTCATACCGAGGCCACCACTGACCCGTTGTCGATGATCCTCACCGGTTTCGATCCGGATACTGAAGCATTGTCGGCGCTGCTTGATCTCGATGCCCCTCTGGGGGTCGTCAGCCCCAGATTCGCTGTCCAAAATTCTGTGATCAAGACGACGGGGTCGAGGTTTGAAATCGAAGATGGTCTGGTCACCGGCGATCTTGTGCTGACCACGCCGGATGTCCGACTGGTCCTCGACAATGCATCGCCAAAGCCGAGAAATGGCGTCGATATTCAGCTGTTCAGTCCGGATCCGTCCTTCTTTCTTGTACAGGATGGAATATCGACACTGACTGATGAGTTCATCCTGTTCTACCTGCCGGGCTATCTGGATACGCAGGAAACGCCAAATGCTATCAAGGCCATTAGTGTTCGCCGCAATCAGCAGATTGATCAGGGCAGCTCCAGCTGGGGCGATGCTTTCCGCGTCTTGTCGAGGTTGCGTGATGCGCCTGAAGGCCCTGAGGAGAAAGCCGCGGCATCGGCCCGAAATAGACCCTTCAGATCCACGGGTGGTGCGCCGGTTGTGAATCTGGGGCTGGAAATCGAAACTGCCGATGAGGGGGCATTCAGTGAGTAGAAACGAAAACGGCCTGTTGCGCCGCCATCAACTGAAGCTGGCCGGCCTGTTGATCCTCGGTCTGGCCGGGGCAATGGTGCCCGCAAAGGCTTCTGCTCAGGACCTTCCTCCCGGCGCCGACCCATCTACGATCAACGAGGAAATGCGTCGCCGCCAGCAAGAGACGCGGGATGCTGGTACGTCTCAGATCGACGATGTCGTCACGAACGCACAATCGTTCGATTTCTACCCGCTTGCTGATACCGGCGTCAGTTTCGAATTGACGGCCGTGACATTCGATCCATCCGTCTTTCTGACCATTCAGCAGCTCGAGAATATTGCTGCGCCATATATCGGCAATACTGTCACGTTCAGTGATCTGAACGATATTGTTGCGCAGGTGAACAGTCTCTATGATGATGGAGGATATTTGACGGCCCGGGCTATGTTGCGGCCGCAGCGTATTGAAGACGGGCAGGTCAAGATCTCTCTTGTTGAGGGGGTGGTGGAAGATGTGACTGTCGATGGCGTCACTACCTATGGCGCTGATTATGTCACTGCACGAATTAAGGCACCTCCCGGCGAGGTTGTAGATCTGCCGGCTCTGGAGGCGGATCTCTTGCGCTTTAATCGCCTCAATAATGCTAAGCTCGTAGCTGATCTGAAGCCGGGCGACGCATTCGGGACAACCGACATCATTCTGCAATTGCAGGAGCCAAAGCGCTATCAACTGGATCTGTTCGTCGATAATAACGGCTTTGACAGTACAGGCGAATTTGAGGGCGGGGCCGTTGGTCGCCGCTATAGCCTGTTGACGGATGATGATCAGCTGAATGGATTTGTCGTTGGGGCTGGCGGCGCTTTATCGGGAAGTATTGCCTATAATCGGCCTATCGGTTTTCGCGGTGCCCGTTCCGGGCTGTCTTACGTCCGCGGCAGGACCGACGTGATCAACGGGCCGTTCAAGGCGCTGTCGGTTGAGGGGACGTCCGATACTGTCAGCGTGAATACCAGTCTTCCGCTTCTATTTCGGCGCGGTCGCTTCGTCGGCACAGATTTCAGCATCAGCCGTACGGCCGCGGAGACAACGGTAGACAGTGTCAAGACCAGCGAGACCAAGATTTCAATGGCTGAGCTGGGGTTGAATGCTGACATTGTCGCGGGAAAGACAATGGCATTGTTCAGGACCTCTGTTGTCACCGCTGAGGCGGATGAGCAATTGTTCGATGACAGACGAAATATCACGCTTCTGCGGGGCAGCGCCTATCTTTCCCGTCAACTCAGTCCGAAAGTTCGCGGTTCTCTCGATCTTCAGTGGCAGCACACCGCAGACGAGGATTTGCCAGGGACGTTGGAATTCCAGTTGGGTGGCGCCAATTCGGTTCGCGCCTTTGATCCTGGAACGGTCGCCGGCGATAGCGGATATTTTGCGAAGCTGCAGATGGATCGTGAGATGATCCGTGCCGAAACCTACAGCCTTGATATGTTTACGTTCGTCGATGTGGGGCAGGTGGAATCGCTTTTCCCGACCACTCAGCTGAGCGCCGCAGGTGTTGGCGCGCGGTGGCGGCGCGGCAGCCGTGTCACGCTCTCAGGTACTGTCGGCGTGCCGCTTGACGACGGCGACCTGCCTGAGCAGTCGGACGTGAGGGCATTCGTCAACCTGACGGTGCGCGCATTCTGATTGGTCCTCAGGTCAGGACTTGCAAGGGGGTTCTGCCCCATCCATCGACACTTGAGTAAGGCCGCCTTATTGTGATGTTTTGTTCGCGTAAGTCGGACGCCAGGGGGCTGTCCGCCCAACAGGATCATCATGCCGGACATCAACAGGTCTCCCACCATCAACGATGTTGCCCGCATGTGCGGCGTGTCAATCAGGACAGTGTCACGCGTCCTCAACGGCGCGACATACTGACCACATGTCGTCCCGCAGTATGTGAGCTGGTAATTTATCCGTGCCAAGTGTCGATCCGTGATCCTGCCGCTTTGCGGTTTTGATAGCGCATTGTTTGCCGGGCGGATGAAACCGCCGCTCACAAAGAAAACGATGTCCATTCCATATGATGCCATCGTGGGCCGCGCAGAAAGCAGTTGATGCAGTCGAACCAATTCGGCCGGATGGCGACTAGGGGAAGCCATTCAAAAGGGTACAGCTCATTATACGCCGTATAACGGCGGCGCGGTTGTGAAACTGCAATCGCCACGACGTCCATCTGCGGTCATATTTCACATTGCGGGACGATAGGGATCGCCGTTAGGATCGAGCATCATTTCCAGAAAGAGGAATTGTCATGTCTCAACAAACGCGGGACCGTTCAAAAGACAAGGAAGAGAAGGGTGTCAGCGGCGCCCAGACCCTGTTTCGCGGCCTTGATGTGCTCGAGATGGTTCAGGATGGCCCGCTGTCCTTGAACCAGTTGTCGGACCGTCTCGGCCTGTCTCGAAGCACGGCACATCGTTTGGCCACAGCGCTGACCGAGCGGCGGTTTTTGAGTTTCAAGCCGCGAGAGGGTTACAGTCTGGGGTCACGTATATTGGAATTGGGTCATTGCGCGCGGCTCCAAGTGCAGATGACGCAGCTGGCGCGGCCATTTCTCGAGGAACTGGCGCTTGCAACCAGTGACACTGTTCACCTTGGGGTTATTGTCAATGACGAGGTTCTGTACCTCGATAAAATTCCTGGCCGTCGGCGGATCGTGATCAGCAGTCACGTCGGCGAGCGCCAGCCGGTGGCCTCCACAGGCCTCGGCAAGGCGTTGATCCTCGATGATAATGAAGAGCGCTGGCGGCAATTCTATGAATTGAGCGAACATGGCTCCGCCAAGAGCCTGCCGGTCTGGCTCGAGCGGATGCGCGGCTATGTATCTGGCGGGTATGCGTTCGATCTTGAGGAAAATGAGGATCGCGTCCGCTGTGTCGCGGCGCCGATCCGCGATGTAGAGGGGCGTATTGCTGCCGCTGTAAGCGTGTCCAGTGCTGCCCAGTACATGTCGGACGATAGGATGGGAGAATTGATCTCTATCGTGAAGGATGCCACGGCCGCCATCAGCCGGGAGCTAGGCTGGCGTTCCGACCGGTCCTGAACTCAGCACGATGGCGAAATGAGCGCCTGCTGAGAATCAGCGACGATTAGCTCAGCAGGCGTCGTTCCGACAGACGACAAACGCGTCAGTCGGGAGGGTTGTACGCACCTTGGCGGTGTGCGGCGCAGCTGTTGTGCACCACGCTCCGCAAAATCATCGGACATTGCCGCCCACATCAATGTTGCTTGTCAACATTCCTTTCTTGCGACGAAGTTTCACAAAATAGATCTGTTTCTCTATTGTTGGTATGGTTGGGGCCCGGTCAAAAGACCTCATTCATTGGGAAGACATTTCCGATGATCTGACATTCCCGGACAAGACCCGTCACGGGACCGTCTTGCCGATCTCTCGGTCTGTTCCTTGAGAAACTGCTGTCTGAATACGACAACTGATGCAGGAGGGCGACCTGGGGCCTTTTATTGGCCCTTTGTCTCTTTCCCTGTGGTGGATGTGCCACAGACGGGTAAAATGTACGTGCAATTTTTGTTCGGCGAACACGAAAGCGGCGCTTTTTCAAATGCTTGACCGTGCAATTATCCGCTGAAAATTATTTCACAGATAACGCTCACATCGCAGATGAGGGAATTGCAATCGCCCCAAATCCTGATTACCATTTAGAATGACACCGGTAGCAAAAATGACACCGGTAGCTTTTTAGAACGCGGCGAAGATCGCGTCCAAAATTGTCTTGGGAGGACAGGATGAACAAACGATCCATGATGAATGGCGTCTTGCTGGGCGCGTCACTGACGGCCATGGCGGCCGCATCGCCCGCTGCATTTGCGCAGGACACGACGGAAGACGAGATTGTCGTCACCGGTTTCCGTGCGTCTCTGGCTGAGGCACTCGCCGTAAAAAAAGAAGCAACAGGCGCTGTTGATGCCATCGTTGCTGAAGATATCGCCGACTTTCCGGATTTGAACCTCGCTGAATCGCTTCAGCGTGTGCCAGGCGTCGCCATCACGCGCGACAGCGGTGAGGGTCGGCAGATCACGGTACGTGGTCTGTCTGGTCAGTACACACGCGTTCGTGTCAATGGCATGGAAACCATCGCTGCAACGGGCGGCGAGGGCAGTGTCAACCGAGGCCGCGATTTTGACTTCAACGTGTTCGCTTCTGAACTGTTCAACAACATCATCGTACGGAAAACTGCTTCAGCGGATATCGATGAAGGCTCACTCGGGGCGACGGTCGACCTGAACACAGGCCGTCCGTTCAACTATAAGGACGGCACGACACTGGTGCTGAGCGCCCAAGGTCAATACAACGAACTGATCGAAGATTTCGGCCCACGCGTTGCTGGCCTGTTTGCCTATAACGATCCGAATGGCGTTTGGGGCGTTTCGGCGTCAGCTGCCTATTCGAGCTACGCGACCAGCGAACTCGGTCAGAACACCGTTCGTTGGCAGAAGGCTCGGTTCCAGTCTGTTGAGGGCGTGGATTGCCTTGCCAACCCAACGGATACCGGTTGCGATACGGTCACCAACGCCTTCCATCCGCGTATTCCACGTTATGGTGAAATCGCGCTTGAGCGCGAGCGTCTGGGTCTGACCACCGGTCTCCAATTGCGCCTTGACGATGCCACGACGTTGAGCGTCGATGGTTTGTACTCAAAGCTGGATGCGTCGCGTTCGGAGTATTGGGGTGAAGTCCTGTTCCGCGGCAACGAAGGCGGCATGGACGTCATCGACTACACTTACGATGCGGACACCAACAACCTCAACTCCATGACCGTGAACAATGCCTGGGTTCGGATGGAGAACTTCAAGAAGGCATGGACGACAGATTTCTATCAGGTCGGCGCCACGCTCGATCATGATTTCTCCGACACTTTCAGAATGCAGGCTTTCGCCGGCAAGTCCCAGTCGGATACGGAGTTCCCTTACGAAATCACGTTCATGTATGATGATCGTGATCATCAGAATTTCTCATACGATTACACGGATGACAAATTTCCGACGATCACTTTTGGTGGCGACAGTGTTCTTGATCCATCCACGTTCCAGCTTTCGGAATTGCGCGACCGTCCATCGGGGGCCACTCATGGTTTCACGACGGGCCGTATCGAAGCCGAATGGGACTTTACGGAAAACCTGTCGCTTGAAGGCGGCGTGAGCTGGAAAGAGTTCACTTTCGACACCTACGGCTATCGCCGTGACCAAGGCGTTTGCGGCGATCTTTTTGATTGCGACACGGACGACGACAACGTCAACGATCTGTATGGCGTGCCCGCGACGGCAGGTCTGACCGATATCTTCAACTTCAATGACGATACGGGTGCAGGCTCAACGACGTCCTGGGCGATCCCGTCCTTGAGCGGTTGGTCCGACTATTTCGACCTGCCCAATATCGAGGCAACGCTCGATCAAGGTTCAACAAGCAAGGTCACCGAGGAAAGCGTTGGTGCCTTCCTTCAGCTGAACGGTGACGTGCCGGTTGGTGAAATGCGCCTGAAGTTTGATGCCGGTGTTCGCTATGTGGAAACCAAGCAGAACTCGTCAGGGTACAACTCCGGTACGCTCGTCGATGTGACGCGTGAGCCTTATGAAGACACGCTGCCATCGGCGAATGTGGCGCTCTTCGTCACGCCGGACTTCGTCCTTCGTGCATCAGCAGCGCAGGTGATGACCCGGCCTGGCCTCGGCAACCTCAGCCCGGGCGGTAGCGTCGACAGCTTCAACTACCGGGTGTCCTACGCGAACCCATCCCTCAACCCGACGCGCGCGAACAATTTCGACGCATCAGCTGAGTGGTATTTCGCGGATGAAGCACTTCTGTCGTTCGCTTTCTTCACCAAGGAAATCGAATCATTCCCGATTTCGACGGAAAGCACCAATACCTACGCATCGACGGGTCTTCCGCTGACGCTGCTTGTGCCAACCTCACCGACGGCACAGAATCCTGAGGGTGGACCAGCTGAATCCTGTAATCCGAACAATGGCGGTTCGGGCTGCTGGACAATCCGTTCGCTGGGTGATGGTCCGGGTGCAGATATCCAGGGCTTTGAAGTCGGCCTTCAGTTGCCATTCTCCACGTTCGTGGAAGGGACGCCACTGCTGGAAGACATGGGGATCGTGGGGAACTACACCTATGTCGACTCCGATGTGGATTATACCGTGAACGGACAGGAGATTACCGAGCGCCTTCTCGGTCTCTCCAATGTCTCGTATAACGCCACGGTGTATTACGAGAACGACCGGTTCTCTGCTCGTCTGGCCGCGGCCTATCGAGATGAGTATCTGTCCGGCACGAGCGGTAACAGCAACACGTTCGAAGGCTATGGCGAGACGTTCAATCTCGACTTCTCCTCTTCCTACGAGCTGACCGACAATATCGAGCTGAGCTTTGAGGCCCTGAACCTGACGGATGACTATCAGGATCGCTGGACCGATATCTATGCCAAGCGTCGGTATGAGTATGATCACACGGGTCGCGTCTTCCTCGTCGGTGCCCGCTGGTCCATGAACTGATTAAAATCGGATCAGAACTGACGATCAGTTTTGGCGCCCAAAGCACCTCCCGCTTTGGGCGCCTTTTCATTGCCGCTGAATCTGTGAGCGACGAGCACAATAAAAAAGCCGCCCCTTGGGGCGGCTCTATTTTTAGATCTGTCGCGAGTTTAGTGGACCCACTCTTCGGTGAGGTAGGATGCTTCGGCCCCGTCCCATAGGACTTCGTGTTTGTGACTGTCGGCATCAAAAAATTCAAAGACAATCCGACGATCCGTCTGGGTGCTTTCAATAATGCGTGCAGTGACAAAGTCAGGCGCGTTCTCTCGAAGAGCTGTCATCACGGCAGGGGGGAGCTCACTTTCAGCGATATCGCGCTGCATTTCGACCACTGCCCAGCTGTCGCCGTCCTGCATGATGTCGAGTTCCCACTCCTGGCCGTCAGCCCCCAGACCTTCAAGGTCGTAATAGATGACGCCATTTCGGGTTTCACGCTCCGCTTCGGAAAAGTTGATATCGTCCCGGAACGCCGTTGCGGTCTCCATCACCGCTGGCGGAACATCGCTTATGTCGACCGAATCCTTGCTGACACCAGGAGTGCTCTGGTCGCTGCCGCATCCGACAAGGCTGATAATGGCAGTCAGTCCCAAGAGCTTCTGCACGCTCAATTTCCCTTCACGGGTGCAAACTGACATGACAGTACGATACCGCCAGGGAAGTGCACATCCGCTCGCTGACCGACTTTGACTTCGTGAACGCCGGTTACAGCACCCGTCGAGATCTTCATGCCTTTTTTGCAGGGGTGACCACGCCGGGCTGCATTCCCCAGCGCGTATCTCAGTGATTCAACCGGACCGCCTGGAATGCCGGCGGCACTAGCTTCGCCGACGACCGAGCCGGCGATCAGCGTCTTGACCTTCCAGTCCTCCAACGGCGTCGAAAGCGCATCGGGAATGGCTGGTCCGCAGATCAGGCCCAGATTGTTGCCGAAATCCGAGATCGTGACGAGCGGACCTTCAATATTGATCCCGGGGAAGGGGCTCGACGCAATTTCGATGCCTGCATAGACAGCGCCGACCATACCGAGTGCTTCTTCCGTGGTCCAATCAACCTTGTCGGTCGGGGCATCGGCACCAATTTCGATAATATATTCCCCTTCGACGGCGGCGAAGCCGCCCTCGAACATGCCGACCGTTCGTGCACTGCCGTCGTCCTGCCAGATTAGCGGGGAAAAAATGGGGCCGAGCAGGCGGTCGGTGCCGTATTTTGCCATCCCGTCGCCGGTAATTCGCCCGACCTTCCAGCCGCCGATGGCGTCGGGCCACAGGCCAATCGCTTCATCCTGCACGGCATAAGCCTCATCCAGGCTGGTCGGCTGGGTGCCGGGATAGTCTTGCAATGGCGTTGCCTGCAGGCGGGCATCGACAAAAGCTTGGGCGATCGACCGGTTCGCCGAACGTGTCGCGGTGAGGCTCATCCGCCGTCTCCTCAATCAAACTTGTTGGTTCTGGACAGTAACGGAAACCGGTGTCATTATCCAGTGATAATGAGCAAAAAAGGGCACCGGTTGCTGTTCCGGAAAGCCCCGATGCCACTGGAAACGCAAGAAAAGGACTATCATGCGACATTCTCTCGCGACGACACTCCGTGCCGCTCTTATTCTCAGCGCCGTCCCGGTTTTCACGGTCCCCTTCACCGTAGCGAGCGCCGCCCAAGAGGCCATGCCTGCGGACACAACCCGCGCCTTTCCGGGCGCTGTTGGATGGACTGATACGGTTGGTGGCCGCGGCGGCAAGATCATCAAGGTGACCAATCTGAATGCTGACGGACCCGGCAGCCTGCGCGCGGCATTGGCAGCGGAAGGTAAGCGGATCGTGGTCTTCGAGGTCGGCGGCGTCATCGATTTGGAAGGGGCCAATCTCTCAATCGACAACCCGTATATCACCGTTGCGGGACAGACAGCCCCATCCCCCGGGATCACGATTATCAAGGGGGGGCTCGTCATCAAGGGGCATGATGTCATCGTCCGACATCTGAGAATTCGTCCCGGCGATCTGGGTGAGGCGCCGATGAGCGGGCGGGATATCGACGCCATCACGACAGCCGCGGCGCATGATGTGATCGTCGATCATTGTTCCTTGAGCTGGGCGACGGATGAAAACCTGTCGGCGTCGGGCCCTCGTTTCACTGGCGACACGCCAGATGATTGGCGTGAGGGAACGTCCCGCCGGATCACCTATTCCAACAACCTGATTGCCGAAGGTCTCGCCAATTCCACCCACGCTAAAGGCGAGCACTCAAAAGGCTCGTTGATCCACGACAACACGTCGGGCATTCTCATTTACGGCAATCTTTATGCGCACAATTACGAGCGGAGCCCTCTTTTCAAGGGCGGTGCGCGCGGCGCCATTGTCAACAACCTGATCTATAACCCTGGTCAGCGGGCAATTCACTACAACCTGCAGGGCCTTGAATGGGGTGATGCGCAGTATCAGACCGGCGAGCTGACAGTGGTCGGTAACGTCCTGCGCGGGGGGCCCAATACCGTCGCCGATCTGCCTCTCGTCATGCTGGGTGGCAATGGCTCGGCCGATCTCTACCTGGCCGACAACCGCGTCCAGGATGCGCATGGCGATCCACTCCCGCTCATGGGTCGCTATACGGCCAGCGAGGCGGTTCTCAACAAGCACCGCAAGCCCATCCGCGAGATCCCGGGTGTTGAACCGATGCCTGCTGCAGAGGTTGAGATCAGTGTGCTGAAGAAAGTGGGTGCTCGTCCATGGGATCGCGACAAGATTGATGTTCGGATCCTTGCCGACACGGCCGAAGGCCGCGGGCACATTATCGACAGCCAGGAGCAGGTTGGCGGATATCCGACCTTTGAGGAAACGCGCGCGACCTTCAATCCTGACGACTGGAACCTGGACACGATGGAACCCAAATCGCCTGACGTCCTCGATGATGGCAGTAAAGCGCGGGGCACCTGATTGCACTTGCCAATCACGCACGGCTCTGGTCGAAATGTCCCGTGGACATTTTGACTGGAACAGCGCTTTGCCTCCGAACGATAACGATAATAACGATCCAGCGGTCTATCCTGACGAACAGGGGGAATCGCGCGGCAAAGTCACGATCAATGATGTGGCGCGTCTGGCGCGCGTATCGAAAAAGACCGTCTCACGGGTCATTAATAACTCACCGCTTGTGCGAGATGATACGCGGGAACGGGTACAGGCCGTCATCAGGCAGTATGGCTATGCGCCTGATCCCCAGGCGCGGGCGTTGGCATTTCGGCGCTCGTTCCTCGTAGGCATGATCTACGACAACCCCAGCCCGCAATATGTGGTGAACATGCAGCGCGGGATCCTCGACGGACTGGAGGGGACGGGGCACCTATTGGTGCTTCAGCCGTGTGATCGCTCTGATCCGAACGTATACGATCCAATCGAGGCCTTCGTGCGCCAGCAGAAGCCTCGTGGTGTCATTCTGACCCCATCGATTTCGGAAGATGATCGTGTGGCCAAAATCCTGCGGGATGCGGATTGCCCCTATGTCCGTATTGCGTCGGTTCCGCTCGACAATGGCGCGCGCATGTTGCGGACGCGCGACCATGAGGGGGCGAAAGCGGCCGCGCTGCATATTGCGGCACTCGGCCATCGGCGCATCGGCCATGTGCACGGACCGAGCACATTCCGGTCGGCGCATGAGCGCCGCCGCGGGTTTGAGGAGGGGCTGGCGGAACACGGACTGACGCTCGATCCGGCTCTCATGCGGGAAGGGGCCTATACGTTTGAAAGCGGTGCGGCCGGTGCGGCGAGCCTGCTGGCCATGGATGATCCGCCAACGGCCTTGTTTATGGGCAATGATGAAATGGCCGTCGGTGCCTATCAGGCGGCGCGCGAGGCGGGGCTCTCTATCCCTGAAGATGTCTCAATCGTTGGGTATGACGATACACCGATGGCGTCGCGGGTTTATCCACCGATGACGACGGTCCGTACCGCCATCCGGGAAATGGGCGCAGAAGCGGCCCGGCAACTCTTGGGTGGGGATGAATATCTTGCAGGCCCGCAATCTCAGTCACCTCAGCCCGAACTGGTCATACGGGGGTCGACCGCCCAACGCTGATCTGCCGGCGATTTTCGCTGGCCGGGGTGGTTGTCGCGACCGTCCAGTGTTGTTATGACACCGGTAGCAAAATCAATATGACGACCTGTTCCGCATTATTCGGAGGCAGGTCAAAGACACGCTGATTGAGGAAAAACGATGTTCGAAAAAGTTTATCAGGCCACCCATCCGGACATGATGGACAATGTTTCAAATGATCAGCTTCGGGATCGCTATCTCGTTGACAGCATGTTTGAGGACGGCAAGGTCAAGCTCTTTTATTCGCATAATGAGCGAATGGTCATCGGGGGCGCCGCGCCAGTCTCCGGCGATGTGGTCCTGCCGGCACAGACCGAACCTTCTTCGGCAGAGGGCGAGCCCTTCTTGCAGCGTCGCGAAATGGGCGCGATCAATGTGGGTGGTGGCAGTGGCACACTGACCATTGATGGCGAGAAATTCTCAATGGCGCCGAAAGACGGAATCTATATTCCGCGCGGCAAGAAGGATGTTGTGTTTTCATCCGATGACGCATCCAACCCGGCGATGTTCTACGTCGTATCAACGCTCGCGCATGCCAGCTACGACATTGTCAAACTTTCTGTAGACAAGGCGGTTCCGCTTGAGCGCGGCTCGCTGGCGCAGTCCAATGACCGGGTCATCTATCAGTATATCGTGCCCGAGACATGCAAGTCCTGCCAATTGCTCATGGGTCTGACGATCCTGAACGAAGGCAGTGTCTGGAATACCATGCCGCCGCACCTTCACGATCGCCGCTCGGAAATCTATTTCTACTTCGGGCTGGAAGAGAATGATCGCGTCTTCCACTATATGGGCGAAGAAGACAAAATCCGTCACATCATCATGAAGGACAAGGAGGCGGTGATCTCGCCCCCATGGTCCATTCACATGGGGTCCGGCACCAAGGCCTACAATTTCATCTGGGCGATGGGCGGTGAAAACCTCGACTACACCGACATGAACGTCCTCGACATCTGTCAGCTGAAATAGGGGGCGGGGATGTTTGACCTTTCAGGCAAGACCTGCGTCGTCACTGGGGCCAATACTGGCATTGGTCAGGGGCTGGCCCTTGGCCTCGCATCGGCCGGTGCCAATATTGTTGCCGTAGGCCGCTCGCAACCCGAAGAAACGCGGGCTCAAGTTGAGGATACCGGCTGCAAATTCGCTTTTGTTGAGGCCGATCTGGGCGACATCTCAAGTGTGCCCGCCGTTGTCGAGAAGGCTGAGGCCGCGTTCGGTCTGCCGGCTGTTCTGGTGAACAATGCGGGTACGATCAAACGCAACGATGCCCTCGACTTCACCGAAGAGGAATGGGATTCCGTCATGGACGTGAATCTCAAGACCCTGTTCTTTCTCAGCCAGGGCTTTGCCAAGCGCTGGGTAGCCGCTGGCGAGCGCGGCAAGATCATCAACATCGCATCGATGCTCTCCTATCAGGGCGGCATTCGGGTTGCGTCGTACACGGCAAGCAAGAGCGGCGTCATGGGACTGACACGGCTATTGGCCAATGAATGGGCGGCGAAGAAGATCAACGTCAACGCGATCGCACCCGGCTATATCGCCACGAACAATACGGCGGCATTGCGGGCTGATGAAAAGCGGAACGCGGAGATTTTGGGCCGCATTCCCGCGGGCCGCTGGGGCGATCCCTCAGATCTGTCCGGCGCGGCGATTTTCCTTGCCTCTACGGCTTCTGACTACGTCCACGGCACAACATTGCCCGTGGATGGGGGGTGGTTGGCCCGCTGAAGATGACTACTGATCCTGCAGGCCAATCTGCAGGGCAAATAAAAAATGGAGGAACGCCATGTCTGGGAAACGTCTCAATTCACCTTATCTGGACAGGCGAACCTTCATCGCCGGCGTTTCGGCCTTGCCCCTGGGCGCCTCCGCCGCGTTGGGGCAGGGACGCCAGGACCCGCGAATGCAGACCAGTTTCGGTCCTGTCAGTGGGTACAATGACGGTCCGGTTTCAGTCTTCAAAGGGGTCCGCTACGGCGGTGATACCCGGCCACGGCGCTTCCAGCGACCTGTCGCGCCTACCGCATGGACCGAAGTCAAGCGGGCCACTGAGTATGGCGGGGCATCTCCCCAACGCGGTAGTGAGCCCAATCAATCAGAGGACTGTCTTTTCCTGAATGTCTGGACGCCGGGCGTGGCGGACGGGGCCAAGCGCCCCATCATGGTCTACTTCCACGGCGGTGCCTATAATGGCGGATCGGGTTCAGATCCCCTTTATGATGGTCGGCGGCTTGCCGAAATCCATGACGTGGTGGTCGTCACGGTCAATCACCGCCTTAACGTGTTCGGCTATCTGTATCTGCCCGTCCTGACCGGCGGCAAATTCCCTGACTCGGGGAATACCGGTATCTGGGATCTCGTGCTGGCGCTTGAATGGGTGCGCGACAACGCCGATGCGATCGGTGGTGATGCGAAACGTGTGATGGTGTTCGGCCAGTCGGGAGGGGGCGCCAAGATCGCCACCATGATGGCCGCACCCGCGGCAAAGGGTCTTTTCCATAGCGCCGCGACGATGAGCGGGCAGCAGGTAACGGCGTGCGGGCCGCTCAATGGGACCGCCCGCGCCGGGGCTGTTCTCAACCAGCTGGGCATTGCACCGGACGATATCGGCGCTCTGGTTAATCTGCCGACTGAACGTCTTCTCGATGGCATGGAGGCACGCGACCCGGTCAATCCGGAGTTCGGCGTTTATATGGGCCCGGTGCTGGACGAGATCTTCCTGAAGCGTCATCCGTTCTGGCCCGATGCACCGGCACAGTCTGCAGACATTCCGATGATTCTCGGCAATACCAAGGATGAAACCAGAAATCTGATCGGTCGGCGGGAGCCTGACGCCTTTGACATGGAATGGGACGAACTGCCGGCACGGCTCGCCCACCATATGCGGTGCGATATCCTGCCGTCAGAAGTCGTCAGCGTCTATCGTAAGGCGTATCCGGATTATTCTGCCGCCGATATTTTCTTTGCCGCCACGACTGCTGGCCGATCCTGGCGCGGACAGGTGGAAGAGGCAGATGCCCGTGCCCGCGCTGAACACCCGACGTGGGTTTACCAGATGGACCTGCCGTCACCGGAAGAGGGTGGCCGATACGGTGCGCCGCACACGATCGATATCGCCCATGCCTTCGGCAATCTGACCGCTCCCAATGCCATCACCGGCAATTCGGCGCGTGCGCGCGTCGTCTCTGACCAGTTGCAGGCAGCGTTTGTCGCGCTCGCCCGCAATGGCACGCCCGATCACAAGGGGCTGCCGACATGGTCCCAGCACCGATTGCCGGATCGCGCAACGATGGTCTTCGGTGACGACACGAAACTGGTCGATGATCCGCGCAAGGTCGAGCGTGAGCTCTTCGCAAAGGTACCCTTCATTCAGTGGGGGACGTAAAATGCGCAAGAAGCATTCCGTCCTCGGCATGCTTGCTTCCGCCATATTCGTGGCCGGTGTCGCCCCTGTAATGGCGGAGACTGCGCCACCATACGCCTTATTGGTGGATATTGATCGCCAGCCTGATCTCGTCCTGCCCCTATGGCCCGAGGGACCGCCTGGCGGCGTACCCAAGGGACTGACCGAAGAGATTATCGAGCGGACGAACGTCTATGGCCTGCCGGATCGAGCCGCGGTCAAGATCACGACACCGACCCTCACCGTCTTCCGGCGAGCCGAGCCGACGGGTGAGGTCATCCTCCTCATCCCCGGCGGTGGCTACTCACGGGTGGTGGTGGAAAAGGAAGGTTGGGAAGGCGCGCGCTATTTCAACCAGCACGGCATTACCGCCTACGTCATGACCTATCGATTGCCGCAATTCGACTGGCAGGGCGGCGCGGACACGCCGCTGCAGGATGCACAACGGGCTATCAGGCTCGTCCGCAGCCGCGCGGAAGCGGACGGTATTGATCCGGGCAAGATCACGGTCATGGGTTTTTCGGCTGGCGGGCATGTCGCCGGATCCCTGGGGACGCGGTTCGATGCCATTGTCTATGAAGGTTCGAATGAAGTGGACGCCCTGTCGGCGCGACCGGACCGGCTGGTCCTTGTCTACCCTGTTGCCAGCATGGCCGATGGCGTTACTCATGAAGGGTCCCGCACGAACCTTCTGGGTGACGCGCCTGTCGAAACCGAACTGCAGGCATACTCAATCGACAAGAACGCACGCGCCGATGCCCCGCCGACGTTTCTTCTGCACACGGCTGATGATGCGGCTGTGCCGGTTGAAAACAGTCTTCGGGTATTTCGCGAGTTCACCGCTGCCGGCGTGCCGGTCAGCCTGCACGTCTTTCCCCATGGCGAGCACGGTTTTGGCTTGCGTGGAATAGAGGGGACGCCGCTTGGTCAGTGGCCACAGATGGTTGTCGACTGGATGCGGTCGACTGACTAGACGATCTCTTCGGCGAATTCCTCATAGTCGATGAGGATTTCTTCATCCGCAGCGATATCACTGTTGGCAATCAGGGTGACGGTCCGGGAGGGTGCGTCGACATGAAACCGCGCATTCGCCGATGTGCTGTGATTGCACATGGACAGGTCCCCGAAGACAATAGCGGCGCGCAATCGGCCGTCGGCCTCATCATCCACATAGAATATATAGTGATAGACAGGCGTGTCGTGAATCTTCTCGACATCGTCCGCCGACAGAATAATCATCGGATAGATGCCAATGATGTCATCGGTGGACAGGGCGTTGCGCGCGAAAAGGCCACGGCCGTGGTGCGGCGAAGCTTCGACATAGGTTTTGGCGTCAAAGGTCATGTCATCCCCTTTCAGGACGGGAGGCCGATGCGGCGTTCCAGCCGATTGGCGAACCAGGTGATGATCTGCCGCCAGAGCTCATCTTTCAGGACAGCGGCTTCAATATCAAGTTCGAGGTTTGGATTGTCATTGATTTCGATGACCACGACGCCAGTCTCAGTTTCCTTGATGTCTACGCCGTAAAGCCCATCCCCGATCAGGCGGGCGGCTTTGACGGCGGCATCAACGACGGCCGTCGGCGCATCCTCGATCGGGATGGTGGCGGAGCCGCCTTCGCGAAACTTGCCGTTCTCACCATATTTGACGATCTGCCAGTGACCGCGGGCCATTTTGTACTGGCACGCGAAGAGCGGTTTGCCGCCAAGCACGCCGATGCGCCAGTCAAACTTGGTCGGTACAAAGGCCTGAGCAATCACCAGTGCCGATTCCGCGAACATGCTTTTGGCGCCGGCTTTCAGCTCTTCCATCGTTTTGGCCTTGACCATGTTCGCTCCGAACGAGCCGTCAGGCATCTTGAGAATGACGGGCGAACCCAACCGGTCAAACACATCGTTGAGGTTTGACTTTTCGTCGATAATTTCCGTCTTCGGAATGGGCAGTTTGGCCTTCTCCAAGATCTCTTTCAGATAGACCTTGTTCGTGCATCTTATCATCGACACGGTATCGTCAATGACGGGCATGCCTTCCTGTTCAGCGCGACGGGCGAAACGATAAGTGAAATTGTCGATACTGGTCGTTGCACGGATAAAAAGGGCGTCAAACTCGGCCAGGCTGGTGAGGTCCGTGGGCTCCAGCACCTCGGCCTCAACGCCCATTTTTTCCGCCACATCGATCAGCCGCTTGATGGCCGGCTTCTTGGACGGCGGCATCTTTTCTTTCTCGTCCACCAGAATGGCCAGTGACCATTTGGCGGGTGCCTTCGCCTTGGGCGTGGACAGGCGCCCGCGGGTGTAGGCCGCCATGGCGTCGAGGAAGAACTTCCGTCGTTCATCCTTCAGTTTGTGAGGCGGAACAGGACGAATGCGGACAATATCGTGCGGCGCCTTCGGATTGAACTCGAGCTCGAGCGCAGGGGTACGGAACCAGTCCGATGCCTCGCGTGCCAACCGTTCATAGCCGGGGACCTGAGGTTTGGAAAAAGCGATGAGCAGGGTCTTGGCGTCAGGGGCCCCCTTTGCCCGAGCCTCAGCCAGCCGCACATTCAGTTCGGGCAGGGCGTGGGCGTATAGACCTTTGGCGGACAATTCGACGATCGTCTGCACGTTCGGACTCACCCGGTGACCCCGCGCTTCGGCAAGCAGCGATGCGTAATAGCCTTCAGACTGATAGCTGTAGGAACGGCTGAGGTTCAGCAGGTAAGGCCGACGGCCGGCGAAAAGCTCCGGGTGCGCCAGATAATCTGACACCCGCATCACCTTGTGCGGGGTTTCGGCCTGCCCGATATCGTTCAGGGCATCGACGAGGATGAGCCAGTCGCTCAAGACAAAATATCCTTCATTGGAATGAGACGTTTTTCCATGTGCACAGCGTCCTCACCGTCGGGGTAATAACTCGATTTGTGGCCGATGACGACATAGCCATTATTGCGATACAGCCGAAGCGCTTCTTCGTTGCTGGTGCGAACCTCCAGACGGAGGCGGTCGCACTGCCTGACCTGACAGGCCTCGTCCGATGCTGCAAGTAAAGCGCGTGCCACACCCCGACCTCGTGCCGCTGGCGCGACGGCGAGCGAGTACAGTCGGCCGACCGTGGTGCCTTTGCGAAACAGGAGAACGGCGGCGCCGCCCAGGCTCTCCCCCTGATCGGCAATCAACACGGCCGAATGTCCGCTCAAGAGATCGCGCCAGTTTCGGCGGGTGGCCCGGTCTCCTTCCGGAAACACCAATTCAAGATCAAGAAGGCTGTCGATGTCCCCCGCATGGGCGGGACGGATGGTCGGTTCAAGCGAGGTCATTGCTGGCGGCCTGGGGCTGGCCGGTACCAAAGGAGCATCAATTTCCATTTCAGGCGGGAGGGGTCAACAGCGCTACAAAATGATCTGCCTGCCGGTCCAATTCAATTGATAAATGGCCAAGACTGCAAAAAGTTTCAGTAGCGGGCACGGATGACGCTGGGCCCGCGAAGTCTGGTCATTTGACCCGTGCCTCTGTAGCCTGTCGCGCAACCATCTGCCCCAATATATGAGGAAGCTGCCCCATGCCGAGTTCTGTCCGTCACCTGTTTCTGACGAGCGCCATTGCAACCGCCGCCACCACACTGCTGCCCCATGCGACAGCACTGGCGAGCGATCATCACGGCAAGGCCGAGCAGGCGACAAAAGGCGCTGTCGAAGCGGTTCATCTCAATCAGGTGGGTTTCACCCCATCGGGGCCGAAAACGGCAATCGTCGTCACTGACGCCCAGTCACCCATGGCGTTTCAGGTTCGTTCGGCGAAGGGAAAAGGCCTCTTCAAAGGAATGACGACCGTCTTCGGTGTGAATGAAGGATCGGCGAAAGCTGTTCATCAGATCGACTTCAGCAAGCTGGACGAGGCGGGCGAGGGGCTGTTTGTCGAGGTGGGCGGTGTGAAAAGCGAACCCTTCGACATCGCGGCGGATATCTATGAGACCCTGAAATACGATGTCTTGAGCTTCTTCTATCATCAGCGCAGCGGCGTGCCGATCGAGATGCCCTATGCCGGATCGGAGGAGTTTACCCGGCCCGCCGGTCACCCCAGCGATACCGCCACCTGTTTTGGTCCGGAGGACGTGAACGGTAATAACTGGGGCGGTTGCACCTATACGCTGGATACGACCGGCGGCTGGTATGATGCGGGCGACCACGGAAAGTACGTGGTCAATAGCGGGATTTCGACCTGGACGCTCCAGAATTACTGGGAGCGCATTGCCGGCACGCCAAAGGCCGCCGCTTTCGCTGACGGTGCCGTCAATATTCCTGAAGCCGGCAATGACGTGCCGGATCTGCTGGACGAGGCGCGCTACAATCTGACATTCATGCTGGCGATGCAGGTGCCCGAAGGCACCTCGATGAACCTGCCCAAGGGCAACCAATATGGGCAGGAGAAGACGCTCGACCTGACCCCAACCGATGCGTCGGGCATGGCGCATCACAAGATGCATGACGAATTCTGGACGCCTTTGCCGCAAATGCCGCACGAGGATCCAGCAACACGCTATCTGACCTATCCATCGACCCCGGCAACTCTGAACCTTGCCGGCGTCGCCGCTCAATGCGGCCGGATCTGGCGCGGCATTGACGACGAGTTCGCAGCGAAATGCCTGAGCGCCGCGGAGACGGCCTATGCGGCCGCCAAGCGCGTCCCGGATGTGGCCGGCTATACGGTCACCAATGGCGGTGGCGGCGGTTATGGCGACACCAATTTCTCGGACGAATTCTATTGGGCGGCCGCAGAGCTTTACCTCACCACCGGCGACGAGAAGTACCACGCGGACATGAAGGCGTCCGAGCACTATCTGGCGGCGCCTGCGTCGATGGGCTGGGGCTCTGTCGCCGCCCTTGGCAATCTGTCTCTGATGTTGAACCTGGATGCGCTCAGCGACGATAAAGCTTCAACATTGCGTACCAATGTCGTTGGTCTGGCCGATGATTTCCTCGAAATCGCGGACAGCGAAGGGTATGCCATTCCGTTTGACGGTCCCTATAATTGGGGGTCGAACAGCGGCGTCGCCAATCATGGCATCGTTCTGGCCTATGCCTATGATGCGACGGGCGAAGAAAAATATCGCGACGGAACGATCGATCTTGTGGACTATATTCTCGGCCGCAACCCGATCAATCAGTCCTATGTCTCCGGCTATGGCGAAAATCCGATGCTGAACCCGCATCACCGCTTCTGGGCCAAGCAGGCGGATGACCGTTTCCCCGGTCCTCCTCCCGGTGCGCTTTCCGGCGGGTCCAATAATGGCAACCCGGCCGATGATGTCGCCAGGTCGATCTACGACAACTGCCAGCCGCAGACCTGTTACAAGGACGATATCGGTAGCTACTCGCTGAACGAAGTGGCCATCAACTGGAACGCGCCGATGTTTTGGGTCGCGGCCTTCGCCGACGAACGATAGGCTGGCCCAGGGGCAGGCGAAGGAGCGCCTTTTCATAGACATTTGCCGCGGCATGGTCTTGATAAGGCGCTCATAATCGTCATTGAGCTGGTTCCTTCATGCGCCTGTCCAACTTTTTCCTTCCTCTTCTCAAAGAAACCCCCGGTGATGCCCAGATTGCGTCGCACCGGCTGATGCTGCGCGCGGGCATGATCCGCCAGCAGGCAGCGGGCATATATGCATGGCTGCCGCTTGGCCTGCGGGTGCTGAAGAAAATTGAGCGGATTGTCCGTGAAGAACAGGAGCGGGCAGGGGCGATTGAGCTGTTGATGCCGACGATCCAGCCCGCCACGTTGTGGCATGAATCCGGTCGGTATGACGCCTACGGTCCTGAAATGCTGCGAATCACCGATCGGCACGATCGGGAGATGCTTTATGGTCCGACCAATGAGGAAATGATCACCGAAATCTTTCGCGGCGGTGTGCAGTCCTACAAGGATTTGCCCAAGATCCTCTACCACATTCAATGGAAGTTCCGTGATGAAGTCCGCCCACGGTTCGGTGTGATGCGAGGCCGCGAGTTCTGTATGAAGGACTCATACAGCTTCGATCTCGACGCCGAAGGCGCGCGCAAGAGCTATCTGAAAATGTTCGCCGCTTACTTGCGGACGTTTGACCGCATGGGCCTGAAAGCCATCCCGATGAAGGCCGACACGGGGCCTATCGGCGGCGAGTTGAGCCATGAGTTCATCGTGCTGGCCGATACGGGCGAGAGTGAGGTCTTCACCCACCGCGCCCTGACCGATATGGCTGTGCCGCCGGTCGATACGGATTTTTCCGGCGACCTCGAGCCCGTTTTCGATCGGTGGACGTCCTATTATGCGGCTACCGATGAAATGCACGACAAGGCGGCATTTGATCAGATCCCTGAAGCGGACCGCCTGTCCGCGCGCGGGATTGAGGTCGGCCATATCTTCTACTTTGGTACGAAATATTCCGAGCCGATGAACGCCTTTGTCGAAGGGCCAAATGGGCGGTCTTTTGTGGAGATGGGCTCATACGGTATCGGCGTGTCACGACTTCTCGGTGCCATCATCGAAGCCTACCATGACGATGATGGCTGCAAATGGCCAATGGCGGTGGCGCCGTTCCATGTGGGGATCGTCAATATGAAGGCGGGCGATGCCGAAGTGGATGGGGTGTGTGCGGACCTCTACAAATCCCTGACCGACGCCGGCGTCGATGTATTGTATGACGATACTTCAGAGCGTGCGGGTGGGAAATTTGCGCGCATGGACCTGATTGGCCTGCCACTGATCGCGACAATTGGACCGCGTGGCCTGAAGGATGGCGTGGTCGAACTGAAGATCCGCGAGACCGGCGAGAAACAGATGGTGCCGCTGGCTGAGGCCGGGGCAACGATTGCCAAACTCGTCCACGACGCGCTCACCTTACGCTAAACTCGGGGGCAGGGCGCGTCCCTGCCTCTCTCTGTCACATACCATCGTATAACAGGTCCCACAGGACGAGCGCTGAGCCGCGCATTGCGTCTCCGTGGCAGAATCATGGCCTTCAGAAAGGCCAATCCAACGCGGCGCCCCTTTTCAGACACATTTGTGCCAGACCGGAGCCTTAGTTGTTCCGTGGACGCCTTTTTGGCGAAAAGGCGGGAACGAACCCGACAGCAACACCGTTAACGGGGCATAACTGGACACAATCACCAGATAGTCCAGCTGCAAAGGTCTCCTTCGGGAGGTCGCCTATTTGAAGAGAACGGAGACTTGAAATGCGTAATTTGAAATCAACACTGCTGCTGTCCACCCTGTCTGCTGCTTTCCTCGGTGCCGCCGCCATCCCGGCTTCAGCCCAGGAAACGACCACCACACCACCTGCGGAAGAGCCTGCCGTTGAAACCGAAGGCACAATTTCCGAACCGGAAGTTCTGGTCGAACCTGAAGACGACGCGCTTTTTGAAGTGGACCCTGACATCGCCGAAGGCGACGCCATGTACGATGATGACTACGACATGTCGGAAGAAGAGCTGAACTCGGACGAAGACATCGCCATCGTTGAAGAGGAAGAGGCCACGGAAGAGGCTATTGAGGCCGAAGACGTCGCAGAAGACGAATGGACTGAGGACGAGGACCTCGACAGTGATGTGGAAGAAATGGACGAGGGCGTCAGCGACGACTTCGAAGACACCACCACTGAATAAGCCGGTCTGTCGACCGACACTCACTTGCAACGGAAAGGCCTGCATGACCCCTGCAGGCCTTTTTGTCGCGCGTGTGAGTACGGCAATAGGCTTCATGTAGGGAAAGACGATCAGATGGCTCCGGAGGAGGGATTCGAACCCCCGGCCAAGCGGTTAACAGCCGCTTGCTCTACCACTGAGCTACTCCGGAACGTCTGAGCGCGCCGTATAACATGCCCGCGCAGCGAATCCAGAGAAAAATCGCCCTGTGTATAACGAAATTCTGTCCAACGAAAAACGGCCCCGCCGGGGAGCGGGGCCGTCTTTTGGGGGTATGGTGGGTATCTTCCTGGGAGAGAAGATGTGATCAAAATACCGTCCACTTGGTTAATACAGCGTAAACAGTTCCAATGAAAATCACTGTTATACTGTAACTCTATTCAGCAGGCTTCAAGTTCTTTTCGTCTTGAAACTCTAGCTCGTCCAGGTCGACATCGCCCAAACCGTGCTCGGACTGACCGTGGCCAAGGGAAGGCTGTTTCTCGCCCGTCCAGAGGCCCCGATAGAAGCGGGCGATATCGACACCGACGCCATAAAGCGCAGGGACAAAGAGCAGCGTCACGAACAGGGCGAACAGAACCCCGAAGGACAATGAGATGATCATCGGCCGCAGGAACTGAGCATCCGGGGACGATTCCATCAGAATCGGGACCATGCCGACAAACGTGGTCACCGACGTGAGCAGGATCGGCCGGAAGCGGACGACACCGGCTTCGATCAGTGCGGACAGGGCGCCAACGCCTTCATTGCGCAGTCGGTTGACGTAATCCACTAGCACGAGGTTGTCGTTCACAACGACGCCGCCAGCCGCACAGATCCCGAATATGGAGAACATCGCGAAGTTCTCACCAAGCATGAGGTGGCCGAAAATGGCCCCCATCAAGCCGAAGGGGATGGCCGACATGATCATCAGCGGCTGCCAGTAGGACGAGAACGCGATGGCGAGCAGCATGTACATGCCAAAGATCGCCAGACCGTACAGGATCATCACATCACGCATGAACTCGCCCTGTTCCTGATCCGCGCCGCGTTTCTTGAACGTCACGTCGGGATACTTTGACAGGATCTTCTGCGCATCTCCTGGGCCGGCGGCGCCGCCATAAAACTTGGCACGCAGGGGACCCACATCAGCGCCATCACGGATGCGCGCCCGTACCGTGGCCGACCGCTTGCGGTCCGTCCGGTCGATTCGGCGAACCGCTGGGGCATAGGTGACTTCTGCCACAGCCTCGAGTGCGATTTCACGACCATCAGGAGTCCGAATGCGCATGTTGGAAAGGCTTTCCAGCGATTCACGGACCTCCAGCGGATAGCGGATCATGACGCGGACGTCCTGACCGTCCCGCGGCAGGCGCTGGGCCTCCTCACCGTAAAAGGCTTGGCGGACCTGACGGGAAATCTCCCCAATGCTCAGTCCGAACCGTTCCGCGCCTGGCTTGAGGGAGAAACGGAGCTCTTCTTGGCTCGACTCGAAACTGTCGCCCACGTCGTACAGCTCACCGGCTTCACCCAAATAGGCTTTGATCTCCTGAACCGCCTCGGTCAGTTCATCGAGATTGGCGGATTCGAGAGACACATAGAAACGCGACCCGCTATTGTCGAAGCTGTACGTGATGTTGATCTCTTCGGCATCCGGTATGGGGCCGATCAACTCACGATAGCGTTGCATGATCGTCGATAGGGTCTCCGAGCGTTTGCTGGATTCCGACATGTTCAGGAAGGAGTAGAGTCCGCCGGACCACGCCCAGACCTGCTGGTTTTCGACAATTTCGCGTCCCTCGTTTTTGTCGGACAATTCCTGCTTCAGCTGCTCCGTCGCCTCATTGATCTGGTCATAGACCTGCAGTGTACGGTTGAATGGTGTGCCGCGCTGCATATCGATGTCGAGCTGGATGAACCGTTGCTCCACGTCCGGCATGAACTTGAATTCTATCCAGCCTTGCGACAGCAGATTGACCGACAGGATGAAGAGCATGACAAAAATGGTGACGGTAAAATACCGGGCCGCCAGCGCCGTGCGCAGGATGGGCCGATAGATATGATCCGCAAACCACAACAGCGCATCGGCGAAGCGGCTCTGAAATTTCGCAAAGCCTGTTGGCGATGGCCGTTTCATGTGGGCCAGGTGCGATGGCAGGATCATGAAGCTCTCGATAAGCGAGAAAGTGAGAGCAAAAATGATCGTCCACGCAATATGCTTGGTGAACTCGGACGTTCCCCCGCCGATAAACAGAAACGGTGAGAAGGCAATCATCGTTGTCAGAACAGCGAAGATGACAGGCTTCACAACGATCTGCGTGCCGATGATCGCTGCGTCGATCCCCTCGCGTCCGCGTTCAGTCTGGCGGTGGATACTCTCGCCAACAATCAGCGCGTCATCCACCACAATCCCGATGACGAGCAGGAGGGCGAAGAGTGACAGCATGTTGAGCGAAACGCCCACTGCCGGCAGGAAAATGAACGTCCCCACGAAAGAGATGGCAATCCCCGCTGCGACCCAGAACGCGACCACGGGGCGCAGGAACAGGATCAGAATGCCAAGGACGAGGATCAGACCTGTGAAGGCGTTGGACTTCACCAGATTCATGCGGCCAAAATACATGTCCGACATCGAATAGATGTGGGTCAGGGTCACGCCTTGAGGGACAGAGTCGGACTCGTTCTTGCGATCAACCCAGTCAATCACCGCCTGAGATGCTGTGACGATGTTGATTTTCTCTGGCTGCCGAATTTCCAGCGTCCGGCCTCGCTGGCCATTGATGCGGTAAATGAAGTTGGCATCGTTGAAGCCGTTGTCGATCTCGGCAATGTCACCAAGGCGAAGAACGCTGCCGTCCTGGTTCCGCCGGACGACGATGCGTTCAAACTCCTCCTCGGTGTCCGCCAGTTGCCGAACAGCCAGAGGAATATTGCCCGTTGATGTCCGGACTTCACCGGAGGACCGGTTGATCGACGCCCCGCGAATGGAGGCGGCAATGTCGTCAAATGTCAGGCCATATCGACGCAGCGTTCCCTCCGTGACCTCGATCGACACTTCCTCGGAGCGGTAGCCTTGGATTTCGATCAGGGAAGACCCATTGGGGATCTGCGCCAGCTCGTCCCGATATTGTCGGGCTAGTCGGTTCAGCTCAACTTCCGACACATTTTCATCACCGATAATCGCCACCCAGCTCATCGGCATGGTGCCCAATTGGCGGCTTACGACCGGCGGATAGGAGGAGGGCGGAAGGTTGGAGACGCCGTCTATGCGGGCCTTCACCTCATTCAGGAATGAATCGAAATCGCCACCATCTTCCATGGTGACCGTCAGGCTGGCGTAGCCTTCTCGCGCCTGGGCAGACATTTCCTTCATATTGTCGAGATCGGCGATGACCTCTTCAATACGCAGGATGATCTGTTCTTCCACATCCCGAGGGCTCGCCCCAGGCCAAGACACACCGATATTCACCACATCGAATTTGGCGCTCGGAAAGACTTCCCGCTCCATCCGCAGGAACATTGCGGCACCAACGATGAGGATCAGGATCATTAACAGGTTGGCGGCAACGCCGTTGCGCGCCCAGAAGCGAATAAAGCCGTGCATTATTGAGCTCCTGCGTTACCAGCGGATTGGGCCCCGGCGCTGCCGGAAGCGGACGTTTCCGTCGCCTCAGCATCATTGGCTTCATCAGTTTCGGTGTCGTCGGCCTGCGGCGCTGAAACATCCGTCAGATCCTCGCCGGCCGTCAGTGCGCGAACCTTTGTGCCAACGGGCACGGAGATACGGGACACGACAACCTTGTCGCCTTTCACCAGCCCATCAGTGATAACGACGCCGTCGCCAGAATAAGCTGCGACCGTCACCGGGGTCAGTTTGATGCGGTTCTGGCCATCGATCGTGTAGACGGCGCCATCACGCAACAGGGCGATGCGCGGCACGGTCGTCGCGCTGTCGAGAGAGGGGCCTTCGATCAGTGCATCTACATACAGCCCGATGGCGAGCGGGAAGCCGTCGTCAGCGCCCTTGCCATAAGGGTCGTCGACCTGAACGATCGCGGCAATCTGCCGGGTCGATGGGTCAATCGCGGCGTCGACACGCGCAATCCGGCCCGTCCACGTCCGATCCTTGCCCGCTACATTGGTGGAGAGTTTGACCAACGGACCATCATCACCACTGAACGCCAATGGCAGGCCGAGCTTCGCAAGGTCAGCGTCCGTAAGAGGCAGACGGATTTCCGCCATGTCGGTGGAGAAAATCTCCCCAATCCGTGTACCCGGGGAAACGAATTGGCCGATATTGGCTGAGATCGACCGCACACGGCCATCAAACGGTGCACGTATCCGGGTCCGCTCGAGCGCCAGTTCGGCGTCCTGCAGATTGGCAAGAGCCGCCTGATATTCAGCTTCCGCCCGTGCCAGCTGCGGACCGCGCAGCGTCAGGTCGGAGGGCTGGCCAGAGAGATCATCACCGCTCGACAGTTCTTCGTAATCACGCTTGGCCAGTTCGGATTCAGCCCGCTCGATGGCAAGGGCCTGCTGGGCTGTGGCCACTTGGGCTCGGGCGCGGGTCAGGGAGAGGCGATAATCAGCATCTTCAACGGCGACAAGCACTTCGCCCTTCCTGATCACACCGCCGCCGGCAAAGGAATCCGATACCATTGTTATCTTGCCGCCGACCTGTGTGGTCAGGGCGATTTCCTGCCGCGGTCGGACTTCGCCCTGAGCAAAGACGCGCAGGGTCACGGGAGCGTATTCCACGCCTTCGACGAAGACGACCGGATCAAAGGATTGCGGTTTGCCCTGTTCGGCTGGTGGTTTCAGCATGCCGAGGGCGACAATGACAGCGATGACGGCCATGATAACCCCGATATTGCCGAGGACGACGAGAAGTTTCCGGATCATAACCGGGCTCCTTTCTTGTCATCGGCGATGGGCGCGGATGACGTGAGGCTGAATGGTGAGACGGCTTCGGCACTGTTGAGAGCGCTCGTTTCGAACGGTGCGCCAAGGGCCAGATAAAGGTTGATGCGGTTTGACAGGCGGGCCCGCAGCGACGCGATATAGGCGGACTCGGAAGAAATCCGGCGCTGCTGGGCATTGATCAGGTCAAAGATGTTCGCCGTACCGTTGACGTACTGACGATTGGTCAAATCTTCCACCGCCTGCGCTTCTTCAAAAGCCAGACGTTGGGCCTCGGCCCGAGCGGACAGTAGACGTTCAGCCGACACCGCGTTCTCCACTTCCTGGAAAGCGGCGAGGGCGGTCTGGGCGTAGTCGTACATGGCGGCCTCAGCTTCCGCCTGTGCCGCGCGGGACTGCGCCCGCAAGCGGCCGCCCTGAAAAATCGGCTGGGTCAGGCTGGCGAAAATCTGCTGAACGGCATCATCAATGTCGAAGGCGAGGTTTGAAGAGCTGTCCGTGCTCTGATTGAGCGATCCCGACACGCTGAGGGATGGCAGAAGCGCCTTGCGCGCGGCCACCGACTGCAGGCCTGCGGCCTTGAGACGCCGTTCAGCGGCCATGATATCCGGCCGACGTACTAGCAGGGATTCAGGATCACCCAGATTGAGTGCCGACACGATGTCGTCCAGCGTCGGCAGAGTCTCGGCCGCGGCAATCTCTGCGCGCGGATATCGTCCAAGCAGGACCTCAAGACGGCGGGCGGTCTCAAGCTCAGTCTGCTGCCGGGCGATGAGCGTAGCCTGCGATTGAGAGAGGGAGGAGCGGGCCAGGCGGACATCAAGGCTTGATGAAATGCCGCGCTCATAGCGCCGCTCGATGATCCGAAGGTTGGCTTCGCCCGTCTCCACGTCGCGTTCGGACAATCGGCGCTGCAGGCTGGCTTCGGTCAGCGCATAATAGGCCTGCGCCGTGCCGCCCGCGACCGACAGCTGATTGGCCGCAAGGTCATAGGCTGAGGCCCGCGCACCGGCATAGGCGGCGCGGGTCTGGTCGGTCAGACGACCCCATAGGTCGAGCTCCCAGTTCAACCCGAAGCCGATGGAATAATTGTCGAATGACGAGGCTGGCGCAAGAATCGGGGTGCCGTCCACGTCCTGGACGAGGGTGGCCGGGTTGTTCCGGCTGGCGCCCTGAACCTCACCGCGCAAGGAGGGCAGCAGGCCAGCGCGGGTCACACCCACGCGTTCGCGGGCGGCACGAGTGCGCGCTGCGGCCGCGGCCAGATTGTTGTTTCTGGCAATGGCCTCATCAATCAGCATCGCTGTCGCTGGATCGTTAAGGTCGCCAATCCAGTTCGCGGTGACCGGTTGCACGCCGGCGGCCGCCTCATTGGACAGCGCCGTCCAGCTCGTCGGCATTTCGACGGTCTGCATGGCTTTCTCGGGCGTTTGCGTCACGCAGCCGGTCAGCGCCGCTAGGGCCAGCGCGCTGACTGCCATCAAACCAGAATTCGTGTTCATTCATTGTCCCTTCCGAGTGCGATGCGTCACCAAGACCCCTCCGTCTTGAAGTTCAGCAGCGCTCGCCCACCCGATTTTTGCCGTCAATCGATATGTAGTCTATCGCATATTTATCGAATAACAGCTAAATTCAACCTCTCATAATGAGAAATATGCCACAATTTTTCAGTGCTGGCCTGACAGGCCGCGCCGAGATTGCAGTCTTTCACCACACAAATCGGTAAGATGTGGTTAGCCAAAACTGAAATTGTCTCAGCACAACGTCGCAAGATGCTGTTCGGCAAGGGAAAGAAGGTGGAGGCCACGCCCGGAATCGAACCGGGGTACACGGATTTGCAATCCGCTGCGTCACCACTCCGCCACGTGGCCATCCCTGAACAAAAGGGTGGTGAGGTCGGGACGGATACGACGATGTGGGGGCGGGGTCAAAGGGAAAAGCGCACGGTTCAGCCTTTGCTCTTCCAAAATTAGTCGAGCCCGCGTATCCCGCCCCGCAAATGGACGCCAACTGAACGAAAAAGACGAGATCAATGGACACGGTCAAAGCCCGCAAAAGCATGGTCGACAGCCAGGTACGCCCGAACGACGTGCCGGATATCCACCTTCAGGTGGCGATGGAGACCGTGCCGCGTGAGATTTTCGTGCCGGCAAACAAGCGGGCGCTGGCCTATGTCGAAATGGACGTGCCGCTTTTTGACGGACGCTGGCTGCTGAAGGCGCGGGATTTCTCCAAGCTCATTCACGCGGCGAAGATCAAGCCGACGGACCTCGTCCTGGATGTGGGCTGCGGATACGGATATTCCGCCGCGATCATGGCCCATCTTGCCTCTGTCGTCGTCGGCGTGGAGGCGAATGCAGAGGCGATCGAAAAGGCAGAGCAGGTGCTCGCCGATCTCGCGCTCGACAATGTCGCCATGGTGCAGGGGGACCTTCCTGCCGGTGTGCCGAGCCAGGGGCCGTTCGACGTCATCGTCGTGGCCGGCGGCGTGACCACAGGCCTCGAGCCGCTTCTTCAACAGCTTCGTCCGGATGGCGGTCGGCTGGTCACAATAATTGTGAAGAAAGGCGTCGGCGTTGCGACGCTGATCACGCGCTCGGGCGATTCGTTCGGCCATCTCCCGCTGTTCGAAGCGCATCCGTCGGGTATTCTTCCCGGTTTTGAAGCGCCAGCGACCTTCCAGTTTTAAAGAATGATTAACGGCGCAAGCCTTTGTTAACCATTTGTTGATAAGTATTACCCGGTTCTGGCGCACGCTGGAGGCGCAATTCTCTTGCCCTGCACGCCAAACGCGGTGATGTTCTGTGCTGAAACACAATTATAAAAGGGATCGTAGCGGTATGGCGAGCGCGCAATCCGAACCCAGTATGGACGAAATTCTGGCATCGATCCGTCGGATCATATCCGAGGACGAGGAATCGCAGCCTGCGGCCCGCAAGACGGCATCCCGTCTTGAGACCCTGACGCTCGACGATGACATGACCGACGATGAAGACGACTTGTCGTCCGATGATGAACTGGAAGCGTCCCATGACGGCGACGCGGAAGACGAGTTTTCCGTCGAAGACTCGCTGGACGATTTCAGTGACGAAGAAGAGGGCGCCGAGATGGCGGCCGAGACCTCAGAATATGAGCCGGAGACGGCCCCCCAGCCAAAGGACAATGCCATGGCAAAGTCAGCCGTTGCCGAAGAACTGACCGAATCCCGCGTCGCTGCTGCGCTGTCGAGCGCCAATGTGGGCTCGCTGATCAGCGATGATGTTCAGGAAAAAGTGGCCAACACTTTCGGATCGTTCGAACAGAATGTGCGGATCTCGTCGGGCAGCAGCCGCACGATGGAAGACATTGTCGAAGCGATGCTGGCCCCCATGGTCAAACAATGGCTCGACGCGAATCTGCCACGGATTGTGGAAGAAAAAGTCGAAGAAGAAGTCCGTCGCATTGCACGGCGTCGCGGTTAGTCATTCGTCCTTAACGCGGCGCGTGCTTTAACGGGTCATTGATGTGAGCCTCGGCTCACCTTACCTGCTTGCGACCCAGAGTATGGCGCGCCGGTTCTCGGCTGCGCTTTTTTAGCCGGAGACGACGATGAGAGACCCCCACGACATTTACATGAATACGCTCGTACCGATGGTGATCGAGCAGACGAGCCGCGGGGAGCGCTCTTTCGACATCTATTCCCGCCTTCTCAAGGAACGGATCATTTTCCTGTCCGGTCCGGTGCATGATCAGATTTCGACGTTGGTCGTGGCTCAGCTTCTGTTTCTTGAGGCCGACAATCCGAAGAAGGATATCGCCATCTACATCAACAGCCCGGGCGGATCCGTCACCGCCGGTCTCGCGATGTACGACACCATGCGGTATATCCGCCCCCAGATCTCGACCATGTGTATCGGCCTTGCCGCCTCCATGGGCTCGCTGCTGCTGACGGCCGGCGACAAGGGCATGCGTTTCAGCCTGCCAAACTCCCGCATCATGGTTCACCAGCCTTCGGCTGGCTTCCAAGGGCAGGCCTCGGACATTGAGCGTCACGCGATGGACATTATCGCGACGAAAAAGCGCCTCAACGAAATTTATGTTGAGCATACGGGCCAGGACTACGAAACCATTGAGCGGACCCTTGATCGGGATACGTTCATGACGCCGGAGCAGTCCAAAGAGTTCGGGCTGATCGACGAGGTCATCGAAAAACGCACGTCGGCTCCCGCGGCCGAATAAGGGTTGTAGACGGCGACAGGGCATTCACCCTGCGCCGTCCGTAAAAAACCCTATATAAACGAAAAGGCGGGTAGGGTTACACGGCGTTAGATTGCGTGACCGGCCCGGATCATGCACAGTCAGGTTGATATGAATAGTTTTGTGACGGTCGCCGTGGCGGGCTCGGCGTTCCAGGGCCAGGGAGCTCCCCATGAGTAAAGTTGGCAATCAAGGTGGATCAGGCGGACCAACCGGCAGTACCGGTGGTTCCGGTGGCGATGGAAAGAACACGCTGTACTGTTCGTTCTGCGGCAAGTCGCAGCACGAAGTGCGCAAGCTGATCGCCGGACCGACAGTTTTCATTTGTGATGAGTGTGTCGAACTCTGCATGGATATCATCCGTGAAGAGTCCAAATCGAGCCTTGTGAAGTCAGGGGACGGTGTGCCGTCGCCGCAGCACATTCACCAAGTGCTGGATGATTATGTCATCGGCCAGTCCTACGCCAAGCGCGTGCTTGCCGTCGCCGTGCACAACCACTTCAAGCGCCTGAATCACGCCCAGAAGAATTCTGACGTCGAATTGGCGAAGTCCAACATTCTGCTGGTGGGCCCAACGGGTTCCGGCAAGACGTTGCTCGCCCAGACGCTCGCGCGCATTCTCGATGTGCCCTTTACGATGGCCGACGCCACGACCCTGACCGAAGCCGGTTATGTGGGCGAGGACGTTGAAAACATTGTCCTGAAGCTGTTGCAGTCGGCCGATTACAACGTTGAACGCGCCCAGCGCGGCATCGTCTATATCGACGAAATCGACAAGATCAGCCGTAAGTCGGACAACCCGTCCATTACGCGCGATGTGTCGGGCGAGGGTGTTCAGCAGGCACTGCTGAAAATCATGGAAGGCACCGTTGCATCCGTGCCGCCACAAGGTGGCCGGAAACATCCGCAGCAGGAATTCCTGCAGGTCGACACGACGAACATTCTGTTCATTGTCGGCGGCGCCTTTGCGGGTCTCGACAAGGTCATTGCCAATCGCGGTGAGGGCGCTTCGATCGGTTTCAATGCCGAGGTGAAAGAGCTTGATGACCGCCGCGTTGGCGACATCCTTCGCGAGGTCGAGCCGGAAGATCTGCTGAAATTCGGTCTGATCCCTGAATTTATCGGTCGTTTGCCGGTTATCGCGACGCTGGAAGATCTGGACGAGGATGCCCTGGTTCAGATCCTGACATCGCCGAAGAACGCGTTGGTCAAACAGTATCAGCGACTCTTTGAGATGGAAGATACCAAGCTGACCTTCACCGAAGATGCGCTGAACGCGGTCGCCAAGCGCGCCATCAAGCGCAAGACCGGTGCCCGTGGTCTTCGTTCCATCATGGAAGGCATCCTGCTGGATACCATGTTCGACCTGCCAACCCTCAAGGGTGTTGAAGAGGTCGTGGTCAATGACGACGTCGTTAATGGACGCGGCACACCAATGTATGTGTACTCCGAAGGCGGAAAGAAAACGGCCGAGAAATCAACGGCCTGATTGAGCCCTTTCAAATCAGACATGAAGCCCCGATCGTTGATCGGGGCTTTTTTTGTCGTTCACACACCTTGTCGGTGGAGGGAACCCGGCGTCTCCACTCCGCGTTTCTTCACCAAAGGAGATACGTCATGGAACGAGCAAAAATGTACGGCCTGGGGTTTGTGGTGCTGATGGTCGGGCTGGTCTGGCTCGCCTTTACATTGGGGGCACCGCCGCTCTTCATCGCAATCGGCGTTCTGATCGTGGGCGGTCTTGGTATTATGAGCGCTGCGGTAAAGACCAAGCGCGCATCCAGTGTTCGGATCGATTCGTAATGACGCTTCCGGATCAAAACAACCCCCGCAGTCTAAGAGCCATTTTTGCCAATTACCGGCTCATCCGCTGGCTCATCCTCCTGACGGCGCTTGTCATTCTCGCCACCATCTCGGGTCTGCCCCGCGAAGTCGTGGTCGTAGGAACGATCCTCCTAGTCGGGATCGGTGCCATCTGGCTCAGCCATAAGGTGCGGCGAGAACCGGTGAGCACGCCGCGACCCGATACTCGGTAGGTCCCTGACCCTAAATAAAAGGCGCCCACGAAGGGCGCCTTTTTGATTCCCGAACCGGTACGCGTAGCTTTTCTTCTTCAGTCCGCGATGGAAATTACTGATTTGAACATCTCGTTCCTCAGCTGCGAAGACGAGGCGAGGGGTCAAACTATTTCCACATTCAAAAAACCGCTTTCTTCAGTTTTTACGACATGAAGCAAGTCCGTGTTCACAAGAGAGCTTAACGCGCAGCCTGGGCTGGAAGCAGTTGCCAGCCTTCACTTGTGAGATGTTCGAGGGGGCCGAACCGCCGCTTGTAATCCATCTTGCGTGAGCCTTTCACCCAGTAGCCGAGGTAGACGTAAGGCAGTCCCAGCTCTCGCGCATAAAGAATGTGATCAAGGATCATATAGGAGCCGACAGAACGGCCCTCATCATCGGGGTCGAAGAAGCTGTAGACCATGGACAGGCCGTCCCGCAGACGGTCCGTCAACGCGCCGGCGACGAGGCGCCCGTCATCATCACGGTATTCAAGAATAAGCGTGTCGACGGGCGTCTGTTCGACCATCGCGGAGTAGTCGAGCACGGTCATGTCCGCCATCCCGCCATCGCCGTGGCGTGTATCGAGATAAGCACGCAGGACGGAGAACTGCTCAGACGTGGTGCGCGGTGGGCGCGGCGTGCGCGTCAGGTCAGCGTTGCGGCGAAGGGGACGGCGCCATTTCTTCTCATCAAAATCATCAACCCGGACCCGAACCGGCCGACAGGCCTGACAACGGTCACAGGCTGGCAGATAGGCGATGTTTTGTGACCGACGAAAACCGCGCTGGCTCAGAATGGCATTCAGATCTGCCGCGCCTTCACCGCCCAGAAATGTGAAAATCTTGCGCTCCTCACGGCCGGGCAGATAGGGGCACGGACTGGGAGCGGTCAGGAAGAATTCGCTGCTGGATGACGGAAACGGTTTAGTCATTCGGTCTTTTATACTCACTCATACTCAAACGCATATACCAAAGAGGGGTGCTAGAGCATTCCCTGCGCGCCAAAATAGATCGGCGCGACGATGGTGTAGACGATCCACAGGACGACGATCAGTGGTACACCAAAAGTGATAAAATCTCGGAAGCGATAATGCCCGGGAGCCATGACCAGCAAATTTGTTTGGTAGGCGACAGGTGTCGCGAACGAACAGTTGGCCGCATAGATCACGGTCAGGACAAGCACGGCTGGGTCCATGCCGGCTGCGGTGCCGGCACTGACCGCAATCGGCGTGAACAGAACCGCCGTGGCATTGTTTGACAGAACGTTGGTCAGGCAGGCGGTCAGCAGGAAGAAGGCCGACAGGAGGACGACATTGCCGCCCGGACCATTGGCGAGCGGGGTCAGCAGGGTACCCAGATAGGCGGCGCCCCCGGTTCCTTCCATCGCAGCGCCCATGGCGAGCGCAACGCCGATCAGAAGATAGACCCGCCGATCGATTGCGCGTGCGGCTTGCCGAACGTTCAGGCAGCCCGTGGCGACCATAGCCGCGGCGCCGACAACAGCGGCGATGGCGATCGGCACAATGCTGAATGCTGCCAGGAACACGATCGACAGGAAGATCAACCCGGCGTTGCGCGCGTGATCCGGATCAGGGACCTGCGTCATCGACTGCTCGAGCATCAGGATGTCACGGTCACCGCGCAGACGCCGAATATCCGTACGATCGCCAAGGATGAGAAGCACGTCACCCGCTTCAAGACGAATCGAATTCAGCTCCGAGCGGATCATGCGGCTGCGCCGCTGAATACCGACAATCACGCAATTGGTCTGAAACCGGAAACGGATCTGACTGATCGACCGGCCGATAATGCGGGAGCCCGGCGCGACAATGGCCTCCACCATGGACAGCTCGCCGCCTTCGCCTTCGGGCGTCTCGACCTCTCCCATGAAACCGGCCAGCAATTGGCTTTTCGTCTTCAGAAGGCGGGTCAGGGAATCGCGCGTGGCCGCAATGACCACCCGGTCATGCAGGCGCATCGTCACATCGTCGAAGGGCGGCAGGAGGATCTCTTCCTTGCGCTGGATGAGCCGGACGGTGACGTTCTTCAGGGTCGGGAACAGCCCCGCGACGGACTTCTCGCCAATCAGCGGGTTGCCGCGATCAAGGGTGAGTTGGGCGAGGAATTGCCGGCCGTCGGGGGCGCTGAGGCTCTCCCCGAACCGGTCAGGCAGGAAGTACTTGGTCGCAATGGCAAGGTAGATACTCCCCGATGCCGCCAGGATGAGGCCCATCGGCATGAGTGAGAAAAAGCCCAGCTGAATGCCGGTGGAATTATAATAGGCCTCCACCGCCAGAAGGTTGGTGGAGGAACCGATGGTGGTGGTCATGCCGCCCAAAATCGACATGAAAGACAGTGGCATCATCAGCCTGGAGGGGGCGATGCCGCCCTGCGCGCCGACGGCCGCCATGATCGGAATGAACATCACCACGACCGGCGTATTGTTCAGAAACGCACTTACCAGCATGACGAAGATAAAAATGCCGATCACCGCGTACTGCCTGAATCGGGCATGGGCACCGATCAGCATACGGGTCGGCCAGTCGAGCGCGCCGGACTGATACATGCCCTGACCGACAATCAGCAGCCCGAGAATGGCGAACAGGGCCGGACTGGCAAAGCCGGAGAGCAGTTCCGCCTCGTCGAGCTCGTGTCCGTTCACCTGTTCGGTGATCGGGAAAAAATGGAAAAAGACAAGAAAGAAGGCGAGCGTCAGCGCGCTGACCAGCTCCAGCGAAAATCGGTCAAGAGAATAGGCGACAATGGCGACGGCAATCGCGCCAAGGGTCACCCACATCTGCCATGTGACAGCAATGTCTTCCATCGGGTCTCAGGCTGTTATGATTTATACAAAAGGGGAAGGGACAAAACGTCCGGTGACGCTAACGATGTCGCTTGTGGTGAATTGTGAGTGACGCCAACCTGGTCTAACGCCTTCTGATGTCTGATCCATATCGCGGCCATAAAAACGCCTTTTCCCGCTACACAACAGGTGTCACCGTCGTGTCGTGCCTTCCCGATGGCCATGAGCCACTGGGTATAACCGTAAACAGTTTCACTTCCGTGTCCCTGGAGCCGACGCTGGTTCTGTGGTGCCTCGATCGGCGATCCAGTGTTTTCGGCCACTTCATGAGCGCTGATAATTATGCGGTCAGTATTCTGAACGCCGCTCAGCAGCCGCTCTCTATACGGTTTGCGACACCGGGACGCCACAACTTCCTGCCCGATGAGACCGAGAGTTTTGCAACGGGGGCACCGCTGCTGAAGGACCGGCTTGCCGGTTTCGACTGTCGGATCTGGGATCGGAAGGATGCCGGGGATCACGTGATCCTGATCGGCGAGGTCGTCCATCACGACTATTCGGACGACGAACCGCTGATCTATTCAGGACGCCAGTATCTGCAGGGACGGCCAATCGGCAGCAACTGATCAGAGATCGCGGGCGATCCAGCCCGCGGCGTCGATCGCGTAATAGCTGATGATCATGTCGGCACCGGCCCGCCGGAAGCAGTGCAGCGCCTCCAGTGCGGCAGCCTCAAAATCAAACGCGCCGGCCTCTGCCGCACAGCGCAGCATGGCGTATTCGCCTGAGACCTGAAACGCAGCGACCGGAACGGCGAACGCATCTTTGACGCGGCGAACCAGGTCGAGATAGGGAAGGCCGGGTTTGACCATGAGCATGTCGGCCCCTTCCTGTACATCCATCGCGGCCTCACGCAGGCCTTCGGCGGAATTGCGCGGGTCCATCTGATAGGTCCGCTTGTCCCCCTGCAGGACGCCGCGAGACCCGATGGCATCGCGATAGGGTCCGTAAAATCGCGAGGCATATTTGACCGCGTAGGACAGGATCAGCCGGTCCTGATAGCCCGCCTTGTCCAGCGCCATACGGATCGCCCCGATGCGCCCATCCATCATGTCTGATGGCGCGACCACGTCGAAACCGGCCTCCGCCAGCACCACGGCCTGCTGGCAGAGAAGGGCGACGGTTTCATCATTCAGGATCACGCCATCGCGCAGCAGACCGTCATGGCCGTGATCGGTATAGGGGTCGAGCGCCACATCGCCGATCAGGCCGATCTCAGGAACCGCTTTCTTGATGGCCCGGGCCGCCCGCGCCATGAGATTGTCACTCGACAGGGCGCCAGAGCCTGTCGCGTCGCGATCTTCAACACTGGTATAGGGAAATAGCGCCAGCGCGGGCACACCGACCGCCGCGGCACGCTTGGCCATCTCCACCGCTTCATCAACGCTGCTGCGAAGGATGCCGTCCATCGCCGTGATCGGACCTGAGGGTGCGTCGTCTTCACGCAGGATCACGGCCTGAACAAGATCCTGGGGGTTAATATGGCTCTCGGCCACGAGCTGACGGATCCATTGGGCCTGACGGGTACGGCGCAGCCGGGTCGTTGGAAATCGTCCAGAAAAATCGCGATCGGTCATGGGGCTCAGTATTTCACTAGGTTAACGACAAAACGAACAATATTTATCTCAACATTTACCGACGTTTAGGGGTGTTGGGATATTGTCGTCATTGAAGAGGTATTTCGACAGGTGTGTAGGTGATGCGGTCAAATCTTTCGGTAACGTCAGTAGCAGACGATGCAGAGCCATCAACGGAGCTTGAGGGCTCCTATTTGAAGCTCCTTACATTGATTGAGCGCCTGCATAGGCAATTGCTCGATGTGATCAAGGATGAGCTCGATCGTATGGGGCAGAAAGACATCAATGCCGTGCAGGCATTGCTGCTCTACAATATTGGCGATGCCGAGCTGACAGCCGGTGAGCTACGCACACGCGGGCATTATCTGGGGTCCAATGTCTCCTACAACCTGAAAAAGCTGGTTGAGGCAGGCTATATTTCCCACAAGCGCTCCAATGCCGATCGGCGTTCGGTGCGCGTCTCCCTGACGGATGAAGGCCTAGATGTGCGTGAGCAGCTCTCCGCCCTGTTCCAGCGGCATCTTGGCTCTGTGGAAAAGGTCGGCGACGTTGCGGTGCCAATGGTCAAGACAACCAACCTGACGCTTGAGCGCATGGAACGGTTCTGGGCCGATCAAATCCGCTTCCAGCTCTGATCACGGATGTCGGGATTGTCCCGACGAAATTAAGGCGATGGCTGCACGGTTGTGTATAGGCCGCGTCTGATGCCTATGATATCCGGACCCCGACATGGGATTCGATTACAAAGCCGCGTTTGATCACTCCCTCTCTGCCATCAAGGCCGAGGGGCGATATCGCGTGTTCGCCAATCTTGAACGCCAGCGCGGCAATTTTCCCATAGCGACCCGATATAGGGAAGACGGTTCAGCACAGGATGTCGTGGTCTGGTGCTCCAATGATTATCTGGGGCTCGGGCAGGATCCAGACGTGCTGGCCGCCATGCACAACGCGCTCGATGATGTCGGTGCTGGTGCCGGGGGCACCCGGAACATTGCCGGGACCACGAAATATCACGTGGCGCTGGAGAAGGAGCTGGCCAGCCTTCATGATAAAGACAGTGCACTGCTGTTTACATCTGGCTATATTTCCAACGAAGCGACCCTGTCGAGTTTTTCGCGTCTGTTGCCGGGCTGCGTGATCCTTTCCGATGAGCTGAACCACGCCTCGATGATACAGGGCATTCGCGGCGGACGCGGACCAAAGCTGATCTGGCGCCACAATGACGCCGCTCACCTTGATGAACTTCTCTCCTCCCTGCCTGCTGATGTGCCCAAGGTCGTCGCCTTTGAGAGCGTCTATTCCATGGATGGCGATTTTGCGCCCATCGCCGACATTCTCGATGTGACGGAAAAGCATGGTGCCTTCACCTATCTTGATGAAGTGCACGGCGTAGGGCTGTACGGAGAAAAAGGCGGTGGCCTTGCCCAGCAGCTTGGCCTGTCGGACCGGATCGACTGCATCGAGGGCACACTGGGCAAGGCATTTGGCATCATGGGTGGATACATCACGGGTGATGCGTCCATGGTCGATGCGGTTCGGTCCTATGCGTCAAGCTTCATATTCACGACGGCGCTGTCACCGGTGCTGGTGGCCGGCGCTATTGCTTCTGTCCGTGCGCTGAGGGATGGGCAGGACCTGCGTCGTCATCATCAGGCGCAAGCGCAGCAACTAAAGGACAAATTGCGGGCGGCCCGTCTGCCCGTCATGGATAGCCCCAGTCACATTGTGCCCCTGTGGGTCGGCAATGCGGTTCAGTGCAAGGCGGTGTCGGATATCCTGCTTGATCGGTTCGGCATTTACGTGCAGCCAATCAACTACCCCACCGTGCCGAAAGGGACTGAGCGCCTTCGGTTCTCACCATCACCGCTGCATACGGATGAACAGGTCGAGGCACTGGTCAGTGCTCTCAACACCATCTGGTCAGAGCTTTCACTGGCACGCGCTGCGGCCTGACCCCTTGACGGTCAGGCGTTTGCCTGCAGCCATTCCTTGAACGAGATAATCTCTCCATTGCGCGTCTCATCCGGGCGGCAAAGCTCCACCACCAATGGCGCAAGGTCTTCGGGCGTTGGCAGCGTCTCAGGGTCTTCCCCTGGCATGGCCTTGGCGCGCATCCCCGTGCGGATCGGACCAGGATCGATCAGGTTTGTCCGGATGGTGAAGGTTTCCTGCTCCGCCGCATAGGTGAGCATGAGCGCCTCAAATGCCGCTTTTGTCGCCGAATAGGGAGCCCAGAAGGGGACGAACTTCCGTGCACGGCCTGATGTGATGCCGACGATATGGGCGTGCGAGCTGGCTCGCAGCAGGGGATCAAGACCGGCAAGCAGCGAAAGATTGGCATGCACATTGACCGCAAAGGCATTGTGCCAGACCTTCGCGGGGATATCACTGACCGGGGTCAACTCTCCCAGCACACCGGCATTGGCGACCAGCGCGTCAATACGGCCAAACCGATCGGCGAGGGCGGCGGGGAGGCGCGACAGCGCTTCCTGTTCGGCGAGGTCGACCGGTATAAGCGTCGCGCTGCCGCCGGCTGCGGCGATCTCGTCATCAAGCTCCTCCAGAGCGCCAACCGTACGGGCGAGGGCGATAACATGATAACCTGCCGTACCAAGGGCGAGGGCCGCCGCGCGGCCAATGCCGCGTGATGCGCCGGTGACGAGGGCGATATTCTGATCAGAGCTGTTCACGGATAGCCTTTGCTGTGTCTTCCAGATCGGCGGGGTCGGCCATCTTGTGTGCGTGACTGCCGACGGCCTCGCCCTCCCAGACCGGAATGATGTGGAAGTGAAGGTGGAAAACGCTCTGCCCGGCGGGAGCGCCGTTATACTGCACGATGCGGAAACCATCAGGTTTCAGGGCACGGACGATAGCGTCGGCGACCTCTTTGGCCGCCAGGATCATGCGGGTCAGGGCGGCAGGCGGCACGTCGAGCAGATTGACCGCGTGCGCCGTCCTGGAGATCACGAGGGCGTGGCCTTTTGTCTGCGGAAACGCGTCCATGAGGACCAGCACTTCATCATCTTCGAGAATTTTGACGGCCGGGATCTCACCGCGAATAATCTTGGCGAAGACATTGTCGCTGTCATATCGGGTCTGCAGGCTCATGGCTCATCCTGTTCATCATCGTTGGCAGGTTGCTTATGCCCGCATTCAGCGCAACGTAAAGACCGGGTGCCCGGCGCGAAGGGAAAGAAAAACCCGATCAGCAGGTGCAGGATCGGCACGCGGCCGTCGCGAATACGGCGGAGGCGGGTCGATCTGCAAATCTCGCACTGGCCAAAGGCGCTGTGCGTTTCGCGGATATCGCGCAGCAGCGCTTCACACTGAAAGGCGTTTTTCTGCGCGGTGATCAGCCGATATCCCTGCAGGCCAATGCGCATTTCCGGCATCGCGGTCAGCGCATGCTGATCGGCCACCTGCACATCAAAACCATGACTGCGCAGATAGCCGGCGGCGACGTGGGCTTCTTCCGGATCGTAAAATCGCGCAATCGTCGCATAGGTGGTCATCGCTATCTTTTACCTGCTTTGAACCAGTTGGCCCGTTTTGGGAAAGCGCACATTAACCGCTCGATGATAGCATGGAAAACAACCGCAAAAATGCGAGGGGACCATGCGCCAGATACTCTATGTCAGTTCAGCGACGCCGGAATTCGATGAAGGCGACCTGGCCAGGATTCTGGAAGCCTCGCGCCGGAAAAATTCCCGCGTCGAAGTCACTGGCATGCTGCTTTATGCGGAAGGCGTTTTTTTCCAGGTTCTCGAAGGGCCCGAAGATGCGGTCCAGGCATTGTTCAACCGCTTGGCAGGCGATCCTCGTCACACGGGCGTCATCACAATGATGAGCCGGTACATCACCGCTCGCGATTTTCCGAACTGGTCCATGGGGTTTGAGAAACGCAGCACGCTTGAAGAACTGCCGCCAGCATTCTTTGAATTGAGCGCCAAGGCGCTGGAAAATAAAGTGGCGGGCAGCTCCTCGGTTGAAGTGGTAACGCTTCTGCGGACGTTCGCGAGAACGACTTTCGCCGCCACGGCCTGACCCTATCCTCGTCGAAACGGCGTAAATTCGCCCAGATAATTGATTTCCGCATCGACCTCGGTGGCTTCTGCCTCAAGGTACTGCGCGACGGCCTGTCGAAAGCCTTCGTCACGAATAACATGCGCTGAATAAATTGTGGACGGACGATATCCGCGGGCGATTTTGTGTTCGCCTTGCGCGCCAGCGTCCACATGCGTCAGGCCATGGGCCAGGGCGTAGTCAATCGCCTGATAATAGCACAGCTCAAAATGCAGGAAAGGGACGTGCTCCGTGCACCCCCAATACCGCCCGAACAGTGTATCTCCGCCGATAAAATTCAGCGCCCCGGCGATTGGCCGATCCCCTCGTTTCGCAAAGACGAACAGCATCCTGTCCGCCATCCTCTCTGTTACCATCGAGAAAAACGTCCGCGTCAGGTAAGGGGTGCCCCATTTGCGCGCGCCTGTGTCCTGATAGAATGTCCAGAAATGGTCGAGGTGATCTTCGGTGATGTCTCGGCCGGTGATCCACTCAATATCAAGGTCCGACTGTGCGATCGCCGCACGCTCCTTGCGCAGGTCCTTGCGTTTGCGGGAGGACAGGGCGGCCAGAAAACCGCCCCAGTCGCCAAAGCCTTCATCGGTGAAATGGAATTGCTGTCCTTTGCGGATCAGATATCCCGCGACTTCCAACGCCGCGACCTGGCCTTTGTCCGGAAAATTGAGGTGAAGGGACGATACGCCCATCTCATCACTGACCTGCGCCGCGGCCGCTGCAAGGGTCGCTTGTGTCTCTGGGCGGCAGAGCAGGCGCGGACCGGTCGCAGGCGTAAATGGAATGGCCGCAAGAAGCTTGGGGTAATATCGCCCGCCGGCCCGCTGATAGGCTTCTGCCCAGGCGTGGTCGAAAATGTATTCGCCCTGGCTGTGGCCCTTCAGATAGAGAGGAAGCGCGCCGATCGGGTTGTCACCGTCAGACAGGACCAGATGTTGAGGGCCCCAGCCTGTCTCGGGCCGCACCGAGCCTGATTTTTCGAGCGCATCGAGGAAGTCGAACGCCGTGAAGGGATAATAGGGCTGTCCCGTCAGGCCGGCGAGGTTGTCCCAGACCTCCTTGCAAATATCGGCAATGGATCGATGGGTGGCGACGGTCAGGGTATCGTTGGGCACAGGCAGTCTCGGTTTGGCAACTTCATCCGATATAGGCGCCCATCGCGTTTCTGGCTTCCGCCTAGTCGAGAGAAACAGGATTTGCCGCAGGCCAGTCTGTGTCCCCGATGCGTTTCAGCGTCATCTCGATGGTTTTGACCGGGGCCATGCCGTCGCGGACGTAGTGGCCTGTTTCATGCCAGTCATCGCCTTCAATGACGGCGTTATAGACAATTTTGGCATTAGGGCCGGCCGGGATCTCCCATGCAAAGCCGTTTTCCGTGGCGTTGAAGGGGTAGGTCCCACTGAAACCCATGGCGTAGGAGCGAAAATCATAGGCGGCGGTGGCGGGATTCCAGCTGACAATGCCCATGGCGTTGAACTCGGTCTCGCCGTCGGCGTCATAACCGTGGCCTTCGACGACCAGTATGTCGCCCTGGAGCATCGTCCCGACGCGCTCGGTCTGGGTCAGTGTCTGGGGGCCGGTCTGGCTGTAGATTGTGGCCGTGCCGCGCCATTCGCCCTTCATGAAATCAAGGGCTTCGATATGCGATGCCTGTCCGCCGATTTGCGGCATGGGCTGCGCGAATGCCGCTCCGGCGGTGGCCATGAGGGCGACGGCAAGAAGGCTGGATAAAGGACGCATGATGATCTCTCCTATCGGTTTGCAAAACAAACGATAGCACGGTCTGGTTTGTATCGCAAACCGCAAGCAGGGCCTTGCGGGGGCGGCGGTCGGCTCTATTGTGCGGCCCAAAGGAGACCCCATGCACGACATTCGCGCCATCAAGGAAAACCCGGAACGCTTCGACCGCGATATGGAGCGGCGGGGCGCGTCCTATCGCGCAGCTGAACTGATCGCCATTGACGCCGACCGCGTTGCCAACACCAAGGCAATGAACGATGCGCAGGCGGAGCAAAAGCAGGCGTCCAAGAAAATCGGCGCAGCGAAGGCCTCCGGTGATGAGGCGGCAGCGCAGGCGGTGATGGCCGAAGTCGCAGCGCTGAAATCAGCCGTGCAGGATCGTGAGGCGAAGGACCGGGAGCTGACCGAACAGCTGCGCCAGGCTCTATTACCCATCCCCAATCTGCTTGCCGACGATGTGCCGGAGGGTGCTGACGAAGACGAGAATGTTGAGGTGCGTCGCTGGCCCGAGGGCCATGACGCGGCGGGTCTGCCTGTATCGGACACCGATCATGTGGCGCTCGGCGAAGCCCTGGGGATGATGGATTTTGAGACGGCGGCAAAAATGTCGGGCTCTCGCTTCGTCATTCTGAAGCAGGATCTGGCAAGGCTCGAACGCGCCATCGCAAATTTCATGTTGTCACTGCACACGGAAGAATTCGGCTATACGGAAATGTCGCCGCCGGTTCTGGTCCTTGGCGATGCACTGGAGGGGACGGGGCAGCTGCCGAAATTTGAGGAAGACCTCTTCAAGGCAGGGCCTGACCATTATCTGACCCCCACCGCCGAAGTGACCCTGACCAACACCGTGCGTGAGGCCGTGCTGTCGGCCGAGCAATTGCCGATGCGCCTGACGGCGTGGACGCAGTGTTTTCGCGCGGAAGCAGGCTCTGCCGGTCGCGACACACGCGGCCTGATCCGTATGCATCAGTTCTCAAAAGTGGAGCTGGTGTCGATCACCGCGCCTGAGGCTTCAGGTGAGGAGCATGATCGTATGACGGGGTGCGCGGAAGAGGTCCTGAAACGTCTCGAGCTGCCCTTCGTGACCAAACTGCTCTGCACCGGCGATATCGGGTTTGGTGCGCTGAAAACCTATGACCTCGAAGTGTGGTTGCCAGCTCAGAAGCGGTATCGCGAGATTTCGTCCTGCTCGAATTGCGGTGATTTCCAGGCGCGGCGGATGAACGCTCGCTACCGGCCAGCCGAAAAGGCGAAGCCTGAATTCGTTCATACACTGAATGGATCGGGGCTCGCTGTGGGCCGGACCATGGTGGCCATTCTGGAGAATTACCAGAATGAGGACGGGTCTATTACGATCCCGAAGGTCCTGGTCCCCTTTATGGGCAAGGCCAAAATCGAAGCAGCAAAGGCCTGACCCATGCGCATATTATGTTCCAATGATGACGGTATCCACTCGCCGGGCCTGATTGCGCTTGAAGAGATTGCTCGTGAGCTGTCTGACGATGTGTGGACTGTCGCGCCCGAAGTCGATCAGTCGGGCATGTCCCGCTCCATCACGCTGACCCGACCCCTAAGGGTGCGGGATGTGGGCGAGCAGCGCTTCGCCGTAGACGGAACACCAACCGACTGCGTACAACTGGGCATCAGTCATCTGGTCGAGGGCCAGCGGCCGGACCTTATCCTGTCCGGCATCAACAATGGTCAGAATATAGCCGAAGATGTGACGGTATCCGGCACCATCGCAGTGGCGTTTCAGGGCATGACGGTGGGCATTCCGTCCATCGCACTTTCGCAAAGCCGTTCTGACCGCGACGCGCCCAAATGGCACACGGCGGTGGCCCATGGTCCGGAAATCATCCGCCGTCTGCTGAAGGCCGGCTGGCCGTCTGATGTGGTGATCAACCTTAATTTTCCCGATGTCGAGCCTGACGAGGTGGCCGGAATCGATGTCGTGGCCCAAGGCCAGCGGGAGAAGGTCGAGCTATACGCGGAAGAGCGGACAGACCTGCGTCAGCGCCGCTATTACTGGTTCGGCTTCTCCGGAGAGAAGACCCTGCCGCCGCCAGACACTGATCTGCGCGCCATTCATGACGGCAAGATCGCCATTACACCGCTGCACCTTGCACTGACCCATGAGGATTCAAAGGCCCAATTGCGCAAGGTCTTCAGCGATCTGTGATCACTCCGCCGCTTCGGCGATGTGCAGGGCGGCGAGATATTTTTCTGACTCAAGCGCGGCCATGCACCCCATGCCGGCGGCCGTCACGGCCTGGCGATAGATTTCATCGGTCACATCGCCTGCAGCGAAGATGCCCGGCACAGATGTGGCTGTCGAATCCGGGGCGGTGACGATGTAGCCGCTCTCTTTCATGTCGAGTTTGCCGTGGAACAGTTCCGTCGCCGGGGCATGGCCGATAGCGACAAACACACCGTGCACGTCAATTGTCACTGGCTCTGCGCCGATGGTCGACGCCAGTTTGACGCCGGTCACGCCGAGCGGATCGCTGTCACCGATGATCTCTTCGACCTGGCGGTTCCACATCACCTCGACCTTGGGGTGCTTCAGGAGCCGCTCCTGCAGGATGCGCTCGGCCCGCAGTTCCTCGCGGCGATGCACCAGCGTCACCTTCTCGGCGAAATTGGTCAGGAACAGCGCTTCTTCAACGGCGGTGTTGCCGCCGCCAATGACGGCGACATTCTTGCCGCGATAGAAGAAGCCGTCGCATGTGGCGCATGCGGATACGCCAAAGCCCTGGAATTTCTGTTCAGACGGCAGGCCCAGCCACTTGGCCTGCGCTCCGGTGGCGATGACGATCGCGTCGGCGGTATAAACGCGGCCGGAATCGCCGATGGCGCGGAAGGGCCGGACCTGGGTGTCCACCTCAGTGATGATGTCATTCATCATCTTGGTGCCCACATGCTCGGCCTGCTTCTGCATCTGTTCCATCAGCCACGGGCCTTGGATCACATCGGCGAAGCCCGGATAATTCTCGACATCGGTGGTGATGGTCAGCTGGCCGCCCGGCTGCAGGCCCGCAACGAGTGTCGGCTCCAGCATCGCCCGCGCTGCATAGATCGCGGCTGTATAACCGGCAGGGCCCGATCCGATGATCAGGAGTTTGGAGTGCAGCGTTTCGCTCATGGCGGTCACTTTCATCTGGTCCGAGAAGGCAGCGAATGTACGGTGCCCGCAGAAGGGTTCAAGCCCCTATGGGGTTTTATGCCGCGATCGGCACCCTACTTTATCTGATGAAGACAGGAGATCACCATGGGCAAACCAGTCACCATCACCCTCGACCATGACCTCGGCATTGCTGGCGCGCGCCAGCGCATCGACGAGCAGTTCGACAGCCTGAAGGAAAGCATTACCGGCAACATGATGCTGAAATTCGATCGTCACTGGGAGGGCGACCGGATGAGCTTCACCGCGCGGGGCATGGGCCAGAAGGTCTCCGGCGATATTGATATTTTCCCAAAGCATGTGCGGATCGTCATCATCCTGCCAACGATCCTCGCCAGCATGGCCGAGGCCGTGAAGGGGCGGGTGGAGAAAAAGGGTCAGATCCTGCTGGAGGACAAGTCCAAGGCCAAGACCTGATCCCGCTACCCGCGACGGGACTCGAGTAAGTCCAGCGCGTGCCTGGCGACCCGGTCCGTCTCGCGCACGGGCTCGTACGACCAGTCCGCGGACAGATCAGCGCCTGCGTTGATGACTTGGCGGTCAGCCAGACTGGCATGAAAGCGCTGCCATTTCGGTGCGCCGCCCTCCATGGGAAGGAGGTGGACCGGCTTTCCAGTGAATGCCGCGTCTGTCAGCATATTGGCGGATTCTTCGGTCACCCAAAGGCGCGAGGCGAGGCCGAGCATGCCCAGATAGGGGTTCTCGACGGCCGCTATAGGCTTGCCGTCCCAGATGAAGCTGCGCGCCGGGTCAAGCGCTGCGTTGAGCCGATCAATAGCGGACGCCGGGGTTCGCCGTGATGGCGAGATCACCAATCCGTACCCGGCCGCATGCGCGGATTGCAGCACGCTGATGACCTGATCCAGCACGGCATCGGTGAGCTGATAGTCCTTGCTGTCTCCGCCCAACAGCACCGCGCCGTAGGGCTGGGGGAGAGGGGGGAGCAGTGGCGCTAGCGCATGAGCGGCCTGTGCCAGTCCTTCTACCGTCAGGCGATTGGGTGAGCCCAGGATCGGATAGACATTCGGACCGCTGACTTGGTCATGCAGCGGCGGGACCACCAGATCGAACTGATCGAGCGGCGCGCGAGGGTCTTGCGTCTGAATGACCAACGGACCTTTGCCGTGCACGGCGCCCGACAGGGGAATGGTCCGCCGGCCACAGGCAATCCAGATATCGGGCAGCGGTGGACCCAGCGGGTCGCTGTCCTTTGACAGGCGGTTTAGCGGTGAAGGCCAGAGCCGACCGGGCAGCTGGTCGAAAGGCCACTGAATTGCGATGCGCTTGGTGGTGATGACGGCTGGCCGCTGGCGCGCGATGGCTTCGGCGAGGCCAAGTGCCTGATTTTCCATCCCGCGGCGCCCATCGGAAATCGCCCAGATATTCAGGGGGTCGCTGTTGGTCATTCGAAGGTCTATACCGCCCTCCATGGCCGAAGTCCTCTTTTATCACCTCGAAAGATCAACCCTTGCCGAGGTCCTGCCGGATCTTCTTGAGCGTACTCTTGATAGGGGCTGGCGGGCCCTTGTCAAAACGGGAAGTGCCGAAAGCGCCGAGGCGCTCGATGCCCTTTTGTGGACCTATCGCGACGACAGTTTTCTGCCCCATGCGGCGGGCGGGAAGGATGCGCGCCAACCCATCTGGATCACCTCCGAGGAAACCGATGAAGGCCGCGATGTTCTTTTTCTCGTCAGTGGGGGAGCGGTGCCGCCCGAGAGCTTCGCGAGCTACACGCGGACAGTGGTGATGTTTGACGAGGGCGGCGCACCCGATGCCCGGACCACGTGGAAAGCCGTCAAGGCGGCCGGCTATGATGCCACTTACTGGCGGCAGAATGGCGCCGGGAAATGGGAGAAGGCGGCCTGAGCCACCTACTCTTTATTCGTCCTCGGACGGTTCTTCTTCACGCTCGTTCTGATTGACAACACCGCCCGCAATCGGCGGGAAGGCAAGTTCGTCATAACGCTCAAAGGCGAGGGGACGCAGCGCCGGACGGTTCATCAGATTAGGTCCGCCGCCATCCTCGAGAGACACCTGCATCAGAGCTGGCGCAGGCGGGAAAATACCGATCGATGATGGCCTATTCCCGCCCCGGGTCAGGTCCTGGGACAGATATCCGCCGAGTGGCTCACCGGAGAGACGGGCGCGATAGACCTGTGTATTCTCAAGCACGCGCATCACGTAGTTGCGGGTTTCCGAGAAGGGAATCAGCTCGACCCAGTCGATGGGGTCTACGGACGGGTCACGCGGATCTCCGTACTCACGGATCCACCGGTCAACCCGGTGCGGCCCCGCATTATAGCCTGCCAGCACCATGATGTAGGAGCCGTTGAACCGCTCAAGCAGATGTTTGAGGTGCGCAGCACCAATGGTCAGGTTGTAGTTCGGGTCGCTCATCAGGCGTGATGAGGAAAAGGGCAGGCCTTCCTTGCGCGCCGTCAGCTTTGCCGTTGAATCGAGAAGCTGCATCAGGCCACGCGCACGGGCGCTGGAATAGGCAACAGGGTTGAACTCCGATTCCTGGCGCGAGAGGCCGAGGATAAGGGCGTGTTCAGCGTAATCTGTGGCGCTGCTGGGCACGGGATACAGGGGATAGATCACCCCAGGAACTTCCGTCCCGTTATTCCGGGCAACCTTCCCGGCACGGACGGCCAGGTAGTATTTGCGCTCTCCCAGAACAAGATCAGCATAGGCGGACACATCGCCTTCGCTATCGATCTGATCATCAAGGGCACGGGCAAACCGGTCAAAATGCGTGTCCTCATTGATCTCGGCCAGAATGCGCATGGCGTGGACCATCGGGCGCGCCTCGAACAGGGTCAGCGCATCCGCGCCGACCGCCTGCGGTTCAGGAAACACGGTAGCGGGCGCCTGATCCCCCAATTCTTCGATCGCCAGCAGACCGTAATAGGCAAAAGGATAGGCCGCCGCGGCCCGATAGTGCTGGTTGGCGGTTTCCTGATCCCCGCTGGCTGACCATGCACGGCCGAGCCAGTATTCACCCCGTGACAGGCTGATGGGCGATGACACATTGGCGGTCAGAAACGCGAAATGCGCTTTCGCGCTTTCCGGGTCATTCAGAAAACGCAAGGCCAGCCAACCGGCCATGAATTCCGCTTCGGAAAATTCATTACCCCGCTCAAGACCGGAATAGGCTGACAGGGTATAGGCATCGGCAAAGCGGCCAGTCTTCAGCGCCCAGCGGGCGAGAAGTTTGCGTTCATAGTACCACGCCTCGGGATAGCGCAGGCCTTCCTGGTCCAAGGGCGCGAGGCTGGCATAGACGACGGCTTCGTCATCCTTGTCGAGCCGGCGGTGGTACCGCGTCATCGCGTGCAGGACGCCACTGTCATTCCGGCTGCTTTCTGCCAGGCCAGTGTACAGGGACGGCCCGTTGCGGTCGCCCTTCAGAAGAGCGATGCGCGTCATCGCCTCGGCGCGCTGGACGGCCGGCAGGTAATTGAGAAGACGCTCAGTATCGGTGGCGCGAATATCGAACAATTGCCGGTCAGCCTTAGCCCAATGATCCGCGGGCGTCAGATCGCTGCCGAACTCATTGATGATGGAGCGTTCATCCGTGCTCGTCCAATTATAGTCAATCCAGGCCGTTCGGAGCTGGGAGAGACCGGCATCCCGTTTGCCTGTGGCAAAGAAGGCGCGCGCCAGATGCAGATGGCCATCGCCTGTAAGCGGATCTCGCTTGTCGAAAAAGGCGAGGATCGTGTCGGCTGGTGTATTGCGATCGAAATCGGATTCCGCATTGCGCTGCATGCGGCTGTCGTCCGGCCAACCCAGATGCGTATCAAGAAACTCGCCGATCTGCGTTGGCGTGACGTCCGGCGCCGAGGAGCGCAAATAGGCCCAGTCCGCGACCGACCGCGCGACCTGGTCCTTGATCGACTGTCGCAGATCGTTGGCTTCGCTGTACCGGCGATGATCCAGCGCATCAAAGCATGCATCGAGCAGTGCCTTGTCCGACTTTGAAATATAGGCGGAAACCGGTGCCTCAGGTTTCACCCGGGGCAGAGGCGGTGCGGCAATGGCGCTGTCGGCGGACAGCGCACTGAACGGACCACCCAGAACCGAAATGAGGGCAGCGAATAGATATTTGTGGCGCATAAGGTCACTCTGTACGCTTGAAACACTTATGTAGCACGACTGGCCATGTTTCCAAATGATCGCCACGAGAAGCGCTTGCGTGTTCGCCGCTGTCAGCTTACCCACACGCCCTATGAATTATGCCGCTTCTTCTGCACGTGACTGGCTGAAAGGCTCGTTCACCGCCCTCGTGACGCCGTTCAAGGATGGCGCTGTCGATTTTGACGCCTTTGATCGCCTGCTTGAGCGCCAGCTCGCCGGCGGTACCCACGGCGTCGTGCCTGCTGGAACAACGGGAGAGGGCTCGACCCTGACGGTTGAGGAGCAGATTGCGATCATCAGGCGGTGCGTCAGCGTAGTGGCGGGCCGGGTGCCGGTTATCGCTGGCGTTGGTGCCAATGACACGCCAACCGCGCTGCGCCTTGCGAAGGCCGCAGCTGAGGCTGGGGCTGATGGTCTGCTCGCCGCAACGGGGTATTACAATCGCCCTTCTCAGGCGGGGCTGATCGCCCATTACACAAAGCTGGCCGAGGCGACGGACCTGCCGATCGTTCTTTATAACGTCCCCGCGCGGACAGCTTCGGATATCTCGGTCGACACCATGGGCGTGTTGGCTGAAAATCCGCGGATCGTCGCGCTGAAGGATGCGACCTCGGTTCTCGCGCGGGTCGCGCGTCAACGGCTCTCTTGCGGCTCTGATTTTGTCCAATTGTCCGGCGAAGACTGCACCGCTGTCGGCTTCAACGCCATGGGCGGGCAGGGGTGTATCTCGGTCACGGCCAATGTGGTGCCGGACCTCTGTGCACAGATGCAGTCGGCCTGTCTTGATGGGCGCTGGGATGAGGCCGTGGCGCTGCAGGACCGGCTCACACCGCTGCATGATGCGCTTTTTGCGGATACGAGCCCCGGTCCGGTAAAATATGCATTGAGCTGTCTTGGTCTCATCGCAAATGAGCTGCGCCTGCCGCTGGTCCCGGCCTCGGACGAGGCGCGGGCAGCGGTCGATGCCGCGCTTTCAGGTCTTGATCTGATCTGACGGGGCGAAGCGCTTCTAGTTATAGAAGCACTTCTCTTTGCCATTGCCCTGATCATAGCAGCGCCCCTGGGTGTCCACGGGCCGACGATAGGCGGGCGGTTTGCGGCTGGTCATCTGTACACGGGCGGCATATTCGGCATTGGCCTTGTCCTGCACCGCCTGCTGCCCGGCATAAATGTTCGCGGCCCATGGCCAGACCAGATTGCATTCATAGCTGTCTGAGCCGAACCGGCGGCAGATATCGTTAGCGTCCGCCGTGCTCGGCAGGCGACCATTCTGGCGCCAGTAATAGCCAAGGTATTTCCCGCCCTCGATCCGGGCGACCATCCAGAAATCCGTACCGGCTGTCTTGCCGCCCCGCGCCATCAGGGCATCGGCATAGGCTTTTCTGATTGCTGCTTCTTCGGCGGCATATTTCTCCCAGTTGCGCGCACGCTCTGCAACGCGCTCATTTTCCAGCGCGGCGGCGATATTGAGGGCCGTCATCTTGTCTTTTGGATCGTCGGCTGTCTGTTCACGCTTGTCGCGCTTTGCCGTGTGGAAGCGACCATTGGCATTTTCTCCGTAGACGAAATACCAGTCTGTGATGCCGCTGGCGGATTTGGTCACCTCATCGTTGAAGAATTTGGCGAAGACGCCATACCTGTCCATGAAAACGTCAGGTTTCCTGCCTGCAGCTTCCTCAAAGGCGGCTGCCAATTTTCCATAATCGCTGCGGCCAACCCAAACATCGGCAATGATGTCCCCATTCTTGCCGAGCATGGCGGCATTGGCCGGATGCAGATTCCAGTTTGCTGCTGAAGGATTGTACCAGTGGTACCAGTTGTCTTCCCCATTGCTGTACAGAACACCCCACGCCCGGACGACCTCACGCTCGGCGTCCTTCCAGACGGGAACGACGCCCACGAGGTTTTCATCCGTGATCGGATTGCCATTCTCATGATAGGCCAGATAGACCTCTGGCCCGAACATCTCGCCATTATAGCCGGGGAGTGTAGCGACCTGTTCAACCACTGCCGGTTGCGACTTCCACATTTCCGGCGCCATGTCTTCTCTGGTGTGGAAACGGATATACTCGATTTCATTCCCCAGCCGTTCCACCTCGCGCGTGCGCGGATTGAACCAGACGGAGCCTTGCCGGCGATCTGCAATCTCGACCTTGACGGTGGCGAGCGGTGCGTCGCCAAATTTATAGAGCCAGAGGTCCTTTTCTCCGACGGCGCGGATGACGTCCGGTACTTTCAGCTCGATCTCGGCATTGCGATCCAGCATGAGCATGTCTGCAAGATGGTCCGCACGACCATTGGTGAAAAAATAGGTCAGATACGGTTTGTCAGCAGCACCGCCGCCGCGTTCGCTGACGTTGAATGTGCCGGGGGGAAGATCTCTGTACGTCTGGGTCTTGCCCATCGTGACGAGTTTCCATTCCCCATTCATCCGTTCGACCACCGCCCACTGATCATTGACCGGCCTGATGGTGCGGTAGAGTGGCGGTAAGTAGATCTTCCTGCCGTCCGCATCGGTCAGGCCGCGGGCAAAGGATGATGTGGTGACCGATGCCATGGGCCAGTTCTGGTGGCGCGGCTCATTGAAATAGGCGTTTCTGTACTGCTCAACCGTGATGCCTTCCTCTTTCAGAAGGTCGATCAATTCATCTTCGGTCGGCTTGAAGACGGTACGGCGCAGAAGAGTGGTGCCGCCATCGGTTTCGACCCACAAATCTTGCGGATAGACGCAGGTGCGTTTCTTGATGATCCGGATGCAGTTGTCATAGGGAAACAACTCCTTCTTGTCCTTGGCGAAGGCCGTGCCCTGGACGGAAAATGAGGTCGACAACGTCGCAATCATTGCAACGACAATAGCTTTGAACACAGTCTGCAGGTCCCCTTTACGTCGGCTGATCCTAACTAACAGCGGCGAAGGGCGTCAAAACATACCCGTTTCAGGGGATAGCGCGCCGTGCTTGGCTTGTCTGGATGCCGGGCAATGTCTATCTCCTCGTGCTCAACGAAAGAGGGCGATGCATGGCTGCGCAGAAGAAAAAGAAGGAAGCTCCGGCCCGCCAACAGATCGCGGCGAACAAACGTGCGCGCTTTGAGTACAAGCTCGATGATGTCATCGAGGCCGGGATTGTCTTGACGGGAACGGAAGTGAAGGCGCTTCGCGAGGGCAAGGCAAATATTGCCGAGAGTTACTGCTCCCCTGAAAACGGGCCAAACGGTGCCGAATTCTGGCTGATCAACGCCAACATACCCGAATATTCTGGCGGCAATCGCGAGAACCATGAGCCCAAGCGACCGCGAAAGCTGCTGCTCAGCCGCCGGCAGATTGCGAACCTGACCGGCGCGGTGGAGCGCAAGGGCTTCACTGTCGTGCCGTTAAAAATGGTGTTTAACGATCGCGGACTGGTCAAACTCGATATTGCGCTCGCTGAGGGCAAGCAGCTTCATGATAAGCGCCAGACATCGAAAGATCGCGACTGGGGGCGGCAGAAGCAGCGCCTCCTGCGCGACCGCGGCTGACCTCCAATTCTCCAAGTGACTGGTTTCGCAGTGGAAAGTGGACTGCGGCACGGTTGATTGCCTTTGTCTGCACGCAAGCATATATTGCTCGTCGAAGCATATCCTGTCGGTCCTATTCGGCCCGCCGCTCAGCTGAGCCAGGGACCTTTGGCGTGCGCGCAATGAGCTATTGCTTATGGCGTGGAAATGCCTCATGCTGGAACTCCCGAAAGATAGCTTGGCGACGGACTACCGACCTTACGGTCCTGACTTCCTACCCGATCTGACTTTCTGCCTCGTCGTCGGAGGCGATTGTCGCACTCGATGGCATTACTACCGGGTAAGGAGAATGGCCCATGGCCAAAGGCACTGTTAAATGGTTCAACGGCGAAAAAGGCTACGGCTTTATTCAGCCTGATGAAGGTGGTTCGGATATTTTCGTCCACATCTCTGCTGTCCAGCAAGCTGGACTTCAAGGTCTGAAAGACGGCCAGCGCATCACGTACGATCTGGTGACAGACCGTCGTGGCCGCAGTTCAGCTGGCGAGCTTCAGCTCGAAGACTGAGCTTCATCAGAGCCATAATTGAAGAGCGGCGTCTTTCGGGGCGCCGTTTTTTTGTGCGCGTATGACGCGAACTAGACGACGGAGCCGGGCTCAACCCCGAATGTTGCGCGTAGTTCGTTCGTAAGCTGACGATAGGATGCCTTGGGCTTCAGGCCGATAAAGTGCATCACCGATGGGCTGTGCTGCACCGTGCCAAAGGGCAGTATGCGGCGCAAAAGACCCATATCTGAAGGCTTTTCCACGAATACCTGATCATTGGCCAGATCCGCTTCGTACCGTCTGGCGCCCCAGCTCGTGACCATGATAGAGCCTTCTTTCGGCGTATATTTGAGCGGTGGGATGTCCAGCCTGCCCATGGCAGCGCCGAGGAACAGCTCGTCCGCATACTGCTTTTCGCCGTTGGCATTGGCAATGCCGTTCAGCTGGTTGTGGAAATAGCGGTTGGCGGTCTCAAAGAAAGCCTCGGCTTCCGCACCCTTTTCAAAGTAGAAAACCCCGCTGTTCATCTGAACGAGATAGGGGATTTCCAGGGTATCGATGAGCGTCTTGATGTCCTGGCCATACCATTGGCCATTGATGCGTTTTTCGCCAGCAACCGTGAAGGCGTGCCCTTCGGCCTTTAGCCAGTGTCGGCCCATGTCCCCCTTCACGATGAGGCAGTCGCCATCGAGAAACATTGTTTTGTCATAGGGACTGAAGGGATACAGGCGCAGCTTGTTGGCGAAGCCCTTATATTGCGGGTCGATCGGCATGGTGATGACCTGATCGAAGAACGGGGTCATATGGGCAATATCGCGTTGCCCGTCATGGATCAGCGAAATCGGCCGATCCGGATCCTTCAGCCGCACAGACAGGGCAACATTCAGCGCCAGCTCAAAATAGCGCTGTTCGCCGAACGCAAGTGTAACGTACCCTGCCGTCATTATTCGATGTCCTATATACCGTCGTGGTCTTGCTGCACCTTCATACGCGGAAGAGCGGCCGGTCCAAAGCCCCATTTATGGCGACGCGAATCCGCATTTTGGGGCTTTGTTTGCAGGTGCGGCATCGGCTAAGCGCAGCCTATGACTTTGTGGGAACGCATACGGGCGCTGCTTGCCGAGGCGCAGGATCGAACATTGGGCGCGGTAATGGATGCCATGGAGCGCCGCCGCAAATCGCGCGACGCGGCCATCTTCTCCATCGCGCTGATCGCCTTGTCGGCCAAAATGGCGAAAGCTGATGGTGTCGTCACCGATGATGAAATCGCCGCCTTTCGGTCATTCTTTAATTACCCCGCCGATGAGGAAAGCAAGGTCCGGACGGTCTTTACTCTCGCGATGGAGGATGTCGCGGGATTTGACAGCTATGCAAAACAGGTTGGCAAGCTGTTCCATGACGAGCCTGTGATCCTTGAAGATGTGCTTGATTGCCTTTTCTTCGTCGCACTGGCTGATGGCGTGCTGCATCCTCAGGAGACAGCGCTTCTCGACATGGCCGCAAATGCGTTTTCGCTGAACCAGGCGGCCTGTCGCCGGATCAAGGCCGCGCATCTTGGTGCCGAGAAAGAGGACCCCTATGTCATTCTCGGCGTCGACCACGGTGCGAGCGTGGAAGAAGTTCGGCGGGTCTACCGGACGCTCGCCAAGGAGAACCACCCCGATGCGCTGATCGCACGCGGCGTTCCGGAAGACCTGGTTCAGATTGCAGAGCACCGCATGGCCGTCATCAACAGCGCCTATGAACGGGCCATGGCGGAGTTGCAGTCGTGACGACCTTGGCGATGTGGCAGGTCGATGCGTTTGCAGCGCGTATTTTCACCGGCAATCCAGCCGCCGTGTTGATCCTGCAGAGTTGGCTGCCGGATGAGACCATGCTGTCCATCGCCGCGGAGAACAATCTTGCTGAAACCGCGTTTGTCGTGGCCGAGGGCGAAGGGCGAGTATGGACTGCGATGGTTCACGCCGGGTGCGGAGGTGCCGCTTTGCGGCCACGCGACGTTGGCGGCCGCCCATGTGCTGTGGACCGAGACGGACGAGACCGCAGATCGCCTGACCTTCAGTACGCTTTCCGGTCCGTTGTTCGTTGAGCAGACTGAAGATGGCTATCGGCTCGACTTTCCGGCGGACCCTCCTGTGCCAATCGATGTGCCAGAAGGGCTGTCGGACGCCCTTGGCGTCGTGCCTGAAGAGATGCTGGCCGGCCAATATCTGATGGCGGTCCTGAAAGATGCCGATGCGGTACGGACCTTGTCGCCAGACCTGATGGCACTTGCCAGTGTGCGTAGCCATCGCGGGCACGGCGTCGCAGAAGACTGTCTGTGCGTGACCGCGCCGGGAGAGGGCGATATCGATTTCGTCTCCCGCTTTTTTGGACCAACCGTGTCGATCACTGAGGACCCGGTGACGGGGTCAGCTCACTGTATGATGACGCCTTACTGGGCCGACCGTTTCGGCAAAACAAAGCTGTCCGGCTTCCAGGCGTCCGCGCGTGGCGGTCATGTCGGCTGTGAACTGGCCGGCGATCGCGTCCTGCTGAGCGGCCAGGCCGTCACCTATATGCGCGGCGATATCACGATCTGACGGCGGTCCGGCGTTGCAGCTTGGCGCGCAGGAAGGCGATGGGACCGGGTTGGGCAATTGCGACACCGGTCAGAATGGCAATCAGTCCGAAAAGGAAGCGCCATTCCAATGTCTCACCGAACATCAGCATGCCCAGGATGATGGCGACCCCCGGCGTCAGATAATTGCCCATCGCCATGAACCCTGCGCCAGCACCACGCACCACATTGATAATCAGGATCGCCGTCAGTCCGGTCGGCACAAGCCCCAGATAGACGATCGCCAGCCATGAACGGATGGAGATGGCAGACTCACGCAAACCCTCGCGGATGGCGAGCGGTGTCGCTGCTATAGCGGCGAGCAGCATGATGGCGACGGCGAAGCTTCGGGCGGCAGCGGGCGGGGCGCGGCGGGTGAGAACACTGGAAATGGCGTAGCCGGTCGTGGCGAGCAGAAGTGCGCCTTGGGCGATGACACTGTCGCTCAGCAGATGGCTCAGCGCGTCTGGGCCGATGAGGATGATGACGCCGAGCGTGCCGGCGGCAAAGCCGGTGATCTTCCGGACGGTCAGGGGCTCGTCCGCAAATGTCGCTGCCAGGATAACGGTCACCAGCGGCATGAATGCCATATAGATGCCCGCCAGCATCGACGAGACATGCTGCTGGGCGAAGGGGAAGAGCGTCATCGGCACAGCATAGCCAGCAAGCCCGATAAACAGAGCAAAGATCCATGACGGAGACAGACGGCCCCCCTCGCGCAAGGGCAGCATCTCACGCCCTGTGGCCTTCATGTAAACAGCCAACATCAGGGTCGCGACCCACAGTCGGCCAGCAGCAACGACAGCCGGCGGAGCGGTCTCCACCGCGATACGGATGCCGGAAAAGGACGACCCGCCGCATACGACAATGATCATCAGGATCAGCCAGTGCTGCGGTGTCGGCGTGATTGATCCCACCGTCGGGCTTTGGGGCGTCGGGGAAAGAGGTGCGCTCGTCATCGCCGCCCCATGGAACGCTGTGCGCGGCCTCGCAAGAGGCCATTTGGGGGATCGGTGATTCGAAGAGGCAATTCTTTCAGATGAAAGGATTTTGCGAGGTGCGGTGAAACGCAGCATCCGCGGTGCAATGACCAGCTAGCACGCGATTTTTCGCAGGTGAGGGGAATAAAAACGCAATTTCTGGCCGCTCGCCCATGGCCATTTGCCCTGTTGATCTACTAATAGGCCGCACCATGAGGGCAGGCGATTTCGCCAGCCTGAACTGAAAGATGTGCGAGACCCATGGAACAGCCCAGCCAAAAGCCGAATTGCCCCAATTTTTCCTCTGGCCCTTGCGCCAAGCGCCCGGGTTGGTCTGCGTCGTCCCTCCGTACAGAGAGCCTTGGCCGGTCGCACCGCTCATCCTTGGGCAAGGAGCGCCTGAAACTGGCGATCGACAAGACGCGCGCGGTTCTTGGGGTGCCGGATACACACCGCATCGGCATTGTCCCGGCCTCCGATACCGGCGCTTTCGAAATGGCGATGTGGAGCCTGCTTGGTGCCCGTCCGGTGACGACACTGGCGTGGGAGAGCTTTGGCCAAGGCTGGGTGACGGACGTCCTCAAACAACTGAAAATCGACGCCAAGAGCGACGTGGCGGCCTATGGCGAAATTTCCGACCTCGCGGCAGTAGACCAGAGCCACGATGTCGTCTTCACCTGGAATGGCACGACGTCCGGCGTGAAGGTGCCGAACGGCGACTGGATCGCCGATGATCGGGAGGGGCTGACCCTCTGCGACGCCACTTCGGCGGCCTTCGCCCAGGATCTGCCGTGGGACAAACTCGATTGCACCACCTATTCATGGCAGAAGGTTTTGGGCGGCGAAGCTCAGCACGGTATCCTCATTCTTGGCCCGCGCGCCGTTGAGCGTCTGGAAAGCTATACGCCGGCCTGGCCGCTGCCCAAGATTTTCCGCATGACCAAAGGCGGCAAGCTGATTGAAGGCATCTTCAAGGGCGAGACGATCAACACGCCCTCCATGCTCTGCGTCGAAGATTATATCGACGCGCTCGAATGGGCCGAAAGCATTGGCGGCTTTGACGGCATGAAGGCCCGGGCCAACAGCAACCTCGCCGTGCTTGAAGATTTCGTAGCCAATACGCCGTGGGCGGAGTTTCTGGCGGCCGACCCCGCCATCCGGTCAAACACGTCTGTCTGTCTGTCGGTGGTGGACGACGCGGTCTCCGCCCTGTCCGATGACGACCAGCGCGCCTTCCTGAAACGCATGGAGAAAAAGCTCGCCGCGGAGAACGTGGCGTTCGATTTCGGCGGCTATCGCGATGCCCCTCCCGGCCTGCGGATCTGGTGCGGCGCGACGGTGGAAGCGTCCGACCTGAAGGCGCTGATGCCGTGGCTCGACTGGGCATTCCAGTCAGAAAAGGCCGCACTCTAGAAAATTCTGGGCGGCGCCAGATGTGCCGCATTTGTACCCACACAGATCGATAGGGATTTCATATGCCCCGCGTACTTATTTCAGACGCTTTGAGCGAAGACGCCGTCAATATCTTCAGGACCCGCGGCATCGACGTGACATTCGAGCCTGCCCTTGGCAAGGACAAGGAACGGCTGCTCTCCATTATCGGAGAGTATGATGGTTTGGCCATCCGTTCCGCCACGAAGGTGACGGATGACGTGATTGCTGCTGCCAAAAACCTGAAGGTTGTTGGCCGTGCCGGTATCGGCGTCGACAATGTCGACATTCCCGCCGCGACGGCCGCTGGCATTGCCGTGATGAACACGCCGTTCGGTAACTCCATCACGACGGCCGAACACGCCATCGCCATGATGATGTCGCTTGTACGGCAGATCCCGCAAGCCAATGCCTCAACCCATGAAGGCAAGTGGGAGAAGTCCCGCTTCATGGGGCAGGAGATCTTCGGCAAGACGCTTGGCCTGATCGGCTGCGGCAATATTGGCGCCATTGTCGCCGATCGCGCACAGGGTCTCAAAATGAAGGTTGTCGCTTTCGACCCTTACCTGACCGAAGAGCGTGCGCTTGCGTTGGGTGTTGAGCGCGTCGACCTCGACACGCTGTTCGCCCGCGCCGATGTGATTACCATTCACACGCCGCTGACCGATCAGACCCGCAATGTGGTCAACGCTGATGCCTTCTCCAAAATGAAGGATGGGGTGCGGATCGTGAACTGTGCCCGCGGCGGCCTTGTGGACGAAGCGGCACTGCTCGAGGCGCTGGAAAGCGGCAAGGTTGCTGGCGCAGCGCTGGATGTGTTTGAGGTTGAGCCTGCAAAGGACAATCCACTATTCGGTCGTGAGGATGTCATCTGTACGCCGCACCTTGGTGCGTCCACGTCTGAGGCGCAGGAAAACGTTGCCATTCAGGTGGCCGAACAACTGGCTGACTATCTCCTGACCGGCGCTGTCACCAACGCGCTGAACATGCCGTCGGTTTCGGCAGAAGAAGCGCCGCGCCTCAAGCCCTATATCGCCCTGGCTGAAAAGCTGGGCAGCCTTGCGGGACAGATGTCGGGCGCAGGTGTCAACGGGATCGAGGTTTCCTATGCCGGATCTGTCAGCAAACTGAACGTCAAGCCTTTGACGGCGGCGGCCCTTGCCGGTGCTCTGCGGCCCAAGATGGCGGATGTGAACCTTATCAACGCGCCGAGTATCGCCAGCGATCGCGGTATCGAAGTGTCCGAAACGACGACCGACAAGTCGCCAAACTACGGTGCGACGATCAGCGTGACCATGAAATGCGCTGAAGGCGACCGGACCTATGTCGGCGCGCTGTTTGGTGGCGAACCGCGGGTCGTCCGCTTCGGCAAGATCCGTCTTGAGGGCAGCTTTGTCAAAAACATGCTCTTTGTCCGGAATGATGACAAGCCGGGTTTCATCGGCGCATTAGGCCAGGTGCTCAGCGATGCGGGCATCAACATCGCAACCTTCCACCTTGGCCGGATGACCGAAGGCGATGAAGCCATCGCTCTCGTGGCGACGGACGGCCCAGTGGCCAAGGAAGTGGTCGAGAAAATCAACAAGCTCGCCCACGTGAAGACAGCTCAGGCGCTGACGTTCTAAGCTGTTGCTAGAACCGCAAGCCGACGCCCGTCACCACCTGGTGGCGGGCGTTTTGCGTCAGGATGGTGCCGTCATTGTCGCGGTAGTCCGTGTACCGGTACTCGGCTTTCGCAAAGATATCTGAGAACAGATTGATCTCCGAACCCGCACCCAACCGCCAGCCATCGTGATGGATTGTCGTATGGATCGGTACCGGCACATCATCGATTTCCGTTTCCAGCACCCCGTCCAGCGTGCGGGTCAGGCGCGTCAGCGCGACAAGGCCGTAAACGTTGATATCGTCCGTCGCCTGCATCCCAAGGCGCAGGCCGAGCTCAATCTCGCGACCAAGGCTGTCCGTCCCGCTGAACACACCGCCGCCATCAGCGAATGTCACCTCGTCCAGTGCGCCCTCCGCGCCGGACCAGTCGACACCGAGATACCCGCCAACAAAGAAATTGCCAAAATCGTGATCATAGCCAGCGCCAAGACCGAGCAGGATATCGTCCGAGACATTCCCTGAGGCGGGGTGGTCGATACCCGCTCTGACCTCTGCATGGACACCATATTGCGTCGGCGTCGCAGGCGAGCCGTTCGTGTCTTTCGGATAGGCACGGCTTTGATAGACCGGAGCCGCCATGGCGGCCACGCCGCCGCTGGACGAATAGCGGGGCTGGCGAACGATGGGGGCGTCGCCCGCGCTCTGTGAGCGTCCACGGGGCAGGGCCGCGCGTGGTTGCAGCACATCATAGGCCTGGCGGGCTTTCAACTCACTTGGAGAGGGGATGATGACATCGTCAGGCGTTTCCTGCGCCATGGCGGGCGCGGTAAAAAGAACGCTGATGACAGCAAGGTGGCGCATGCCGGGTCCCGAAATCACGATGGATTGATGTCACCGGCGTGCCAAAGAAGCGTTAATCTGCTCTTAACCAATCGAACCGGCAAAAAGGCATTGCACCTTGCGCGCACCTTTCTATGGTCCGCACGGTTTTGAAACATGATCGAAGGTAGTGCAGCATGGCGAATGTAGCAGTCGTCGGTGCCCAGTGGGGCGATGAAGGCAAGGGGAAGATTGTTGACTGGCTGTCGGCGCGCGCTGACGTCGTTGTCCGCTTCCAGGGCGGGCACAATGCCGGCCATACCCTCGTCGTCGACGGCAAGGTCTACAAACTGTCCCTGCTGCCCTCAGGCATCGTGCGCGGCGGCAAAATGTCCGTGATCGGCAATGGTGTCGTCGTTGACCCATGGGCGTTCAAGACGGAAGTCGAAAAGCTCCGCGGGCAGGGGGTGACGATTTCACCGACCAGCCTCGCCATCGCCGACAATGCCTGCCTGATCCTGCCTTTCCACCGTGACCTTGACGGTCTGCGCGAGGGCGCGGCGGGGGACAACAAGATCGGCACGACCAAGCGCGGGATCGGCCCGGCCTATGAAGACAAGGTGGGTCGCCGGGCGATTCGCGTCTGTGATCTTGCTTATCCTGACACCTTGCCGGGCAAGATCGAGCGTCTGCTGGCGCATCACAATGCCCTGCGCGCCGGTTTCGGTGAGCCCGTGCTCGATGCGGACCAGATTCACCGTGAGCTGATGGAAATCGCACCGGAAATCCTGCCCTATGCAATGCCGGTCTGGCGTCTGCTGGATGACGCCCGCCGTGCCGGCAAGCGCATCCTGTTTGAAGGGGCGCAGGGTGTTCTTCTCGACGTGGACCACGGAACATTTCCCTTTGTCACATCATCCAATGTGGTGACGGGACAGGTCTCTGCCGGATCCGGCGTTGGCCCCGCTGCCACCGGCTTCGTCCTTGGCATCGTCAAGGCGTACACCACCCGTGTTGGTGAGGGACCATTCCCCACAGAACTGAAAGACGCTACCGGCGAGCGCCTTGGCGAACGGGGGCACGAATTTGGTGTTGTCACAGGACGCAAACGTCGCTGCGGCTGGTTTGATGCGGCTTTGGTCCGTCAGAGCCTCAAACTGTCCGGTGTCAACGGTATTGCCCTGACCAAGCTTGACGTTCTGGACGGTTTTGACGTGCTGAAGGTTTGTACCGGGTACATTATCGACGGCGAAGAATATGACTATCTGCCTGCCGGTATTGACCGTCAACGGAACATCAAGCCGGTCTATGAAGAGATCGAAGGCTGGTCCGAATCCACGGTTGGAGCACGCTCCTGGGCGCAGCTTCCAGCGCAGGCGGCAAAATATGTCCGCCGGATTGAAGAGCTGATCGACTGCCCCGTTTCGGTGGTGTCGACGTCGCCGGAGCGCGAAGACGTCATTCTGGTCAAGGACCCCTTCGGGATCTAATGCCTAGATGCCCAGCATGGCCTGCCACTGGGCCTTCTGGGCCATGGTGTCGGCATAGCCAAGGTCGATCAGTTCACCAATATATCCGGGCTCGAAGGTCAGATAGCTGGGCAGGACCCAAGGCTCGCTCATCGCGCCGATGACACGCAGGATGGCTTTGACGGACGCTGGCAATTCGTGGCTGTGCCGTCCTGCAATCTCCCGAATATCCGTGCTCGGATTGATCGCGAAAATCTCTATCGGCCTTAAATGACTGTTCTGACGCTGCTCGTCCGTCAGAAGGGCTAGCGTGGAGTTGATCCGCTTAAGCCGTTCAATATCGGCGTCGGCATTGTCGTTGAACAAAATGTCGAGCATCTGCCCGGCCAGATACCCAACGCTGGGATAAACCGGGTGCGCTTGGGGCTTTTCGGGGTCGGGTTCCAGGTCCCGTGCCCCGATGGTGAAGATGCGGTCACAGCCCAGATGGATCGCGGCGGACAGGGGCGCGTTCTCCCGCAAGGCACCGTCCCCGTAATAGATGCCGCCATGTTCAATCGCCGGGAAGACAAAGGGTAGGGCGGATGACCCCAGAACGTGGTCTGGACTGAAATTGCTGCGGACGCCCTCACGCCGCGCCCGCTGCCACTGCTCGATATCCCGCTCACTTTTGAAGAAGGTAATCGCGCGGCCCGTCGCATAGGATGAGGACGTGATCGCAAACGCCTTCAGGGCCCCTTCGCCCACTGTGCTGTTGAGCCGTGCAAAGTCGATGTGGGTGTCGAGAAGATCGCGCAGTGGCGCATTGTCGAGAAGGGATCGGGGCGGCCTTGCACCGGCCCAGCCGAATACGGCGGCCCGAAGCCAGCCCAGAATGTTGCCGCTCATCGCGCGCCAGTCGGTCCGGTAGACGGCGTCGCAAGACAACGCTCGCCAGATCTTTTCAAGCTCAGCTGCCGCGCGGGGAAAATCGTCGCCGTCGGCGGCGAGTACGCAGGCGTTCAGCGCGCCGACCGACACCCCGGTCAGAATGGGAAAGGGTTGGGTTCCGGGCTTGGTCAGGGATGCCAAGGCCTTGATGACGCCGACCTGATAGGCGCCCCTGGCGCCACCGCCGGACAGGACCAGCGCACTTTTGCGTTCGGTCATGGGTGCGTTTCCTCTTTTATGGGTACGCTAGGCCAACAATGTTAACGGCTGACTGCCGATTTGGGGTCCTCAGAACGCATTTTGGTCACCCCCGTGACAGACGGGCCGGTGTAGCGCAAAAGCGGCCCCTAAATGTTGAGCCTGAAGGAGGTCGCCCGATGAGAGCGATCGTTTGCGGCGCTGGTCGCGTTGGTTACGGTATTGCGGCGCGCCTGGCCCAGGAGAAGGCGGACGTGACCGTCATCGACCAGGCACCGGCGCTGATCCGGCAAGTGACGGAGCGCCTCGACGTGCGGGGCGTCGTTGGCTCCGGTTCCTATCCTGATGTTTTGCAGGAAGCCGGCGCCAGGGATGCGGACATGATGATTGCCGTGACCGCATCGGACGAGGTCAATATCGTCGCCTGTCAAATGGCGCATTCTGTCTTTGGGATCCCCACAAAACTCGCGCGGATCCGCGCCCAAAGCTATCTCGACCGGCGATATGCGGATGTGTTCAGCCGCGACAATATTCCGATCGACGTGGTCATCTCGCCGGAAAAGGAAGTGGCCGATGCAATCCTTCAGCGGCTCACGACGCCAGCGGCTTTTGACATCAAGACGTTTGCCGAGGGCCGCATCTGGGCCGTCGGTATCCGGCTGTCCGATGATTGCCCAATACTTGGCACGCCGTTGGGGCAGGTTCGGGAGCTGTTTCCCGATCTGAAGATCACCATTGCCGGGGTCAGTCGCGGCAACCGGTTTTTCCGGACGAGTTCTGAAGATCAACTGCAGACGGGGGACGAGGTCTATTTCGTCGCCGAACGGTCGCGGGTGGATCGCGCAATACAAATCCTCGGACAGGATCAGGCGCGCGCCCGGCGGATCATCATTGTTGGTGGCGGCAATATCGGATTCGACGTGGCCGCCGCGCTTGAATCCATGGGGCAATCCAAGATCCGAATGATCGAGCGGGACCCCGCCCGGGCTGCGCAGATCGCTGAAAAGCTTGAGCGCACGATCGTGCTGCAGGGCAGTGGCCTCGACCGTGAAATCCTGCGCGAAGCAGGTGTGGCAGACGCAGAGGCGGTGGTCGCCCTCACCAATAGCGATGAGACGAACCTCCTCTCGGCGATCATCGCCAAGCGGGAGGGGGCGAGACGAAGCAATATTCTCGTCAACGAACCGGAATATGCAGACCTGAGCCGGTCGGTTGGTATCGATCGCGTGATCGATCCCCGCGCGATCACCATTTCGACGATTCTGCACCATGTCCGCCGGGGCCGGATCAAGTCCGTTTACTCGATCCTGGATGGCAAGGCGGAGCTGGTGGAAGCGATAGCGCTGGAAACATCTGATCTTGTCGGCAAGCCGCTGTCCGAAGCCAATCTGCCGTCCGGGGTGATCATCGGGTCGGTCATGCGCGGCGACGAGGTCATCCTGCCGCGGGCACAGACGGTCATCGAAGCGGGTGACCTTGTCGTCCTCCTGACGCTGAAAGAACATGTCAGTGCCGTCGAGAAGCTGTTCCGCGTCTCTGTTGAATATTTCTAACCCAGCAATGGCGGAGACCGGATGAATTTTGCGCCGGTCCTCCGGTTCATTGCCTACTCCCATTTCGGGATTGCCGTGGCGATGCTGTGGCCTGCGCTTCTCGCAGGGACATCTGGCAGTGCGTCTTTTTCCGGCTATCTGCTCGGCGCGATGGGCGCGTCGATGGTCGGCACGCTGAGCTTGGCAATCAGCACGGGAATGAGGTCCGTGGCCCCGGTGCGCAGTGGGCTGCGGGAGCTTCTTCTGGCGCTCCTGTTCTTCTGGGCGGTGCTGCCGGTCACGGCTGCCATACCGTTTCTGTTCGAGGGAATGCGCTTTGGCGAGGCGTGGTTCGAGGCCGTCTCGGCGATCACGACGACCGGAGCATGGCTGTCTGAGCCGCTCGCCCGCGCCACGGATCATGACATGCTCTACCGGGCCAGCCTGCAGTGGATTGGTGGACTGGTATCAGTGTCGACGGCCGCGGCCGTATTCATCCGCCCGGAATTCATCGGTATCGCGCCACTGGTCCCACCGTTCGCTCGCGGAGAGGAGGGCAGCTATCTTCGCGCCTTCGCCCGGGCGATCCGGTCCTTCGCGCCAATCTACGGCGCGATCGCCGCTTTTGGGGCCCTCGCGCTGATGCTGTTGGGTATCAGCGTGATCGAGGCCATGACCATGGCCATGTCGTTCCTCGCGTCGGGCGGCTTCGTGCCGCATCCGCAGGGAATTGCCGCTTATGACGTGCCGTCGCGGCTAGTCGCGATGATCCTGATGATCCTGGGGGCGGTGAACTTTGTCGTGATCGCCTATCGCGTCCTGGGGCGCGGCACGGGGATCCGCAATGGTCGGGACCCAGAGACCCGCACCTTCCTGATCCTGATTCCCGTTATTGCGGTGATCTTCTGGCTGTCCCGTGGGGCGGGCGATATTGACCGCCTTCTGGCGCAGGCCTTCAATGCCGTCTCCAGCCTGTCGACCAATGGGATCACCCTCGGGCGACCGCCAGCGCTGATCCCGATCCTTGTCACCTCCGTCATCGGCGGTGCGGCCGTTTCGACCGCTGGCGGGATCAAATTGCTGCGGTGGTTGCTGACCTTCCAGCGAACGGGGGAGGAGCTTTGGCGTCTCACGCACCCGGGCGCGGTGTCCGGTCGGTCACCATCGACCAACGAGTTCGGCGTCTGGATCCACGCGCTGGCATTCGCCGTCCTTCTGGCGATCCTCGTGCTGGCGACAGCCTTTTTCGGATACTCGCTGGAGACCAGCGCAACCGCCGCCGTGGCGGTGATCTCGAACAGCGGACCGCTTTTGACACTGGCACCCTTGATGACGGGTGATTATCTGATATTCGAACCCGGTCTGCGAACAGCCTTCGGCGTTGGCATGATTGCCGGACGCCTTGAACTCATAGTACTGCTAGTGGTTGTAAACCGCCGGTTCTGGCAGGGTTAAAAGTGTGCAAACCTGCACGACAGCTGCTGCAGCCTAAAAAAGCCTAGACAGATGGAATGGTGCACTGCACTATTTCCTGAACAATTTGGCTATAATGTGATTGAAATGAACGATAAAAAACAAAGCCTACAAGACACCTTCTTGAACCAGGCCCGCAAATCAAAGGCTCATGTGACCGTTTTTCTGGTCAATGGCGTCAAACTGCAGGGCATTATCACGTGGTTCGACAGCTTCTGTCTGCTCCTGAAGCGTGATGGACAGGTTCAGCTTGTTTACAAGCACGCCGTCTCCACTATCATGCCGGCTCAGCCGCTCGATCTTCGCTTGGACGAGGACGACGAGGAGTAATTTGTCCGACGACTTTGAACCACAGGGCGTGTTCGATCGCGCCATCGTTTTGCATCCTGAATTTGCGTATGAAGCCAATGCGCGAACATCCCCCGAACGCTTGGCCGAAGCCGTTGGCCTGACGGCGGCGATCGGGTTGACCATTGACCACGCCGATGTGGTCCGTATTAACGATCCACGTCCGGCAACGCTGTTTGGCAGCGGCAAGGTTGATGACATTCGCGCGCTTCTTGACGATCTGGACCCGCGTCCTGGTCTCGTGATTGTCAACGGTCTGCTGACCCCGGTGCAGCACCGCAATCTGGAAAAGGCCTGGCATGCCAAGGTTCTCGACCGAACCGCGCTGATCCTCGAAATTTTTGGTGAGCGTGCCCAGACCAAGGAAGGCCGCCTGCAGGTGGCTCTGGCCCACCTGACCTATCAACGGTCACGCCTCGTGCGGTCCTGGACCCACCTTGAACGCCAGCGCGGTGGTGCAGGCTTTCTCGGCGGCCCCGGTGAGCGGCAGATTGAGGCCGACCGGCGGGTACTGGCAGGTAAGATCGACCGCCTGAAGGCGGAAATCGAACAGGTGCGACGCACCCGGACATTGCAGCGGGCGAAGCGCAAGAAGGCGCCACACCCGGTTATTGCGCTCGTCGGCTATACCAACGCTGGAAAATCGACCCTCTTCAACCGGATGACCGGCGCCAGCGTCATGGCCGAAGACTTGCTCTTCGCGACGCTTGACCCGACCATGCGTGCTGTCGACCTGCCTGGGGCCTGCCGGGTCATTCTTTCCGATACGGTGGGATTCATCTCGAACCTGCCGACGGATCTGATCGCCTCCTTCCGCGCAACGCTGGAAGAGGTGCTGGAGGCTGACATCATTCTCCACGTGCGGGATATCGCGCATCCGGAGAGTGACGCTCAGCGCTCGGACGTTCTGTCCGTTCTCAAGCAGATCGGCGTGCAGGATGGCGACGGACAGCAGGTCATCGAGGTCTGGAACAAGATCGACATGATTGACGCGGATGAACGCGTAAATCTGATGGCCATATCCAAGTTGCGGACAGAGACGTCGGACGCAAGCCTTGATGAACCGGTGATCGTGCCTGTTTCAGCGGTCAGTGGGCAGAATGTCGAGCAACTCTATGCTGCCATCGATGCGCTGCTGACCCAAGACTATAACGCGTATGCCGTGATCATCGGGGACCAGGACGGCGCGGCCGAAGCCTGGCTGCATGCCCATGGCGACGTCGTGTCGACGGCTGACGCGGATGAAGACAATGCCCGCAGCCTCACCGTTCGGTTGAGCGAGAAGTCTGCGGGGCAGTTCAGGTCAAAATTTGATGTTGCGCTGAAAACGGCGGCGAATGGCAGTTTTGGCTCCACTCGCCAATCCGTTGCCTGATTATTCCTGCGTGTCGGCTTCAGTCGGCTGGAAGGCTTCGCGCATCACGTAGTAGATGTAGCTCTGCTCAACAACGCCGCCCATCAGATGGGCCATCGGGCCGCGTGCGTAGATCGACACGTCCTGACCGCCATGAGATTCGGACGCCGCCGGGATCAGCGACTGCTGTTGGTAGTCGATGTCCTGCGCCTCTTCCATTGATACGAAAGGCCGTGTTGGTGCCACGTCCTTGGACGGCTTGGCAAAGACGGATCCGGGACCATTGGAGTAGGACAGGGTTGTGTAGGGTTGGCCATCGCCAGCCGCCAGCGGTGTGTCGAGGGGCTCACCCTTGCTCCCGACACTGACGACCGTGCCAAGGATCGGATTGCCGCGTTTGGGATAGCCCTGCAGCGCCAGGGTGTGGCCGTGGTCGGCGGTGACGATGATCAGCGTGTCCTCGGCACTGGTTTTCTCAAGAGCCATGGCGACTGCGGCATCAAAGGCCACCACATCATTCAGGGCGCGTGCGGCATTGCCAGCATGGTGTGCGTGGTCAACGCGTCCACCCTCGACCAGCAAGAAAAAGCCGTCTTCATCCTTGCTCAGATGATCGATCGCAAAGCCGGTCAGTTCCGCCAGAGACGGCTCACCGCCTTTATCTTTTTCCCGATCGGCATCGTACTGCATGTGGCTGGGTTCGAAGAGACCAAGCACGGCATTGACCTTGTCGTGGTCCAGATCGCTAAGCTGTTCCGCATTCCAGACATAGGCATTGGCGTCCGACTGGGTCAGGAACTCATTGGTCAGATCGCGGCCGTCCGCACGACCGCCGCTGCGGCCTTCATATTCGGGGTCCGGCATTTCGGCAGGCATGAAGTTGCGCCGTCCACCGCCGAGCACGACCTTCAGCGGCAGGGAGGCCGTGGCGTCGATCAGCTGCGCTGCAATGTCCTTGCACGTTGCGCCGCGAGGCAGGTCGGTATCGGATTCCCAGTCCCGGTCAGCCGCATGGGCATAGACGGTGGCGGGGGTGGCATGGGTGATCCGTGCGGTCGAGACCACGCCCACGCTGCGATCCTGCGCGGCCGCAAAATCCATAATCGATGGCGATTCTTTGCCGACCGACGCCTCGCAATCGCCGCGCGGAACTGTCTGGTCCACGTCGATGACGCCGGCTTTGGTCTTGCGCCCGGTCATCATTGCCGTTGCGGTCCCGGCGCTGTCGGCGGTTTGCATGTTCACATTGTAGGTTTTCGATAGCGCCACATGAGGCATCGTTTCAAAGGCCAGCACATGCTCTTCGCCCGACTTGCCCTGCAGCTGTCCAGCCAGAATACGACCGGCGGTGATGGTGGTGATATCCATGCCGTCCGCCACAAACAGAATGACGTTTTTCGCCCCGTGATCGATCGGCTTGACGGCCTTGCGTTGCGCCAGTGTCTGTTCGCCAACTGCAACCCAGTCCACGGGTTTTGCAGGGGCGGGTTGAACCACAAGCGCTGCGGAAAGAAGCAGTGAAATCATGAGGGTCACTCCGATAGAATAGAATAGGGCGGGCCATACGACCCCAATGTGTCAAACGCGCGACAGATATCAGTCGTCGTAGGGCATCATCTCGTCGAGCAGCAATGTGTAGGCCGCGTCGCCAAGGCCGTTCTTGTTCATCTTCACCTGCATCGTGCCGATGACCCAGACCGGATCCCACAGACCTTTGGCCTGCACCGGGGCGGCCTTGGTGTCGACATAGACGATCTGATTCGGTGGCGGCGGCGGGACATGAATACAGGCGCCGTAATAGGGCACCAGCAGGAACGACGTCACTTCGCCTTTATCGGAATAATCCAGCGGCAGCATGAAGCCGGGCATCCGGATCGTCTGTTGATCAAAATCCATGACTGGATCTGCAGAACCCACCTGTTTGGCAGGACCCGCGCCGTCATGGTCGACTGGTGTGTCATCCTCTGCGCCGGGCGCGGCGTCGGCAGGAATGAGATCGCTCCAAGAAATCACGATGGGTTCTTGGGCCTGAAGGGAGACCGCAGCGATGGCGGCAATGATTGGTGTCCACATACCGCTGCCTTAGCGCACCGCATTGCCGGGCGCATAGAGTTTCTGCCGCCCAATAGGTGACGATATTGCCATCAACTTGCCCAGTGGCTGCTTGTAGACATTGCGAGTGAGTTGCATTAACAGGTTCAGGTCAAGTTTTGCCGAGGATCTGCTGCGCGTGTCGTCTACCCCGTCCAACGCCATCAACGCCGGGGGCCGATCCCGTAAAAAGCCAAAAAGCGGCTTCTGGAAACGCCAGGCGCGTACGTGGCACTGGGTGTCCGGCGCCATCTGCCTGATCGGCATCATCCTCTTCGCCGTGACCGGCATCACGCTCAATCACGCCCACCAGATCAAAACCGAGCCATCCGAAGTCGAAAAGACCATGACGTTGTCGTCCGTGGTCGTCGCAGCGATGGAAGACCTGCCCACGGAGGGGACGAGCAATGAGCTGGCTCGCCCGGTCGCGCGCGCGCTCGAGCGGGAGCTTTCCGTCAATCTGAAAGGTCGCGAAGTCGAATGGACCGATGTTGACGCTTATATCTCGCTACCGCGCCCCGGCGGGGATGCCTGGGTGAGCATCGATCGGGCGTCCGGTGAGGTTCTGTATGTATCAACCAGCCGAGGCGCGGTGGCCTATCTGAATGATCTGCACAAGGGCCGAAATACAGGCGCGGCGTGGCGCTGGTTTCTCGACATCTTTTCGGCCGCCTGCATCGTTTTTGCGCTGTCAGGGCTTTGGCTGCTGCAAATTCACGCTGGCAAACGCTCCTCCACCTGGCCGCTCGTCGCGGGCGGCCTGCTGATCCCCGTGATCCTGCTCATTTTATTCGTACACAGGTAAAATCATGAAGTTTATCCCCCTCACTGTTTCTGCTGCACTTCTGAGCGGCCCTGCCTTGGCGGGTGACGTCGAGCTGACGGTGGAGATTCCGGCGCTGTCGGTGGCGGAATATCACCGCCCCTATATCGCCGCCTGGATCGCCAAGCCGGACCAGTCCGTGGCTGCCAATATCGCTGTTCTTTATCAGCAGGATGATGATGCCGAGGGCGAGACCTGGCTGAAAGATCTTCGCCAATGGTGGCGCCGAACAGGCCGCTCGCTCGACATGCCGGTAGATGGCATCACGTCTCCGACGAAGGCACCGGGCACGCACCGCATCGCTGTTCCAATGGAAGATCCGCGACTGAAGGCGCTCGCGCCGGGCGATTACATCATGATGGTCGAAGCGGCGCGCGAGGTAGGGGGGCGTGAAGTCGTATCTTTGCCGTTCACATGGCCTGGCGACATTGATGTTTCTGCCACCGGATCGTCTGAACTCGGACAAATCACATTTTCATCGAACAATTGATCGGAGCGCCCCTATGAAAAAATCGCTGCTTAAAAAGACTGCCCTTCTGGGGACCGCCGTCCTCGCCAGCCTTGGTGTGGCCCAGGCGCACCGGGCCTGGTTCCTGCCCTCCACATTTGTCCTCTCGGGGGATGAGCAGTGGATCACGGTCGACGCGGCCGTCTCCAATGACCTGTTCTATCCGAACCATCGACCCATGCGGTCCGACGGCATCATTGTGACGGCACCGGATGGTAGCACGGTCGACATCGTCAATGCGGTTCAGGGCGAAATTCGCACGGCTTTCGACGTCAAGCTTGACCAGCAGGGGACCTATCGCATCGCCGATGGCGGCATTGGCTATTTCGCCGCCTGGGAGGAAGATGGTGAGCGCCAGCGCAAGCGCGGCAGCTTTGATGAGATCATCGGTGGCGGCTACGCTGAAAAGCCCGGCGCCGAGATTACTCAAAGCTATCGCCGCATTGAGACCATGGTCACACTCGGTGCGCCGTCAACGGACAATCTCTCCATGACGGGCAAAGGGCTGGAGCTTGACCCTGTATCGCACCCGAATGACATCGTCACCGGTGAGCCAGCGACGTTCGGCTTCTTTCGCGATGGCGAGCCCGCCGCAGGTATCGAAGTGACGATTGTTCGTGGTGATGATCGGTACAGAGACAAGGTCGATGAGCAGAAACTGACCACTGATGAGAGCGGTCAGGTCAGCTTCACCATGGATGCACCCGGCACGTACTGGCTCGAGACCGAGGCAGAAGGCGAAGTCACAGTCGAGGGCATCACCATGACGCAGCGACTGTCCTATGTCCTGACGTTTGAGGTCCTCGATCTCTAAGCCCGTATTGTTCCTGATACCTGACGGCGGTGTCGGTCCTGCCGCACCGCCGCTATTGGATGTGCCCGTCCAATCGTTGACAGGCCACACCATGGGAACCAACTGGTCTGCCCACTTTGTCAGTGACGTGGCGCTCGAAGGCCCTCTGCGAGCAGGCTTTGAAGCCATGTTCGACGACCTGATTGCGCTGTGTAGTGCGTGGTCAGAGTCCTCGTGGCTATCGCGTTTCAATGGGTCGCCGTCCGGCAGTTCCCGCGAGGTGCCGCCGTCAGTTGTCCGACTGCTGGACATGGCAAAGATCGTGCACGGTCAAAGCCGAGGCGCCTTTGACCCGGGCCTTGGTGCAGAGGTGGCGCGTCGCGGTTTCGTCCCTCCGCCCTCAGGACTGGCGACGGCATCGCCTTCAGCACCCACCGAGGGCGGGCTGCTGGCCGCCTATGATGGCCGCACACTGATAAAACAGTCTGGATATGACCTCGACCTGAACGCCATTGCAAAGGGCTACGCGGTCGATCGCATGGCCGACGTGATGAGGCTTCAGGGGATAGAGCACGGGCTGGTCGAGATTGGCGGCGAATATGTGGGAAGGGGCTTCAAGCCCGATCGGTCGCCGTGGATCGTCCGGCTGGAGCCTGTTCATGCTGAAGGCGCAATTGTTGACGTTGCACTGATGGGACTGACCCTTGCCACATCCGGCGACACGGCGCGGCAGGTGGTGGTCGACGGCCACACGCTCTCCCATATTGTCACACAGGCCTCAACGGTGCCTGAGCCCTCGGGCGGATCCGTTACCGTCATCCATGAAACCTGCGCGATGGCAGACGCATGGGCGACGGCTTTATTCGCTGCGGGCACGGAGCAGGGGTTATCCCTTGCAAATGAGAATAATCTCGGCGCCATTTTCCTTCGCCAGGGGCATGAGCCTGTTCTCTCATCGCGCGCAGAGAGCTGGCTTGCCTGATCAGGCGTCGGCCCAGCGGCGAATCAGGTTGTGATAAATGCCTGTCAGGCGAACGATTTCAGGGCTCTCAGGGTTAGATCCGTAAAGAGACTGTATCGTGCTGTCCAATTCATAAAGCAAGGTCCGCTGGCCATCATCTCGCACCATGCTCTGGGTCCAGAAGAACGATCCGACGCGTGTACCCCGCGTGACCGGCATGACACGGTGCAGACTGCTTGATGGATAAAGGACCATGTGTCCGGCCGGTAACTTCACCGAATGGCTGCCATAGGTGTCATCGATGATGAGCTCACCACCATCGTAGTCTTCGGGCGACGTCAGGAACAGCGTGGCAGATAGGTCCGTCCGTATGCGCTGATCGCTGCCGGGCAACGGTCTGATCGCATTGTCCACGTGATTGCCAAACGCCTGTCCGCTCGCATAGCGATTGAACAGGGGCGGATAGACTTTGAGCGGGAGCGCCGCGGAGATGAAAGTGGGGTGTTGCTGAAGGCGATCAAGGACAAAATTGCCGGCTCGTCGGGCGATGTCACTATCGCCTGGCAATTGCTCATTGCGCTTCGCCTGTGCCGCCTGGGCGCCTGAGGTCTGATTGCCGTCGACCCAGTCCGCCTGATCAATGAGCTGGCGCAATGTGGCGACTTCATCAGCTGTCAGAACATCAGGAATAGACACAAGCATAAAAATCAGTCCTCAAATGAGATTGGGCCCCTCGCGCGTAAGCGGAGGGACCCATGATACCTTGTTTAGAAGGACAGGCGAAGTGTCCCGGTGATCGAGCGACCCGCGGCGACCGTCGCCATGTGGGTTGCATAGACCCGCTCGTAATAGCGCTCATCGGTCAGGTTCTGGACGTTGAGCTGGAACGAGGCCTTGTCGGACAGGGCGTAGGTGGCAACACCGTCGAGACGCCAATATCCATCGACGCTCTTGGTGTTGGCGGTATTGCCGAACCGCTCGGAGACATATTGTGTGCCGCCGCCGACGGTCAGGCGATCGGTAGGGACAACCGTCGTCCACAGGCTGAAGCTATGCTCTGGCGTATTGGGCAGGACGTTGCCCACATAGTCCGTGTTTACTGGTCCGGCGTCCACAATTTCAGAGTTGAGATAGCTGTAGCCGCTGAAAATGCTCCAGATCGGCGTGATCTGACCGGCGACGCTCAGCTCAAGGCCCTGAACCCGGGTTTCGCCAATAGCCTCCTGTGGTGCACCACGGCCGGCTTCGACCGAGACGTGATCGTCAACGATTTCTGTGCGGAACAATGCAGCATTAAGTGAGAGCCGGTCACCGTAAAGCTCCCATTTCGTTCCGATCTCATAGTTCCGACCTTTTTCCGGCTCGAGGTCTTCGTTGGACAGGGACAGGTTCTCACTCCCATCGCCCGCAGTCACACCTGACGGGTTGGCGGAAGTGCCGTAGGAGGCATAGATGCTGCCGTTCTCACGCGGTTTGTAGACCACACCTGCCTGATAGGTGACGAACTGATCGTCATTGGACAGATTGGTGGAGGTCTCGGTTGAGAAGTCGTCGAAACGGACACCGATATTGACCAGCCACTGGTCCGATAGCGTCATGGTATCAAACACATAGGCGCCGATCGTGTCCACTTCAGTGGTTGTCGGATCATTCAGCGTGATCAGGCCGGTCCATGGGTCGGTCGGGTCCGGATTGTAAAGGTCCGTACAATTATAGCCGCTGGAGGGGCCTGCACCGAACGCATCGCAGCCGCCACGAGGGATTGTGACGCCGCCCGGCGCGCTCAGATCAACCGAATAGGTTGCCCGGTCAGTTTCCTCCGAGGAAAATTCGAAACCCGTTGCGACGCTGTGGCCAATCGTGCCGGTCACGAACCGTGCGGTCAGATCCGTTTGGTTGACCAGCGTTTCCGTGCTGGCATTGGTGGATTTCGTATTCCGGAACACAAGACCATTGGCGACATTGCCTTGGCTGTCATCAGGGTTCGTTGCAATATAGTCAGTGGTCGATTTCGAAAGCCGGGTGATATTCCGCAGGGTGACCTGGTCATTCAGGTCATGCGATACTTCAAAAATACCTGAGTCCAGCTTGGTATTGTTAAAGTCGCGATTGATCAGGCCATAGAAATTGTCCGCATCAATCCCTTCCACGGGCTGACCGGTCACAAGGTCAAGCGGATGCCCATAGTCGGTGAGCGCTTCACCCTCATAATGTTCAAAGCTGGCCGTGACTTTTGTGGCCTTGGTCAGGCCCCAGGTGACGGTGGGCGCAAACCCCCAGCGATTGTCGAAAACAGCATCCCGGCCCGGGACATCTGACTCCTGCCACATCATGTTGATCCGCAGAGCCAGATCGTCGGTGAGCGCCTGATTGACGTCGATCTCGGCGCGTTTCTGGTCGGCATTGCCGCCGCGCAGGGAGACATTCAGAAAATCCTCCGCCTTCGCGCGTTTGGTGACGAGATTGATGCTGCCACCCGGCGCACCGCGGCCGGCAAACGCCCCGTTGGGACCCTTGGCCACCTCGATCTGCTCCAGGTTGAAGACGTCTCGCGACTGGGCGCTCGAATCACGCAGGCCATCGACCAACAGGCCCGACGTGCTCTCGCTGCCCCTGATAAAGGGGCGGTCGGCGAAGGGTTGCCCGCCTTCGCCCATGGCCATGGTGATGCCTGGCACGGTGCGCAGCGCATCCGACAGCGACGCGGCCGCCATGTCGCGCATGACGTCTTCTGAAATCACCGAAACAGAGCGAGGCGTGTCGAGCAGGGGAGCGGTGTATTTGGGGGATTTGGAATCAGGTTTGTAGTCGCCGGCCTGTCCCTCGACCGTGATGACGTCGCCATCATCATAGTCGGATACGAGCGGTTGGGCGATCGCACTGGCCCCGCTGCCGGCCACGAAAAGCGCCATGGCTGTGCCGTGAAAGATTTTCTTGGCGCCCGTGCTGCCTGGTCTGGTGATTGCGTCTGTCATTCTGCCCTCGTTGATATTGCGAATTATTCGCAATCTCATGAACGCGAGGACAGGCGGGGTCAAGCCCGGAATCTGAAAATTCTTCTGAAGCGCGGACTGTTGGATGTCATATAAATAAGGGCAGCGATGCGCCGGCTCACAATATATCATCTGTGTGCGGATGCTCATGCCTCTCGCCGTATAGACTTGGCGACGGGCAGGCATGAGAGTGAGCTGTTGCTCGGGAAGGGCTCGATAGACCGTGAGGTCCGGCATACTTAGTAAGGCACAGCTCAGCCTCCGCAATATCCCTGACGAAGGGCCGGCAAACCATCAATTTGCCGGATCATGCAAAGTTATTGGGTGAGGCCCAACACGGTAGCTCGTGACCTCAAGCAACCAAGCGGCATGACCGAATAAGATGGCGGAGGAGGAGGGATTCGAACCCCCGGGACCGTGAAGCCCAACGGTTTTCAAGACCGCCGCAATCGACCACTCTGCCACTCCTCCGCAGGAGCGCCGGACTATAATCATGTTGGCGTCGGGTGCAATCCCGCACGGGCAGAAGTTTTCTATTTGATATCGTTATATCGGCTGAGGGCTTCCTCGCGCTGCTTGGCGTGATCGACGATCGGCTCCGGATAGGTGTCACCCAGCGTGATGCCGGCTTTTTCCAGCACCTCATCGGGTGCCTTTTCCGGGGCGTGAATGTACTTCTTGGGCAGGTCTTTCAGCTCGGGCACATATTTGCGGATATAATCGCCCTCGGGGTCGAACTTTTCCGCCTGAGAGGTCGGGTTGAAAATGCGGAAGAAGGGCTGGGCATCGGCCCCGCATCCGGCAACCCACTGCCATTGCGCCGTGTTGTTGGCCGGGTCAGCGTCCACCAGCGTGTCCCAGAACCAGGCCATGCCCTCGCGCCAGTCAATGCCCAGATCCTTGATCAGGAAGCTGCCGACGATCATCCGCACACGGTTGTGCATCCACCCTTCCGTCCAGAGCTGCCGCATCCCGGCATCAACGATGGGGTAGCCCGTCTTACCCTGCTGCCACGCTTCAAGGGCGTTTTTGTCCTTGTGCCATTCGAAATTGGCAAATTTTTCCTGCAGGGGTTCGTCGAACATTTTGGGGTTGTTGTAGATGAGTTCATAGGAAAACTCGCGCCACGCAATTTCCGACAGATAGGTGTCGCCCTGTTTGTGCGGCACCGTGCCTTTGTCGATGGCTTCCTTCACGGCGTGCCAGACCGTCACGGGGCTGATCTCCCCAAAATGCAGGTGGGGTGAAAGGCGGGACGTACCGTCACGGTCCGGCCTATTGCGCAGATCGGCGTAGTCCGCCGCCGCACCTTTCAGCCAGTTGCGCAGGCGCGCGCGCGCCGCCTTTTCCCCCGGTGTCCAGACGGGCCCGAACCCCTTGGCCCAGTCGGGCTTGGTCGGCAGGAGGTCCCAGTCGGACAGGCGGTCCGTAGACGGTGTTTTTGACGGCGCCTTCAGCGCGTCAACCCGGGGCAGGGCGTCGCGCACATCGCCCATCGCCTGCATGGATTTCCAGAACGGGGTGAAGACACGGTACGGGTCGCCGGATTTGGTCTTGATCTCCCACGGCTCATAAAGAAGGCGACCGTTACAGGTTGTGACCTCAATATCGTCATCCTTCAGGCCCGCCTTGATGTCGCTGTCCACCTCCGTCTGCCAAGGCATGTAACGGCGGTTCCAGAACACGGCCTCCGCCCCCGTCTCCTCCACCAGCGCAGGAATGATGGCACGCGGATCGGCCCGGCGCAGGACCAGCTTGCCGTCGCGGGTTTTCAGGTCATCCTTGAACGCGGTGAGGGAGTGGTGCAGCCACCAGCGCTGGGCCGCGCCCATTTTCTGATCCCCCGGCGTGTCATCGTCGAGGATATAGACGCAGATGACGGGCCGCCCGCTCTCCGCGGCGGCGCGCATGGCCGGGTTGTCGTCAAACCGTAGGTCTTCGCGGAGCCACAACAGGGCGGGCTTGTTCGTCATGGGGACGATCTAGTCGGCGTCGCGCCGGGGGCCAGATGCGGCAAAACGCGCGGGGGTGGTCAGGGGCGCAGCATCACGGGATAAAGGCTGGCGCGCGAGGCGGGGAGGCAGCATGGCGGATGAGGAGAAGACGGGGCCGGGGTTTTGGCTGCGGCGGCGAGCATCGCAGCTTTGGCATAGCCTTGCCTCTCTTTGGCGATGGCTGAATGAAGAGCGCCGCAAGCAGGACCCGTTGGAATACTTTTTCCTCTGCGTGTTCGTTGTGATGATGTTCGTTGTCGCCGCTGGTCTCGGTTTTATCGTGGCGGATAAATGGCATCCAACATTCATTCCGCAGACGCTGACCTGCACGACCTATGACCTGCGGCGGACGCCAGAGGCCTGCTACGGGTGGGATGATTTCCGCTCGCTCATGTTCGGCCTCGCCGGCGCGGTCGGTGCCGTCTTCGGCCTCTACCAGCTGAAAAATTCTGCGACCCGCACCCGGCTGGCGCGGATCGACACCGGCACCAATCGCGAGGCGGAACGGAACGAGCGTTTCGTCAAAGCGGTTGAGCTGCTGAAAGACTCTGACGATTCCGTCCGTATGGGCGGTATCTATGCCCTCGAACGCCTCGCACTCGAGGATGGTGGGGCCTATTACAAAACGGTGGTAGAGGTTCTTTCCGCCTACATCCGTCATCGGACGAATGCGCAGGATGAAGAGGGGGCGTATACCTACTTGCCGAGGAAGAGGTGGATTGCATCTGCTAAAAACGAGTTAAATTCGAAAAACCCTAGAACTGCATTCGGTCCCACCGAACCCGTTAGAGCGGCTATGAAGGCCTTGAGTCGACTGACAACACAGCGGCCTAAAAGTGTGACCGATGCGTTAGTTCATTTGCGCGGTGCTTGGCTTGATGGATTCGATGGTTTTGGCGGCTTCGACATTAGCGGGTGGGTTTTTGAGAGGTGTATGTTACGCGGAGCGAACCTAGGGGGAGTAAATCTAGCGAAGGCATCGCTTTGGGAAGCAAATTTGGAAGGCACCTTCATGTATGAAGTTAATTTAGAGGGCGCAATTTTAAGCCGGGCGATATTGGGCCGAGCCACCTATTTGTCGTGGTCCCAAATTAACCGTGGCGTATGGCCGACGGGAATACCGCCGGTGTCATTGCCTGACGGGATGATTGCTGACGATTTCGACAAATCCTGGTGCACAGACCCAGACGATCCGATGAAACTGCTCCCACGCGAAAAATGGGGCACGCCGCCTGAGCGGAAGCCGAATGACGAGTCGCAAAATTAGCTTGTCGCCCCGGGCGTAGTCCCGGGGCCCATCACTGAACGTTTGGGATGTCGCGCTATGTATGCTTGACCCCGGCAGCTGACGCGCCGGGGTGACGGCTTAACAACGCACACTGAAAAAGTGACGGAAGACTGCCTACATCACCCCCGTCGACAGCATGTCGTGGACATGGATCAGGCCGACGGGCTTTTCGTCCTCGACCACGAACAGGGCGGTGATCTTGGTCTTGGCGAGGATGCCCAGCGCTTCGGCGGCGAGGGTGTCGGGGCTGACACTGCGCGGGTTTTTCGTCATCACCTTGTCTACGAACTGATCGAGGACGCCATTGTCGAACCGGCGGCGGATATCCCCATCCGTGACGATGCCGATCAGCCGTCCTTCGCCGTCGGTCACACCGACACAGCCAAAGCCGCCCTTGTTGATCGCCTCCGCCGCGCGGCGCATCCCGGTGCCAAGGGGGACGAGGGGAACGACGCGCCCCTCCGGCGTGATGTGCCGCACCTTCTGCAGGGACGCGCCCAGCTTGCCGCCGGGGTGATAGGCGTGGAAATCCTCCCGCGAGAAGCCCTTGTCCCGCAACAGCGCCACGGCCAGTGCATCCCCCAGCGCGAGGGTCATGGTGGTTGAGGTGGTGGGGGCCCGGGTCTCTCCGCACGCTTCATCGGCCTGGGGCAGAGGCATGAGAATGTCCGCCGCGCGGCCCAGCGATGAATCAGGCCGAGAGGTCACGGCGATCAGCGGAATGTCATAGCGCCCGCAATAGGCGATGATGTCCCGCAGCTCCGGCGTCTCACCAGAATTGGACATGGCGATGACGATGTCCTGATCCCCGACCATGCCCAGGTCGCCATGGCTCGCCTCGGCCGGGTGGACGAACATGGCGGGCGTGCCCGTGGAGGCGAGGGTAGCGGCCAGCTTTCTCGCAATATGGCCAGACTTGCCCATGCCGCTGACGATGACGCGGCCGTGGGCCTCCTTGATGGTCTCGAAAGCGGCGAAAAAGCCCCGCGCCAGATCGCTCGACGGATCATCAAGCGCGGCGCGCATCAGGGCCAGGCCATCGCCTTCGATCCGGATCACATCGGCGGCCACACTCAGCGGATTATCGTCCATCTATCTATCCAATGGTTCAGTTAGAAGGGCTTGTGCCCGGCGCGAAGGCCCCGCATCTAGGAGCAAATCGCCAAATCGTCTAGGAGAGGGCATGCCTCAGACCAAAGCCAATCCCGAAGTCGTCATCAGCGCCGCCGCCGGCGATGTGAAAATCGGCAATCATTTGCCATTCATGCTCTTTGCCGGGCCATGCCAGATGGAGAGCCGCGCCCACGCGCTCGAAATGGCCAGTGCCATCAAGGAAATCACCGACGATCTGGGCATCGGCTTTGTCTACAAGACAAGCTTTGACAAGGCGAATCGGACAAGCCTTGGCGGTAAACGCGGCATGGGCCTGAAAGAAGCCATGCCGGTCTTCGCAGAGGTCAAAGAGACCCTGGGCGTCCCCTGCCTGACCGACATTCATGAGCGGGAGCAGTGCGCCCCCGTCGGCGAAGTCGTCGATGTGCTGCAGATCCCCGCCTTTCTGTGCCGCCAGACGGACCTTCTGATCGCCGCCGCCGAAACCGGCCGGGTCATCAAGATCAAGAAGGGGCAGTTCCTGGCCCCTTGGGACATGAAAAATGTCGTCGCCAAGGTGACCGAGTCCGGCAACTCGAATGTGCTGGTGACCGAGCGCGGCGTCAGCTTTGGCTATAACACGCTGGTGACGGACTTCCGCAGCATCCCGACCATGGCGCGCGACATCGGTGCGCCAGTCATCATCGACGCCACCCATTCGGTGCAGCAACCGGGCGGGCAGGGCAGTTCCTCCGGTGGTCAACGCGAGATGGTGCCCACCATGGCCCGCGCGGCTATAGCCGTAGGTGTCGCCGGGGTCTTTGCTGAAACCCATCAGGACCCGGACAATGCGCCATCGGACGGACCGAATATGGTGCCGCTGCACTGGTTGCGCAATTTCCTCGAAGAGCTTGTGGAGCTCGATCGCGTGGCGAAGTCGCGCAAGAACCTGCACTGGTTCGCAGAATAGTCCATGCGTCTGTGGCTTCGTGCTGCAATGATCGGGGTGTGCGCACTCGTCGTTTTCGACCTGACGCGCGGGCCCCGTCTGCCCGTGCCGCCAACCTCACGGCAGCTCGTGGATCTTCTGCCGCTGGTCCTGCCTAAAAATCCGTCTGAGGAGCAACGCGCCTGTCTGGCGCTGGCGATCTATCATGAGGCCCGCAGCGACGGCTGGGCCGGGATGGAAGCGGTGGCCCATGCCGTCCGCAATCGGATGGACGCGCTGCTCTATCCACAATCCGCGTGCGGTGTCGTCAAACAAGGGGGCGAGACGCCGCCCTGTCAGTTCAGCTGGTGGTGCGACGGCAAGCCCGACACGCCGCGAAATCGGCACCTCCATCAGATGGCAGACCATATCGCCGCAGCCGTTCTGATGGATCAGTACACGGACACAACTTATGGCGCGACTAGCTTTCATGCGACCTATGTGCGACCCTACTGGACTGAGCACATGAAGAAGACGGTCGAAATCGGTCGACACGTCTTCTATCGCTAGGTCGATCTAAAGCGACTGGAAAAACGTCCAGATCGTGTAGGCGCTGACCAGACAGATCAGAATGCCAACGCCCGCCATCATGCCGCGACGGGGCGCTTTGCGTGCCAGGAAGGCGGCCAGGGGCGCGGCCACAAGACCGCCCACCAGAAGGCCTGCTGCGGCCACACCGAAATTGGCGCCCAGGGCCAGGAAGAAAGCGCCCGAGGTGGTCACGGTGACCACAAACTCCGCAAGGTTGACCGTACCAATCATTTTGGCCGGCGCACCGCCGCGTGCGATGAGGTTCGTCGTGACAATCGGCCCCCAGCCGCCGCCACCGGTCGCGTCGCAGAAGCCGCCGACCAGACCCAAGAGGCCGACCTTGTTGATCTGCGCAGGTGGTGCGGGCGGCAGGATCGCTTTGCGCAGCACAACCAGTCCCATGACGAAGAGATAGGCGGCAATAGCGGGACGCGCGAGGTGCAGGTCGACCGTGCTGATCCCCCAGGCGCCAATGGCGCCACCGAGGGCGCCGAAAAAGGCGAGGCGGCGGAAGAGGCGCCAGTCAATGTTGCGCGCAATCGCGTGGGAGGTACCCGAGGCGGCGGTCGTGAAAATTTCGGCCAGGTGCACGTTGGCACTGGCAACGGCAGGAGGCAGACCGACCGCCACCAGAGCGGTGGTCGAGGTCACGCCGTAGGCCATGCCCAGGGCGCCATCGACGAGCTGCGCAAAAAAGCCAATCAGAACGAAAACAAAAAACAGGGAGTCCATTGGACAAAGCCTTGAAGTCCGGACCGGCGCCGGGAAACTTCCAGCCGCGTGTCTTACAGGTGCCGCAATTGTCAACCAAGTGACATTTTCTGGAGCGTTCAGTAGCGTTTATCGGGGAGTCAATGTGGAACGAAAGGCGCGCATTGTGCGTTTGCGAAAGATCGACACGATGAAGGACGGCACTGTGACGGCACCAGCCAAAGTATTGATTGTAGAGGACGAACCGATCATCGGCGCTGATCTTTGTCAGATGGTGGCCGAGCTTGGTCACGAAGCGGTGGGCCCGTTCGCCAGCGCCGAAGAGGCCATCGACGTCATCGCGATCAGCTGCCCCAGTATCGCCCTTCTCGACGTCAATCTGACGGACGGCACGACGTCTGAAGCCGTGGCCGATGCATTGGCTGAGCGCGGTATTCCATTTGCCTTCATGACCGGCAGTGTCGATCCTGTCGTCTCGCGCCAGGCATCGCCCTATCAATGTGCGGTGGTCATGAAGCCTGTGGGCGGTGATGTCGTGGAGATCCTTGTGGAGGAGCTCATCGCCCGTCGTCGCCAACTGCGAACACTGGTCGCCTGACCGGCGCCATCCGGTCCGGAGGTGGAGAAACGCCTCTTTCCCAAAGGGTTCAATCGCTTTAATCGAGCGGAATGGCCCGTAAATCCAAATCCACGACACCGCCCCCTGAGCGTCCCGAACAGATTTTCAATGAACCGATCAGCGAGGCTCTCTCGCGTCGGTATCTGGCCTATGCGCTGTCGACCATCACGGCGCGTGCGCTGCCGGATGTCCGCGACGGTCTGAAGCCTGTTCACCGTCGCATTCTATATGCGATGCGGAACATGAAACTGAGCCCGACCGGCAGCTACAAGAAGTCAGCCAAGGTCGTTGGCGAGGTCATGGGTAACTTTCACCCGCACGGTGACCAGGCCATCTATGATGCCATGGTCCGGCTGGTGCAGGATTTCTCCGTCCGTATTCCGCTCGTCGACGGGCAGGGAAATTTTGGCAATATTGACGGCGATAACGCGGCCGCCATGCGGTACACGGAAAGCCGCCTGACGACCGCCGCGGAAATGCTGCTGAACGGTATCGATGAGGATACGGTTGATTTCCGCGCCACCTATGATGGTGAGGATCGTGAGCCTGTCGTTCTGCCCGCCGCGTTCCCCAACCTCCTCGCCAACGGGTCGAGCGGCATTGCCGTCGGCATGGCCACCAACATTCCGCCGCATAATCCGGCAGAGCTAATTGATGCCGCGATCCACCTGATCAAGACACCAAACGCCCGGACCGAAACGCTGCTCAACTACGTCTCAGGCCCTGACCTGCCGACGGGCGGCGTCTGTGTGGAGCCACAGGCCAGCATACTTGAGGCTTACGCCACCGGGCGGGGCGGTTTCCGCGTCCGCGCGCGCTGGTCACAGGAAGATCTGGGGCGCGGCCGCTATCAGATCGTCATCACGGAAATTCCGTATCAGGTGCAAAAATCGCGACTGATCGAACGGATCGCTGAACTGATCCAGGCGCGCAAATTGCCGGCCATCACGGATATCCGTGACGAATCGGCAGAAGACATCCGCCTGATCCTCGAGCCGCGAGCGGGCAATCTTGATCCCCATGTGGTCATGGAATCTGTTTTCAAGGTCACTGATCTTGAGACCCGAATTCCGCTGAACATGAACGTTCTGGATGCGACCGGCGCACCCCGGGTCATGTCCCTGCGCGACTGCCTTCAGGCGTTTCTTGACCATCGCAAGGAAGTGCTGGTTCGGGGGACGAATTTCCGGCTTGAGAAGATCGCTCGCCGTCTGGAAATTCTGGATGGCTACATTATTGCCTATCTCAACCTCGATGAGGTGATCCGGATCATTCGGTATGAGGATCATCCGAAGGCGGAGCTGATCAAGGCATTCAAACTGACCGACAATCAGGCCGAGGCGATACTCAACATGCGACTGCGCTCTTTGCGCAAGCTGGAAGAGATGGAGCTGCGCCGGGAACATTCCGAGCTATTGGAAGAGCAGGCTGCGCTTCAGAAGCTGCTCGGCTCTGACGAGCTGCAATGGTCAAAACTGACCGAACAGCTTCGGGAGACGAAAAAGGCCTTCGATCCCAAATCCGATCTCGGCCGCCGACGCACGTCCATGGAAGACGCGCCGGAGGGTGTGGAAGTCGATCTTGAAGACCTGATTGAAAAAGAACCCGTCACGATTGTCATTTCGCAGAAGGGCTGGGTTCGTGCCCTGAAAGGGCATGTCGAGGATCTGTCAGCGGTCAAATACAAGGAAGGCGACAAGGAACGGTTCGCCATCCGTGGGCAGACGACTGACAAGCTGATGCTCTTTGCGACGAACGGGAAGTTCTACACGCTCGATGTCAAGGATCTGCCAGGCGGACGAGGCCACGGGGAGCCCGTGCGCCTGATGATCGATCTTGGTAATGAGCACGATCTCGCCCGCGCCTTTATCTACAAAGGTGAGCGGATGCTGATTGTGGCGTCCAGCGCCGGTCACGGGCTGTTCGTCAAGGAAGAAGACGCGCTGGCCACCACCAAGAAGGGCAAGCAGGTCCTGAACCCGGCGGCGGGGGCAGAGGCACAGGTCTGCCGCATTATCGATGGGGAGCCGGGCGCAGGTGACATGATCGCGGCCGTCGGTACGAACCGCAAGCTGCTGATCTTTCCTGCCGACGAAATGCCCACCATGACGCGGGGCAAGGGCGTCGCGCTGCAAAAATTCTCGTCGGGTTCTCTCGCTGACGCCAAATTGCTGAAGGCGTCTGATGGCCTTACATGGGTGGACCGTGCTGGCCGCGTGCAAAGCGAGCCAGCGTGGAAAGACTGGGCCGGCAAACGGGCGCAGGCTGGCAAGACGGTGCCGAAGGGGTTTCCAAGGTCGGGCGATTTCGGACCGGACAGCGACTGATCGGTCGACACTGGCCTTTGGCGGCATGCGCCATAGATAATGACGGAACGCGGGAGAAATCGTGATGTGGTCGAGAATTGCTGCCTTTACCCTGATTGCCGGTCTGGCCGCCTGCGCCGCGCGTATGCCCACGATCGGCAGCAATGAGCCGCCCCCAGAAACTCCGCCGCCCATCACTGAGCCGACAAAGGATTGGGAAGATTGGGGACCTGAGGAAAACCAGGCCCGGCGTGAGGCCGCGATTGAAGGCCGGCGCCTGACCACCACTCAGATTGACAGTGCCTTCCGGGGACGGGTCATGCGCGGTTGCTATCCTAACGGAGAGCAGTTTGCCGAATTTCTGGACACGGATGGCCGGTTCTATAACGCTGCCGACAATAATGCGTTTCTCGGCCAATGGGGTGTCAGTGAGGATCGCCTGTGCTTCAAGTACCCGGCGACGGCCGATCGCGCAGAAATCAATTCCTGCGTCGCGGTCTTCCAGACAGCACGCGGCTTTGACTTTTATGATGCTGACCTCACCGACAAGGTGGCAAGTACCAACTGCTCCAACTAAGCGGCCAAAAGGCAAATCATCATGATTGAACTTCTCGCTGCGACCATGCTGGCAGGGCAGGACACCGAAAAGGACTTTGTCCGACCGGACACGGTCAATGCGGTGGGATTGGGCGTCATCGTCAACGCGGAACCCTATCGCGATCTCGATGAGGATGTCTCGGTCAATGCCATCCCGGTCATCGTTTTCACGCATGATCGGTTCTCGCTGATCGGCAAGGCTGCCTTCTTCAATGTGCTCAAGACGGACCAACTGTCGGTGTCTCTGCTCGCGGACTATCGGTTCGAAGGCTATGAAGCCGATGAAAGCCCCGTCTTGGCCGGGATGGACGATCGTGATGGCACGCTCGAAGCGGGCGTGAGCGTTGGCTACGAAATCGGTGCGGCGCGCCTTTCCGCCCAAACCCGTTTTGATGTGCTGGGCACCCATGAGGGCTACGACGCGAAACTGACGGCGTCCTATAAATTCGTGCCGAACCGCGGCGCTGAAATCCGTCCCTATGCGAGTGTGATTTACCGCTCAGCTGATCTGGCGAATTACTATTACGGTGTCCGCTCTGATGAGGCGGCCACTCTGAGTGACTATGCGGGCTCCGGCGAGGACTTCCTTCGGGCCGCCTATGCCCCCGGGGAAACGATCAGTCCGGCTATCGGGGTGCAGTTCAGGCAGGCGGTCAGCCCGCGCTGGGCCTTGGCCGGTCTGGTGCAGCACCAGTTCCTCGCTGACGAGATCAAGGACAGCCCGCTCGTCGATGCCGATGGCCGCACGACCTTCGGCATCTCGCTGGTTCGGCTGTTCTACTAACGGGCAGGGGGCGGGCAGCAGGGATTGCGATTTGGGGGCCTTTGGGCCAATTGAGGCGTCCTGACGCAATCTCTCGGATCCCAAGGCCCCATGTCTCGCATTCTCATCACTTCTGCGCTTCCCTACATCAATGGCATCAAGCATCTGGGCAATCTCGTCGGTTCCATGCTGCCAGCCGATGTCTATGCGCGGTTCCAGCGGGCCAAGGGGCACGACGTTGCCTATATCTGCGCAACAGATGAGCATGGCACCCCAGCTGAATTGGCGGCGAAGAAAGCTGGCGTCCCGGTCGCCGACTATTGCGCTGAACAGCATGACATTCAGGCCGAGGCCGGGCGCGGATTTGGCCTGTCCTTCGACCATTTCGGGCGCAGTTCGTCTCCTACCAATCATGATCTGACGCAGCATTTTGCCAACCAGTTGATCAGAAATGGCTTCGTGGATGAAAGAATGGATCGCCAGGTCTATTCGATCGCGGATGAGCGGTTCCTGCCTGACAGATATGTCGAAGGCACATGCCCAAACTGCAAGTTCGAGAAGGCGCGCGGTGACCAGTGCGACAATTGCGGGAAGCTGCTGGACCCTGTCGACCTGATCGATCCGTACTCGGCCATTTCAGGGTCTCGGGATATTGAGGTGCGGGAAACCAAGCACCTCTATCTGTTGCAGTCAAAGCTGGCGGATGAGGTGCGCGCCTGGGTCGACAGTCACGCCGACTGGCCGCAGCTGACAAAATCGATCGCCTATAAATGGCTGGACGAGGGCCTGCGTGACCGTTCCATCACCCGTGACCTGCAATGGGGTGTGCCCGTCGGGCGCGAAGGGTTCGATGGCAAGGTGTTCTACGTCTGGTTTGACGCGCCCATCGAATATATCGCCGCCACGAAAGAATGGGATCCAGAGGGTTGGCAGCGCTGGTGGAAGACGGACGAAGGCGCCGATGACACCCGGTATATCCAGTTCATGGGCAAGGACAATGTCGCCTTTCATACCGTCAGTTTCCCCTGCACGCTGATCGGATCGCGCGAGCCCTGGAAGAAAGTCGATACGCTGAAGACCCTGAACTGGCTGAACTGGTATGGCGGCAAGTTCTCGACGTCAGAGGGACGCGGCATCTTCATGGACACGGCGCTTGAAATCTCGTCGCCGGACAATTGGCGCTGGTATCTGATGTCGAATGCGCCGGAAAGCGATGATACGTCCTTTACGCTGGAGAGCTTTGCCGGGGCGGTGAACAAGGATCTTGCCGATGTGCTTGGCAATCTGGTGAACCGGGTCACCCGCTTTGCCGGTTCTCGGTTTGACGGCATGGTGCCGGATGGTGGTGAGTGGGGCGAGGCCGAGGAAACGCTGGCGGCCGAGCTTGATCGACGGATCAAGGCCTATACGGACTATCTGGAAGCGATCGAGTTCCGTAAGGCGTTTGCCGAATTGCGCGGTATCTGGGTGGCCGGGAATGAATATTTGCAGACAGCCGCGCCCTGGGCCGCGTTCAAGACTGATCCTGCCAAGGCCGCCGTCGGTGTCCGTACAGCGCTCAACCTGGTGAAAATCATTGCCGCCCTGTCGGCCCCGGTGATCCCGTTCACATCGGCGAAGCTGCAAGCCATTTTCGGTGACCCCGTGGAGACGCCCGCCTGGCCAACCGGCGCAGCGAAGGACCTTCTTGACACTCTGCCGCGCGGTACCGCGTTCAATCAGCCGGAGGTGCTGGTGTCGAAAATCGAGCCTGAGCAGATCGAGGAATGGGCGGAACGATTTGGCGCCCCGCGCGACTGATTGAAGCCACAGTGATAAATGAAAAAGGCGGCCCGAAAGAGCCGCCTTTTTGTTTGATCACTGATATTCGTGGTCAGAGAACTTTCTTCACCAGCGACGTCAGTGCATGAACGATCAGCACACCGATGAAAAGAATGACCAGATACCCCAGGATGTCCTGTATCCGCATTGCCATGACGCTGGCCCATGCGCCGATGAAGCTGCTGCTGATGCCGTCGAGATTATAGGTTTCCTGCGGCAGAAGCTGGTGCACGAGAAAGGCCAGCAGGCCCAGAAACACGAGTCCCTGCGACGCCTTGCCGAATGCTTCGCCCCACCGTTTCATCAGCACGCCTTGGCCGATGATGACCACGGCCATCAGGACGAGTGTCGTGCGGCTGCTGTCATACCAGACCGCATCCACGGCCTCGCGAATATCCGTGAAGATCACTTCGAACATAACCTGCCCCTCTGGTCTGTTGCATTCGGGGTAAGGCTAACAAGAGGTTAATGCTTTGCCTAGGGCAAATTCGCGCGCCGCGGGTCCTCAGGATCGGTTTGTGCTTTCGAAAATCTTGTCGGCGGACGAGGCAACAAAGCCCTGATATACGCCGCCTGCAGGCATGGTGTATCGCTTGGCGAATTCGTAATAGCAGGACGGGATGGTCTGGCTGCCATCGGTGAAGGGCACTTCGATATGCGTCGCCATTGTTGAGCACTGCTCAAGGAAGACGTCCGGTGATCCCTTGATGAGACCGCCGGACTGATTCATCCGGAAGCCATGCTCCATCAGGAAAACGGCGAGGTCCTCGATATTGTCGAAGCTGTTCAGGTCGTTGACGTAAACGGTGAAATGGTTGGCGCAGAAGCCAAAAGCGGACATCCAGCCGGCATATTCGGACTCTGCGTGAAGACGCTCATAGGTGGCGCTGTCGACGTTCCACAGACGGCCGGAGGTCAGCAGTTCCGGATTCTCCAAATCTTTATCCGTTACCTGATCGATCAGGCCGCGCACCGTCGACTGCAGCTCTGACGACAGCTCCTGAAGCAGAAGCTCCGAGATGAAGACCTTCGGATATTTCGGGTCTTCATGCGCGTAATAGCGGGCAAAGAGCTTTTTTTCTTCAAACCTGTACGTGTCCGCCGGTTTGTAGCCGAGCTCGAGGAACGGCTTGGCAAGAACTTCAATGCCGACCCGGTCGTCAGCGAAAGTGCGGAAGGCAACATGGTCGTTCTGCACCGTTTCGCCGCGCTCCTCGAACAGCGCGTGGATCCGCGCCGCCTCTGGATTCAGCGTGGTGTACTGGCGCCAGAGGCGGTCAAACAGGTTGTCGAGTTCAGTCATTTTCTTTGTTTCCTGCCTGACGGCACACAAGATTTTGCCCCTTATTCAGATTGGGGCTTTTGAGGTTGGAGGGCCACCGGATTTTCAATGAACAATGTCCGCGTCGGATAGGCGAATTCAGCATCCAGTTCTTCGAATAGGGCATGAATCTCGAGATAGATCTCCTGCTGCACGTCCATGTAGTCGCCATATTCCTTGGACAGAACGTAGTAGACCGTCTCGAACGTGATCGCGCTGTCGGCGTAGCTGGCGAGATGGCTTCGATCGAAGCGGCACATTTCTTTCGCTTCGATGATCTGCCGGATCCGGCCCGGAATGACTTCCAAGGTGGAGCGGGGCGCCTGATAGGTCACACCAACCGAAAAGACGATGCGGCGCTCTTCCATCCGCTTGTAGTTCCGAATGTCACTATCAAGCAGGTTGGAGTTTGTGACCGACAACTGCTCGCCGCTTAACGTTCTGAGGCGAGTGGTCTTCATGCCAATCTTTTCGATCGTGCCCAGATTGCCGTTGAATGCGATGAAATCGCCTTTCACAAACGGCTTGTCGAGGACAATAGCAAGGCTGGAGAACAGATCCTGAAAGACGGACTGGGCGGCAAGGCCAATGGCGATACCACCGACACCGAGACCTGCGATCAGGCCCGCAGCATTCCCGCCAAGATTCTCAATGATCAGGATCAGCGCAATGGCGAAGATGGCAATATTGAGGAAGAGGGTCAGCAAGGATTTGGCGGAGGCCAGCGTGCTGGCGTCGGCGGAGTTCCGCTCGACAATGCCATTCAGGAAGGCATCGGCGATCACCCGCACCCAGAGAGCCCCCTGCAGCACAAAGGCGACCATCATCGATTTCTGCAGGATCTCGGCATGCAGTTCGGTCAGCTCGATAGCGAACGGCGCCGTGACGGAGAACGACAGGAGCAACAGGAAGAGGCTGGTCGTCGCAGAGAGCAGACGGCTGATCAGGTTGCGGACCGCGCGTTCGTCTTTCTTGGACGTGTGAAACATGCCCGACAGCATGGCGCGCAGGAAACGCAGCCCGATAAAAACGGCGATGCCGGCGACGCACCAGATGGTCCAGTCGGCACCATCGGTCATCAGCCAGTCGATCCAGTTTCTCAATTGTTCCATTTTTGTCTCGGCTAGTCCTCTAAAATCAATGTCGTCCCAGAACGCTGCCTGTGCCGATTCGCGTGATATCATAGGATAGCCCCTCTGCCCGCACGCAGCACCCGTCCATTGACGTGTTTATTGCGCATAAACCATAGATGGGCACAACGCGCCAACGCCCAACGTGTTCCTTGCGGATGAAAGTAGGTCATGAATAATCTCGTTTTCTCTGACGCGATTTCGCGCATTGCCCCATCGCCAACCGTCGCCATGACGCAGAAAGCGCGTGAGCTCAGAGCCGCGGGCCGAGACGTGATCGCATTGTCAGTGGGTGAACCTGATTTCGATACGCCGCCGCACGTGGCTGAGGCGGCGATCGCGGCGATCAGGGCAGGGGACACGCGGTACACTGCGATTGACGGCACCCCGGCGCTGAAGGCGGCGATTGCCGCCAAATTCCAGCGGGACAACGGTCTGACTTATAATGATAACGAAGTTGCTGCCACGCCAGGCGGCAAGTTCCTGATCTTCGCCGCGTTCATGGCGACGCTCAACGCGGGCGACGAGGTCATCATTCCGGCACCTTACTGGGTGTCCTATCCTGCGATCCCGCAATTGATGGGGGCCGAGGCGATCATTGCTCCGACGACCGCTGATGATGGGTTTATTCTCAAACCCGATGCGCTTGAGGCGGCGATCACGCCCAGAACAAAATGGCTGGTTCTGAACTCGCCGGGCAATCCCACCGGTGCTGTCTATTCCCATGACGATCTGGCCGCGCTGGCCGCGGTCCTGCGTCGGCATCCTCATGTCTGGATCCTGAGCGATGATATTTATGAGCACATCGTTTTCGATACGCCTTTCGCCACGATCGCGGCGGTAGCACCCGATCTGAAAGACCGGACACTGATCGTGCATGGGGCATCAAAAGCTTACGCCATGACCGGCTGGCGCCTTGGCTTCGGCGCGGGGCCCGCGCCCCTCATCACCGCGATGCGCAAGCTGGCGAGCCAGTCGACCACCAACCCGTGCTCGGTTTCGCAAGCTGCCTGTCGCGCGGCGCTGCAAGGCGATCATCTGTTTCTCGACGACTGGCGCAGCTCCTATCGCCGCCGTCGCGACCTTGTCGTGAACAGCCTCAACGCCATCCCGGGTTTTGAGTGCCAGACGCCCCAGGGCGCGTTCTATGTCTACCCCTCATGCGCCGGTCTGATCGGCAGACGTCACGAAGGGCAGGTTCTGCAGACCGATCTCGATGTGGCGGAAGCCATTCTCTCAGCACAGGCCGTCGCCACCGTGCCCGGCACAGCCTTTGGCATGAGCCCGTTCCTGCGGCTGTCCTATGCCACCGATGATGCGAGCCTGACCGAAGCGTTGAGCCGAATTGGCCAATTTGTGGAAGGGCTGACCGACTGATCGGTTTCTTCGATAGCTGCCATGAACACGTTATGTTTGTGGAATAGGCGCGGGGTGCTTATCTCTGGTGTGAAAAGGAGGACCAATCATGGCCGACACTGAAACAGTAGTGAGTGCGTTGAACCGGGTCCTGGGCGACACTTACGTCCTTTACGCAAAGACCCATTCCTACCACTGGAATGTGACAGGGGCGAATTTCAGCTCGCTGCACACCTTGTTTGAAACCCAGTACACTGAAATGTGGCAGAGCCTTGATGATATTGCGGAGCGTATTCGTGCGCTGGGCGCCTACGCGCCGACATCGACTCGGTTGATGGCAGAAGCGTCTGCGATTGAGGAGACTGACAACGATGTGCCGAGCGCCAATACGATGCTCCGTAATCTCGTCGCCGATCACAAGATCTGGGTCCAGGGCGCAGAGGACGCCCTAGAAATTGCCAGCGATGCGGCAGACGCCGGGACCGAAGATCTCCTGACCCCGCTCATCTCTGCCCACGAAAAAATGATGTGGATGCTGAACAGCTCCATTGGTGATTGATAAAAAGCCGCCCGGATGGTCCGGGCGGCTTTTTCCATTAGGCAGAGGACGCTTATCGCTTCGTCATGCCACCATCGACAAAATATTCAGAGCCCGTCACATAGGACGCATCCTCTGACAGAAGGAAGGCCGCGACGGCAGCAACTTCCTCGGCCTTGCCAAAGCGTCCCAGTGGCACTTGCTTCCTGATTTCTTCGGCAAATTCCTCACGCTGATCTTCATCCATTCCAGTCTTGTTGATGAAGTTGGTCTCGATCGGTCCAGGCGCGACGGCATTCACACGAATGTTCCGGCTGGCGTATTCGTTGGACCAGGCACGAGCGATAGCGGTGAGGGCGGCCTTGGTTGCGGCGTAAACCGATCCGTGTCCCAGATACGCTGCGACTGATGACGTCACGAGCACCGAACCACCATCGGCGATCAGCGGCTGAAGCTTTGCCATCTGCAGGATAGGGCCCCGCACATTGGTATCGTTCATCGCGTCAAAGAATTCAGCGTCCACATCTTCGGTCGGTTTGAAGGTGCCGTAGCCTGCATTCAGATAGACGCCATCAAGGACACCCATCTTTTCCTTGACCTTGTCGGCCAGAACGATGGCGGCTTCGGGATCGCTGGCGTCATTTCTGAGGACGAGGCTGCCGGCCGGCAGGACGGAGCCCGCCTCATTAAGATGGTCCTGACTGTGACCCGTAACGGCCACTTCGCCACCCTCCGCGACAATGCGCTTGGCGGTGGCGAGGCCAATGCCGCTCGAGCCGCCTGTGATAAGAATACGTTTGCCTGCAAATCGCTGCATGGCGGTCTCCTTTGTTTGCTAGGCAAAGGAAACGGATCAGAACGGCTGGCTGTTCCGCGACAAACGGCCGCCGGGTCAGTCGCCGTTCTATAGGACGGTCGTTACGTCGTTAACCGGCGCGTTTGACCTCAATGCCCTGCTCCTGAACCTTTCGGTACAGGGTGGAACGACCGATACCGAGCCGGCGCGCGACCTCTGACATCTGACCATCATACTTGTCGATCGCCATTTCGATCAGATCACGCTCGATTTCATAGAGCGTGCGAAGGTGACCTTCGCGGTCCAGTACGGCCACGCGGTCTTCATCAGCGTTCGGGCGGGCATACTGACTGATGTCATTGGGCAGCGAGAAGGGCGCGCCGCCAATTCCCTCATGGCCACTGTCATCGTCGCTGTCGTGATCGTCAGCGGCGGCAACCGGGGGACCCGAATGAACACCGGCCTGCTCGAATGCCTCCGCAAGGAAGGGGAAGTCATCCGCGCTGAGCCAGCCGCCCTCGCACAGCACCACCGCCCTGAAGACCGCGTTTTCCAGCTGACGCACATTGCCCGGCCATTCCTGCACCTGCAGGACGTCCATGACTTCATGGCGTACGCCCTGAACGTCGCGGTTCTCTTCGGCGTTATATTTGTTGATGAAGTGCTGGATGAGGTCGGGAATGTCCTCGCGGCGCTCACGCAATGGCGGCACTTCGATGGGGAAGACGTTCAGCCGATAGAAGAGGTCCTCGCGGAATGTCCCGCGAGCAACTTCTTCTTCCAGATTGCGGTTTGTCGCGGAGACCACACGGACATCGATCTTGACTGTTTTCTTGGAGCCGACCGGATCAACTTCCCCCTCCTGCAGGACGCGCAGCAGTTTGACTTGCGCTTCAAGAGGCAGTTCGCCGACTTCGTCGAGGAAGATCGTGCCACCATCGGCTTCTTGGAACTTGCCCATATGCTTGCCGGTGGCGCCGGTGAAGGCACCTTTTTCGTGACCGAACAGGATGGATTCCACCAGGTTTTCGGGGAGGGCGCCGCAGTTCACCGTGATGAAAGGGCGTCCGACGCGGTCGGAGGAGCCCTGTATCGCGCGCGCGATCATTTCCTTGCCAACACCGCTTTCGCCCGTGATCAGGATGGGAATGTTCGACGCGGCTGCCCGCTCGCCGGTCTTCATGACACGGCCGAGGCTCGCGCTGGTGCCTACCAGATCCTTGAAACCCATCGCCCCGTCCGATTTGCGCTTGAGGCGGTCCATCTCACCGCGCAGATTCTTGACGTTCAGCGCATTGTGGATCGAGACGACGACCCGCTCCGGGCTGGCGGGTTTCACGAAGAAGTCGTTTGCACCGGCCTGCATGGCCTTCACGACAGTGTCGACACTGCCTTGGGCGGTCAGGACAATGACGGGAAGGTCGAGGTTGAAGCGGCGCAGGGCTTCGAGAGTCTCCATGCCGGACAGGCCAGGCATGCCAAGGTCGAGCATCATCACGTCGACGCTCTGGCCCTTGGTGGATCTGATCAGGTCGATGGCGCTCTGGCCGTCCGCGCATTGTTCAACATAGTATCCGGCCCGTTCACAAACGGCTCGCATGAGGCGGCGTTGAGTAGGATCGTCATCTACAAGAAGAACGGTTTTAGCCATGGGAATACTGAATCCTAACTGGGACTGAACTTTACTGGACACACCTCGAACGGTTCGTGTCTTATCGCGGCCGCGTAAACATGAGATGAAAGCGTCTCGATATGATCCACGCGGCGGTGATGGCCCCTGATGGCTATTGCGCTCGGCGCGGCGCGGATTATGACGGAGACAACGTCCAGTCGAATAAGGGAACCATGACCATGGCGACAACTGAGAACACCACCAACACCGACCATCATCCAGCCGATACAAAGGTCTCCCTGTATCGCGGCATGATGGATTTCGGTTTCGGTGTCGGCTTGCCCGTAGGCGGCGCGATCACCTTCATGATTGCCATGCTGTTGGCTGGCATGAACCCGATCATCGCGATTGTTCTGTCTGTCGTTGTCGGCGTTGCCCTGCGCATCTTCTCCAAGGCATTTTTCGTCCACGGCCACTAGACGAACCGCACGGATCGTCTATGACACCGGTGGACAGGTGGTGGAGTTGCTTTGGCAGCTTCGAATGATATGTCCCGTCCAGGTTGCTGCATGAGGTAGCGACAGATGGCATCCACAAGGGGGGAGCGATGAAGGTTGCGGTACTCAAGGCCGAGGCGGATACGCGGACGGCGGCGACGACGGATACCGTCAAGAAGCTGATAGCCCTTGGGGCAGAGGTCGCTGTTGAAACAGGCGCCGGGACCGCAGCAGGGATTTCTGACGCCCTTTATGAAGGGGCGGGGGCCATTGTCGGACCGGCAGAGACCGTGCTTGCCGGCGCCGATGTAGTGCTTGTGACGGACCCGCCAGGGCGTGAGCGCCTCGGGAAGGTCGCAGGCGGTGCCAAGCTGATCGGCATGCTCAATCCTTTTGATCACGAGCATACGCTGGCCGACTACGCCAACGCCAATATCGACGCCTTTGCGATGGAACTGTTGCCGCGCATCACGCGGGCCCAATCCATGGATGTGCTTTCCAGTCAGGCGAACCTTGCCGGCTACAAGGCGGTAATCGACGCTGCGGCTGCCTATGGGCGTGCATTCCCGATGATGATGACCGCCGCCGGTACGGTGGCGCCGGCCAAGGTCTTTGTCATGGGGGCAGGGGTCGCAGGGCTGCAGGCCGTTGCCACGGCCAAACGCCTGGGTGCCGTTGTCTCCGCCACCGATGTGCGCTTTGCGGCGAAGGAACAGGTGGAGAGCCTTGGCGGTAGCTTTGTGACCGTCGATGAAGAGGCGATGAAGGCCGGTGAGACCAAAGGCGGCTACGCCAAGGAAATGTCGGCGGATTTCCAGCAGCGCCAGGCGGCGCATGTGACTGAGCACCTCAAGAAAATGGATATCGTCATCACAACGGCGCTGATCCCGGGGCGTCCCGCACCAAAACTGCTGACCGAAGCAATGGTCGGCGGGATGAAGCCGGGCTCGGTCATTGTTGATCTGGCCGCCCCGCGCGGCGGCAATGTCGAAGGCGGGCAGCCGGGGGGGCGGTACCAGATGGGACCCGCCACGGTTCTTGCGCCATCAAACATTCTCGAAGGCCTGCCCGGTGAGGCCTCTAATCTCTATGCACGCAACCTTCTGAATTTCGTCACGCTGCTGACGGATAAGGAAGAGAAGAAGCTGGCGGTCGACTGGGACGATGAGATCGTCAAGGGCGTTTGCCTGACCCGCGACGGGCGCATCGTGCATGAGCGCTTTGCCACGCTGACCGTGCCCGCCACCCCTGAAATTGAAGACGCCGGAGAGGTCGACAATGCAGACTGAAACTGTCCAGGACCCAGCACAGGCCGCCGAACAGGCCCAGATCGCTGCTGAAGAACTGCGCGAAGCCGCAGAGCGCCTGAACGACGCCGCACAACAGGCAGAAATCGCGTCCAAGGACGTCAGTAGTCTGATCGACCCGCTGCAGGCATTGGCGCATTCCGGCGGCGCGTCGGACTGGGTCTATCTCATCGCGATTTTCGCGCTCGCCTGTTTTGTCGGCTATTACGTGGTCTGGTCGGTGACACCGGCCCTGCACACCCCGCTCATGTCCGTGACCAACGCCATCTCGTCCGTCGTGATCGTCGGCGCGTTGATCGCCGTCGGGGCGGAAGTTGCCAATAGCGCGGCAGGGACGTGGAGCTTTATCTTGGGCGTCGGTGCTGTTTTCCTCGCCAGTATCAATATCTTCGGCGGCTTTCTTGTCACCCAGCGCATGTTGGCCATGTACAAGAAGAAGGAGCGGTAGAGCGTCATGGGAAACAACCTCACCGCACTCCTGTATGTCGTCGCTGCGATACTGTTCATTTTGGCCCTCCGCGGGCTGAGCAGTCCGGCGACGTCCCGCACTGGCAACCGCTACGGCATGATCGGCATGGCGCTGGCCATCGGCGCGACCCTGTTTTCCGCCCGCTTCCTTGAGGGCGCAGGCTTTGGCAGCTGGTTCTGGGTCATTGCCGCGATCGGCGGCGGCGCTGTGATTGGCGGGATGATCGCGAAAAAGGTCGCCATGACTTCCATGCCTCAGCTTGTGGCCGCGTTCCACGCAGGGGTTGGTCTTGCGGCTGTCCTTATCGCCTGGTCCGCTTTCCTCAGCCCACGGGCATTTGAGATTGGCGCACCGGGGGAGATTGAGGCGAGGGCGATCATCGAAATCGCGCTCGGTGTCTTTATCGGTGCCGTGACGTTCTCGGGCTCCATCATCGCCTTTGCGAAGCTCGATGGCCGAATGTCGGGCAAGCCGATCATGCTGCCCGCACGTCACCTGATCAATATCGTGCTGGCCGTGACATCGGTCATCCTGATCTGGCTGCTGGTCGCCGGGCAACAATCTGTGGCGCTGATGCTGCTGCTGACGATTATCGCCTTCGGGCTGGGCTTCCTCCTGATCATTCCGATCGGTGGGGCGGATATGCCGGTCGTCGTCTCCATGTTGAACTCCTATTCCGGCTGGGCTGCGGCGGGTATCGGCTTCACGCTGGAGAACATGGCGCTGATCGTCACCGGCGCGCTTGTCGGCTCCTCCGGCGCGATCCTCAGCTACATCATGTGCAAGGCGATGAACCGGTCCTTCATCTCGGTGATTCTTGGCGGCTTCGGTGCCGATGATGCTGCCGCCGGTCCTGGCGGTGATGTCGAGGAGCGGCCCGTGAAGCAGGGCTCTGCCGATGATGCGGCCTTCGTGATGAAAAACGCGGGCAAGGTCATTATCGTCCCTGGCTACGGCATGGCCGTGGCCCAGGCCCAGCACTCCCTGCGGGAAATGGGCGATATCCTGAAGGCCGAAGGCGTGGACGTAAAATACGCCATCCACCCTGTTGCCGGCCGGATGCCCGGGCACATGAACGTGCTGCTGGCCGAAGCCAATGTGCCGTATGATGAAGTATTCGAGCTTGAGGATATCAACTCGGAATTCTCAACGGCTGACGTCGCGTTCGTCATTGGCGCCAATGACGTGACCAACCCCGCGGCCAAGACGGACAAGTCCTCGCCCATCTATGGCATGCCAATCCTCGACGTCGAAAACGCCGGGACGGTTCTGTTCGTGAAACGGGGCATGTCGTCGGGATATGCCGGGGTGCAGAACGAGCTTTTCTTCCGCGACAACACCATGATGCTGTTCGGGGATGCGAAGAAAATGTGCGAGGACATCGTCAAGGCGATGGACTGATCCGCTGCCCGGGCCACATCCCGGGTAGCCCCGCCATTTGCATTGGTCCGCAAACCCGGTAACCGGTGCGGACACACAACGTTCAGGAGAATGTCATGCCCCGCCTTTGTCTCACACGTCACGGTCAGAGTGAATGGAACCTTCAGAACCGCTTCACCGGCTGGGTCGATGTCGACCTCACCCCGACGGGTGAAGAGGAGGCGATCCGCGGCGGTAAGCTGCTGAAGGAAGCCGGCTTCAAACCGGCCTATGCCTTCACCTCCGTTCAGACACGGGCCATCCGCACACTGAACTACGCACTCGAAGGTATGGGGATGCTTTGGCTACCGGTCACCAAGGACTGGCGCCTGAACGAGCGTCACTATGGCGGCCTGACGGGCCTCGACAAGGCGGAGACAGCGGAGAAACATGGCGACGAGCAGGTCCATATCTGGCGCCGCAGCTACGACGTGCCGCCACCGCCAATTGAGGACGCGGCGAAATATCCGTCACTTGTCGACGAACGGTACAAGGGGATCGAAACACCCGCCACTGAATCCCTGAAAACGACGCTCGATCGCGTGGCCCCATATTGGGAAAGCGATATCGCGCCAAAGCTGAAGCATGGGGATGTGATCATCTCAGCCCACGGCAATTCGCTGCGGGCCCTGGTCAAGCTGCTGTTCAATGTGGCGGATGACGAGATCACGCAGGTCGAGATTCCCACCGGCAATCCGCTGATGATCGAACTCGATGACAATCTGAAGGTGGTCAGCGCGCATTATCTCGATGAAAAGCGCGCCTCGCCGCTGCCTGAGATCAAGTAAGGCAGGATCAATAACAGCCGAAGGTTTTATAGGTCCAGCCGTTCGACACCATGTTCGGCTGGGCCGCATAGGCTGCTGCGTAGCTGTAGTTCTTGGCCCGGCACTGGGCCAGGGCGGCGCGCTCAATCTCTTTCTGATCGTAATTGTTCGGATCATATTGGACGGACACGACGTCCTTCGGCTCGCCGACGGTGGTTGTGCAGGCGCCAACGGCAACAAGGCTGCACAGTGCGCAGAAAAGCCCCAAGGCTTTGGTGACCTTCATCGAAACAGGTCGTGTAGTCATGGGCTCACCCCTCCTCAAAGGTCATCTGACCCTCTCATCGGCCCATAGTCTCTTTTTCCAGACCTGCTGACAAGGGCGCAGCCATGGCAGAATCGCCGACTGCAAAACAAAAACGCCCGGGAGGGAGGGCCCGGGCGTCTCATCAATGCGAATGGATCAACGCGGTCAGGCGGCGTTGGTCGTCTTCACGATCTGTGGCTTCTGCACCGCGCTCGAAATCTCGATCTTGCGCGGTTTCTTGGCTTCAGGGATCTCGCGCTCAAGCGAGATGGTCAAAAGCCCATTCTGCAGGCGCGCGCCGAGGACGTTCACATGATCGGCCAGGCGGAACCGGCGATCAAAATCGCGGCCGGCTATGCCCTGATGCAGGAATTCCCGCTGCTCGTCGTATTCCTGACGGCGGCTGCCGGTCACGCGCAGGTCGCGGTCGATGATTTCGATCTCGATATCATCTTCGCCAAAACCCGCCACGGCGAGGGTAATCTGGTAATGGTTCTCATCGCTCCGCTCAATATTATAGGGCGGATAACCGCCTGTCTCGAGCTTGGTCGCGTTATCGGTCAACTCGTTGAAAAGCCGGTCAAAACCGACAGTGGACCGAAGGAAGGGCGTTAAATCGTAGGTTCTCATGTCATTCTCCATTGAGCAACAACGCTGGCCCGGCACGCCATCTCCCCCGCGGGGCAAGATCGTCAAAACCGGACACCGATGCAGAACTGCCATCGGCTAGAAAAAGATGGGGACGCTTTTTTTGCTGTTCAACCCCTCTATCTTGTGTGGGAGGATCAAAAAAACGCCCCTACAACATCCTGTATGACCATAACGACCGGAGAGACGTCATGAACGATCAGTTGAGAATCGCCCTTTGTGGTGCCCTTGCCGTCGGCATCATGGGCTGCGGCCCGGCCGATGAGCCTTCCGAACCGACGACGCCCGAACTGACCGATGGCACTGAGACCGGCGCCATTGACGACAGTGCCATGTCCACAGGGGATGAGGTGGTCGAGCCGGTTTCGCTCTCGACCGTCATCGGCGATGCGCGCCGTGGTGATGCCGCAGCGCGCGACATGTACCGGCACCCGGTTGAAACGCTTGAATTCTTCGGGATTGAGCCGGACATGACGGTTGTCGAGGCATGGCCCGGTGGCGGCTGGTATTCAGACATCCTTGCGCCTTATCTCGCGGCCGGTGGCGGCACGCTGTATGCGGCGCATTTTGATCCGGCCACAGCCGCCGGGTACCAGTCCCGGGCGCTTGAAAACTTCCGCACCAAATATCTCGAAAACCCCGAAGAGTATGGCGATGTGCGCATGACCGTTCTGGGCGGCAGCGAGCCGATCGCGCCGGCGGGCTCGGCCGACATGGTACTGACCTTCCGTAACGTCCATAACTGGGTCATGGGCGGCACCGCAGAGACCATTTTTGCGCAGTTCTATGACGCGCTGGAGCCGGGCGGCGTGCTCGGCGTCGTCGATCACCGTCTGCCCGAAGAGGCGTCAGCGGAAATGGAAAAATCGTCCGGCTACGTGAAGGAATCGACCGTCAAGGCGCTGGCCGAAGCCGCCGGTTTTGAGTTCGTCGAGGCCTCCGAGGTCAACGCGAACGCTGCTGATACGGCTGATCACCCCTATGGGGTCTGGACGCTGCCTCCATCAAACCGTCGCCCGCGTGACGGCGAGGAGGCGCCGGAAGGCTTTGACCCTGCAACCTTTGAAGCGATTGGCGAGAGTGATCGGATGACACTGAAATTCCGCAAGCCGATCATGGCTGATGGCGCATTGCTGGAATAGCGAGTTGGAAGAGAACGAACTTCTTGAGGCCGGTCGGCGACTTTTCACAAAGTCGTTCGACGGCGTCATTCGCATCGAACTCCTGGATGATGGCGGCGCGTGCTGGGTCGATGGACGCCAGTCACCGCCGACCGTTTCCATCCAGTCGCCGAATGGTGTCGGTCACCGGTTCTGTCTGTGGCAGATCGATGCTGACGATGTGGGACTCGTTCTGACACCGGATAAGGGCCGTTTCCAGAACAGCTATGTGGCCGGACGGGTCCGGATTAGTGGTGACATGGCGATTATGGCGCGATTGGAGCTGAACTCTTGAGCGACGTGCCGCTGATCCGCATTTCGGAAAACCCCATACCGGAAAGTCTGCAAACCCACTGGGTCACTGCGACGGACGGCGCGCGCCTTCGTTGCGCGACCTATCCGTGCGATGACGCGCGGGGCACGGTCATCGTGCATCCGGGCTGGGCAGAATATCTCGAAAAATATGTTGAGGTGGCTGAAGACCTGCACGTCCGCGGGTTCAACGTCCTGCTGATTGATCCGCGAGGGCAGGGCTATTCCCAGCGGTTTGCGGCTGAAGACCGCCGTGGCCTGATTGACGATTTTCACAAATTCGTCCGGGATATGACGGTTTTCTTTGAGTTTACGAAAAGCCGGTTTGACGGGCCCTATGTTGTCCTCGCTCACTCTATGGGCGGGCTGGTCGCGCTTGAATGGCTGCGCGCAGGCCTGGGGCGGGAGGTCAAAGCGACGGCGCTGTCTGCACCGATGACACGGCTCTTCTCGAACCCTGCCAAACGCGCGGCGGTACGGACGATTGTCCGCTGCGGCATGATGCTGGGGGCAGGGACCCGGCCGATGATCGGGGCCCCCAATCATTCCATGAGTTTTGAATCCAACAATCTGACTCACGATCGCGCTCGCCATGCGCGGTTCAAGACCCTGCAGCTGGCGGCGCCTGAGTCCCAGGCGGGGGCACCAAAATTCGCCTGGCTTGATTCCGGTCAGGTCGTCATGACACGGATCAATCGCAAGGGCGGGCTCGATCCGCTTGAGCAAAAGGTGCTGCTGGTCTCAGCCGAAAAGGATCAGGTCGTCGACCCGACGAACCATGCCCGGCTAGCGGGCCTCTATCCGCAGATTGAGTATCATCAGATCAAGGGCGCGCGTCACGAACTCCTTATGGAGACCGATGACATCCGGAATCAGTTCTGGGCCTATTTTGATGACTATGTGGACCGTCAATTGTCAGACGTAGACAGTGTAAAACCGCCTGGCGCTTCATCCACTTTCCCATCCAGTACGAGATCCAGCAATATGTCAGCGATATAGGCTGGCGGTATATCTGTTTCTCTGATCAGAACGTCGCGGGTTACGGGCGTATAACCCAGCAGCTCCACGATCTGCCGACGCCAGATGCGACGATCCGACGGTGCCGCATCGGGCAGGGGGGCGGCGGTATAATGGGTCCGGTCCGGCTCCCGAATCCCTGGAAGCGTCTGTAGCCCTTCGAGCACATCGTCCGTGTGCCGTGTCAGGATCGCGCCGTTGCGGATCAGGCGGTTTGTCCCCTCGCATCTCGGGTCGAGCGGTGAGCCTGGAATGGCGAAAACTTCGCGGCCCTGTTCCAGTGCCAGCCGGGCGGTGATCAGCGTGCCCGACCGGTCCGCTGCTTCTACGACAATGACCCCCTTGCTCAGCCCCGACACGATCCGGTTGCGTTTGGGAAAGTCGCGGGCGCGGGCGACCATGCCGAAGGGGACTTCCGAGACGATGGCGCCGTGGTCGATAATTTCCGTGTAAAGATCGCGATGTTCAGGCGGATAGATCTGATCCACGCCGCCCGCGAGGACAGCGACAGTTCCGGTCTGTAGCGCTGCATGGTGGGCCGCACCGTCAATACCGCGCGCAAGGCCTGAGTTGATGACGTAGCCGGCTTCACCCAATTCCCGCGCGAGGGTCGAGGCCATGCGCCGACCGACCGCTGATGCATTGCGCGCGCCAACAATACCCACCCCATCGCGCGACAGATGTGCCACCTCACCCAGCACCGTGATGACCGGCGGCGGATCAGGAATGGCGGCGAGGGGGCGAGGGTAGTCCGGGTCCGTTGCGATGAGAATTGACGCTCCCGCCTTGGCGACAGCCTCTGCCTCCCGCTCAGCCAGTCCCTCCGGCGCCATCGTAATCGGGCGCCTTTGACCGGATTTTGCAAGGGCCGGTAATTCGGAGAGCGCCGCTTCAGCCGAGCCAAACCGTTCAAGCAGCGCAAAAAAGGTGAGAGGTCCAACGCCGTCAGACCGGATCAGGCGCAGCCATGACAGCCGTTCCTGATCGTCGATGCTTTTCGTTGTAATGGCGCCTCTCCCCCCGGTCGGCGTGTCAGAGGGCGGCGCTGCCAGTCTCGCCGGTCCGGATGCGAACGGCGCGTTCGACCGGGCTGACGAAGATCTTGCCGTCGCCGATCCGGCCCGAATGGGCCGCCTCGGTAATGACGCGCAGGACGTCGTCTACAATCTCGTCCTCGACCACAATTTCCAGCTTCAGCTTGGGCAGGAAGTCCACGACATATTCGGCACCCCGATAAAGCTCGGTGTGACCCTTTTGCCGTCCAAAGCCCCGCGCCTCTGAAACCGTCATACCTTTCAGGCCCAATGATTGAAGAGCTTCCTTCACATCATCGAGTTTGAATGGTTTTATGAGCGCTTCGACCTTCTTCATCGCCTGCATCTCCAGTGAAACAGGCGTGATCGTAGGCACGTCCGACGCAAGAGGCAATGAGTTTGCGACAACATCTCGGCAAAACCCACGCTAGCGATCACGGTATCGTCACACCCGATCGCATGGCTCAGATTGACGCGCGAACCATTGCTGCGGGGACCAGCGGACAGGTCCTGATGGAGCGCGCTGGCCGGGCGGTTGTTCGGGTGGTGCGCGGCAAATGGGCACGGCGCAGTGTCGCGGTGCTGACCGGGCCTGGCAAAAATGGCGGGGATGGGTGGGGCATCGCGCGGCTGCTTTCCGCCGCCGGCTGGCCGGTCAATGTGTATTCAGACTGGGGCGTTGATGATCTCAAGGGTGATGCCCTGGAGGCGGCCCGGCTGGCAAAAATACGCCCGCGTCCGCTGACAGCCTTTGCGGGCAATGAGGCGCTGGTGGTCGATGCATTGTTCGGTGCGGGGTTAACGCGACCCTTGTCCGGCGCGGCGCAGGCGGCGCTGGCCGAGGCGCGCTGGGCGCAGGATGTCCTGGCCGTCGATTTGCCATCCGGAGTCGAGGGGCGGTCCGGCGAATGTCTGGGTGAGCCGTGTCCGGCTACCGTGACCGTGACTTTTCATCGGCCCAAGCCGGGGCACTTTCTTGGCGCTGGTCGGCACCTGACCGGCGCACTGCATGTCGCTGATATCGGGCTGATCGTGGCAAATGACGACGCGATCGCGCTCCACAATCATCCTGACCTGTGGCGGGAGCAGTTACCGCTGCCACCGACCGCTGCCCACAAATACGCCCGGGGCGGTGTGATGGTCGTGGGGGGACCACGGCATCAGACCGGTGCGGCCCGACTGTCCGCAGAGGCAGCAGCGCGTGCAGGCGCCGGGGCGGTCTTCGTCATCACGCAGGCCGCTGCAGCGGATATTTACGCCGCGCATCTGACCTCGATCATGACCGTGGTTGAGAAGGACCCCGCCACAATTGAAGCCTTTGCCCGCGCCAAGAAGGTGGCGGCCACCGTGATCGGACCGGGAATCGGCGTAGGAGACGATGCCGAAGGCCTTCTCAGGTCCGTCATGTCCGCAGGTCAGCCGGGGGTCTATGACGCCGACGCGCTGACCATGATCGGGCAGGCGGGCCGGGAGATGATGGCTTTACTGCCAGAAGAAGCGGTCCTGACGCCCCATGAGGGAGAGTTTGCGACCCTCTTCCCGGACGTGAGCGGCAACGCCATGGACCGCTGTGTGGCTGCGGCGGCGCAGTGTGGGCGGACGGTCCTTCTCAAGGGGGCGACGACGATCATCGCCACGCCTGGTGAAACACCCATCATGAACACCCATGCCAGCCCCTATCTTGCCACCGCCGGGGCAGGGGATGTGCTCAGCGGACTGATCGCCGGTCTGTTGGCGCAGGGGATGTCTGCGCATCTTGCGGCCGCAGCGGGGGCATGGCTGCATGGCGATGCAGCGCAGCGGCTCGGCCCCGGAATGACAGCGGACGATCTGCCGAAGCGACTGCCGCTCGCCCTGCAAGCATTGGAAAAAGAGTCAGAAGGGAATTGAATTTGACAACTGCCTCGTCTATCTCGCGCCGCTCTACCGGCGTGCGGATGTGGCGGAACTGGTAGACGCACTGGATTTAGGTTCCAGCGCCGCAAGGCGTGGGGGTTCGACTCCCTTCATCCGCACCATTTCTGTTGGCCTGCCGCTTCGCTGCTTGAGGCCGAAACTTCACTGTTGGATCTGTGAAGCAGATCGTTCGGTCTTGCGTCGCGATGGGACGGTCAGTGTGCCAGATCGCCGCTGGACGGTTCAGACCGCAAAGAACGGCGCCCACATTCGTGAGCGCCGATGGCGTCAGGTCTTGCGACGACGAATGCGTGTGGCCGATCCGGCAATGAGGGCTGTGCCGAAGAGGACAGCCGCTGCAGGGATTGGCACTTCAGAGGTGATAAAGGCCGGTCCACCGAGAGCGGTGGAGGACAGCTGCAGAGCGGCGCCGCCCCCATCAAACGGCGACAGGGCTGCGAGACCTGAAAGCACATAGGTCCCAGGGCTCAACGCAATCTCGGCGGAACTCCACAGCATACTGCCGAATGCGAAATCGAAATCATCGTCTATTTCGTCCTCAAAGCCCAAGGGCACTGACGTCAGCCCGATCGAATCACCGTTGAGGAAAATTTCAAACTGGTCGCCGGCCAGATAGGCATCTGTCACCGCCAGATAGGCGGTCTCTGTCAACGTAAATTCGAATGTGGTTGAGAAGCTCGACCCTTCTCCCTCAAAAGCGAAATATTGCCAGTCACTGTCGAGCGTGAGCGGTATGGCGTACGACGACGCGGTGAGTAGCGCGAGTGATGCGGTGGCGCCCGCCAACATGGATTTCAGCATAATCAAATTCCCCTTGAAATGTTGCACCGCAAGAAGAATTGAAAGGTTAATGCGACAGGTCAATGCAATTGATTGAGCTTTTTGCCTTTGTAGCTGACAATTAGACGAAGGTGCCAATATTGGACAGGCCAGAGTTGTGCGCGGCTCTTGGGTTTCCTGTGTAACGAGCGTTGCGACGCTGCTGGGCGCTGCTAGACGAAGGTCGAGTGAAGCGCCACGGCCGGAAAGATTCTCCATGTCGAACACCTCCCACCTTTTTGTCTTCTATGTCGGCGGCATGATCAAAGGCTGCCATGTCGAACTGCACGACATGCGGTTTGCCATCGGCGCGTCAGCTGAGGATTGCTGGGACGATCTGCGTGCCCAGTGGTGGGGAGAGCCGAAGAGCCTTCATCTCGACGCCTGGGGACCGCTGCTTCATGCCGATGGCCATGACGTGACCGTGTCCGATCAGCCGGCGGTGAATGACGACCGGCTATGGTTCGTCAATCTGGGTGGCTACGACCCTGCGCAATTCACAGAGCTTCACCGGAATGTCTTTGTGGTCGCTTCGGACGCGCAGGCGGCCAAGAAGAAGGCGATGGAAGAGATCAGGGGATGGGCCTCACCGCACAAAGACAATGTGCTCGATATCGATGCGGTGGTGGACGTGGCTGCGACACTCTTCAATGGTGAGCAGCATCTTCACCTGTCGCCGGGCCCGCCCAAACCATTTCGCTTTAAGACCCAATATGTGCCGATCGGCCGGATGGCGGACAAAGCCTCGCGAGGGTGAACAATTCTCCGCAAATCGACTGAAATCCACGGTTCCCCCTTGACAGGTAGGGGGGTGTTCAGGCGATTTGCGCGCTCGCGCGCCCGCCCCTAAGGGCCACCCAATGGATAAACAGAATCGAAGACCGCGAATGTCTCGCGGCCGCCCGGAAGAACAGCATGCAAGTTACTGAAAAATCGGCCGAAGGTCTCAGCCGCGAGTTTCACGTGGTGATTCCTCAATCCCACCTGACCTCCAGACTCGAGTCGAAGCTGGAAGAAGTCAAAGGCCAAGTTCAGCTTAAAGGCTTCCGCAAGGGCAAGGCGCCCATCTCATTCCTCAAGAAAATGTACGGCAAAGGCATGATGGCCGAGCTGATCCAGGAAGAGATGGCAGCCGCCCAGGAAAAAGCCCTCAAGGACAATAATCTGACACCGGCCATGCCTCCGCATCCGCATCTCGAAGACGCTCACGTCGAAGAGGTTCTGGCGGGCAAGACCGACCTTGAATACGACATGCACGTCGAAGTGCTGCCCGAGATCGCTGAAGTCGATCTCGCGGCCATGTCGTTTGAACGCCCGGTTATCGAGGTCGAAGACTCAGAAGTCGACGAAGAGCTCGAAAAGCTGGCCAAGGAACAGACCGCCTATGCGGATCGTGACGAGGGCGCTGCTGCTCAGGACGGCGATCAGGTGACGATCGACTTCCTCGGCAAGCTCGACGGCGAAGCCTTTGATGGCGGCGCCGGCGAAGACGTGCCGCTCGTCCTTGGATCAGGTCAGTTCATTCCCGGCTTTGAAGAAGGCCTGGTGGGCGTGAAGGTTGGCGACGAAAAGACGCTCGATATCACGTTCCCTGAAGAATACGGTGCCGAGCATCTGGCCGGCAAGGCTGCGACCTTTGACGTCACCGTCAAGGCCGTCAAAGCCCCTGAAGAGCGCAAGATCGACGACGAGCTGGCCAAGGCCCTCGGCATGGACGATCTTGAAATGCTGCGCGGCCGGATCAAGGAAATGCTTCAGGGTCGCTATGCGAGCCAGTCGCGTCTCCACGTCAAACGCAAGATCCTCGACGCGCTGGACGAGAACCAGTCGTTCGATCTGCCGCCGGGCATGGTCAATGCCGAATTCGACGCCATCTGGCGCCAGGTTGAAGGCGCTGAGCGTGACGAAGAGGATAAAGACAAGTCCGACGATGAACTGAAGGAAGAGTACCGCAAGATTGCTGAGCGCCGCGTGCGCCTCGGTCTGGTTCTCGCCGAAATCGGCAAGAGGGCTGAAGTCACCGTACCGCAGAAGGACGTTGAGCGCGCCATGCAGATGCAGGCGATGCAAGCGGGCGTGCCGATCCAGCAGGTCATGGAATATTTCCGCCAGCAACCGGGTGCCTATGCCCAGCTGCGCGCGCCATTGTTCGAAGACAAGGTCATCGACCACATCATCGAAACGGCCACTGTCACCGACACGACCGTGTCGAAAGACGAGCTGATGAAAGACCCAGGCGAGTAAGACCTGCCGACACTGACTTCCGGAAAACGGCGTCCCTGACGGGACGCCGTTTTTCGTTTAAGGCCGTGACACGCAACTGAAGGTTCATCAGATGACGGAAAATGTGGGTCAGCAATTGACGCAGATCGGGCAGGGGCGTCTGCCCGGTCACATGGGCATTGTCTTTACCGATGCCGGCGATGGATGGATTGAGGCCGAGATGCCCGTCCGTCCTGAAATCATGACGGCGCACGGCTATTTGCATGCCGCCAGTGTCATCGCTCTCGCCGATACCGCCTGCGGGTTTGGCTGCATGCGGTCGCTGCCGGAAGGTGCGCAGAGCTTCACGACAATCGAGCTGAAATCCAATTATCTGGGGACGGCCCGCGACGGCGTGGTGCAGACTCGGGCCGAGCTTCAGCATGGGGGCCGCATGACACAGGTCTGGGATGCTGTGGTCACGCATCAGGAGACGGGCAAGAAAATGGCCCTGTTCCGGTGCACCCAAATGATTCTCTATCCCCGCGGATGATACGTTGGCGCGCCTTGTTCTTGACCCTATGGGCCGCCGGGCCTAGTCCGACCGACAACGTCAAATACCCGCAATAGGTGAGAAACCATATGACCAGTTCCTTCGATGTTGTCGTAATCGGCGGCGGACCCGGCGGCTACAATGCGGCGATCCGCGCGTCACAACTGGGCCTGTCTGTGGCCTGCGTTGAAAAACGCGACACGATGAAACTGGGTGGCACCTGCCTGAATGTGGGCTGTATCCCTTCGAAGGCGCTGCTGCACGCTTCAGAAGCCTACCACCACGCTCAGACATCCTTTGCTGCCCTGGGCGTGAAAATAAAGGGGCTTGAGGTCGATCTCAAGCAGATGCTGAAACAGAAAGACGATGCGGTCGAAGGCCTGACCGGCGGCATTGATTACCTGTTCAAGAAAAACAAGATCACCTCCTATTTTGGATGGGGTTCAATTCCTGAAAAGGGCAAGGTTGCTGTCGCAAAAGATGATGGCAGCACCGAAACCATCAGCGCAAAGAACATTATCATCGCCACGGGCTCTGAGCCGATGGCGCTGCCTGGCATCGAATTTGACGAGAAGGTCATCATCTCCTCGACTGGCGCGCTAGATCTCAAAAAGATCCCTGAGCATCTGGTGGTTGTGGGCGGCGGTGTGATCGGGTTGGAGCTCGGCTCGGTCTGGCGTCGGCTCGGCGCGAAAGTCACCGTTGTGGAGTTCCTTGACCGCATCACACCCGGCATGGATGCCGATGTGGCCAAGCAGTTCATGCGCATACTGAAAAAGCAGGGCATGGACTTCATGCTGGGCACCAAAGTCACCGGTATCGACAGCAAGGGTGGCAAGGCCACGATCACTGTCGAGCCCTCAGCGGGCGGCGATGCGAAGACCCTGCAGGCCGACGCCGTCTTGATCGCTATTGGCCGCCGTCCGTTTACGGACAAGGTCGGACTCGATGGCCTGGGCATCAAGGTAGACAAACGCGGCTTTATTGAAGTCGACAAGCATTTCCGGACCGGCGTGGAAGGCATCTACGCCATTGGCGACTGCATTCCCGGCCCCATGCTGGCGCACAAGGCTGAGGAAGAGGCTGTCGCGGTGGCGGAGATCATCGCTGGCAAGCCAGGCCATGTGAACTACAACACCATTCCCGGCGTGGTTTACACCGACCCTGAAGTCGCCACCGTCGGTCAGACCGAAGAGCAGCTCAAAGAGGCGGGCATCGCCTATAAGGTTGGCAAATTCCCGTTCGGTGCCAACAGCCGGGCCAAGACTAATCATCAGACGGATGGCTTCGTGAAAGTGCTGGCGGATGCCAAGACGGATCGCGTCCTCGGCGTCCACATGATCGGCGTCGCTGTCGGCGAACTGATCGCTGAGGCCGGCCTCGTGATGGAATTCGGCGGTGCCTCAGAGGATATCGCCCGGACCTGTCACGCCCACCCGACGCGGTCGGAAGCCCTGCGCCAGGCGGCCATGGGCGTTGAAGGCTGGACGATGCAGGCCTGACCGGCCCGCCCACCATTTCTGGAACAGTTGCGGCGGCCTGACGTTTTTGTCGCATGCCCCCGCAACAGGAAACCACAGCGCCACTGGAAGACATTCTGGACGAGGCGGTTCATGCCAGCGACGGCGACAAGACGTCGATCGGCGATCTGCTTGATTCGTTCGGTAGCCGGTCGATAGGGCCCATTCTCGTGCTGATCGGGCTGATGGTCATGATCCCGCCGATCGGGGCCGTGCCTGGGGTGCCTGCCGTCCTTGGCGTGGTGGTTGTCCTCTTCACGCTGCAGTTCGTCTTTGGCCGCGACCATATCTGGCTGCCCCAGCGCGTGGAAAAAGTCTCGATCAAGACGGAGCGGCTGCGAAAGGCCCAAGACAAGGCGCAGCCAGTGCTGGCTAGGCTGGATCATCTTTTCACCAGTCGACTGGGGCAATTCACCGGCCCCGTATCTGAGCGAGCGGCGGCCATCGTGGCGACTTTGCTGGGTCTCTTCATGATCCCACTGGAACTCATCCCGGCAGCGGTGTCGGCCCCCGGTCTTGGTCTTCTGTTTTTCGGGATCGGCCTGATGGCCAAAGACGGGCTGATGATGCTGTTGGGCTATGTCTTCAGCATCGGCACATTAGGCCTCGCCCTCTATCTGCTGACGTAATTTGGGCTCAGCGTCTGGGCCATCAACTGTTCCGGCTGACGGTGCAGGCGGCCAGCGATCGACAGCGTGACTTCATCATCCACCATACGCTGCATGCTGTTCATGCCGTAGTCCGAGCGGCGGACGGCAATTTCGCCGCGAAAGCCGACGGCCTCCTGAGGGCAGTTGGCAATACCGTCGCAGGTAAAGCGGATATCGAATGTTTCCGGTACGGAGACGTTTCGAATTGTCATCTGACCAGTCACGAGACCTTTCCCGGTCTCGTCCCAATTCTCCAGTCGACCGGTGAACTGCGCTGTCGGATGATTGTCCACGTCGAACCAGGCCGCGCTTTTGACCATCGATTCCAGCATGGGATTGGGGAGCGTAACGGAACGCATGTCCACATTGGCGACAAGCATCACCTCCTGCGGTGACTGACCGGAAATGGTCACATTGCCATCGAACAGGTCAAAGGCCCCCGCGACCGACGACATTCCCACCGGTTTGACGGCGAATGCGATGTCGGTTTCCTCCGGCCCCAGACTGTACTGGGCCGCACGCAGCTGATCGACGATGAGGGCTTGTGTGGCGGACGCACTGTCACCAGCAGCGGGCGGTGTTTCAACACCCTGGTGCATCGCGCAACCTGCGCCCAGCGCGAGAAGCGGAACAAGCCCGATCAGCGTTGTCATCAAGCGTTTCATGCTGTCATCGTCTCCCTGATCTGCCCCTCTGACGACACGCCATCACCGGCCCAACGCGCGTGTTGCCTTGCGTTGGACGAAAGTCTATGGCCGCGATCCGCCGTTTGCCAGTTGGCCCGGCAGATACCCTTTCAAACCATAACCCTTACCGGACATCAAATGAGCGAGTGGACATTTTCATGGCATGATGCCGTCGGGTTCCTGGGCGTCGCATTATTGCTGGGCGCCTATGCAGCGCTGCAGTTCAAGAAAATTTCCGCCGACGATCCGCTCTACTCGGCGGCCAACGGTCTCGCCGCGTTGCTGATCGCTGTCTCATTGCTGTTCAATTTCAATGCCGCCAGCATGGTGATCGAGATCTTCTGGTTCGCTATCAGCGTCTACGGATTTGTCAGAGCCGTAAGGAAGCGAAACCCCAAATCCGACTAGTATTGGACGGCAGCGCAGACCATGGACCACCAGTCTGGCGGCGTATTGTCGCAATAGGGCGAGGGCGCGCCAAAGCCGACGGCGCTGGCCGGCCAGGCTGGGTCCTCGGGCGTGCGGGCGATGATGTGAACATGCAGCTGCGGCACCATATTGCCGAACAGCGCCGTGTTAATCTTCGCAGCACCAGTGACGGTCTTCAGAGCGGCACCAACTCGGTTGATTTCATCCCATAATTGGTCCCGGTCTGACGGCAGCAGGTCGAAGGTCTCCCGCGCACCCACACGGCGCGGAATCAACACCAGCCAGGGAAAGCGCGCCTCATTGCGGAGGAGAAGATCACTCAGCTTGAGTGAAATCGACGTCAGCGTTTCAGCTTCCAGGCGGTAATCACGCTGAAAAGTCGCGTGGTTGGACGTTTCGGTCGTAACTTCACTGTTCATTTTTCTGTCACACAGGTTAAGGTCGCGGTTCGAACGGTCACAGCAAGGGCAGGCTGCCCGGAGAAGCAGGAACTATTCATGCAATTTATTCTTATAATGACGGCGATCGGCTTTGTGGGGCTGGCGGCGGCGCTGTACATGATGCGCACCCACCCCAAGGGTCTCTATATCCTGTTCTTTGCCGAGATGTGGGAGCGATTCTCCTATTACGGCATGCGGGCGCTGCTGATCTTCTACCTGACCAAGCATTTCCTGTTCACTGAGGATGCCGCCTACGGGATCTACGGCGCCTATACGACACTGGTCTATATCCTGCCGGTCATCGGCGGCTATGTTGCGGACCGCTTCCTCGGCCACCGCCGCGCGGTGATGTGGGGCGCGGTTCTGCTCGTCGCTGGTCACGCCACCATGGCGATCGAAGGGCCGCCAACAGCGGTCGCTGGCGAAACCGATGGGACCTATCTGAACATCTTCTATCTGGCGCTGGCGCTGATCGTCATGGGCGTTGGCTTCCTGAAGGGGAATATCTCCGCCATCGTCGGCCAGCTTTACCCGCGCACTGACACGCGTCGCGACCGGGCATTCACGCTGTTCTATGTCGGTATCAACTCGGGCTCGTTCTTCGGCGCTCTCTATGCCGGCTATCTCGGTGAGACGTTCGGCTGGCAATATGGCTTCGGTCTTGCCGGTATCGGCATGCTACTGGGCCTGATCGTCTTCGTCATCGGCAAGCCGCTCCTCCAAGGGGCCGGCGAGCTTAGCGACGAAGTCAAAGCCAGCATCAAGGGCTTTGCCGGTATTCACCCGAATGTCTGGATCGCGCTCGGGACAATCATCCTGACGATCGGTGTCTGGTGGGTTGTCCGTGACCAGGACACCGTTGGCCTGTTGCTATCCGTCTTTGGCGGTCTGACTGTGGCGTATATTATCGGCAGATCCGTGATCACGCTGGAGGCGCATTCAAGGGATCGCATCTTTGCCGCGCTCTTCCTGATCAGCGTGCAGATCCTGTTCTGGGCGCTGTTCGAACAGGCGGGGTCGTCCCTGAACATCTTCACCGATGAGCAGGTCAACCGGAACTTCCTTGGATCTGAAGTGCCCGCGTCGGTGTTTCAGTCCCTCAACGCGATGTACATCATCTATTTCGGACCGGTCTTTGCCGCCGTCTGGGGCTTCCTGGCGTCAAAAAACCTCGAACCGACAACGCCGCAGAAATTCGGTCTGGGTGTCATTCAGGTCGGTCTTGGCTTCCTCGTTCTCGTCTGGGGTGCCAATGCGGCGGGTGATGGCCTGACGCCGGTGATCTTCATCTTCCTGATTTACCTGCTGCACACGACCGGCGAGATCTGTCTGTCGCCAGTCGGTTTGTCGGCCATGACGCGCCTGTCGGTGCCAAGCATGGTCGGTCTGATCATGGGGACCTGGTTCCTCGCCTCGGGCGCCGGCAACTTCGTGTCGTCCAAGATCGCGCAGATGACGGCGGTCGAGGGGCCGAATGGCGAAAGCATGGTCCTGAATGTCTACACCAATGTCGGCTGGCTCGCGGTCGCCGTCGGGGTGGGCCTGATCGTGATTTCTCCGGCCATCAATTACCTGATGCACCTCAAGACCCTGACCGACACCGGAACAGGTCTGAAGAAGGATCAGGGCAAGCTGGCCGAAGCACCGGTCGACCACATGCCTTAAGGCACTCTCGATCTGAGTTGAAAGCGGCCCTTCGGGGCCGCTTTTATTTTGTCAGGATGGTGCAGGCAGCATCGGCCAGGGCCTGAGTCGCGGCGATGACGCACCGGCCCCGCGGGAAGGCTTCGGTCACAGGCGCACCGTCCCAGGTGCAGACCACACCGCCCGCGGCTTCGATGACCGGCACGATCGCTGCGATGTCATGCCAGTTCAGGCCGGCCTCGATGCACAGATCGAGATGCCCCGAGGCGATGAGCGCGAACCCATACGCATCCAGCCCCTGCCGAACGATGCGGCAGGGCGAGGACACGGCGTAAAGGCGATCAAGTTCCTCATCGGTAAAATAGCTGCCCGGGCGCATGTCAGTCACAGTGAACCGTGCGTCCGGCAAGGAGGTGCACGATGATACGCTCGCAGGCTTTGATCCTTGTGGGGCAGAATACTCAGTGCCGTGAGCCTTGATACCGATCCAGCGCTCCTTCAGCCAGGGCTGATCGATAAGGCCACCGATCAGTTCTCCGTCGCGCTCCAACCCGACGAGCGTCGTCCAGACGGGAACGCCGGAAACAAATGCTCGCGTCCCGTCGACCGGGTCAATGACCCAGCGATAGCCGCTCGTCCCGGCGCGGGCGCCGTGCTCTTCGCCCAAGATCGCGTGATCAGGAAAGGTCGCTTCGATCCGTTGGCGGATAGCCGATTCGCCCTCCCGATCGGCGGCCGTGACCGGATCGTAGGCCGTGCCATCAGCGTCCGCGAGCTTGTTGACCACATCGCCAGTGCCGCGAAAGCGGGGCAAGGTCTCGGCCGCGGCGGCGTCGGCCAGTTCATGGAAAAATGCGCGAAGGCTGGAGGGATCAATCTCGGTCATGCGCGCTCATGTGGCCGAAGCCTGAGGCCCAGACAAGAAAAAGCCGCGGGGAGGAGATGTGCTCCTCAACCCGCGGCGTCAGGTGCGCCCCTCCCCCAAGACGACTTAGGCAGCGCCCGCGAGGGTCTTTGCCAGATCAAGAAGCCGGCGACGTGGCTCTTCTTTCAGATTGTAATAGGCCCGCACCAGGTCGATGGTTTCCTTGGCGGAGAACACTTCCGGCGCAATATATGGCCGATCGTCCATGACCCCGTCGTCGCCATCGGCGCCGACGAGCGCTTCCTGATCATCCCGGGACAGGCCCTCGAAAAAGTGGCTGACCGGCACGCCCAAGGCCTCAGCCAGCGCCCAGAGGCGTGACGCCGATACGCGGTTGGCACCGGATTCATATTTCTGAATTTGCTGGAACTTGATGCCGACGGCTTCAGCCAGCTTTTGCTGCGTCATGCCCAGAAGGCAGCGACGCTGACGAAGTCTTTGTCCGACATGAAGGTCGATGGGATGCACCATGTGCCACTCCTTTGTTCGTGTATGAGTGGAACACTTCAAGTTGTGTGCCGAAGGGCGCTCACACCCTCGGGAATTTCTTGAAAAAGTGTAAAACCCAACAGGAACAAGGGCTAGAAGCCAAGGATATCCACGTTGAAGGTCAGGCTGCGGTTCTCGTTAAACCCGTCACCTGTCGTATTATCGAACCTGTAGGCGAGCGAAAAGATGGTACAGTCGTCCCGATATTGGAGTAGCAGGCTCTGATTGACGGTTGTCCCGCTTTCAAGGTTCTCACGCCAATTGCCTCCGACCGTCCATTTGTCGGTCAGCTGATAGCTGAGCGCGGCAGACATGAACTCGTCGCGGCGGCCCTCGGCACTGAACTCAGGGCTTTCAACCCGCAGATAGGTGAGGGCGCCTGAGACGGGACCAATGCGCGTCCGGGCATTGGTTTCGTTCCGGCGCAGCGTCCCATCGGCCTTGTCGAGGCGGATCTTGTTGTCGAGCTGGAAGCGATTGCCCACCTTGACGCTGACATCGCCGACAAGGTCCGAACTGCGCTCGCCCAATCCGACATCGTCATCGAATGTCGTGCTGTCCTCGGCGCGGAACTGCTGGCCAATGGTCCCGGAGACTTCCAGGCCGTTGGTGTAGAGGGCGCTCGCAGTGACACCGACATTAAGGCGCTGTCCATCTTCCCACAGATCCAGACCGCTGGATTTGGAAGGGTCGAACAGGGTGATCGTGTCGAACTGGAAGAAGCCGCTGTCCTCATTGATGATGTCATCGGTGTAGTCCCGATCCGGGCTGAACACAGCCTGGACCTTGGGCTCGATGATGAAGGTCGCTTTTTCAGTGAACTTTGCGAGGGGATAGGTCCACTCAACGCCCGCAGTTGGAAGCAGCCGGGTGGTCTCGAACGTGTCGTCTTCACCTTCACGCGGCAGGTTCAGTCGGCACACGTCGTAATCACGGTCTTCGACGTTACAGGCCTCGATGCCCTGCGACACATCACTATAGCGGTAAATATCGGCGCGCATCTCGGCAAAGCCGCGCAGGCGATGACCATTCTGCGTGGTATAGCGCTTCTCGTATCCCGCTTTCGCGACGGCCCGCATGGTGTCGAGACCTTCGGGCCGGTTCAGATACAGCAGATTGCCTTCTACCTGCACATCACCGCCAATGACCGGGACCGGCATCCGCTGCTCGTGCCGGATGCGGGGCATGGCGTCGGCGAAGTAGTCATTGTCCTCGTTGAACCTAAGGCTCTGGAACATGAACGTGGAGATGTCCGTGAACGAATTGTTCGTCCGCCGGGAGAAGGACAATCTGTTCTCGAGGCGATCGGGCTGAACGATATCGATGGTCTCGCGCAGCTCACCCTGAGGCTGGATGTCATAGGTCCGCAGATAGCCCTTGTCCGACACAAGATTGACATCGTACTCGCCGCGCCAGTGGTCGCGGAATTCGCGATACCCGGCAGAGAATACATGCCAGCGCGGACCGGTGGGCCAGTCGTCTGGATTTTCGGTCGGGCGGCCGTTGCGGACCGAGTAGCCGGACAATGGATCGATGATACCCGCCTGCACCACGGCACCGCCATTGTGCCGCTGCACCCGATACTCGCCTTTTACCAGCGTACCGAGTTCGGTCATGACCCGCGGCGAGAAGGTGAAATCCTGATAGTCCGAGATGGCCCAGTAATAGGGGATCTCAGCCTCGAACCCGGCGCGGGTCGAGTTCCCGATGCTCGGGGTCAGAAAGCCAGATTTACGCTTGGCGCTGGGATCGGGAAACTCAAAATAGGGCGTGTAGAGAACAGGGACGCCGAGAACCTCGATCGTCGCATTCCGAAATCTGATTGTCTCGTCTTCCGTATCCTGCGTGACACGGAGTGCCTTGACTGCCCAGGTCGGGGTCTTCTTGCTTCCATCCTCACGGCACACACTGCAACCGGTGAAGACGGCATTGTTCAGATCATTGTTGCCAGATGAGCGGCGCACCACGGACGAGCCCGCCAGTCGCGTCTGTTTGCCGATGAGGGCGGAAAAATTGGCCGCCACGCCGTCTTTCAGGTCGCCGGTCAGTTCAACGGAGTCGGCAAAATAGCTCTGCCCGTCTCCATCAAAAATCGACACATGGCCTTCGGCGATGACGACATCGGTCGTCGGGTCATAGGTCAGGCGATCTGCGACCAGTGTCTGCTCGCCGAAAAAGGCGCGAACATTGCCTTCGGCGGTGACGGGAGAATTCTCATCATCACGGGTGACGGTGTCGGCGGAAAGAAGGACAGTTTCGCTCTCATTGGCGGTGGTCTCCTGCACGGCCCACGCGCCGGACACGCCGGTCAGGCCAAACGCCGCAACAGCCAATGCCTGGCGAGACACCTTCATGAGTTTCCCATCGTCCTTTTGACCCGGCCTTGCTGGCCGGTCACCTGTACCTTAGCGCCTAGCGCTGCGCGTGACTTATGACAATGAATTGGCGATGTTTTGCCGCCGGGCGTCAACCATCTTCGCGATAGAGAAGAAGGCTGGTGGCCAGCATCATGGCAAGAAGACCCGGCGCCCATGCGGCCAGCGCCACCGGGACAATTTCCACCTTGGCCACTGCCGTTGAAAACCGGGCCAGGATGAAGAGGGCAAAACCTGCCGCCACACCGATACCCAGAAGCCCCGCAGTGCCGCCGGAGCGGGTGTTCATGCTCAGCGCAAATCCGCAGGCAATAAGGGCCATCGCCGCCAGATTGACGGGCAGGGACCACAGATTCTGATAGCGGATCTGGTAGTCAATCGTCGACATGCCGGCGCTGCCCATGACGCGGGTAAAGGTCGGCAGCTCCCACACAGACAGCGCATCCGGCTTGGCCACATCTTCGCGCAGCGCGCGCAGGTCAATATTGACCACAAATGGCTGCGTGTCCTGCAGGACTTCTCCTTCACCGTGCAGCGTCGATCGGCGTGCATTGCGCAGATAGAAGACTGTCGGCGTCACGTCTGCGTATTCGGCATCCCAACGCTCGATGAACACGCCATCGAGGGTGCGCCGCCAGACGGTGACCCCGGACAAGCGCTGCTCATCGGGATCGTACTCCGCGGCCCGGATGATGGACGATGAATTGGCATCGGTCTGGCGCAGCCATATGCCATCCTGAAACTGCTCCAGAAGATTGGCTTCCTTGCCTCGCATCTCATTCTTGATGCCCTGCGCCCGGCTGGCGAGATGCGACGCAATGGGGTCAAGCGTGGTGACGAGCACCAGACCCATCATGAGCGCCAGCACAACTGGTGCAAGGACGATCCGCCAGACGGACAGGCCGGCAGCGCGCATGACGGCGACCTCTGATGTCTTGGACATCTGGCCAAATGACCACAGCGTCCCGAACAGGAAGACGAACGGGCTCATGGTCAGCAGGATCTGCGGGGTGCGGAACAGGGTCATCTGCACCGCTTCTTTCAGCCCGGCGCCCTCTACCTTGCCCACTTCGCGCATGGCCTCGATCAGGTCGACGGAGATCACCAGCATCCAGATGACCGTCAGCAGACCGAGAATCCCCATCAGCGTACGGCGCATCAGGTAGGTGAAATATTTCTTCGTGACGATCATGAGCTGGCCGCCTCCAACCCGTTCGGGTTGTCGAGGATACGGCCGATATCCGGTGCTGGCCGCCGCTTAACGATCCAGAATTTTCCGGCGATTACAGCGAGGGAGACGAGAATCGCGGCCGCTGGCAGGACATATTGCAGGGTGTTGAAGACCGGTCCGCCCGACCCTGCGTTCTGCAGGACATAGCCAACGGTGCGCAAAAGAATGGCTGCACCGATCGCCATCATAAGGCGCCGCGAATATCCCTGACGGGACACGGGCGCGGTCAGCATGATGGCGAGAGCGAGCGCCGCAAAGGCCATTGGATAAAGTGGCGTCGCCAGCCGCGAATGGCCCTCGGCCCGGAAGCTGTCTGCGCGCGAGGCGGCATAGGGGTTGGTCAGATCCGGGGCAAACAGCTCGGACAGATAGCGCTCCGTGCTCTCCAGATTGCGGCTGCGGTTCTCGGACTTGCTGAAGGTCGCCATGTCGATCGCTGTTTCGATGAAACGAAGGATCTCAGCGCGCCCCGTGTCCGGATCGATTTGCTGAATTGTACCGCGAACCATCAGGAGACGCGGCTGGCCGTTCACAAGTTTGAACATGCCGCGCTCTGCCGTGTAGGTGATCGGCTTTGCGCTATCGCGGCTGTCATGAATCAGAAGACCGATATATTGGTCGCCCGGGCGGACTTCCTCGGCGTAGACCGTGATGCCATCGCTGACTTCGGAGAAGATTTTGGAACGAATGAGCGTGCGGGCCACATCTGACCGCACCGATTCGACCGTTTCCTTCATCACCCTGTAGCTGCGCGGCTGCAGATCGACATTGATCAGCAGGACGACCAGCGACGCCATCACCGACAGAAGAAGGATGGGACGCGCCGTACGAAAGCGGCTGGCCCCGGCCGCGCTGATCACTGGCAGCTCATTATCCGTCGCCAGTACGTTGATTGCGTACAGCACCGCGCCAAGCATCGCGAAGGGAATGATGACACCGACAAGACTGGGGATCAGAAGTACCGTTACCTTGGTGAAGGACCAGAGCGATCCCCCATCCTCAACCATCAGGTCGACCCGTTGCAGGACCTGCGTCAGCCAGATGACCGCCGTGCTGCACAGCAGGATCATCAAAAAGGGAATGGCCCCTTGACGGAAAAGGTATTGGTCAAGGCGGTTCAAGAGCAACTCAGCCGTCGTCGGATGGATAGGACTTCACGTGGAAGAGTTGAGGGACTAGCACAGCGTCGCGCGCACGCCTAGCGTGCCCCTGATTACAGTTTTGAACGACCCTCGGAAGGTATTGTCGATGAAAATCAACTTCTCGTCCTCGCTCCCCCAACACGGCACCATCATTGTTCCTGTGCTGCAGGGTGGTCTTAGCTCGCCCGCCGTCAAACTGGTGGATGAGCAGTCCAAGGGGGCGCTCGCGCGGGGCATGAAGGCGGCGAATTTCAAGGCGAAGGCTGGCGAGAAAGTCATGCTGGCAGGGCCCGATGGCCTTGATGACGCGGTGGTCGTTCTGTTGGGCCTCGGCGATGGCAAGGGCGCGGTGGATGCGGTGGCGCTCGGCGGCAAGGCCCTGGCGGCGGCAGGCAAGGGGATCAGCCACATTTCGGTGGTGTCTGAAGGTCTGACCTACGCAGGCAAGTCGGGCGCGGACCTTGCTGGCAAGATTGCCCTTGGCATGATGCTTCGCCAATACGACTTCGACATTTATCGCAAGAAGACGGCGCCGAAAGATGCAGTCGCGCTTGAGGGCGTCACGATCGTGGCATCCGATGCCGAGGGGGCGACCGCCAGCCTCGATGAAGCCAAATCGATTGTTGCCGGTGTCAAAGTGGCCCGCGATCTGGTGACCGAGCCGCCAAATGTGCTGTACCCCGAGAGCTTTGCTGATCGTTGCCTCGAACTTGAAAAGCTCGGGGTCGAGGTCACCGTTCTCGACGTCGATGCGATGACCAAGCTCGGCATGGGTTGCCTTCTCGGTGTGGGGCAGGGGTCGGTCAAACCAAGCCGTCTTGTCGCCATGCACTGGAAGGGCGGCAAGGATGGTGAAAAGCCGCTGGCCCTCGTGGGCAAGGGCGTGACGTTCGACACGGGCGGTATCAGCATCAAGCCGGCCGGCGGCATGGAGGACATGAAGTTCGACATGGGCGGCGCAGCTGCCGTCACCGGCGCAATGCACGCCATTGCAGGCCGCAAGGCCAAGGCGAACGTTGTCGGCCTGATCGGTCTTGTCGAAAACATGCCTAGCGGAAATGCCCAGCGCCCAAGTGACGTGGTGACGTCCATGTCGGGCCAGACGGTTGAAGTCCTCAACACCGATGCCGAGGGCCGTCTGGTGCTCGCCGATGTGCTGGCTTATGCGCAGAAAACGTTCGAGCCATCGGCCATTGTCGATCTTGCAACGCTGACCGGCGCCATCATCATCAGCCTCGCTCACGAGTTTGGCGGCATGTTCACCAAGGATGATGACTTTGGTGCCGATCTGATGGCAGCGGGCGAAGAGACCGGTGAGCTGCTGTGGCGCATGCCCCTGACGAAAGCCCATGACGACATGATCAAGAGCGACATTGCCGACATGAAGAACATCGGCGGCCGCGAAGGTGGCTCTTCGACGGCAGCAGCCTTCCTGGCGCGCTTTGTGGACGATAATGTCAAATGGGCCCATCTGGACATCGCAGGAATGGCGTGGACAACCAAAGATCAAGACGTTTGCCCTAAAGGCGCAACAGGCTATGGGGTACGTTTGCTGGACGCACTGGTTCGCCGGTCGTTTGAACGCTAGTTAGTAATGGGCGGCGCGAGCGGATAAGTGTTCTTCGCGCTGTCGGTGACGAGATTGCCTCAAGACGCAATCCAAGGAGGGTCGCCTTGAATATCGCCATGCCTGCCAATGGCAATACTGTGCCCGGGGCCGTTATCGTGGGAGATATCGGGGGCACAAATGCGCGCTTTGGCGTGGTCGACGAGAAGGGACATGTGCGTCATCACAAGACCCTGAAGGTTGAGGACTATCCCGATTTCCATATCGCATTCCGGGACTATCTGGATCATCTCGATGACCGCCTGACCGCGGCCTGTTTTGCGGTGGCTGGCCCGGTTTCCGAAGGGCAGGCTTCCTTCACCAACTCGCCATGGCGCATCAACCGGCGTGAGCTGTGCAAGATGTTCAACATGGACGACGTGATGGTCGTCAATGATTTCGAGGCGCTGAGCCGCTTCGCGCTGACGCCGTTGCAGGATGACATTGTGTCGGTGAAGGCAGGTATGCCGATGATGGGTGCGCCGGTCGTGACCATCGGACCCGGCACCGGGCTCGGACAGGGGCTGGTCGTCCCGCATCGCTACCTGCCGGTTCCCGTTGCGGCTGAAGGAGGACACGTGGTCCTGCCCGCCACCAATGAGCGTGAACATGCGATCGTCATGGCCCTGAACAAGACTCTGCGCCGGACCGCATCGGCGGAAGATGTGCTCTGCGGCTCCGGCATTGTCCGCCTGCATCTGGCGATGGCGCTGTGCGACAATGTGGTGGCGGCGGAAACGACGCCGGCCGAGGTGACGGCCGGTGCGCTGGCGGGCGATGCCCGCTGTCGTGCGACGCTTGATCAGTTCTGCGCCTTCCTTGGCATTGTGGCGAGCAATGCCGTGCTGGCGACCGGCGGACGCGGCGGCGTCATGCTGGCTGGCGGTATTCTGCCGCGCTTCCAGGAGATCCTTCTGTCCAGTCCGTTTGTCGAGCGGTTTATCGGCCAGAGCGCAATGACCCACTATCTTGAGCAGGTACCGGTCTTCCTGCTGACCGCTGGCGATGCCGCCATGCGCGGTGCAGCAGCCATTCTGCGCGATCCGCACTAGCCCGGTTTTGCGGGCCTTGCGCCATCAGCCGTCGGCCGATGGCGTAAGGAAGCTTGAAATCACTTTCTTTTCGCCGTCATCGTCGAAATGGACCGTGACCTTGTTGCCCTCGTTGCGCTGGACCGTGCCGTCACCGAATTTGCGGTGGAAGACGCGGTCCCCGACCTTATAGGGCGATGATCCGGCTGCAGAGGAAGCGATCAGTTTCGCGGACCCTTCAATGGCCGGTGGGCGGCTGGTCCGGCGGGATTGCTGCGCCCGGCGCCAGCCAGGGGTATCGTAGCCATTCCGTGTCGAGAGCGCTTCTGCGTCAAACCGCGACTGGCTCGGCATGTCGCGTGCCTTCACCCCGTAAAGGCCGGGCTCGGAAATGACGTCTACATGCTCTTCTGGCAACTCATCGATAAATCGCGAGGGCAGGGCAGACTGCCACCGGCCATAGACCTGGCGATTGGCGGCGAAGCTGATCCGGCAGGACTCGCGTGCCCGCGTGATCCCGACATAGGCAAGGCGACGCTCTTCCTCGAGGCCGGCCTTGCCGCTCTCATCGAGGGATCGTCCGGAGGGGAACAGATCTTCCTCCCAGCCCGGCAGGAAGACGACAGGATATTCAAGCCCCTTGGCCGCGTGTAGCGTCATCAGCCAGACCATGCCGCTGCCGTCATCGTTGGTGGACCGCTCGGCCACAAGGCTGACATGATCAAGATAGCCGTCCAGCGTTTCGAACTCGGAGGCCGCCTGCACGAGTTCCTTGAGGTTCTCGAGCTTGGTGCCGCTCTGAACGCTCTTCGACTGGCGCCAGAAATCCGTGTACCCCGATTCTTCGAGGACTGTTTCGCTCAGGTCGCCCGGCGGGACATCGGCCGCCAATGCACGCCAGCGATGCAGCGACTCAATGAACAGGCGAAGAGACGTCTTGGCCTTGCCCTTCACCTCGTCCGTCTCCAGCAGGCGCTGCGCTGCTTCAAACAGGCTGACCCCGGCGGAACGCCCTGCGATCATCAGCGTCTGGAGGGCTTTGTCGCCAAATCCTCGGCGCGGCTTGTTGATGATGCGGGAAAAGCTCAGATCATCATCCGGGTTGCGGACAAGGCGCAGATAGGCAAGGGCGTCGCGGGTTTCCTCCCGCTCGTAAAATCTCGGCCCCCCGACGACCTGATAGGGGATACCGGCGGTGTTGAAGCGCTCTTCGAACGACCGCATCTGGAACGAGGCGCGCACGAGAACCGCGATGTCGGACAGGCTGCGGCCCTTGGATTGCTCCGCCTCGATATCGTCCGTGATCGTCCGCGCTTCTTCATCGGCGTCCCAGACGCCGCGCAGGCGGACGCATTCGCCTTCCTCCAGCGCCGTCCACAACGTCTTACCAAGCCGGTCTTCATTGCGACTGATGATCGAGGAGGCTGCGGCGAGTATCGACGGTGTCGAGCGATAGTTCTGCTCCAGGCGAATGACCTTCGCGCCGGGGAAGTCCTTTTCAAACCGCAGGATGTTCTCAACCTCGGCGCCGCGCCAGCCATAAATGGACTGATCATCGTCACCAACGACGCAGATATTGCTCGGTTCGTCCGTGCCCGGCCGTTGAGCCAGAAGGCGCAACCACAGATACTGGGCGACGTTCGTATCCTGATATTCGTCGACCATCATGTAGCGGAACTGCTTGTGATAGGTCGCGAGGATATCCGGCTGTGCCCGGAAAATGGACAGGTTGTGGACGAGAAGGTCGCCAAAATCGGCCGCGTTGAGACTGACCAGTCGCTCCTGATAAGCCCTGTAGAGGTCGATCGCTTTGCCATCGGCGAAGGTCCAGGCATCGTCCTTGGGGACCTGGGTCGGGATCAGGCCGGCATTTTTCCAATTGTCGATCACGCCGGCGAGCGCCCGGCCGGTCCAGCGTTTTTCATCAAGACCCGCGGCCTCGATGACCTGTTTGCACAGGCGCAGCTGGTCGTCGGTGTCGATAATCGTGAAGCTGGATTTCAGGCCGACCACTTCCGCATGACGTCTGAGGATCTGCGCGCCGATCGAGTGGAACGTGCCCAGCCACCGCATGCCCTCCACGGTCTCGCCCACAATGGCACCGATGCGATGACGCATCTCTCGCGCTGCCTTGTTGGTGAAGGTCACTGCCAGCAGCTGCCATGGCTGTGCCTTGCCGCTCGCCAGAAGGTGCGCCAGCCGAGATGTCAGCGCCTTGGTCTTGCCAGTGCCGGCACCGGCCAGCATGAGGACGGGTCCCTCCGTGGTGAGGACCGCCTCGCGCTGGGGCGGATTAAGGCCATCAAGATAGGCCGCATCGGCGGCAGGACGCGGCGCAATGCTGGCGGCAGCCCGGGCTGCCAACGAAGGTTTGGATGTCATTTCACTCCTATAACGCGCGACTATCCATCGCCGCCAGTCTTGAGATCCGCTTCGCAGGAAAATGGCCCGCATTGTGGAAAACTCCTCTCGCAACCGAAAGGATGACGAAATTCAATAGCTTGCGGGATGGTCGGTGATAGAACAAAAAAAGAACAATTGTTGACATGAGAACATAACAGGAACTATGATGATTTTGCAATCATATAGCGAGGGTACGATGACGCACTTCAAGGACATGCTCGGTTTCTGCGTTCTGCTTGGAATGATCTCGGGGGCAGCCTGCCTGTGCGGCGTGGTCTGATGCGCGTGCCGTGCTGTTGAAAAGAAGCCGTTTTCTGCAGCGCAAGCTTCGATAAGGTGGCATTGTGAGCCAGCCATTCGTCCATCTTCATCTGCATTCGGCCTTTTCTCTCGCAGAGGGGGCGATCCATATCGGCCATCTGGTCAAGCTGTGTCAGCAGTCGGGCATGCCAGCCCTTGCGGTGACGGATACAAACAATCTCTTCGGGGCCCTCGAAGCGTCAGAAGTGCTCAGTGGTCAGGGGATCCAGCCGATCACCGGGATTGAGCTGTCGATCAAGATCGATCTGCCGGAGATTGAACTGAGTGAGGGACGGCCCCCTAGCGTGGTGCTCCTTGCCCAGTCGGAGGAGGGGTACAAGAGCCTGATGGCCGTGGGGTCGGAGGCGTATCTGAACCCGGCCGACGGGCTTGAGGTCGGGGTCAGCCTGACATCTCTGATGGCCCAGTCTGCAGGTCTGATCTGCCTGACCGGTGGGCCACAGGGACCTGTCGACCGGCTGATCGAGGCAGGCGAGGGGGATGCGGCCCTGACCGTGCTTAAGGCGCTGAAAGACGCTTTTGCCGACAGACTCTATATCGAGCTTCAGCGTCACCCTGAGAGTGAAAAGACAGATCGGGATGGCCGCTACCCGGCGGAGCCTGGGCTTGTGGGCATGGCCATTGCCGAAGACCTGCCAGTCGTTGCCGCGAATAATGTCTACTTCAACGGCCGCGGCGATCACAGCGCCCATGATGCGCTCCTGTGTATTGCCGACGGGGCCTATATCAGCCAGTCGGACCGACGCCAGGTCAGTGACGGTCATTACTTCCGGTCGGCTGAGGAGATGGTAGCGCTGTTTGCGGACCTGCCCGAAGCCATTGATGCGACGGTGGAGATTGCCCAGCGCTGTGCCTTCCGTCCACGTACCTTTCCGCCCATCCTGCCCAGTTTTGCCGGCGACCTTGAAGGGGAGAAGGCGGCTTTGCGCGCAGAGGCCGAAGAGGGGCTGCGCAACCGGCTCGCCAGCATCCCCTTGGCGCAGCCCGAACAGGCCTATTGGGACCGGCTCGAAAAGGAGTTGGGGATCATCAACCGGATGGGATTTCCGGGATACTTTCTGATCGTTTCGGACTTCATCAAATGGGCCAAGAACCACGATATTCCCGTGGGGCCGGGGCGGGGCTCGGGTGCGGGCTCGCTCGTGGCCTATGCGCTGACGATTACCGACCTTGATCCTTTGCGGTTCAACCTGCTGTTCGAACGCTTCCTCAACCCAGAGCGGGTGTCCATGCCCGACTTCGACGTCGATTTCTGCCAGGACCGGCGGGACGAGGTCATCGGCTATGTGCAGGACCGCTATGGGTTCGACCGCGTGGCCCAGATCATTACCTTCGGTAAGCTGCAGGCGCGGGCCGTATTGCGGGATGTTGGCCGTGTACTGCAGATGCCCTTCGGGCAGGTGGATCGCCTCTGCAAGATGGTGCCCAACAATCCGGCGAACCCTGTCACACTGGCCGAAGCGATCGAGGTCGAACCTCAGTTCAAGGACGAACGCAAACGCGACAGCGCGGTCGACAGCCTGCTTGTCACGGCGTTGAAGCTTGAGGGGCTTTATCGTCATGCGTCGACCCATGCGGCCGGCGTCGTGATCGGGGATCGGCCGCTGCACGAGCTTGTTCCCCTCTATCGGGATCCGCGCTCGCCCATGCCGGTGACCCAGTTCAACATGAAGTGGGTGGAGCCCGCAGGTCTCGTCAAATTTGACTTTCTGGGGCTGAAGACCCTCACGGTGATCAAGCGGGCCATCGACTATCTGAAGGGGGCTGGTGTTGAGCTCGACATCGATGCGATCCCGCTTGATGACAAGGCCACCTATGAGATGCTTGGCCGCGGCGATGCGGTTGGCGTGTTTCAGCTTGAAAGTTCGGGCATGCGCGCAACCCTCCGTGGGCTGAATGCTGACTGTCTTGAAGATATTATCGCTCTCGTCTCGCTCTACCGTCCCGGTCCGATGGATAACATCCCAACCTATATCGACCGGAAGGCGGGGCTGGAGGAGCCGGACTACCTCCACCCGCTGCTCGAAGATGTGCTGAAGGAAACCTACGGCGTCATCATCTATCAGGAGCAGGTGATGCAGATTGCCCAGATCCTGTCAGGCTATTCGCTGGGCGAAGCTGACCTTCTTCGCCGCGCGATGGGCAAGAAGAAAAAAGAGGAGATGGACAAGCAGAAGAAGCGGTTTGTCGAAGGGGCGGCGGCGAACGAGGTCGATCCAGCCAAGGCGGACAGCATCTTTGAACTCGTGGCCAAGTTTGCCGGCTATGGTTTCAACAAATCTCACGCGGCGGCCTATGCGTGGATCAGTTATCAGACAGCGTTTCTGAAAGCGAACCATCCCGCCGCCTTCATCGCTGCGTCGATGTCCCTTGATATGGCGCTGACGGACAAGATGGCCCTGTTCGCCAGCGAGGCTCGGCGGTGCGGCGTTATCCTCAAACCGCCATCGGTGAACGAATCCGACGCCGATTTTGCCGTCCGGGATGATGCCATTCTCTATGCCATGGGCGCGCTGAAAAATGTCGGTGTCGAGGCCATGCAGGAAGTCGTGAAGGCCCGAACGGCCGGGGGCGTCTTCGAGGATATTTTTGATTTCTGCGAGCGGGTTGATGTGCGCAAGATCGGCCGGCGTGGCTTTGAGCAACTGGCAAAAGCCGGGGCCTTCGACTGCCTGACGAAAAATCGTGCGCAGGTTTTTCAGCATGCTGATTTCTTCCTGCGTTACTCAGTTGCCGTACAGGCGGAAAAGGCCAGCGACCAAGGCGGCCTGTTCGGTGAACAGTCAGGACCGGGACTGGCCCGCCCCGACGTGCCTGATGTCGAGCCATGGTCGTCGCTGGACCAGCTTGAGCGTGAGGCCGAGGCCCTTGGCTTTTACCTGACCGGCCACCCCCTGGACGACTACCGGGATGCGTTGACCGAACGCGGTGTCATCTCGGTCGCGCAGGCGATGGAGCAGGCGAAAGACAGCCGGATCGTGGTACAGTTGGCGGGCATTGTGCGCGACGTTTCGCGGCGGCGATCCAAGTCCGGCAAGCCGTTTGCTTGGCTGACCCTGTCAGACCAGACGGGTGATTTCGAAATCACGATTTTCTCGGAACTTCTGGAACACGCCAAGGATATGCTTGAGCCCGGCCAGCGATTGCATCTGACGGTGACGGCGGAAGACCAAGGCGGCGGTATCAGACTGACGGGTGAGGGGATCCGTCGCCTCGACGATCTGCGCCCGATCGAGCGGGATGATTGCGTCCGGATCGTGCTGGAAACGCCGGACGCGCTGCCGTCCATCAAGCGGCGGCTGGAGGCATTGCCGCCCGCCAATGGCGGGCCGCCGGGCACGGTCGTCCTGATTCTGCCGACCCAGGATACCGGATATGAGGTTGAACTCGCCATGCCGGCCAGTTGCGCGATCAGCGCGGCAGTCAAAGGCAGTTTGAAAACCGTTGAAGGCGTGGCCGCGGTTGAGTTGACGCGGTCATCATTGGCCCTGGACCGATCTGCCGCTAAATAAGGAAAAACCAGATTTTGCCGAGGTCCGTTGTCATGCCGAAACTGCCACTCTTATCCGTAATTGCGATCTCATTCGGTCTTGTCGCCTGCGGCAATCAGGATGACGGGAGTGCCTTTCCAGAGGGAAGCCGCGAGACACCGAGCGCTTCGGCCGCACCCGCGGAAGAGGCGCCGCAGACCATCGTGGATGTCGTCGCGGCAAATGACCAGTTTTCAACGCTTGAGGATCTGGTGGCAATTGCCGGGCTTCAGGACGATCTGCGCGGTGCATCTTCCGTAACCCTGTTTGCGCCGAGCAACGCGGCTTTTGCAGCCTTGCCTGAAGGTGCTCTTGATGTGCTGCGCCGGCCGGAAAACCGCGAGGAACTGGCGGCCTTGCTGAAATACCATGTTGTTTCGGGCCAGTTTGACAGTGAGGCGCTGGGCAGTGGGGGGCAAACCCTCACCACCCTGGCGGGCATGCCGCTCCAGTCCGGTGTGACCGGCGAAGTGGTGACCATCGCCGATGCGGTTGTCATCAGCCCTGACATTGCGGCGGACAACGGAATCATCCATGTGATCGATGCGGTTCTGCTGCCACCTGTACAGGAATAGGCAGCCGGTAGGATTTGATGATGGCTTGACATTTGATGCCATGCGGCTATGGCATCTGTGTCTCCCAAACATTACGTCTCCCGCATCAACGGCCCAAGCCGATCAAGAGACGCTGTCTTTGAAACACTAAGGAATACCGGATGCCGAAGTCCAAACATCGCAAGAAAACAGGTCGGACCGGCACGGGCGACGCGATCGCCATGTCGTCGGCGTCTGCGGGCGACACCCCGAACCGCGAGAAGACCGAAAAGACCAAGAAGGCGTCGGTTGGGCCGATCCAGTTCCTGCGGCAGGTCCGCGACGAAAGTCAGAAAATCACCTGGACAACGCGCAGCGAGACCATGGTCTCGACGATCATGGTTCTGATCATGGTGGCGCTGGCCAGTGTCTTCTTCCTGATCGTCGATCAGGTGCTGCGCTTCATCGTGCCGCTCATTCTCAATATCAACGCCTAACCAAGAGCGAACTGATCCATGGAAGCCAAATGGTATATCGTCCACGCCTACTCGAACTTCGAGAAGAAGGTTGCGGATGCGATCCGGCAGTCAGCTGAGGATAAGGGGCTCGGCCATCTGTTCGAGGACATTCTTGTTCCGACCGAGGAAAAAGTTGAAGTGCGCCGCGGCCGCAAGGTCAATGTCGAGCATGTCAGCTTCCCCGGCTATGTGCTCGTGAAGATGGTGATGAATGACAACGCCTTCCACGTCATCAATTCAACACCCAAAGTCACAGGATTTCTTGGGTCTGGCAAAAAGCCGCTGCCGGTGAGCCAGAAGGAAATCGACCGGATCATGGGCGCAATGGAAGAAGCCGCCGCCGCGCCAGCCAAGCCGAAGATCCTTTACGATATCGGCGAGACGGTGAAGGTGATCGACGGCCCATTTGCCTCGTTCTCTGGTGTTGTCGAGGATATTGACGAGGACAATGCGCGCCTCAAAGTGTCCGTTTCGATTTTCGGCCGCGCCACGCCGGTCGAGCTGGAATATGGTCAGGTCGACAAACAGGCATGACGTCGTGATGGTTCGAGGGCCGGTTCGCGCCGGTCTTTGAGGCCCACTGTTCTGCACGCTGCACAAAAAAGGCCCGCTCGATTGAGCGGGCCTTTTGCATTTCTGAAGAGGGGGCGCTTACGCGGCCACTTCCTCGGCTGGATCCCGCAGCACATAGCCGCGACCCCAGACGGTCTCGATATAGTGTTCGCCCTCGGTTGCTGCAGCGAGTTTCTTGCGCAGCTTACAGATGAACACGTCAATGATTTTCAGTTCCGGCTCGTCCATACCACCATAGAGATGGTTCAGGAACATCTCCTTGGTCAGGGTCGTGCCCTTGCGGAGCGAAAGCAGCTCCAGCATCTGATACTCTTTACCCGTCAGATGAACGCGCTGACCGGCAACTTCGACGGTTTTCGCATCGAGGTTAACAATAAGCGAACCCGTGGTGATGACAGACTGGCTGTGACCCTTCGACCGGCGCACAATGGCGTGGATCCGGGCGACCAGTTCGTCCTTGTGGAACGGCTTGGTCATGTAGTCATCAGCGCCAAAGCCCAGACCGCGAACCTTGTTCTCGGTATCGCCGAGACCGGTGAGGATCAGGATTGGTGTGTTGACCTTCGCTACACGGAGCTGTTTCAGGACGTCAAAGCCCGTCATGTCCGGCAGGTTAAGGTCAAGAAGAATTATGTCGTAATCGTACAATTTTCCGAGGTCGACCCCTTCTTCACCAAGATCTGTGGTGTAGCAGTTGAACCCGTCCGACTTCAGCATCAGCTCGATGCTTTGTGCCGTTGCACCATCATCTTCAATCAACAGAACGCGCAAGGCTCAGGCCCTCCTCAATTCATCCGTTCCTGGTCCGCGCCGCGTGCGCCGACCAATCGCCCCCGAACCATACCGAGAATTTACTTTAGTAATGATTAACGCCAGTAACGAACGCAGGGCGCCGGGTCCAACCCTTGCAGGACTCTTCACAAAGATTAACGCCGCTTCGATTGTATTTTCAAGGAAAAAGGGCTGCGAATTTACTTTTGGCGTATGCGTCATTGTTAATGAAAAAGACCGGAAAAAGCAGTGTGCCAAGTTCGCCATTAACGCGCTAAGGCGCTCTGCACACCTATTCGACACATAGTTTAAGGAGGTAGAAAATGCCCTCATTCGATATCGTTTCCGAAGTCGACCTCTCTGAAGTTGAAAACGCCTGTGCCAACGTGATGCGAGAAATTGGTACGAGGTATGATTTCAAGGGATCTTCATCCGAGGTGACCGCCGATGGCGCTGTCATTTCCATCAAGGCTGACGACGACATGAAGCTCAACCAGGTGCACGAGGTCCTGCGCGGCCATCTGCAGCGCCGCGGGATTGAGCCGGGTCAGCTGGACATGGGGAAAGTCGAACAGGCGGCCGGACAGTCCGTTCGCCAGACGGTGAAAGTCATCGAAGGCATCGATACTGAAATGGCGAAGAAAATCGTCAAGGAGATCAAGGCCGCCAAGCTCAAGGTTCAGGCTTCGATTCAGGGCGATAGTGTCCGGGTGACAGGCAAGAAGCGCGATGACCTGCAGGAGGCCATTGCGCTCGTCAAATCAATGAAACTTGATCAGCCTACCCAGTACAAAAACTTCCGGGACTGATTATTTCTTGCGGAAACGGTCGAGGCTGACCACGTCAGCCGATCCGCCCGACGGTCCGCGATCGTCCGGACCGTCATCATCCGGCCCATCGTCCTTGGCGGCGTCCTTCCGATGCGAACCGAAGCTCCGCACTTCGGCGGAATGAGCGGACGGATCTGTTGCGGCGGCGTCTTCCACTGATGGATGACTGTCGTCGATCGGGAACTGTAGAGCGAAGTTCACTGACGGATCGGCGAACTGGGACACCGCCTCGTAAGGGATGATTAGCGGGGCCGGCACACGATTGAAATGCAGTGTCACACCAAAATGATCGGGCTCCACGAAGAGCGCTTCGAACTGGTGCTGCAGAACGATGGTCATGCGTTCGGGATATTGCTCGCGCAGGTGTCCCGGGATCTGAACTCCCGGCGCGTGAGTCATAAATTCAATATAGAAATGGTGGTCGCCAGGAGGGGCGCCCAATTCGCGGGTCAGCGAGAGGACATCCCGGACCACGCCGCGGAGGGCATTCTGGGCAAGGTACGCATAATCGAGTTCAGCATCATCATTTGACATAAGTTTGTCCTACTGTGCGCCGCGTTCAGGGTCCAGCGCGTCAATTTTTCCGGCAATCAGTGTCGCCAGACTGGCAAATTCGGGCAGGGGCGCCGGGGCTGTGCGCCCGATGGGGACGGCCCATGCGGGGTTCAGGGGCAGCGTTGCGATAACGGGCAGGTCCGCCTGGTCTGCAACGGCCGTCGCCAGGCTGTCGCCAAAGGGGCGGGAGCCGTCGGGCAGGGTGGCCATGTTTTCGACCAGTCCGAGAATGGGGATGTTCATCTTCCGGAACAGCGCTGCGCCGCGCACCACATCCGCCAGCGACATCGGATTGGGCAGCGACACGAGAACAGTGCCGTCAATAATGGTTCGTTGCAGTAGAGTCAGGTGCGCGTCGCCCGTGCCCGGAGGCGTGTCGATGATGAGCCAGTCCAGTGGCCCCCATTGAACTTCGGTCAGCAACTGTTTCGCCGCACCCATGACCATCGGCCCGCGCCAGGCGAGAGACTTTTCCTCGCCAACCAGAAAACCGATCGACATGAGTTCGAGGCCCGCAGCCTTGATTGGCAGGAGTTTTCCGTCCTCGACCTCTGGTGTTTCATCGCCAATGCCAAAGAGCACGGGCAGCGATGGGCCGTAAATGTCGAGATCAAGAATGCCGACGCGTTGCCCCTGAGCGGACAGCGCCAGCGCCAGTCGCGCGGCGACCGTGCTCTTGCCAACACCGCCCTTGCCACTGGCGACGGCCAGGACCCGAGCGACGCCGTCGGGCCGTTGGCGTTCGGGGCGAGCCGGCTTGAAGGAGGGGGGAGGCGTATCGCCGCGGCGGGGCAGGTGCAGGGGATTGTCGTGCCCGCCGGCTGCAGACGGCGGCGGGGCGGGCGCAGTTTTCGCGCCATGGCCGGTCTGCACCAATGTGACCCCGGCCAGACCTTCAACAGCGTTCAGGCGGCTTTCCAGATTTACCGCTTTGTCGCTTGTTATCACACAATTTTCCGCAAGGACGATCGTCGCGCGCAAGCGATCTTCAGTCACGCGGAAAGACAGGCTCGCCCCGCCGTCCACGCCCGCCTCGCGCAGAACCCCGCGTAGCCGACGCTCGGCCATCCCTTTTTGCGCAGCATCTTTCATTCGATCGAACATTCGGAGCGTTTTATCTTTCTTTGCGGGGGCTTTTGTTGCGTCTGGGCTCGTCATTCACATATATCACGGACATATGTCACGCTTTCGCCGGATCCACAGGCTCTTTTTGTGTCTTTAAACAAAACTGGCGATAAGCTGAGAGAAACGCGACCAAAAGGAATACCATTTACACATGCCATGGACCGATAGACCCGGCGGGTCAGGAAATAACGGCGGGCAAGGCCCCTGGGGCCAACCCGGCGGCGGCCCGAATGACAATCGTAATAATGGCGGGCGACGTCCCGGCGATCGAAATTCTCCCGACCTTGAAGAGCTTTTGAAATCCGGTCGGGATCGTTTTCGTCGCGGCGGCAATGGCGGCGCCGGTGGCGGCGGTGCCAGCGAATTCAAAATGCCCAGCGGCCCTATTCTCGGCCTGATCGGCATTGTTGTTGTCGTCCTCTATCTGGCATCCGGCATTTATCAGGTGTCGCCGGGTGCGCGCGGTATCGTGACCACTTTCGGCGCCTATTCCAGTCTCACTGGTCCGGGTCTGAAGTGGCATGCGCCATGGCCGATCCAGGACGTGGTGGTTGTACCGGTGGATCAGGACCAGACGGTCACCATCGGTCGTGGTGCCGGCGGCAAGACCTCCATGCTGACCTCTGACCTCAACATCGTCGATGTTGAGATGACGGTGAACTACAAGGTCAAGAACGATGCTGTCATTCAGGATGGTGAGCTGCCGAACGCGGCGAAGTTCGTCTTTAACGTCGAAGGCCCTGAAAATCTGGTCCGCTCCGCCACTGAATCAGCCTTGCGGCAGGTAGTGGGCGAAAGCGAGTTTGGCCCGATCATTTCGGCGAACCGTTCCTCAGTGAACGAGAAAACCGAAGAGATCCTGCAGGAGATTCTAGACAGCTATGATAGCGGGATCGAGATCATCCGGGTGAACTTCGGTCAGGCTGATCCGCCACCAAAGGTCATTCCAGCCCAGAGCGATGTGATCGACGCACGCTCCGAAGCTGAGCGGGTGGTCAACGAGTCAACACAGTATGCCAACTCCATCGTGCCCCGTGCACGGGGTGAGGCGCGGCAGACGGAACTTACCGCGCAAGGCTATGGCCAGCGTGTCGTGCGTGAAGCGCGTGGTGCGGCCAGCCGGTTCAAGGACGTCTATGAACAATATCTTCAGGCCCCTGAAGTGACCCGTCGGCGGATGTATCTGGAATCCATGGAAGAGGTCCTCAACAAGATGAACAAGGTCTTCATCGATGAGAATACCAGCGGTGCCGTGCCGTACCTCAACCTGAATGAAATCAACCGGGCCAACCGCACCGACAACACAGCCGGAGGCCAGTAACCATGAACCCCTTTATGCGATTTATTGCCATCGTTGTGGTGGGCGGCGCGCTGATCTTTGCGGGCTCCATCTTTTTCACCGTGAAACAATGGCAGCAGGCCATTGTGCTCGAATTTGGTGCCCCGAAGGGTGGTGCCATCAATGAGCCAGGCAGCGATGAGGCTGGCCTGCAGATGAAACTGCCATGGCAGAATGTCATCTATCTGGATGCGCGGAACCTCGATTTCGATCTGCCAAGCTCGCTTGAGATCGTTGTCGCGAACGAGGAACGACTGCTGGTGGACGCGTTTGTCCGTTATCAGATCACCGATCCGCTCCTTTATTACCAAAGCCTCGGTGCCGCCTCTTCGAATGCAAATGAAATTCGGGCCCAGTTCAACAATCGCCTGACAAACATTCTCAGTGAGGCGATGCGGGGACAGTTGGGGTCGAAGACCATCCGGCTGATCATCAATGAACAGCGGGCGCAGATCATGGCGGCCATCAAAGCTGACGTGACTGAGGAAGCCCGCAAGCTGGGCGTTACGATCATCGATGTGCGCATCCGTCAGGCGGACTTCCCAGATGCCAATGCTGACAACGTCTATCGCCGCATGGTGTCAGACTATAATCAGCAGGCCGAGCGTATTCGTGCCGAAGGGCAACGCCGCGCACAGGAGATCCGGGCTGAAGCTGACAAGGAAGTGGTCCGCATTCTGGCCGTGGCCGAAGAACGCTCGCAGATCATACGCGGTCGGGCCGATGCCATCCGCAACTGCATCTTCGCCAATGCCTATCAGGGTGTGCCTGCAAGGATCGCTGACACCCCGCCAAGCGACGCACCGATTGCCGATGCGGGCGAAAACGGAACCAGTCTCACTGACGCACAGATTGCCGCTATCCTTGGCGTGACCTGTCAGTCGACGTCGACTGGGCCGGTGCGTGATGCATCGCGGCAGGAGTTCTTTGACTTCTATCGCTCGCTTGAAGCCTATCAGACCGCTCTGAAGACCGGCGACACGATGGTTCTGTCTCCGAACTCGGAGTTCTTCCGCTATTTCAACGGAGAAGGGGGGGCTCGCTAAGCTTGGCGGGTGACCTTCCCACAGTGAGACAGTTAGGCTAGCCTCCAACAGATATTGCAATCTGTTGGGGGACCGCCCGATGCGTCATCTGTTGGCTGGACTATTTGCGACCGCTTCGGTTTTCGCTTTTGCACCGGAGGCCGTGTCACGCGGCGCACCCGACAGCTTTGCGGAGCTGGTTGAAGACGTCATGCCGGCCGTCGTAAACATATCGACCGGTCAGAAAGTCATCGGCTTCAAGCCGGGCGATTCGAGTGGCGATGCCGTCTCTCTTGGATCCGGCTTTATCGTCAGCACGAGCGGCATTGTGGTGACCAACAACCACGTCATCGACAATGCCGACACCATCACCGTCACCCTCGAGGGTGGTGAGGAATTTCCTGCCATCCTGAAAGCGGTTGATCGGGAAACGGATCTCGCTGTGCTGGAAATCCAGGCCGACGGTCGAAAATTCCCCGCGGTAAAATTCGGCAACAGCGATTCGTCGCGCGTCGGCGACTGGGTCGTCGCTATCGGCCAGCCATTTGGTCTGGGTGGCTCCGTCTCTGCAGGGATCGTGTCGGCACGGAACCGCAATATCGAGAGCGGTCTTTATGACGATTACATCCAGACCGACGCGGCCATCAATCGCGGGAACTCAGGCGGGCCACTGTTCAACATGAGCGGTGAAGTGATCGGCGTGAACACGGTCATCTATTCCCAGACCGGGGGCTCGGTGGGGGTTGGTTTTGCGGTACCGGGCAATCTGGCCAGCCGTGTCGTTTCGCAACTGATAGAGTTTGGTCAGACCCAGCGCGGATATCTTGGTGTCCTGCTGGAAGATGTGACGACGGAAACGCAAACGCGCCTCTCGCTCGATTCGATGAACGGCGCCTTGGTCGCCGGGTTGCCTACGATGGGGGGACCCGCCCAGATTGCCGGCATCGCGCCAGACGATGTCATCATCAAATTCGACGGGAAGACAGTGAAGGAGCGTCGGGACCTGACGCGCTACGTCGCGGACACCCCGGTCGGGGCAACGGTTCCTGTGGTGCTGGTGCGGGACGGCAAGAAAATCACCGTTCGCGTGACGATCGCACGGCGCGAGACCATGACCGCCATGTCGACGGGCACGGTGGAAACCGCTGGCCTGACGCTTCAGACACCGACGGATGATGTGAAGGCGATGTATGGCCTGCCGGACCAGACCGATGGTGTGATCATCACCCATGTCGATGTGCGCACGGATGCTTCCCAAAGCCTGCAACCGGGAGACGTCATTCTGGAAATTGGCTGGGACAAGGCCGTTGATGCGGAAGATGTCGAAGATCATCTGAATCGCCTGCGCGCCGCGCGCTCAGGGCCCGTCCAGATTCTCGTGCAGCGTGGCGACAAGCTGTTTTACGCGCACATTAATCCGTAGGCACGCGTTCCCGCAGATACGCTTCGACCTCGGGCGGGATGGCGCGCGCAAACGCCTGCGCTGACTGGCGCAGGTGATGCGGCCGGGTGGTGGTGGTCACCACCGTGTCGATCGCGCTGTTCAATCGGACAAACGCAAAGGCGAGATCGACCGGAGACCACCCCTCCAGATCGCTCAGCCACTTTGCATCGCGGCTTTCTCGCAAGTCATCACGGTTTCGAAGAATGGCGCGAGCGAGGTACCAAACATCTTGCAGTGTCCGCGGGAAAAAAAGTGATTTCTGCCATAACCCTTGAGCGAGTGGTGCTATCGCGGTGATCGATTTGTTGCCCTGCCGCGCTGCAGAAAAAATGTCTTCGTGCTCAGTTGAAAGCACGTTGTAGCGACCCATGATCACATCAACGCCATCGGTCAGTGCAGCATCGCGCAGGGGCAGTCCATCGCTGCACACACCTATAGCCTTAATTCTGCCTTGAGATTTCTGATCTAATAAGAGGGGAATTGAGGAGGAGAGTTCATGTTTATTGGGTCCATGCATATAGACGATGTCGAGCGTATCCGTACCAAGTCGACGGCGGCTCAACGCCAGACTGTCTTCAATGGCGCTGCTCGAGAAATCCCGCACGGTTCGGTTCTGCCCGTCGATACGCTTGCCGATTTTAGTGCTGATGGTCACATCTTCCTGACGCAGCCCAGCATGGGCAAGCGCGTCGCGAAGCGTGCGCCCTAAACGCTCTTCGGCCAGACCGCCGGCGTAAAATCCGGCAGTGTCGAAATGGCGGATGCCAACGTCAAGTGCCGTTGCGATCAACGCAGCGGCCTTTTTTTCACTGAACCACGAGCTTCCCCAGGGGCCGGACGCGCCAAATCCAAGGCGCATGCCGTTAGCCGCGGGCGACGGTTTCAAGCGCGAGCGCGTGCAGCTCGCTGTCCATCTTCCCCTTCAGGGCCTGATACACCAGTTGATGCTGCTTGACCCGGTTCAGGCCGTTAAAGGCGGCTGACACGATCCGTGCCTTGTAGTGATCATTGTCGCCGGCGAGGTCGGTTATTTCGATCTCGGCATCCGGAAAACCGGCGACCAGAAGGCTTTTCAAATCGTCTTGAGCGATCGGCATAATGTCGTGCTCCTTTTTCATTGCAAACAGGTCGGAGAGAGGCCGGCGGTGAAGTTCGGCCAGATCAAAGAGGGACAGCCGATCCCGTCCATCCAAAATGATGTCTTCGCCGCCGAAAACGCCCAGACGCGATGCCTGAACGCCAGCCATTGCGCATTTCAGCACGATCCGATCCGCCTCTGATGACGGGACGCTGATGACGTATCGACCCTGGTCCTCACCAAACCAGAAGGCGGCTCGGCGATCTTTCACCGGTGTGTGCAGCGCCAGTCCCTGACCGCTGGACAGGGCCATTTCGGCAATGGCCACCAGAAGGCCCCCATCGGCGACGTCGTGCACGGCCGTTACCGGCGCCTCAGTGACCAGCTTGAGAACGAATTCGCCGGTCAGACGCTCCGCCTTCAGATCAACTGGCGGCGGCGCCCCTTCCATGATTCCAAAATTGTCACGCAGATAAAGCGACTGTCCCAGCCAGCCGCGCGTGACGCCAAGGGCGATGATGGCATCGCCTTCCTGCGCCGTGTTCATGCGGACTGTGCTCGCGACATCGTCGATCAGACCGACGGCACCAATGGCAGGGGTTGGCAGGATCCCTTCACCGTTCGTTTCGTTGTAGAGTGACACGTTGCCCGAGACGACGGGCATGTCGAGCGCTTCACAGGCTTCCGACATGCCCTGCAGACAGCCCACGAACTGGGTCATGATCTCGGGCTTTTGCGGGTTGCCGAAATTCAGGCAGTTGGTGATGGCGAGGGGCCGCGCACCGGTCGCACACAGGTTGCGATAGCTTTCGGCGACGGCCTGCTTGCCGCCCTCGACGGGATGGGCATGGCAATAGCGCGGCGTCACGTCGGTCGTGATGGCCAGACCTTTTTTCGTTCCGTGTACACGGACAACACCAGCATCTGAGCCCGGAGCAACAATCGTGTCGCCCATGACCGTGTGGTCATATTGCGACCAGATCCATTCGCGGGAACACAGGTCGGCGCTGCTCATCATGCGGCCGAGGGTGGATAGCATCGTCGACCCGGCCGGGCTGTCGGCGAGGGACACCTTTTCGCTGTGCAGCTCATGGCTCGCGGCAGCGATCATCGGCGTCGTGGCCAGATTGTCAGCGGCGGAGATGACAGCTGAAAAGCAGTCTTCGGCCGCGTCGGCGACGCTGCGCAGGTGGATTGTCACACTATGCGGCGCGAAAGAAACTCCGGCAGCGGCAATAGTGCTCTGTCCACTGACCGTCTCGGCCAGCAGCGATTCGGTGATGTCTTCGAGACTGCCTTCACCCTTTTCCAGGGTGACCCGGCATTCCTGCACCGTGACGAGCGGATCATCGATGACGGCTACATCCGCCACAGCATGGTGGGCGCGGTCATAATTTGGTGCCTCATCCGCCAAAGGACCGACGGGCAGGTCCGCCTCGACGGCGCCTTTGTGACGGATGACGAGCTTACCCGTGTCGGTCGTCTGACCGATCACCGCAAAGTCCACGCCCCATTTGTCAAAGATCGACCGCGCAAAGTCTTCCTTGCCGGGCTTTAGCACCATGAGCATCCGCTCCTGGCTTTCAGACAGCATCATTTCATAGGCCGTCATGCCATCCTCGCGCTGGGGGACGAGGTCGAGATCGAGATCAAACCCCCCCGCACCGGCAGCGATGCCGCCAGCTGCCATTTCAACAGAGGACGAGGTGAGCCCGGCAGCGCCCATATCCTGAATGGCGAGGATCGCGTCTTCAGCCATCAGTTCAAGACAGGCTTCCAGCAGCAGCTTTTCCATGAAGGGGTCGCCCACCTGGACCGTCGGGCGTTTCTCTTCAGACTCATCGTCGAACTCAGCCGATGCCATTGTCGCGCCGTGAATCCCGTCGCGGCCCGTTTTTGCGCCCACATAGACGACCGGGTTCCCGGCACCCTTGGCCGCGGAGAGGAAGATCTTGTCCTGATCAGCCAAGCCGACGCACATGGCGTTGACGAGGATGTTGCCATTGTACCGGCTGTCGAAATTGGTCTCACCGCCAATCGTCGGCACGCCCATACAGTTGCCATAGCCGCCAATACCCGCGACGACACCGGACAGCAGGTGCTTGGTCTTTGGATGATCGATCGCACCAAAACGCAGGGCGTTCATCATCGCAACAGGCCGCGCGCCCATCGTGAAGACGTCGCGCATGATACCGCCGACGCCCGTCGCTGCGCCCTGATAGGGTTCAATGAACGAAGGGTGGTTGTGGCTCTCCATCTTGAAGATGACGGCCTGATTGTCGCCAATGTCGACCACGCCAGCATTTTCACCAGGTCCGTGGATGACCTGCGGCCCCTTGGTCGGCAATTTGGCCAGATGACGGCGTGAGGATTTGTAGGAGCAGTGCTCTGACCACATCACCGAAAAAATGCCCAGTTCGAGCAGATTGGGGGATCGACCCAGATGCGTTTCGATCTGGCTGTATTCTTCGGGGGTCAGGCCGTGTTCGGCGACGATTTCAGGTGCGATGGTCATGGCCCGCGATGTGCCCGCGTTAGCAGCGCGAGGCAAGAGGATGTGGCCCAGCAGAGCCGCATATTATCGGGTGTGGCGCGTTCATCTCGTGGCAGAAACACCGTCTATCGCGTGGGACAAAGTGTCTCGCCATTTTCAGACGACGATTTCCGGCCGTCTCGCCATCGCGTTCTGGTCGGCAAACAGCTCGCGGCGGTATGGTCGCGCGAGCGGGTGGCGGGCCATGCCAAGTCCAGTAACATTTCTTCGGGCAGTCAAAGGCGGCTGTAATTGCCGTCTGGCCAGATCGCAGGGCAAAGATCGACCCGGCGGTCGTTGCAACAGAGGCGTTACCAGTCGAGCAGGCGTCGATCAGGATACCGCTTCAATCAGCCCGCGGAAGAACTTCGCGCCGTCCTCACCACCGAGGAGGGGGGAAATGACCCGCTCTGGGTGGGGCATCATACCCAGCACATTGCCCTGATCATTCAGTACACCGGCAATGTTGCGTGCGGAACCATTGACCGATTCCACATACCGGAACGCGACGCGGCCTTCGCCTTCGAGGCGGTCCAGCGTGTCCTCGTCGGCCGTGTAGTTGCCATCATGGTGTGCCACGGGGAAGCGCACGAAATCACCTTGGGAAAAGCTCCTGGTGAAAGGACTGTCCGTGTTTTCCACGCGCAGTGTCCGTGTGCCGCAGACAAAATCGAGGCCCGCATTGCGCAACAGCGCGCCGGGCAGAAGGCCCGCTTCAGTTAGAATCTGGAAGCCATTACAGATGCCGAGGGTCGGTACGCCCGCCTGCGCCCGCTCAATGACCGCAGCCATGATGGGGGAACGCGCCGCCATGGCGCCTGAACGCAGATAGTCACCATAGGAGAATCCGCCGGGCACGACGATCAGATCGGCGTCGGGCAGTTCGGTCTGGGCATGCCACACCATGTGCGGTTCGGTTCCCGAAATTTCTTTCAGGGCGACCTGCGCATCACGATCGCAGTTGGAGGCGGGGAAAACGATGACAGCGGCTTTCATGCCTGCCCTCTACGACGGGCCGGGCGCTGGCGCAATCTGTTCGATGGCTTTGACGCTGACGCAAAGGCGATTTGCGCCAGCGGCGGCTTATTCAGCGGGGAATGCCCGCTAAATCTTCGTTGAATGCAGGGCCGTGGGCCACGCGAGAGGATACTATCATGACTAAAGTTGCCATCGTTTATCACTCCGGCTTCGGCCATACGAAACTGCAGGCGGAAGCCGTCGAACAGGGCGCAGCGTCCGTCGATGGTGTTGAAACCTTGCTCGTCCCAGCCGAGGACGCGGCAGGCAATCTCGATCAGTTCGCGGATGCTGATGCGATCATCTTTGGCGCGCCGACCTATATGGGCTCCGCCTCTGCCGGGATGAAAACATTCATGGATGCGACGTCCAAGGTCTGGTTCAGCCAGGGCTGGAAAGACAAGATCGCCGGCGGTTTCACCAACTCCCATTCGCTCTCCGGTGACAAGGTCAACACCCTGTTTCAATTCGTCGTTCTGGCGGCGCAACACGGCATGATCTGGGTCGGTCAGGGCGAGCCTAATGGCAGCGATGAGGCTGGCCAGGCGGGGCACCCAGACGCCGTCAACCGCATCGGCGGTTATCTTGGCGCCATGGCGCAGTCAGAGAACGCGCCAGCTGAAGAGGGCAACCCACCGGCAGGCGATATCAAGACAGCGTTTCATTACGGCGCGCGTATCGCCAAAATTGCCAAACGCTTTGGTGCCGCACACTGACGAGGTAGGGTGGATTTTTCGCTGAATTAAGAGAAACTTAGCCAAGGTGGCCCATAGCTCCAAAAGTAGCTTTTGGTGCCAGAATGACGACGTCCCTCGCAGCCTTCACCCTGTTCCAGAAAACGGCGGCGCCGATCCGGATCGACGTCGCCGCTCGCACCGATGACACCGCTATCCAGGCGGAGGTCGACTATTGGCGGGATAATATTGGCGCGATCAAGAATGTCGACGCGTTTGTCGAAGACAGCCGCCTGTTCCGGTTTGCCAAAACCGCGTTCGGTTTTGCGGCCAATGAAAATCCCGATAGCGTCCTTGCGCTTGCGTTGGAGGGCGGCTCGACCTCGGCCAGTTCTTTTGCGAACCGCAGTGTGGATTACCGCATTGAGGATATGGTCCGGAATTTTGCCTTTGCCGAATTCAAGACAACCAAGCTGAGCGATCCTGCCTTTGTGGAAAGCGTCGTTCGCCGATACATCAACAAATCGGCTGCGGCTGACGCCCCGACGTCGACCATTCCTACACGGACGGACACCCAGGCGACCTATTTCCTGCAAAATATCGGTCGCGTCGAATCAGCTGCCGATCTGGTCAACGATATCGGCCTTTATAATTTCACCATGACCGCCTTTGGCCTCAAGGATCGCGCCCGCGATACGGCGCTGATCCAGGGCGTTCTGGATGGCGGGACGGGCGACGCGACAGATCTCGCCAACACGCTGCAGGATCCGGCACTCTACGATCTGGCGGCGGCGTTTGGCTTTGATAATGGGACGGACCGCATCCAAGATCCGCGTTTTGCCAATTCTGTGGTGGAGCGGTTCAAGCGCGCTGAGGGCCTGACGACCTCGACGGCCAGCGCCGATGAGAGCAAGGCGTCCGCAGAATTCCGATCAATGATCTCCAAGGTCGGCAGCGTCGATGACCTCGTGGATAATTTCAAGCTCTACAACTACGTGATGACCGCGTTTGACCTAGGCGGCGAGACGAACAAGACCGGCCTCGTTCGCAAGGTGCTGAATGACGGCGTCCTTGATCAAGATGCGCTGGCAAACAAGCTGTCCGACCCACGCTATGCAGACATGGCCCGGACGCTGGGCATTGAGGAATTTGGCCTGCGGAACCTCCGCGACCCGGCCGTGATCGACATGATTGTGCAGCGTTTTGAGCGCGTCAGCCGCGAAAATGAGGCTGGCGAAGAAAATGGCGCGGTAGAAATCGCCGCCTATTTCCAGCGCAAAGCGCCGACCATCAACAGTTGGCTTGAAGTGGCTGCAGACACCCGTCTTCTCAACATGGCGCTGACGGCGTTGGATCTGCCGGCTGCGATTGGCGCGCTGGACCTCGACCGGATGATCAAGACGCTGGAAGACCGGATGGATATTGCCGACCTGCAGGATCCGGCGAAACTCGAGAATTTCGTCAATCGCTATCTGATCAATTCGGACACGGGCGGCGCGACGAGCGCAGGCTATTCCGACACCAGTATGGCGCTGAGCATCCTGACCGCCAGCAACGCGACGACGTCTGGCAATCTTTACAGTCTCGTCGGTTCGCTCTGACGGACTGACCTCGACCTCAATGGTAAATACAAAAACGCCCCGCGATCACTCGACGGGGCGTTTTGATTTGTCGTCCATCATCCCTTCGGCAGCACCACTCCTGCGGGGAGGGGCGCCAGGGGCAGGGCAGGATCTTACTTGATCTTACCTTCTTTGAACTCAACATGCTTCTTGGCCACAGGGTCGTACTTACGAACGACCATTTTCTCGGTCATTGTACGGCTGTTTTTCTTGGTGACGTAGAAGTAGCCCGTCCCGGCAGTCGAGTTCAGGCGGATTTTGATCGTGGTCGGCTTGGCCATGGTCGGTCCCGGTGTCTGGGGTTAAATGCAAGGCGCGGAAACTAGCGATTGCGGGCTGCATGTCAATTGCTTTTCCGCCGTTTTACGGAATAGCCGCCCGCCGTCTGCAAACCAGCAGAACGACATAGCTGACGAGGGCGATCAGCAGCAGCGTGTTGAGGCCATCCGGTCCAGCAAGGTCCCGGACGATCCCGGCACTGACCGGCCCCACTATGGCGCCGACCCCATACATGAACACATAGGCGGTGTTCGCCGCAGCCCGGCGCGATTCGTCATAGGCCTGGCCAACAATGGTCAGCCCCACTGTGTATAACCCGCCAATCAGACCGCCCCAGATGAACAGCACGGCGTAGAGGGTCATTACCCTTTCATCGATGAGGACGAACGCAAGAGCTCCAAGGGTGGCGCCAACGGCGCAGACCATCATCATCGGTCGTTGGCCGACCGTGTCGGTCAGATGACCGATCGCATATTGCAGGGCCAGAATGCCCATTCCATAGACCGAGATGGCCCTGGCGCCGACCTCCGGTGACCACGCCTTGTCGATCGCCAGAACCGGCAGGAAGATCAGCACCGCCGCTTCAAGCCCGGCAAACATGGCGGCCGCTGAGAAGGTCGCGGGCGCTCGCCGGATGAGACGGAAAAAGCCCTGCGCCTCATCGGGTGGATCAGCTTTTGGCGCGGGGACAAAGATGAGCGGCAGAGCCGCCAGACTGAAGACGGCCATGCCCGCCAGAAACGGTGCAATCCCGCTATAGCCGAACAGGTCGATCAGCCATGGGCCAAGCGCGAACCCGGCGGCCAGTGATGTGCCATAGATCCCGAGGATCCGACCGCGCAAATGATCCGGCGCCAGCGTGTTGATCCACATCTCCGACGCCACGAACAAGCCCGCACCCGCCAGGCCGAACACAAAGCGCAGTGGATACCACCAGTTGTAGGCGCCACCGGTGAGATAGATCGCAAAATAGGTCGCCACCATCAGGCCGATGCAGCCGTACAGGAAGTTGCGCAGGCCGAACCGGTAGATCAGCTTGGGAAAGAACGGGGTCACGATCACCGCGCCGACGGCGTTGGCGCCGGTATTCAGGCCAATCTCCCAGTCGGCTGCGCCGTAGGTCTTCAAGAGAATAGAAAAGAGGGGAAGCGAATGCCCGAATGCTGCTGCCGCGACCGAGATGGCGGCGATCGAGGCGATCAGGCCTCCCCAATCGAGCGACGCCCGATCCGTCCTCGTGGTCACTCGCGTAACAGGTCTTCGGGATCGTCTCCGTCCTCACCAAAGCCGTGCATACGGTTGGCCCATTGCAGGCCAATCATGCCGCCTTTGGACATCGGCAGAAGGAGCAGCGTCATGGAAATCGCAAGACCAAGCCACAGGAAAAGCTGGAACTCGAGCGATGGATCAAAATGGCGTTTCAGCTCAACGATCGGCACGGCCAACAGGTGCCCGACAATGACCATCGTAATGTAGGGCGGGGCATCGTCCGCGGCGTGACCCGAAAACGACTGGCCACATTCACTGCAGTGATCGTGAACCGAGAGATAGTTGAAGAGCAGGCGACCTTCACCGCAATGCGGACAGCGGTTTTTAATGCCGCGCCAGATGGCTGGCCAGACGGGCCGGGACTCGCCTTCATCGACAGCAGGGTGGGGTAGGGTTTGTTCAGTCATGAGCCCCATTTGGCGGATAGATCATGAAGAGACAATGACGCTGGCATAGTGACGCATCGGCGCACCCGATTGCCGGCTGAGTGGTGGTGTCTAATTCCACTCAATGATCAGACACTGCCTGCGTTTATTGAGGGGCCCGCTATTGGCCACTCTGGTTTTTCTGCCGGGCTGCGTCAGCGGCGCGCCCGTCGGACCCGTCGATCCGGCCTTGAGACCGGAAAACATGTTTGCTGGACACCATGTCGGACAGGGTGTGCTGACTTTTCGGGATGGCGAAATCGACCGCCGGTTTACCGTCTACAGTACCGGAGCGGGCACGCCTGATGGGCGGTTTGAGATCGTTCAGGATATTCATTACGCAGATGGTGAACATGAAAAACGGCGGTGGTCATTCACGCCAAGTTCAGAGCGTACGATAACGGCAAAACTCAGCAATGCCGGAGGCGCTGTTCAATTGACGGTACATCAAGATCGTCTCAGCCTGACCTATCCTGTGAAGGATCTTCCGTTCGGGCGGGTACACCAAACCCTTTATATTGCTGACACAGGCACCATTATCAATGAAGGCCATGTCACAGTTCTGGGATATACCGTGCGCCGCCTGCATGAGCAGATTGTAGCGGTGCATACTGACTAAAAAAAGCCCCCGGCAGATCGTGCCGGGGGCTGTTCTGATATTAGGAGGACTGTTTGAGCGTGACGTTTGTCACATTGCCATCCCTGGCCACGGTGATCATTTGCGGCTCGTATTCTTCTGACTGGGCAGCGCCGGTATCAGCGGTCCCCCAGGCTTCTGTAGGGCCGCGGTCGTCAACGGTGATTTCGCCATTGCCATCGCGGTCCTGGAAGACCGAAACCAGATAAGTGCCGGGGCGGACGTTATCGAGTTTCAGTTCCACCTCATCGCCATCAGCTTGCGCCTCGACGGTATAGGGCGTTGCCATATCGTCATTGCTCATGGTTGCCGAATTCTGATTGTACATGTCTTCAGCGCCAGACTGCGGTTCGAGCGTTGCGACGAGCATGCCGCCATCTTCCTCAACGCCGGACACGTTCAACGTCACGCTGGCGACGTCCTGCTGCATGTCGTCAGACAGGGATGCGGTGTCCATGCCCGCACGCTGGCGGTTAGCCGCGTTTTCTGACTGATCGAAAGCAGCACCTGTGCGTGCTGTTTCGTTTGTTGCCATCCGGCTCTGGCCCATCGTTGGCGACGTTGCGGCGGTATCGCCATATTGATCGTCCTCAACGGCCATTTCATCCGCGCTTACTGGCGAATTTTGTGCCGTTTCAGTTGCGTCATAGGCGTCGTTTTGGGCAGTGGTTTGTGTACTGTCGTCAGAGCAGGCAGCTGCACCCAACAGAAGAGCGGCAGCAGCAGCGGTACCGAGATACTTGTTCATGATGAACTCCTTTCATTCCATGCCAACCTAATGGTTAAGAATGAAAGGCGTTCCGCGTGCCCCAAAATGGCCACACGCGTTACGCGGAATTCACGATCAGCCGACGAATGATTTCTCGACGACAAACTGGGCTGGTTGGGCGTTGGAGCCCTCCGTCATGCCGGCATCGATACAGCGCTGCTTGGTATCTTGGATCATTTCCATCGAACCACAGATCATCACGCGGTCAGTTTCCGGGTTCAGCTTGGGCACGCCCAGATGCTCGAACAGGCCGCCATTGTCGATCAGCGCCGTGATGCGTCCCTTCAGCGGATGCTCTTCGCGAGTACAGGAAGAGACATAGCGCAGTTTGGACGGTGCTTCTTCGCCGACAAGAGGGTCGTCCGGCAGGCTGGCGACAATATCCATGGAATATTGCAGCTCAGCACACTGACGGCAGGTGTGGGTCACGATGACCTCGTCGAATTTTTCATAGGTCTCGGGTTCCCGCACGAGGCTCGCGAAGGGGGCAAAACCGGTGCCGGTCGAGAACATGTAGAGCCGCTTGCCGGGGGTCAGGGCGTCAAGCACCAGTGTGCCGGTCGGCTTCTTGCCGATCAGAAGCTCATCGCCCGGTTGGATCTTCTGCAGCTTGGAGGTGAGGGGGCCATCCTCCACCTTGATCGAGAAAAACTCGAGCTCTTCATCCCAGGATGGGCTGGCGATGGAGTAAGCGCGCAAAATCGGCTTGGCTTCACCTGCAAGGCCAATCATCACGAACTCGCCCGACCGAAACCGAAGCGACTGGGGCCGTGTGGTGCGGAACCGGAACAGCCGGTCCGTGTAGTGATCGACCGAAATGACCTTTTCTGTCGTGAAAGCAGACATGCGTATTTCCTGTTGGCGGGCCGCGCGGATCGCGCGCTATTGAGCGTTGAAAGCGGGTTATGGATAGGGTGCCTGTCGCGATCAACCCGTTCAGCGCTCAAAGGCTGGTGAGAATAGCTTCAAGGCCAGTTCGCCGCAGCTTGGCGGCGTTATTGGTCGAGGAGCGATATAAGGATCGCTGTCTGCTGGGTGAATGCATCGGTGCCGGGGGCTATCAGTTCAACGTGGCCTTCTCCGGCAATCTCCACATAGCGGGCCTCGCCGCCACTGGCATTGATGGCTTCGGTCAGCGCGATCCCCAGTTCAGGCGGCGCGATTCGGTCCCGCTCGCCGTTCACACTGACGATCGTCGCCGGCGGCGGCAGGAAGGTCGCCGGCGAGGTATCACTGAAAACGTCGGGGCGCTCAGGCGTCGCTGGGCCGGTCAGGCTGTCCATGACGTCTGCAAGGCAGCTTGGCAGCGTGACGGGGGCTGAAGCTTCGAGATCCACGAGCCCGCCGGAATTCAGCACAGCCCCGATTGGCAACGGATCGGCGGACCATAACGGACTTGTCTGCGGCAGGCGCGAGCGGGAGGCGGCCCAGACGGCCAGATGGCCACCGGCAGAATGGCCAATGGCCATGACGCTAGATGTGTCGAGTGACCATTCTGCTGGTGCATCCCGGACGGCGTCTACGGCTGCCGCGACGTCTTCATAGGTGCCAGTATAGCCGCCGCCATCCTCGTCCACACCGCGATATTCAATGTTCCAGACGGCGAAGCCGGCCTGGCGCAGATCTTCGGCTGCGTAGTTCATCAAGGTGCGGTCGGCGATCGCTTTCTGCCAGCAGCCCCCGTGGATCATCACGACAAGCCGGTGAGGGCCGTCGCCCTCAGGCAGCCAGACGTCAATGACGCCGTGGTCGCCCTCGGCATAGCGTAGCGTTTCGGTTGGCTGCGGCAGGGGGCGGGAGGTCAGGTCCCCCCAGCTCATCAGAGGCGTAGTGGCTGATGCCGACGCTGCCTCAGGCGGCGCGACCGATGTCGGCGGTGGTGCGCTGGTACAGGCCCACAGGCCAAAAAGAGGCAGAAGCACAAAGGCACGCATGAACATCATCCCGTATTGTTGTCTCAAGCCTATCGCGCCGCGCCGCCTGTGTCATCGTCACCTGTTGGGATGAAAGGGCTGGTCCGCAGGCCCGCTCTATTGCAGGACAGGGCATGAGCCCGATTCAATTGCCCGAAAGCCGCGAAGACGCCGTCCTTCTTGACCGGGCGGATCCTCTGGCATCCCGCCGCGACCTCTTCGCCTTGCCACCGGATGTGACGTATCTGGTTGGCCATTCGCTCGGCCCTGCCGCTCACAGCGCCTTGCAGCGGGTGCAGGATGCGGCGGCGCGGGACTGGGCCGATGGTCTCGTCCGGTCGTGGAACAGTGCGGGATGGATTGACCTGCCGGCCCGCGTGGGCGCGCGTCTGGCAGAGCTGATCGGAGCGCGGAGCCATGAGGTCGTGGTTTGCGACAGCGTCACCGTGAACCTGTTCAAGCTGGCGGTGTCCACCCTGCCGTTGGCTGGACATCGCTCCATTGCAGTGTGTGAGGATGAATTCCCCACCGACCGCTATATCGCCAAGGGCATGGCCGAGCATCTCGATATTCCGGTCGACATCTATCGCCGGAAGGATGAGCCGGCGGTGCTGGCCAAGGGCGGTGTGGTCCTGAAAAGCGCTGTGCATTTCCGGGACGGACTGGTCGCCGATATGACGGCGGACGAAGCGGTTGTTGCGGCTTCGGGCGGTGTGATCATCTGGGACCTCAGCCACGCGACGGGGGTCATGGACCTGGCCCTGAATAATGCCGGTGCCCGATTTGCGGTGGGGTGTACGTACAAATATCTCAACGGCGGGCCCGGTGCGCCATCGTTTCTTTACGCGAGAGAGGATGTGGCCGACAGGCTGCGCACGCCGCTGCCGGGCTGGCTGGGACACGCTGAACCCTTTGCTTTTGCCGCTGAGTACGAACCGGCTGAAGGTGTCGCCCGGTTCGTCGCGGGCACGCCCAACATCCTTTCCCTGGCCGCGCTGGATGGGGCGCTGGATGCTTTCGACGGCGTATCGCTCGGCGATCTACGACACAAAGCCATGGCGCTGGGCGCCCTGTGCGTTTCGCGGGCGGAGGCCATGGGTCTTCAGATCCAATGCCCGGCCGATCCGGCAGACCGGGGCGGGCATGTAAGCCTGTCTCATCCCGACGGCTATGCGGTGGTGCAGGCTCTGGCAGCAGATGGCATCCTCGCGGATTTCCGCACACCGACGACGATTCGCTTCGGTTTCTCACCGCTGTTCATCAGCCATACGGAGGTGTGGGACATGATGGATCGACTTCAGAATATCCTCGACAATCGGTTGTGGGACCGACCAGAGTTCAAGCATCGCCAGAAGGTGACCTGACGGAATCACAAAGGGGCCCTTGCACAGATCTGATTTTCAACTTAGTTTGAAAAACAGACGGGAGGCGGCTCAGTGGATGACGCGATTGAGATTAAGGGGCTGGTGAAGCGCTATGGCCCATTGATGGCCGTTGACGGCATTGACCTCACCATTCGGCGCGGCGAGATTTTCGCGCTGCTCGGCCCGAACGGGGCCGGTAAAACGACGACGATCGAGATCCTTGAGGGCTTCCTGCGGGCCGATTCCGGGACCGTGCGGGTGCTGGGCCATGATCCCGCAAAGGGGGAGGTGGCTCTGCGGCAGCGGATCGGCATTGTTCCCCAGGAATCGGTGGCCGACCCCCATTTGACGGTCCGGGAAATGGTCCAGATGGCCCATGGAACGTATCCGGACCCACGGCCCGTTGATGAACTCATCACTCTCGTCGGACTTGCCGCCAAGGCCAATGTGCGGACCGGCAAGCTCTCGGGCGGGCAGCGCCGTCGCCTGGATGTGGCCCTGGCTCTGGTCGGTAATCCTGACCTTCTTTTCCTGGATGAACCGACGACCGGGTTTGATCCAGATGCCCGGCGGCAAGCATGGGCTTTGATCCGCACTCTCAATGAGGCCGGGCTGACGGTCATTCTGACCACGCACTATATGGACGAAGCCCAGAATCTGGCGAACCGGATTGCCGTCATCGTCTCTGGACGGATCATTTCTGAAGGGACGCCTGCGGCGCTGCGTCGGGCTGTCGCGAAAGACGCGACGATCCGGTTTTCTCTCAACGGTGACAGCGCAACATTGCCCTCATCGATCAGCGGTTTTGTGACCACACATCATGATAATGCCTACACGCTGGTGGTGCCGAACGAGCGGGTTATCCGTGTCGCGAATGAACTGACCGGCTGGTCGGTCGCCAATGGGATGGAAATAGCGGACCTCGAAATCATCCGCCCCAGCCTCGAAGATATCTATCTGTCTCTCATCAAATCAGCGGAAGCGGAAGGAAGCCCGTCATGAGTTCATGGTTTTCGGTCACCGCGCATCATTTGCGGTTCGCGGCTCTTTCCTATTTCCGCAATCCCAGTGCCGCTTTTTTCGGGATCGGCTTTCCCGTCATCCTGCTTCTGTTCAATGGGATGTTCTTTGGCAAAATGCAGCCGGGCGACGGCATCCTGAAATTCTATGTCGCGTCCATGTCAGCATTCGCAATTATTTCCGTCTGCTTCACCGGCCTGGCGATCACGCTGGCATTTGACCGCGATCAGGGACGGTTGAAACGGCAACGGTCAACGCCCACGCCGATCTCTGCCTATGTGGCTGCCCGCATCCTGTTTTCGATCATCGTCGGATTGGCTACTGTTCTCGTCTGCCTGCTGATCGGTGGATTGGTGTTCGGGGTGGTGCCGGATGCCATATCGCTGATCCTGTTTTTCGGTGTGATCGTGCTCGGCGCGGCGTGTTTTTCCGCGCTCGGACTGGCGGTCGTGAACATGGTGCCAAACGCGCAGGCGGCACCGGCCATCCTGAACGCCATTTCCTTCCCGCTGCTCTTCGCGTCGAATATTTTCTTCCCCGTACAGAACAGTCCGGGTTGGCTGGTTGCGATCACGGGGGCGCTGCCATTTCGCCCGTTGGGGCAGTTGGCTGTGGGCGCCTTGACGGGTGGAGACGTGCGCCTGCTCGACGCGCAGATTTTGCTGGCGTGGACAGCCGGCGCGGCCATCCTCGCCATCCTATTCTTCCGCTGGCGGCCTGCGCGCTAGGCTGATGACCTAGCAGCAGGCACCGGCGGATGTGACCCCGGCGCTGTCATCCTCGAAAGGCACGTTTGTTCCGCAGCCTTCGAAGATACCGTAATGAGTCGTCATATCGCCGATGAAAGAGAAATGCTCCGCAAACCGCGTTTCGGCCAGCATCCGCCATGTGTTCCCGCAGACAGGAAAAACCTTTCCCTTTTCAATGACATGGTGACCGTCAAGAATAAACGCATCCGGCGCGTGTTCCACCGTGCCCTTGTAGATCACGGCCTGTCCATAATCTTCACAGGCAGGCTCCAGACCGTCGAGATTGAACAGCCTGTAGGTGGCGGACCAGAAGCGTGACTGTCCCAGTTTCTCCTTGAGGATTTCGTTCTCAATCGTCAGCGGGCGGGCGGTGACGAGGCGGGGGTCAGCAAAACCTGCGCCTTTCGACATGTTGATGAAATCGTTCCAGTACAGCGCGCCGCCAAGGCATTCGCCATACAGCACAGGGTCGCTGACGACCGATTCCGGCAGGCGGCGATCGGCGTAGACATCGGAAAAATAGAACTCGCCGCCGGGCTTGAGCAGGGATTTGACGTGCCGCAGAACCGCAGGCTTGTCCGTGCAGAGATTGATCACGCAGTTGGAGACGATGACGTCAAAGGAGGCAGGTTCGAGGCCGATCTGGTCGAGTTCCTCAAGCGTGCCTTTTTCGAATGAGACATTGGCAAAGCCGAACTTCTCGGCGTGCCAGGCCTGATGGCGGCGTGCGACGTCCAGCTGCTCGTCGGTCATGTCGACACCGACGACATGGCCCTCAGGGCCGACCATCTGCGCCAGGGCGTAGACATCCCGCCCTGAGCCCGAGCCAAGGTCGAGCACGCGCGCGCCCGTAAGCTTGAGGGGGGCGATCAGCCCGCAGCCATAATATTTTGCCATCACTTCGTCGTGGATGTCGCTCAATATGGCCTTGTGCCAGCGGGGAATGTCCTCAGTCGTGCAGCACGCATCGGTCTTGAGGTCTTCAGACCCCTGCAATGTCTTGCCGTAATATTCGCTGACGATCTGTTGGTTCATGGTGTCTCCGGTCTTGATATTCGTAATGTCCTGGGGTCTAACACGCATCAGTGACGGGCTTTTGCTGTTTTTGAGAAAAAGTCCCGTTCAGGCCTTCACGGCCCCCCGTCACGTTCTTATATCTGTCCTGCGCGACAGAAGGTTACGCAATGCAACTGAAAATGCTCAAGTCCAAGCTCCATGGCGCGACACTGACCATGACCGACCTTCATTACGAAGGGTCGATCGCCATTGATGCTGATCTGCTCGACGCTGCAGGGATTCTGCCTTTCGAGCATGTGGACGTCTGGAACGTGACGAACGGTCAGCGCCTTGCGACCTACGCGATCGAGGGAGAGCGCGGCTCTGGTCAGTTCATGCTGAACGGTGCTGCGGCCCGGCTGGCGCATGCGGGGGATAAGGTCATCATCGCCACGTTCGGCATGGTTGATGCCGCAGAGGCCCGGAATTACAAGCCGACTGTTGTCCTCATGAACGACGACAACACCATCCAGAAGATCATCTGACCCCTGTCAGCGCTGTTTCTGGCGGGCGACCAGTGTGACGCCAATGGCGCAACATACGAGCGCCGCCAGATGATAGACGGAAAAAGGCTCACCGAGAATCGGTACGGCGAGAAGGCTTGTTGCCACCGGCCCCGCTGTACCCAGAATAGCGGCCCGTGATGGGCCGAGGCGACCGAGCGCCTCGTTCACCAGAAAAGCAGGCAGAACCGTCCCAATCGTCGCGATGCCGAACACGGCGATCATGGCGGTCGGTGTGGTGACAAAGCCCGCTCCGCCATCGCCGAGCAGCGCGGCACCGCCGGCGTGAGTGGCAACCGCAAGGCTCGACACCGACATGGCCGCAGCGGTGAAAAACCGGCTGCCCATTTTTGCGATCAGCGGTTTCGAGATGATGACATAGGTCGCAAAAGTCGTCGCCGACAGAAAGACGAGCAGCGAGCCGTACAGGATGTCGGCCGATGCCCGGCCGGGGGCGGCGGCGCTGAAATCATGTCCGAAAACCATCAGGATCCCAAGATAGGTGATGCCGGCTGCAGCCAGAATGACGGGTTCAGGCGCTCGTCGCGCCATGACGGCCGTCGCCATCACCACCAGCACGGGATAGCTGAACAGGATCAGCCGTTCGAGCTGCACAGAGATATAGGTCAGGCCGTAGAAACTCAGCCATGCGGCGAGATAATAACCGATGACCCCGCAAATGATCAGACGGATCTAGTCGGCGGTCAGGATTGTCGGCCGCCGCTTTTTCCATCCGCCATATCCCACGACGATGAAGAAGGGCAGGGCCATCAGCATTCGGAAGGAGATGAGCGCGATCGGCGACATCCCATCATCATAGGCAAACTTCGCAAGCAGTCCCTTGGCCGAGAACAGGACGGCGCCGATGACCGCCATGGCGATACCGACGCGATCTGCCGTGAAGGTGCGCCCTTCGCCTGTCGGCGTGTGACCGCCAGTCGCGGCGGCCTCCGCATCGGGGCGCGGTGGGGGGACGGCATCATCAGGAGGCGCGGACATGAAGGGCCTTCAGAGCGTTACGCAGGGAGCTTCCGCTATGTACCCGTTCATTGCCCAGGTGAAGGATCGTTAGGACCCTCTGCCTTGCCATTTGGACGGTTTCAGTCGATAGTAACTTACCGAAATTCGATAAAAGGCATATTGATGATGATATGGAAAATGCCCGTTGCGGCTCTGTCCGGCCTCCTGCTGGCATCGGCTTGCGCGACCACTGACACGGTGCCGGTCTGGCCCGAAGGACAGGCGGAATCCGCTGCCCGCTTTGAAAAAGACCTGACCACCCTGGCGAGCGACGCCTATGAAGGGCGCGAAGCCGGGACGCGCGGTTACCTCAAGGCCGTCGAATATGTGAGCAAGTCATTCGCCGAGATCGGCGTGAAGCCAGCCGGTGATGAGGGCTATCTGCAGCAGGTGCCCCTGCGCCGCGCCACCATGGTGCCCGATGGGGCGGGTCTGACCATTAATGGTGAAGACATGGTCCTCTATCAGGACTATTTCACGACCGCATCGCCAACGATGGAATCCGTCGACGTGACGGGCGAAGTTGTCTTTGTCGGCCATGGTCTGGTCGCGCCGAAATTCGGTATTGATGATTATGCGGGCGTCGATGTGCGCGGCAAGATTGTTGCCATCGCCTCCGGCGTGCCAGATGGACTTCCCTCTGAAGAACGCGCGCACTTCCAGAGCGGCAGCACGAAGATGGCCATTGCCCAGCAAATGGGTGCCATCGGTGTTCTCGGGATCTCTGAAGACCGCGCTGAGGATGATCAGGGTAAGGCGCAAATGGTGTCTTACGTCAGCCGCCCGGACGAAATGGTGGCCTATCCTGAAGGCCAGTCAGGCAAAGTTGACATCTACACGTTGCTCAGCAAGGCCGGGACGGAGAAACTGCTCGAAGCTGCCGGACTGGGTGTCGACGAAATCTTCAGTGAAACGATGACCGCGCGGCCGCTCGGCGTAACGGCTCGCCTGACATCGAAGACGACGTTTGATGATTACACGGCCCCCAACGTGGTCGGAGTCATCAAGGGCTCGGATCCGGCGCTGGCCGATGAGTATATCGTTCTGACCGCGCACCTTGATCACATCGGCATGCTGAAGTCTGTCGAGAAGGACAAGGACCTCATCAATAACGGTGCGATGGACAACGCCACGGGCGTGTCGACGCTGCTGGAAGAGGCCCGCAAGTTTAAGATGGCGGGCAATGCACCGAGGCGGTCAGTTCTTTTCGTCGCGCTGACGGCGGAAGAGAAAGGTCTTCTGGGGTCTGAGTATTTCGCGCGGAATCCGACGGTGCCAGCATCGTCAATGGTCGCCAACGTGAACCTCGACATGCCGATCCTGCTCTATGATTTCACCGACGCCATCGCGTTTGGTGCGGAGCACTCCTCGATCCGTCAGATCGCCGCCGATGCAGGGGCGACCATGGGCGTGAAGCTCTCGCCTGATCCTGTGCCGGACATGGTACTGTTCGTTCGCTCGGACCACTATAACTTCGTGAAGGCTGGCGTGCCGTCGATCTTCCTGTTCCCCGGCTGGGAAAATGGCGGTCAGGAGAAGTTCACCTGGTTCCTCCAGAACAACTACCACCGTCCAGGCGACGAGCCGACGCAAGGCGAAGCCGGCATCCTCTATGACGTGGGCGCCAAGTTTGCTGAACTGAACTTCCGAATCGCCAAGGCGCTGGCGGATGCAGATGAACGCCCCACTTGGAACGAGGGCGACTTCTTCGGCGATACTTTCGCGCCGAAGTCGGGGATGTAATCTCTCCAGCGGAAAGTCTGTTTTTTCGCTCTGAACTGTGAAAACCTCGCCTTTTCCGGGCGAGGTTTTTTCATGGACGTCAGTTTTGACCGATCAGCACACTTTCTTTATAGCAGTCGCCGTGAGCAGCTGATCGAGCACCTTTTCCTCGCCGAACTTCTTCGCGCGCTTTGGCTGCGCAGAATTTATGATGCGGAAGTTCTAAAGGCTGAGGTCGATGCGGCTGGCTATGATGTTGTGGTGGAAGTCGGCGGTGTTCTTCGTCACATTCAGCTGAAAAGCCGTATCCGGTCGGGAAGGGCGTCAGCGGTGACCATAAGTACAGCACTGTCCGCCAAACCTTCTGGCTGTGTGCTGTGGATCCTGTTCGAAGCTGTGACGATGACACTTGGGCCGTTTCTCTTTTTCGGCGGTGGCGTAGGTGAGAAACTGCCCGACCTCGGAGACCGGACGGCGCGCCATACAAAGGCGGACAGTACCGGCCATAAAGCGGAACGATCAGCGCACAGGCGCATTTCGAAATCAAAATTTGAAACTTTGAATTCGATGGATGAAGTCATCGATAAACTCTTTTTAAGCCCCGCAGAAACAGGTTTGATAGAGTAATGTTCTTGACCTGTTCTCCGTTTCGGCCGAAATGAGGCCCCGATGCTTTGCGACCTCGCCATTCAGGATATTGTTCTTATTGACCGACTGCATCTGCATGTCGGCGGTGGCCTCACGGCGTTGACCGGTGAGACTGGGGCGGGCAAATCCATCCTGCTCGACAGTCTCAGCCTTGCCACAGGTGCTAAGGCGGACAAGGGGCTCGTCCGACATGGTGCAGAGAAGGGCATCGTTGCCGCAACTTTTGATGCGGATGCGGATCATCCTGTCTGGGCGCTGCTAGAGAACAACGGACTGTCGACTGAAGACGACACCGTGACCCTTCGCCGGATCCAGATGGCGGACGGAAAATCCCGCGCTTTCATCAATGATCAGGCCTGCAGCATCGCCTTGTTGCGGGAGGTGGGCGAAGCGTTGATTGAAATCCATGGCCAGCATCAGAGCCTGGGGTTTCTGAACGCGGCAGTTCATCGCGACCTGCTCGATCAGTTTGCAGATCTGACTGACGACAGCGCGGCTGTGGCGCGTGCGTGGTCTTTCGTACAGGCACTGGAAGAAGATGCCGCGCAGCAGGCGCGAGATCGCGACCAGGCCCTGCGGGAGGCGGACTATCTGCGCCATGTCTCGGAAGAGCTTGCCCGGCTGAACCCCGTGGCCGGTGAAGAAGAAGAACTCGCCGAACGCCGCGCCGTTCTGATGGCTGCAGAAAAGGTGGCAGGTGATCTGCGAGATGCCTTGGACGTGTTGGAAGATGATGGCTCGGGCCGACGGCTGTCGACTGCTGCAGCGCAGATCGAGCGCGCGGCAAGCCGGTTGCCCGATGCCGATGCGGCACCGCTGACCGAAGCCGTGGCGCGCCTTGATGCCGCAATGGAAGAATTTGCCGGTGCACGCGCCGCCGTTGTTGCCGCAGCCGACGCTTTTGTTCAGAACCCTGAAGAACTGAATGTCGTCGAGGAGCGTCTTTTTGCTCTGCGCGCGGCGGGGCGGAAGTTTTCTCGACTGCCGGATCGGCTGGCGTCGTATCGGGAAGAAGTCGAAGCAGCGCTTGAAAAGCTCGACCGGGGCGATGCGGATTTCGCTGCCCTCAACAAGAAAATTGGCGAGGCACGAGCGCAATTCGACAAACTGGCCACCGCGCTGTCGGCCAAGCGCACCAAAGCGGCCAAGTCGCTCAGCGCGGCCGTGAAGAAAGAGCTCGCGCCGCTGAAGCTTGGTCATGCCGTCTTCAAGGCCGACGTGTCTGAGACTGAACCCGGCGCCCACGGTGTCGACAAGGTGCGGTTCCTCATTTCCACCAATCCAGGCACACCCCTGGGGCCGTTGAGCGCGATTGCTTCGGGCGGTGAACTCTCACGCTTCGTCCTTGCCCTGAAGGCTGTGCTGGTGGCCAAGGAAGGGCGGACCGTCATCATCTTCGACGAGGTCGATTCGGGCGTTGGCGGTGCCGTCGCCGATGCGGTCGGAGAGCGGCTGGCGCGTATTGCAGAGGGCAGCCAGGTGCTCGTGGTAACCCACAGCCCGCAGGTCGCAGCCCGCGGACAGGCGCATTGGAAAGTGGAAAAATCCGGCAAGAAAGCGCTTCTCACAGCCGTCCGTCCCCTTAAACAGGATGAACGAATTGAGGAGATCGCCCGCATGCTGTCCGGCGCTGAAGTCACCGATGAAGCCCGTGCCGCTGCACGCAAACTCCTGGCGTCAGCCCATACCGAAGCGGACCGGTCCGCAGCATGAGCGAGACCGCCGTGGATGACCTGACCGAGGCTGAAGCTCGGTCTGAGCTGCAGCGCATTGCTGATCAGATGGCGCTTGCCGATCGCGCCTATTACGAAAACGACGATCCGGTCATGACGGACGCGGACTATGATGTCTTGCGACGGCGCAATCTTGCGATTGAAGAGCGCTTTCCTGCGCTGAAGCGTAGTGACAGCCCATCGGAAAAGCTGGGCGCCGCGCCCTCTGGCCGGTTTGCCAAAGTCCGTCACGCGGTGCCGATGCTGTCCTTGGACAACGCCTTCAACGATGACGATGTCACGGAATTCTACGACCGTATACGGCGGTTCTTGGGCTTGGAGGGCGATGAGGAAATTGCGCTGACAGCGGAGCCCAAGATTGATGGCCTCTCAGCGAATATCCGCTATGAACACGGCCAGCTGGTCCTTGCGACCACGCGTGGGGACGGCGCGGTGGGTGAGGACATCACCCAGAACGTCCTGACCCTGAAGAATGTACCGCACCAGCTCGACAGCGTACCTGATATTCTGGAAGTTCGGGGCGAGGTCTATCTGGGCAAGGCCGATTTCGCGGCCATGAACGAGGCGCTTGCCGCTGAGGGCAAGAAGATTTTTGCCAACCCGCGCAATGCGGCGGCTGGCGCGCTCAGGCAGAAGGATCCTTCGGTCACGGCCTCTCGGCCATTGAAATTCTTTGCCTATAGTTGGGGGGAGATCAGCGCCCCGCTCGCAGATACCCAGTTTGGTGCGGTTGAGCGTTTGGGCACGCTGGGGTTTGAGATCAATCCGCTGATGGCGCGTACTTTGACAACGGCCGAGACGATCGCGCACTACAGGTCGATCGAAGAACAACGCGCGACCCTCGACTATGATATTGACGGCGTCGTCTACAAGGTTGACCGACTGGACTGGCAACAGCGCCTGGGCTTTGTCACGCGCTTTCCGCGGTGGGCGATAGCCCATAAATTCTCAGCTGAGCAGGCCCAGACCATCCTTGAGCGGATCGATATTCAGGTCGGGCGGACGGGTGCGCTGACACCGACCGCGCGGCTGCGGCCGGTGACGGTCGGCGGCGTCGTGGTCTCCAACGCCACGCTGCATAATCAGGACGAGATTGAGCGGCTGGATGCGCGCGAGGGTGACACGGTCGTCATCCAGCGCGCTGGCGACGTGATCCCCCAGATCGTCCGGGTCGTGACCGAGAAGCGGCCGAAAGGCACTTCCGCCTATGTCTTTCCCGACCACTGTCCGGTGTGCGGATCGCGCGCGGTGCGGGAGGAAAATCCGCGGACCGGAGAACGCGATGTGGTGCGAAGATGTACCGGCGGCCTCGTCTGTCCGGCTCAGGGGATTGAGCACCTCAATCACTTCATATCGCGCAAGGCCATGGATATTGATGGCCTCGGCGAGCGCCAGATCAGGGATCTGTTTGGTCGCCATCTCGTGCGCGAGCCGGCGGATATATTTACCCTGCAAGAGCGCCTGAAAGACAATAAGACAATCGGGACGTCGGACCTGCAGTCCTACAAACGTCTCGCGCCAACGAAGTCGAGACCGCACGCGGTGTGGACGGATGACGTCACCAATGCAAAGTCACTGGAAAACCTTTTCGCCGCTATTGAGGATGCGCGCACGCGACCGCTGCCGCGCGTCCTGTTTGGCCTTGGCATCCGCCATGTGGGCGAGGTGACCGGTCGTCTGCTCGCGCAGCGATTTGAGAGCTTTGAACGCTTCGTCGAAGCCGGACGCAAGCTTGCTGATGGTGATGAAGAGGAGCGTCGCGAACTGATCAGTATTGACGGTATCGGCGAGACGGTCGCCGATGCACTGGCCGACTTTTTCCGTGAACCGAGGAACGTGTCTGCTGTCGAGCACCTGATGGCACAAGTCACGCCTCCGCCGGTTGAGAAGGTGGCGTCCTCAAGTCCTGTGTCCGGCAAGACGGTCGTCTTCACGGGCAAGCTCGAGGAAATGACGCGCGATGAGGCGAAGGCGAGGGCCACCAGCCTTGGGGCCAAGGTTGCCAGTGCCGTCTCCGCCAAGACCGACATTCTGATTGCCGGTCCCGGCGCGGGGTCAAAGCTGACCAAGGCGGAATCGCTCGGTGTGCAGACGATGACTGAGGGCGAATGGCTCGCCCTCATTAACGGTTAGATCGCTGCCGTCCGCTGCTGCAGCCAGGCGGCGGTTTCGTCTGGCAGGAGTGACGTCAGCGCCTCACGCACCTGGGCGTGGTAATTATTGACCCATGCCAGTTCGGCGTCTGTCAGCAGGTCCTTGTTGATCAATTCACGTTCCAGCGGCGCCATCGTGATCGTTTCAAAACCCATCATCTCGCGTTCGCCGCCGTCAATTGGCGCTGGCTTGGTGACGATGATGAGGTTTTCAATGCGAATGCCGTAGGCGTCGGTCTTGTAATAGCCCGGCTCGTTTGAGCAGATCATGCCGGGCATCAGGGCCTGACGGATCGGTTTCTTCGAGATGTTCTGGGGACCTTCATGGACGCCCAGATAGCTGCCGACGCCATGACCGGTACCGTGGTCGTAATCAAGACCAGCCTCCCACAGCGGCAGACGCGCCAGCACATCCAGCTGGTGACCCGACGTCCCCTTGGGGAAGCGCGCCGTTGCAAGGGCGATATGGCCCTTCAGCACCAGCGTATAATGATCGCGCATTTCCTGCGTCGGCTCGCCGACCGCAATGGTGCGTGTAATGTCGGTCGTGCCGTCCTGATATTGCCCGCCGGAGTCGACGAGATACAACGTACCCGGCTCAATGGCGAGGTCGGTTTTGGTCGTGACGCGGTAGTGACATATGGCACCGTGCGGCCCCGCGCCCGAAATGGTGTCGAAACTGACATCGCGCAGCGCATTCGTTTCCGACCGGAAGGCTTCAAGCTTCTGTGCGGCACTGATCTCAGTCAGTGTACCCGTTGGTGCGGTCTGGGCGAGCCAGTGGAGAAAACGGGTGACGGCAGCGCCATCGCGGATATGCGCCTGACGGGACCCCGCCAGTTCGATCTCGTTCTTGATGGCACGCGGCAGGGCGCACGGGTCTTCGCCCTCTATGATCGACGCGCCACTCGCGGAAAGAACCTCGACGAAGTGAAGCGGGGTCAGCGCAGGGTCCACGAGAACGCAGGCTCCGCCCTGAGCCAGATCCTTCAGTTCGTCGTCGATATCGGCTTCATCAACGATGATGACATCATCACCGACATGCCGGTGCAACGTCTTGTCGACTTTCTCCGGGCGCAGGAACAGGCGAGCCGTCCCATCAGCAAACAGGATGGCCCGGCCAAGGGGCAGGGGGCTGGCATGTACATCGTCGCCGCGAATGTTGAACAGCCACGCGACAGAGTGTGGTGCCGTCAACAGGGCCGCTGATGCGCCGCGCTTTGACAGGGCCTCACCCAGACGTTTGCGTTTGGACGCAGATGATTCGCCGGAAAATTCGTCCGGATGCGGCACAACCATGGTGCAGGGTGGTTCAGGTTGATCAGCCCAGGCCACGTCGATCGGGTTTTCCGTCAGCGCTTTCAGCACAAAGCCTGTCCGTTTCGCGGCTTCCGCGAAAGAGGCCAGCCCGGCCTTGGACATCAGTAGGGGATCATACCCAATGACGCCGCCGCCACCGACATTCTCGCACAGCCATTCGGCCGGATCTTCCTCGGGCGTGATGTGAAGGGAGAAAAGCTCCGTATCGACCTGGTCTTTCAACTGGATCCGGTAACGCCCATCGGAGAAAACAGCGGCCTTGTCCTCCAGTACGATCCCAAGGCCTGCTGAGCCTGAGAATCCGGAAACCCACATCAGCCGTTCGGCATAGGGGGGAAGGTATTCGTTCAGATAGGCGTCGTCATGGGGAACGATCAGGCCATCCAGTTCCATATCCTTCAGGACCTTGCGCAGCGGCGGCAGGTGCTGACTGGCAAATGTCTTGTCGGAAGCGGGTTCAAAAGTCTGAAACATGGGGACCTCACGGACGTCAGTTCGAATTGGGTACTCTGAATATAGATATGCCCGCCGCCGGGGCCAGAGGCCACCGGGACGGGCATAACAAATGATTGCGGCGAATCAGCTTGCGTTCGCGGCGCGCTCTTTCTTGTCGAGATGCTTGTGAATCTCTTTCACGGCATCATCGAGAGAGTATTTCCGGACCGCGGCCACTTCGCGGCCCAGACGCTCGCGCGCCTGCTCGAACAGCTGGC